>JACPFM010000024.1:0-11928 GCA_016182965.1 Deltaproteobacteria bacterium | reverse complement strand
GAGCGAGGCGCGGGCTGTCGAAGGTCGAAGGTCGAAGGGTCGACGGTCGAAGGTCGAAGGTCGAAGGTCGAAGGTCGAAGCGGGTCGCGTTTTCGGATGTTCTGGATCGGACTCTAGACTCTAGACTCTAGACTCTAGACCCCAGACGCCCCGCTACTGCCCCAGCCGGCGCAGCTCCGTCGCGACCGTGAAGTCGGCGTTCGGCTCGTCGTTCTTGCTGACCACGCGGACCACCTCGCCGAAGCACTCGGCGACGAAGCTCACCTGGCGGCGCATGGTCACCGGGCCGACCGAGGGGCTCACGGTCACCTTGGTGCGCACGCGGTGGACCTGGTCGAAGGTGAAGTCGTGCAGGACGAGCGTGCCGGTCGCGTCGTCCTCGACCTCGTAGACGTCCTTTCCGGCGTAGATGAGGCCGCGGACCGTCCCGTTGGTGACGGTGCCCGTGCTGACCCACTTGGAGCCGGCGACGAGCGGAAATCGGAATACGGTGACCGGCGCGGCGTAGACGAGGAGCGTCTTGCCCTCGGGCGCGCTCTCGAGCTTCGACGCGATGCCGAGCAGGTGCACGCCGGCGTCGTCGTGACGGTAGATGCCGTCGAGGGTTCCGGCGGCGTCGAGCGGCGCGACGAACTCGCCGGTCGGGAAGCTCTCTGCGTACCACTTGCCGGCGACCGCGCTCGCCTTCACGTCGAGCTTCTGATCGTCGGCGTAGTCGAGGTCGAAGCGGAAGGTGCGCTTGCCGCCGTCGACCCTCCCGACGACGTCGACCTCGCGCTCCTTGCCGAGCGGGTTGATCAGATAGCCGACGTTGACGTCGATGGCGGGCGCGAGCTCGCTCGAGTCGACCCGCCCGTCGAGGTTGGGCGCGCACGCGAGCGGCGTGGCGTCGCCGCCGACGAACTTGCCGCGCGTCGGCGGCGTCTGGTTGTCGCCGCAGGCGGCGACCCCAAGTGGGAGGAGGAGGCCCGGGAGGAGGTGGAGGAGGGCGCGCATGGTCAGAAGGTCAGCCCCAGGCGGACGCGGAACAGCTGCGCGTTGCGGGCGGCGAGCCCGGCGCGCGGGTTGTCGAACGCGCCGCCCGGGAAGAAGGCGGCGTACTCGAGGGCGAAGGTGAAGCCGTCGTGGCTCACGTAGGACACGGTCGGGTCGATCTCCACGCCGAGGGGGGCCTTCCCGCTCGGGGTGGACGTAGCTTGGATCGCCCATGACGCGATGCCCGCGACCGACGCCTGAAGCCGCCCGGTGCGCAGGCGCAGGAGGTCGACGCGGGCGTGCGGGCGCAGGTACCACGCGTCGGTGACGGTGCCGATCAGCTCGCGGAACAGGATGCGGTCGATGCGGTAGTCGGGGTGGAAGCGGAAGTTGTCGACGGTGCGGTCGTAGGGGAGGTTCGCCTGCGGCCCCTCGAGATCGCCCCGCGCCGGCGTCGGCAGCTGCGGATCGTTCGAGGCGCCGAAGCCGTACGCGGAGTCGCCGCTCGCGTAGCCGAGGTCGAGGCCGCCCCCCGCGGGATCGAGCGGCGCGCCGATCTCGGTCTGCACGGCGAGCCCGATCTGCGTCGAGGTGACCGGGCGGTTGGAGCGCACGCCGGGGACCAGCGAGGGCTGATCGACGGTGCCGACCATCGCCGCGGCCTCGAGCTCGATACGCCCGTGCGGGAACACCAGGCGGAGCCAGGCGTCGAACGCGGTGGCGCGGAAGCCGCGCGCCATGATCGGCGAGCCGGTCGGGCGCGCGCCCTGGGCGATCGACAGGTACTCGTACGGCGCGTCGGAGCCCTGCCAGCGGTGGGCGACGTAGGCGCCGTAGTTGAAGGTGATCTTGCCGGCCGTGCGGCGGCGATCGTGCGCCAGCGTGTCGTTCCACTTGAGGAACGCGAACGTGACCCCGTGCACCTGCGTCGAAGGCGCGACCCCGATGCGACGCACGCCGTCGCGCCGCCCGGCGGTCGGGCCGCTCCACGCGTGATCGTACGCGGCGGCCCAGATGTGGCCGGCGAGCGGCGTGATGTACGCGATGCGATCCTGCGCGTCGCCGCTGTCGCAGTCGAGGCAGTCGCCGCCGTTGGCGAGCATGCCGAGGCCCCAGTGCGCGCCCATGCGGCCGGCGGCGATGACGCCGATCGGCAGCGCGACCTCGCCGTAGGCGCGCTTGAGGACGAACGAGTCGGAGCGGCTGGTGCGCTGCGTGGTGCTCGCCGAGGGCACGCCCGCCGGGCTGCCGCCCCACGCCACGTTGTCGAGGACGTCGATGCGCGCCTTCACCGCGACCATGCCGCCGAGCGAGTACACCGCGAGATCGGTGCGCAGGCGCATGTCGCCGAAGAGGATGTTCTGCCCGCCGCCTTCGGGGACGGGGAAGAGCGTCTGCCCCGACGGGCTGAGGCCGCGATCGAGATCGAGGTTGGAGAGCAGCTCGCCGCGCGTGCGGAAGTAGCCCTCGACCTTCACGGCCGTCGCCGGACGCGGCTTCAGATCCTGGCCGACGTCGGTGAAGCCCGTCGCGCTCGCGCGCGCGGGCGAGAGCAAGAGCGCTCCGATCGCGAGGGGCAGCGCGCGCGCAGCCGGGGCGAGCAGCCGCTCCATCACGGCGCGGTCTCCTTCTCGCCGGGCGCGTTCGGCGCGGGGATCGCGGTCTCGGCGAGGAAGCCGTCGAGATCGCGGGTCGACGCGGAGGCCGCCTCGATCATCGGGAAGTGCCCGCACTGCGGGTAGACCAGGAGGCGCGCGTCGCGCAGGTCCTTCGACAGGCGCTCGCCGTACGAGAGGAGGGTCACCTCGTCCTCGCGGCCCCAGAGGATCAACGTGGGCTTGGTGATCGTGCGGTACTTCGGCTCGAGCTCCGCGAAGCGCTGCCCGCGGGTGGCGGCGAGCGCGGCGGCCTTGGTGCCCGGACGCTCGAGGGCGCGCTCGACGTCCTCGACGAGCTGCTCGGTCATGAAGCGGCTCTTGTCGAAGAATGCGCCGGCCATCTTCTCGTCGGGGCGCTCGTCGTACCAGAGCGCGTAGAGCGCCTCGCCGATGCCGGGCGCGCGCGCCCACAGGAAGAACGTCGGCAGCTGGTCGTCGTAGACCCACGCGTCGTAGAGCGCGAGCCGCTCGACGCGCGCCGGCTCGGCGAGCGTGGCCGCGAGCGCGACCGAGGAGCCCCACGAGTGCGCGACCAGCGCGGCCTTGTCGATGCCGCGCGCCTTCATCAGCCCGAGCACGAGCTTCGCCTGCGCCTGCGGGGAGTAGTCCCCCTCGGGGCGATCGGTCCAGCCGAAGCCTTTCAGATCGAGCGACAGCACGCGGTGCGTCTTCTTCAGCGTGGGCGCGACGGTGACCCACGTCTCGAGCGAGGAGGCGAAGCCGTGGAGCAGCACCACCGGCGGCCCCTGGCCCTCGTCCTGATAGCGGACGCGGACGCCGTCGACGTCGGCGTAGGTGGCGTCCTTCGGCGCGCCGGGCAGGGGCCCGCGCGCGAACGAGAGGCACCCGGTCGCCGCGAACGCTGCCGCCCATGTCGCCGCCCATCTTGGGAGGACGCGCGCGACGAGGGCGGGACGGCCGACGCCGAGCTTCACGGCGCGAGCCTCCGCAGCTCGGCCGCCGTGGTGAACTCCTCCTGCGTCTCGTTCGCCTTCGAGGTCACCGTCGCCACCGTGCCGAAGCACTCGGTGACGAACGCGAAGCTGCGGGTGACCGTCACCGAGAAGCCGACGGTGCGGGTCAACACGGTGCGCACGCGGAGGACGCCGAACTTGCCGAAGGGCGTCGTGAGCTCGCCGCGCGCGTCGACCTTGGAGTCCCACGTCTCGCTGTAGTTGCTGAACAAGCCGCTCGCGGTGCCGGAGACGTTCGAGGTCACCTTCCAGGCCGAGGCGGCCGTGAGCGGGAGCTGCAGCGCGGACGGCGGCGTCGCGTACTTCAGCTCCGTGCGGCTGACGCCGTCGGTCGGCGAGACGACGCCGAGCAGTACCAGCGCGGTGGCGGTGGTCTGGAACACGCCGAGCAGATCGCTCGTGGTCGAGAGCTCGGTCGCGTAGGAGGCGCTCGGGAACTTGCTCGCCCACCAGGTGCCGGCGGGCGCGCGGGTGTTGACCAGCACGTCCTTGTCGCCGGCGAAGGCGACCGCCAGGTTCCAGGCGCGCGTGCCGTCGCCCTTCGCCGTGCCGGCGGTGGCGAACGCGGCGTTCTCGGCGACGCGGAAGGTCGCCTTCAGGCCGGGGCCGAGCGGGAGCTCGCTCGCGGTGATGGTGCCGTCGCCGTTGGGGAGGCACCCGGTGGTCGGCGTGTCGCCCGCGTCGGCGTCCGCGGTCACGGCGCTGTCGGGGGCGTCGGCCCCGGGGTCGCCGTCGGCCGCGTCGCCCGCCTCGCCCGCCTCGATGGAGGCTTCGGAGCCGCCGTCGGTCGGCGTGGTCGCCGGCACGCAGGTGCCGGACGCGGAGCAGGCGCCGGTCGGGCAGTCGGCGCCGACGTTGCACTCGCGCTCGGACGCTGCTGCGCAGCCGGAGCCGGCGAGACCGAGGGCGAGGAGGAGGGCAAAGGAGCGCATGATCAGCCAGCCTTGGGCAGAGGGGTCATCGCGACAGAGAATGAGCGGGCCGGCAAGCCTGCGCCGCGCGTCGTCCACGTCCGCCTCGTCGCCCGTCCGCCCATCGCCGCCTCCGTGCTGCGCCGCAACCGCAGCCGTCGGACGCGGTATTACGGCGCGATCCGGATCGTGTCAAGCGCGATTGTGTTGCACTGCAAAACGATTGGACGCCCGGAACGGAAGGCGTACGCTCGCACTGCAACATGCTCGTGAAGAAATACGGCAACCGCCGCCTCTACGACACCGAGGCCAGCCGCTACGTCACGCTCGAGGAGCTCGCCGAGAAGATCCGCGCCGGCTCCGACGCGCGCGTGGTCGACGCGAAGACCAACGAGGACCTCACCCAGTCGACGCTGACGCAGATCATCCTCGAGAGCCGCGGCGCCGGGCGCCTGCTGCCGGTGCCGCTGCTGGTGCAGCTGATCCGCCTCGGCGACGACGCGCTCGCCGAGTTCTTCGGTCGCTACGTGAGCTGGGCCCTCGAGATCTACCTGCAGACGCGCCAGGTCGCGTTCGGGCAGCTCAACCCGCTGTCGGCGATGGGGCTCGGCAACCCGTTCGGACGGATGCTCGGCGGCATGGGGATGGGCGGCATGGGCTGGGGCGAACCCGGCGGGCCGCCGACCCCGCAGGTCCCGCCGCCGGTCGTCGCGCCGCCGCCGCCGCCGCCTCCACCCAGCATGGCGAGCGAGATGGCGGAGCTGCGGAAGAAGCTCGAGGCGCTCGAGAAGCAGACGGCGGCCGCGACCCGGAGGCGCCGCAAGTAGTCCGCCGGCCGCTTCGACCTCGGAAAACCGCGGATCCGGGAATTGTGTTGCAGTGCACAACAAAATGGGTTGACGTTCTCCCCGGGCGATCTAGGTTGCCGCCGTCGACGGCAGGAACCAAGCCGTCCTGGAGGATTCACCCATGGCCAACGAGACTTCGCAGGTGCAGCAGAACGCGTTCGCTTCTTCGGTCGAGGCGCAGCTCGCGCGCGTCGAGGCCTTCTACAACCAGCTCGCCGAGCTCGAGACCAAGGCGCTCGAGCAGCACAAGAACGCGATCGAGGAGTCCGCGCGTCTGTCGCGCGAGTCGATCGCCTACGGCGCCACGCTCGCCGCCGAGTGGCGCAAGGCCTCGCTCGAGGCGACGCGCCGCACCTTCGAGATGATGCGCGCGCCGACGAACCCCTTCTCCTCGTTCATGGGCTGATGCTGCTCGGGTGCAGGTCGAGCGTGCGATCGTGGTGACCGCACGCTCGCTCCGACCCAGTTTTTCCCGTCTCAATCACGGAGAGCCACGGAACATGCCCCTCGAGCCGACCCCGAAGGACGTCGTCTTCCGCGACGGCACCGCGCGTCTCTTGCGCTTCCGCTCCAAAGGCGGCGGCGTGCCGCTCTTGCTCGTCCCCTCGCTGATCAACCGCTGGTACGTGCTCGATCTTCGGCCGTCGGCGAGCCTCGTCGAGGCGATGGTCGCGGCAGGCATCGACACCTACTGCCTGGACTGGGGCGTCCCCGAGGACGAGGACCGCTACCTCTCGTGGGAGGACGTGCTCGGTCGCCTCGACCGCGTCGCCCGCTTCGTGCAGCGCAGCACGGGCGCGCCCAAGCTGGCGGTCCTCGGCTACTGCATGGGCGCGACGCTCAGCGCCATCTGGGCCTCGCAGCACGACTCGCGCCTCGCCGCGCTGATCGATCTCGCCGGCCCCATCGACTTCTCGCAGGCCGGCGTCCTCGCGACGATGGTCGACGAGCGCTGGTTCGACGTCGACGCGATCGCCGCCGCAGGCAACGTCTCGCCGCAGCAGATGCAGAGCGGCTTCCAGGCGATGCGCCCGACGCAGAACATGGCGAAGCTGTTCGGCTTCCTCGATCGCGCGCAGGATCCGGCGTCGCGCAACGCGTTCTTCGCGCTCGAGGAGTGGGCGAACGACAACGTGCCGTTCCCCGCCGCCGCGTACAAGACGTACATCGAGGAGCTGTACCAGAAGAACTCGCTGTTCGCCGGAACGCACCGGGTGTTCGGCCAGCCCGCGCAGCTGTCTTCGATCACCGCGCCGACCATGGTCATCGGCGCCGATCGCGACGCGATCTGCCCGCTGCCTGCCGCGCGCGCGCTGCTCGAGTCGGTCTCCAGCACCGACAAGGAGCTGCTGGTGGTCCCCGGCGGCCACGTCGGCGCGGTGATCGGCAAGAACGCGTCGAAGGTGCTCTATCCGGGCATCGCGCGCTGGCTCGCGAAGTACGGCGTCGGCGCCCGCGTCCGTCCGGAGCCGGTGCAGCTCGCGCACTGAATCGAGTCGTCAGTCGTCAGTCGTCAGTCGTCAGTCGGTCCAGCATCGAAGGTCGAGGGTCGAAGGTCGAAGGTCGAACGCCGGGACCGAAGATCGAGCACGAGGGCGAGCGCGCGCGCCGTGGCGCGCGACGCGCCGCCGCTCGGTCCCGGTCGGCGGCGTCGGCCTCGCGGACCGGCGATCGTGGACCTTGGGCCCTGGACCGTCGTGAAGGCCATCCGGAGCCAGCGCGAGGTGCTGACGACTGACGACTGACGACTGGCGACTGACGACTACTCTTTGGGCCTCGTCAGCCCCTGGTGCAGCAGCCCGAGCTTGTTGCGGGCCGAGACCAGCTGCTGGCGGAGCGAGTCGGCCTCGCGCTCGACGTCGACGATCCCGTGACCGCGCGCGTCGGTCGCGAGCGACGTCGCCTGGCCGGTGATCTCGTCGATCCGGGCGCGCGCCTGCTCGAGGGTGGCGATCGCCCCCTCGATGTCGCGCTCGGTGCCCTTGGCGTTGGCCGCGGCCACCAGCTGCTGGATGTCGCGCGCGTCGACGCCGAGCTGCCGGAAGCGATCGAGCAGCTTCTCGAGGAGCTCGGTGCGCGCCTTCAGCTCCTCGGCGCGGGCCAGGACCGCCTCGGCGGTCTCTTGCTGGTGGTCGCGCGCGCGGTTGATCGCCTCGACCAGCGCGCGCACGAGCGACGCGGTGCGCTCCTGGCAGTCGGCGGTCTCCTGCATCGCCCGGGCGGCGCGGCCGAAGTTCTTCTCGGAGTCGAGCGGAACCTTGCGGGCCTGCGCGGCGAGCTCCTCGAAGCGCGCGAGCTCGGCCTCGAGGGCCGCCGCGGCTTCGGTGAGGGGGGCGCGTCCTTCGCCGTTCTTCTGTCCCATGCGGCGCACTGGAGACGCACGGCGCATGCCGGTCAAGGCAGCCCTTTTTGCGTGTTTGGGCAGAGCTCCTGACCGAAGCAGGGTCGAGGTTCCTTGCTTGAATGCCCGCGATGCGAACCGCCGCGCTGGGGCTCTACACGTACGCCGAGTTCGGCCTCTGCATGGCGGCGTTCCTGCCGATCATGGGGCTGTCGCACCTGAGGCACCGCGGTGACCCCGGTCAGCGCATCCCCGGCCGATGGATGCGCCGCTTCGGCCGCTTCACGTCGAGCCTCACCCCGCTCTGGCGCTTCCACGTCGAGGGCGCGGCGCCGAGCGACGTCTTCGAGCGACCGTACGTCGTGGTCGCGAACCACGAGTCGACGGCCGATCCGTTCCTCCTCTCGCACCTGCCGTGGGACATGCGGTGGATCGCCAAGGAGGAGCTCTTCAAGATGCCGGTCATCGGCTGGCTCATGAAGTTCGGCGGCGACATCCCGCTGCGTCGCGGCGACGGCGACAGCGTGCGTACCATGATGGACGAGGCCAAGCGCACGCTCGCTGCGGGCGTGCCGGTCATGATCTTCCCCGAGGGCACGCGCTCGAAGGACGCCAAGCTCCTGCCCTTCAAGGACGGCGCGTTCCGCCTCGCGATCGAGGCTGGCGTCCCCATCCTGCCGCTGGCCGTCGCCGGCACCCACAACTGTCGGCCCAAGGGCTCGAAGTGGTTCGGCGACGCCCACGCCATCGTCAAGGTGCTGTCGCCGATCGAGACGAAGGGGGTGAGCATCGACGAGCTCGCGACGTTGCGCGACCGCACGCGAAGCCGCATCGCGACCGAGGTGACCGAGCTGCGTCGGCGCCTGGGCTACGAGGATCCGAACGCGCAGAGCATCCCGCCGCGCGAGAACGTCGCCTCGCTCTAGACTCGACTTTCGCCCAGTTCGCGGCCACGGCGCCGTGCCAGGCCGTGGTGGGCGGGGTCAAAGGTCGAAAGTCGAAGGTCGAAGGGCCGAAGCCGAAAGACCTGCTCCGTTCAACCTTCGACCTTCGACCCTCGACCCACGAAGCCGATGCTGGCCAGAGGCCATCGACCGAAAACGGCGAAAGTCGTGTCTGATCCGCCGATCCGCTGATCCGCGAGCCGACGAGCGCGTCCGCAGGGCATCGCGCCGAGGCGGCGCGCGATCTCCGAAAAGGTCGGCGCATGCGGGGACGGTGCGATCGTGTCGACCTGTTCTTCGCGCCCTGTGTGAGGCACCATCGAGCGATGGGCGGAGGGCGCACGTCGTCGCGGGCGGCCGCATGAGGCGGCCGACGCGGCCACCCGCGAAACCCGACGAGATCGTCGCGCCCCGTGAAGGGCCGTACGGCGGGCTGCGTGAAGGTCTGGTCGTCGCCGCCAAGTACCGGCTGGTCGAGGTGCGCGGCGAGGGCGCCATGGGCGCGGTGTGGAGCGCGATCCACCTCACGCTCGGGCACACCGTCGCGATCAAGTTCCTCAACGTGTACGTGCCGGGGTCGATCTGCTGCGGCGCGCCCGCGGGGCACGACGAGGCGATCTGCGTCGTCGGCGACAAGTGCCCGTAGGTCGGGGGAACGGTGAGCCTCGATCGGTCCAAGCTCGACGCGCTCCTCTGCGACCCCTCGGCGCCGCGGATGGCGCGGATCTTCGCCATCTGCGACACGCTCGACTCGTGGGCCGGCAAGCTCACCGGCATGGACTTCGCCGACGAGCGCGGGTGGCTGAGCGAGGCCGAGCAGGTCGAGAAGGCGCAGATGGATCGCGAGCTGCCGGTGCTCGAGGCCGAGGCGGAGCGCCTGTGGCGCGAGCTCCCCGGCGCCGATCCGGCCGCCGTGCAGCGCTACGACGCGCGCGTGCAGCTCGCCGTCGACCGCCTGCAGAGGGCAGGGGGCAGCCTCGAAGGGTTCTACCTCGCCGATCTGCGCGAGCGCGGTGTGCCGACGTCGTCGCCGGCACGGCGCTTCGACTTCTGGGCGATCTGGGCGGTGCACCAGCTGACGTCGGACTGAACCGCGTCCGCGTCCGCGTTCGCGTCCGCGTTCGCCTCCCGCTCAGTTCGGCGCCCTGGCGCCGAACGTCAGACCCTCGGCGCCGCGATCGACGGCGATCGTCGTCCCCGGCGGGAACTCGCCGCCGATGATCTTCTTCGCGAGCGGGTCCTCGACCCAGCGCTGGATCGCGCGCTTCAGCGGGCGGGCGCCGTACTGCGGATCCCAACCCGCCTCGCCGAGGAAGTCCTTGGCCGCGGCGGTGAGCTCGGCGCGCAGGTCGCGGCGGGCGAGGCGCTCGCCGAAGCGGCGCAGCTGGATCTCGACGATGGCGCGGATCTCCTCCCTCTTCAGGCGATGGAAGAGGACCGTCTCGTCGAGGCGGTTGAGGAACTCGGGGCGGAACGACCGCTTCAGCTCCTCCATCACCATCGCGCCGGCGCGGACCTCGTCGTCGTGCGTGGGCGCGTCGCCAAGCGCGGCGAGGTGGTGGGAGCCGACGTTGCTCGTGAGGATGATCACGGTGTTCTTGAAGTCGACGGTGCGGCCCTGGCCGTCGGTCAGGCGGCCGTCGTCGAGCACCTGGAGCAGCACGTTCCAGACGTCGGGGTGCGCCTTCTCGACCTCGTCGAAGAGGATGACGCTGTAGGGGCGCCGACGCACGGGCTCGGTGAGCTGCCCGCCCTCGTCGTAGCCGACGTAGCCGGGCGGGGCGCCGATGAGCCGCGACACGGAGTGCTTCTCCATGTACTCGCTCATGTCGAGGCGGATCATCGCCTTCTCGTCGTCGAAGAGGAACTCGGCGAGCGCGCGCGCGAGCTCCGTCTTGCCGACGCCCGTCGGGCCGAGGAAGAGGAACGACCCGATCGGCCGGCGCTCGTCGCCGAGCCCCGCGCGCGACCTGCGCACCGCGTTGGCGACGGCGATCACCGCCGCGTCCTGGCCGACCACGCGCGACTTGATGCTGTCCTCCATGCGGAGGAGCTTCTGCAGCTCGCCCTCGAGCATCTTGGTGACCGGGACGCCCGTCCACTTACTGATGATCGCGGCGACGTCCTGGTCGGTGACCTCCTCGCGGAGGTAGCTCGTGCCCTGGGCCTGGGCCTTGGCGAGCTCGGCGCGCGCGTGCTCGATGGCCTTCTCGGTGTCGGGCATCCGGCCGTACTTGATCTCGGCGGCCTTGCCCAGATCGCCCAGGCGCTCGGCGCGCTCCATCTGGTTGCGCAGATCCTCGAGCTTGGGCTGGAGCTCGCGCACCTTGCCGAGCAGCTCCTTCTCGCGCATCCACTGCGCGCGCATCGCGTCGCGCCGCTCCTTGAGGCCGGAGACCTCCTCCTGCACCTCGCGCAGACGCGCCTTGCTCGCGGCGTCGCGCTCCTTCTTGAGGGCCTGCTCCTCGATCTGCAGCTGCATCAGCTTGCGGTCGACGGTGTCGATCTCGACGGGCATCGAGTCGATCTCCATCTTGATCTTCGAGGCCGCCTCGTCGACGAGGTCGATGGCCTTGTCGGGCAGGAACCGGTCGGTGATGTAGCGGTGGCTCAGCGTGGCCGCGGCGACGAGCGCGGAGTCCTGGATGCGAATGCCGTGGTGGACCTCGTAGCGCTCCTTGAGCCCGCGGAGGATGGCGATGGTGTCCTCGACCGTAGGCTGCCCGACGAACACCGGCTGGAAGCGGCGCTCGAGGGCCGCGTCCTTCTCGATGTGTTTTCGGTACTCATCGAGGGTCGTCGCGCCAATCGTGTGAAGCTCGCCGCGGGCCAGCATCGGCTTCAGCATGTTCGACGCGTCGATGGCGCCTTCGGCGGCCCCCGCGCCGACCACGGTATGGAGCTCGTCGATGAAGAGCACGATCTGGCCCTCTGATTCGGCGATCTCCTTGAGCACGGCCTTCAGCCGCTCCTCGAACTCGCCACGGAACTTCGAGCCGGCCACCAGGGCGCCCAGGTCTAGCGCGATGACGCGCTTGTTCTTGAGGCTCTCCGGCACGTCGCCACGCACGATCCGCTGGGCCAGGCCCTCGACGACGGCCGTCTTGCCCACGCCCGGCTCGCCGATGATCACCGGGTTGTTCTTGGTGCGCCGGTTCAGGATCTGCATCACGCGCTTGATCTCCAGCTCGCGGCCGATCACCGGGTCGAGCTTGCCCTGGCGCGCCGCCTCTGTCAGGTCGATGGAGTACTTCTCCAGCGCGCCGTAGCGGCTCTC
>JACPFM010000123.1 GCA_016182965.1 Deltaproteobacteria bacterium | reverse complement strand
TGGGCGGCGAGGCGCCACCGCTTTGGGGGTACCTCGCGCGGTCAGCGCACCGGGCCCGACAA
This sequence comes from Deltaproteobacteria bacterium, assembly GCA_016182965.1. Classification (GTDB taxonomy): domain Bacteria; phylum Myxococcota_A; class Polyangia; order Polyangiales; family JADJMO01; genus JALHOE01. Next base: position 5,897 of record JACPFM010000123.1, on the reverse strand, counting down.
CGCCTGGAGCCGGAGCCGTGGAGAGGAGCCGAGCGACGCAGCCGGGCTGTCCCATCATGAGGCTGAAGCGGGCTCCTCGCACACGGCGCACGCAACCGGCGAAAGGCCCCGGTCGATGCCGGGCATGCTCGGCGCTCACAGACACGCGTCTGTTGGTTGCCGACGCAGTCGACGAGTGCCGGAGCTCGCACTCGTTGGATTCCGCAGCCAAAGCAGCGCGCCCGCCCCTCGCGCACGCTCCCCTGCGGACGGCCGAGTTTTCGGCTTCCGCGCACCCCCGCCCTTTATCGCGCGCAGCGCGAGGAGCCTGCGAAGCAGGCTTACGAAGCTTTCGGTGCCCCGGGATTCATCCCGGGGGATTCAGGGACACGCAGTAGCCTGCGCGGCGGAAACCGCGCGCTGCTCGCCCATGCCAGAGCCGCCGCGCCGCCGGCGGCGCGCTGCGCCTCGTTGCGATACCATCGCCCGCGATGACCGCCCACGGACAGCTCGGCCCCGGAACGATCGTGTCCGGCGCGTATCGCGTCGTGCGGCCGCTGAGCGAGGGCGGGATGGGCGCTGTGTTCGTCGCCGAGCACGTCACCACGCGCAAGCCGCGCGCCCTCAAGATCATGCACGGCGAGCTGCTCGGCGACCCGGGCCTCCGCGATCGCTTCGTGCAAGAGGCGCAGATCGGCAGCCGCATCGAGAGCGAGCACGTGGTGGAGGTCGTCGACGCCGGCTTCGACGAGCACCTGCGCGTCCCCTGGATCGCCATGGAGCTGCTCGAGGGCGAGTCGTTGGCCGGTCGCATCGAGCGCGGTCCCATCCCGCCGCACGAGGTCCACGAGCTGCTCCAGCAGCTGTGTCACGCGCTCGCCGGCGCCCACGCCGTCGGCATCGTGCACCGCGATCTGAAGCCCGAGAACGTCTTCGTCGCGCGCGCCCGCCGCGTCGGCGTGCCGTTCACGGTCAAGGTCCTCGACTTCGGCATCGCCAAGGTGGTCGCCGAGGCGAAGGCGACGCGCATGGCCACCGCGGCGATCGGCACGCCCCTGTGGATGGCCCCCGAGCAGACCGAGCAGAGCAACCGCATCGTTCCGGCGACGGACGTGTGGGCGCTCGGGCTGATCGCGTTCCGCATGCTGACCGGTCGGTATTACTGGCTCGAGGCCTACCGCAACGCGCACAACGTCACCGCGATCCTGACCGAGATGCTGGTCACCGCGCTGGTCCTGCCGTCGCAGCGCGCGGCCGAGCTCGGCGCCGGTCACCTCCTGCCCCCCGGCTTCGACGGCTGGTTCCTCCGCTGCGTCGACCGCGATCCGAGCCGCCGCTTCGCCGACGCGCGTCAGGCGTTCGAGGCGTTGTCGCCGGTGCTCTCGCCGCCCGTCCAGACGATGGGGCAGCAGACGGTGCAGGGCGCGCACGCGGGGTTCCCGGGCACCCAGGTGCACGGCGTCAGCGGGACGATGGTCTACGGCGAGCAGCAGCCGGGCATCACGCAGCCGCCGCTGCACAGCCCGGCGTTCGGCGTCGCCGCGCCGCCCCCGTACAACACGCCGCCGCACCTCGCGCAGGCCGGTACGCCGGCGGGCGTGCAGATGGGCACGCCGCCGCCGCGCACCCAGAAGAAATCGTCGGGGCTCACCTCCTTCCTCGTCGGCCTCGGCTCGGTGGTGGCGATCGGCGCCATCGCCCTGGTGGTGATCAAGAGCACCCAGGAGCCGTCCACCAAGAAGGACACCGAGAGCGACACGCCCGCCGCCGCGCCCAAGAAGCTCGAGACCAACAAATGGGTGAAGGTCAAGGGCGTGAAGAAGGGCGTGGTGCTCGGCGTCGACAAGGACACCACCTCGCCGCTGGTGCGTGGCTTCCGGCCCGCGCGCAAGATCGCGCCGCCGTTCGCCGACTTCGAGATGCAGCAGCACGAGGTGACCTGGTCCGAGCTCGACGCGTTCCTCTCGAGCGAGAAGGGTCACAAGCTCGCCAAGCCGAAGGACAGCCCCGACGAGGCCGACAAGCGCGAGAAGCTGCCGGCGACCGGCGTCGCGTGGGCCACCGCGGTCGCCCACTGCAAATCGCTCGGCGGCAACCTCCCCACCGAGGAGCAGTGGGAGCTCGCCGCGCGCGGCAAGGAGCTGCGCAAGTTCGCCTGGGGCGACGAGGGCATCGACCTGCACCGCACGCGCGTCTTCGTCGGCAAGAAGGCGACGCCGCTCCCGGTGATGACCAGCGATCAGGACAAGACGCCGGACGACGAGCCGATCTTCGACCTGATGGGCAACGCGCAGGAGTGGACGCTCGACGTCTACCAGGATGACTTCCCCGAGCAGGACGAGAGCTGGGCGCAGGCCGGCGGCGTCACCTTCCGCGGCGTGCGCGGGCTGCCGCTGTCGATGGCGCCCGAGCCCGCCCTGATGTCGACGATGACCGCGGCCTACCGCGAGCCCGTGTGCGCGACCGGCGAGTGCGCGCCGGGCGGCAGCAAGGGGTCGGGCGACGCCGTCATCCTCGTGCGCGCCGCGTTCTCCACGCCGCCGCCGGTCGAGGGCGCCGCCGCCCGCCCGCTCCTCACCAAGACGATCGCCGACATGAAGACGTCGCTCTCGGGCTGCGCCGACAAGGCCGACGACGATCGCGGCTTCGTGCTCAAGATCGAGTACACGCTCCCGCTCAAGAAGTTCCCCATCTGCCGCGCCTCCGACGGCTACGACGATCCGATGGAGTGCTGCACCGGGAAGGTGTGCGACCACGCGCCGCACCGCCTGATCAAGTACGATCCGGCCAAGGTCGTGGTGAGCAACGTCTCCGACGAGGCGGTGCACGGCTCCGCGGGGCCGGCCGGCAGCTGCGCGAAGAGCGCGGTCGAGAAGCAGCTCGCCACCGTGAAATGGCCCGAGGCCGCCGACGAGTGGGTCGCCACCGTCTGGGTGCTGCGCGTCGCGCAGAAGGAACCCGAGAGCCTGCCGTACATCGGATTCCGCTGCGTGCGCCCCGTGCAGAAGGATTGACGTGTCCCTCCTCCAAGCAGGTCCGCTCCGCGTGCGCACGCACGGGGCGTCGTCCCCCGCGCGCCCGGGCGACGGCCCTTCCATCGTCCTCTGTCACGGGTTCGGCGCGCCCGGCGACGATCTCGTGCCCCTCGCACGCGTGACCGACGCCGGGCCGGCGACCCGCTGGTTCTTCCCCGAGGCGCCGCTCGCCGTCGACGAGCTCGGCCAGATCACGCCCCATATCACGACGATGGGTCCTGACCATGACGAGGGCCGCGCCTGGTGGCCGGTCGACATGCTGCGCCTGCAGATGGAGCTCGCACGAGGCGCGCGCGCGTGGGAACCGAGCGCGACGCCCGAGGGGATGCCCGCCGCGCGCGGCGCGCTGGTGGCGGCGCTGAAGGCGCTCGTCGCCTCGGGCGCGATCGATCCGTCGCGCACCATCCTCGGCGGGTTCTCGCAGGGGGCGATGCTCACCACCGACGTCGCGCTCTCGGCCGCCGAGACCGGGATGCGCTTCGCCGGTCTGGCGATCCTGTCGGGCGCGGAGATCAACCGCGCGCGCTGGGCCGCGGCGCTCGAGCGCGAAGGGCAGGCGCTGCACGTGCTGCAGAGTCACGGCCGCCGAGACCCGCTCCTTCCCTTCGGCGTCGCCGAGTCGCTCCACCGGCGGCTGGTCGCCGCGGGCGCGGACGCTACGTTCCTGCCGTTCGACGGCGGGCACGAGATTCCACGAACGGTCCTGCTCGCCTTGGGATCCTTCGCTCGCGCAACGGTGCAAGGCCGGTGAGCTTCACTTCTGAAAGACCGCACATGCGCAAGTCGTTGATCTTCCGACCCCAAGCGGTGGCACGAACCCTGCTCCTACGGGAGGCGCACCGCGATAGAGGCCTTCCCCCCCCCAGGGCCCGTCGCGGTGCGTTCTTTTTTGTCGCGCTCACCGCCGTGGGCTGCGGCGCCGCGCAGAAGCCCGCGCCGGCAGCCGCCCCGAAGGTGGCCGAGCCGGCGCCCGCCGGCGCACCGTGGACGGCGCAGCTCCGCGACGGGCACCCGCTGGTCGGGCGCATCTACTCGACGACGCGTCACGCCTTCGTCGATCGCGCCACGCTCGAGGCCGACGTCGCCGCCGCGCGGTTCGTGCTGCTCGGCGAGAAGCACGACGCGCCCGATCACCACCGCCTGCAGCGCGAGCTCATCGAGGCGCTGGTCGCGCGCGGCCGCAAGCCGTCGGTCGTCTTCGAGATGCTCGACGTCGACGAGCAGCCGAAGCTCGACGCGGCGCGCGCCGAGAAGAACCCCGACGCGGCGACGTTCGGCCAGGGCTGGGATTGGCCGCTCTATCGCCCGATCGTCGCGTTCGCCGTCGGCGCCGGGCTCCCGCTCCACGCCGGCAACTACCCGATGGCGAAGATCAAGGCCATGTTCAAGGGCAAGGGCACGCCGGTGCCCGACGACGAGCTGAAGGCGCTCGGCGTCGATCTCCCCTACCCGCCCGGCGCGCACGAGTCGCTCGAGCAGGAGCTGATCGACGCGCACTGCGGTCACCTCCCCAAGGGGCACGCCGGCGGGTTCGTCACCGCGCAGCGGCTCCGCGACGGGCAGCTCGCCGAGCGCCTGGCGACGGCCGCGAAAGAGAGCGCGACCGACGGCGGCGCCGTGCTCATCGCCGGGTCCGGGCACACGCGCAGCGATCGCGGCGTCCCCTGGGTGCTCGCGAAGAAGCACGGGGCGACGAAGGTCTACTCCATCGCGTTCCTCGAGGTGCAGACGGGCGCGGTCGACCCGGAGCGCTACGCCGCGGAGTTCCACGCCAAGACGCTGCCGTTCGACGCCGTCTGGTTCACGCCCGCGCTCTCGGACGACGATCCCTGCGCCGGGATGAGGTAGCTCGGCGCCCGGCGAGCGCAGGTCTCGCGGGTATCGTGGGTATCGTGGGCTGCGCCCCGTCGTGGCGGCACGCACGCTCGATCTGCTAGAACAACGGCGTGCGGCTCCTCCTGCTCGTCCCGGTTCTCGTGGCCTGCGCGCCCGCGGCGTGCGGCGCCGAGCCGCAGCAGAAGCCGCCCGTCGAGGTGCTCGTCAAGGTGAGCGGCGATCCCGGCGCCCCGCTCGAGGGCGCCAGCGTGCTCTTCAGCGGCAAGTCCATCGCGACGACCGACGCGAAGGGCGCCGCCAAGCTCACGCTCACCGGCAACGAGGGCGATCTCTACGACGTCACCGTGAAGTGCCCGGCGGGCTTCCAGTCGCCGAGCAAGCCGATCTCGATCACCCTGCACCGCTTCGCCGAGCCCTCGAAGACGACCGAGTACGAGGTCTCCTGCCCGCCGACCAAGCGCAACATCGTCGTCGCGGTGCGCGCGGACAACGGCCCGAACCTCAACGTGCTGCACCTCGGGCGCGCCATCGGCCGCACCGACGCGTCCGGCGCCGCGACGGTCCTGCTCGAGGGCCTCGACGCCGACTCGCAGTTCGAGCTCACGCTCGACACCACCGAGAAGGGCAACGAAGATCTCAAGCCGCAGAACCCGACCAACGTCTTCACGGTGAAGCGCGCCGACGACGTGTTCACGTTCGACGTGAAGTTCACCATCGAGAAGAAGAAGGTCGTCTGGCACGCCCCGCCGAAGAAGACGGGGCCCATCGCGCTGCCGACCAAGGTCAATCAGTTCTGACGCCCTCTCCGACGGGGGCCGTGTCGCTGCTCGCGTGAAGAGCGGGTCGTCAGGGCTGCGTGTCGCAAGGCATGGTCATCTTCGCCTGCGCCCTGTGCCCCCGGGCTGGAAGCCCTGACCATTGGTCTCATCCGGCGCCTTAATTCAGCAGCGCCAGCATTCTCGCTGCTGGGCCGAGCTCTTGGAGCCCGCGCCGGATGTTGACCGCGCCTGGCGGGCCGCCGGAGGACTTGCCGGTGTAGCCGCCGAG
>JACPFM010000109.1 GCA_016182965.1 Deltaproteobacteria bacterium | reverse complement strand
ACGGATCGCGAGCCCATCCCGCTGACCGCTGCCGCCGCCGCTCACGCTTCCGCTCCCGCGCCCGCTACCGCTGCCGCTGCCGCGTACCGCGGCCCATCGCTCGAAGTATGCGGACACTTCCGGCCGGCGGTACTAGTACGGCGCACTGGAAGTTCGTACCTGGATCCTTCCCGAACGTTGGGGCGCCGTACTAGCGAAGTCGCGGAGCGACTTGTCGCAGGGGGGTGAAGCGACGAGCGGAGCGAGGAGCGAGGGGGCGCGCGGCGCCCCCTTGTGAGTTGTCCAGGTACCCGCGGCTCGGCGCAGCCGAGCGTTCGGCGGCAGCCGAACCCCGGAACGAAGTTCCGGCGCGGCGTACTAGGCCGACAGAGGTCGTCTGCGTCGAGGAGACGCGCCGCCGAGCGCCCCGTTACTTCTTCCCCTCGGGCTGGACGATGATCTCGACGCGGCGATTGTTCGCCCTGCCCTCCGCCGTCTTGTTGTCGGCGACGGGGACGGCCGAGCCCTTGCCGACCGCCTTGATCATGTCGGCGGGCACGCCGCGCACGACGAGGTAGTCACGCACCGCCTCGGCTCGCTTGCGCGACAGCTCCTGGTTGACCGAGTCCTTGCCGACGTTGTCGGTGTGGCCCTCGATGACGAACGTGTGCTCCGCCATGTTCTTCAGCGCGTCGGCGACGCGATTGAGCGACTCCTGCGCCGACGGCAGCAGCTTGTACTCGCCAGACGCGAACAGGACGCTGCCGGAGAGCGTGATGACCGTCCCGCGCGACTCCTCCTTGACGGCCATGATCTTCGCGAGCGCGTCCTTCGCCTCCTGCGCCTTCTTCTCGGCGGCGATGCGCGCGGCCTTCTCCTCCTCGAGCTTCTTCTTCTCGGCGGCGAGCTCCTCCTTGGTCTTGCCCAACTCGCCGGAGGCCTTGCCGAGATCGGCCTTGGTCTTGCCGAGGTCCTCCTTGGTCTTGCCGAGGTCCTCCTTCGTCTTCCCGAGCTCACCCTTGGTCTTGCCGAGCTCCTTCTCGGTGCGCGCGATGTACTCCTTCTGGAGCTTCGTGGCCTCGGCCTCCGCGGCGACCTTGCGCTTCTGATCGGCGGCCATCGCGCCGACGGCCTCGGCCCACTCCGCCTTGCGCAGGGCGACGTACGCGAGGTCGAGCGTCTTCGGGCTCTTCTCGTCCTTGGCGTAGGCCGCCTCGGCCTCGTCGAGCGCGGTCTTCGCGGTGTGCAGCTCGGCGGGCTGCAACGTGCCCGCGGGCCCCTCCTCGGCGCGCTTGTAGGTCGCGCGGGCGTCGACGAGATCCTTCGGCGGGATCGAGACGCCGCACGCCTCGAGGATCATCACCAACGGGAGGATCGTGAGGACGCGGCGCATCATGAGTTGCCTCCCAGCTTCTTCTTGAGCTCCTGCACTTCTTCGATGGCCTTCTCCGCCTGGGCCTTCATCTGCGCGGAACGCGCGAGCGCGAGCGCGAGCTCGGCGTCGGCCTCGGCGCGCATCAGCAGCCCCTCGGCCTCCTCGTTCTTGCCGTCTTTCATCAGCGCTTCGGCCTTGTCTCGTTGCTCCTGTGCGAGCTTGAGATGGAGCGCCGCCTTCGGGTCGCTCTGCGCGCCGACCTCGCTCGCCGCGCGAATGGCGGCTCCCGTCGACGCCATGCGCGCCGTCGGCGGTGGGGCGCTGCCGCAGCCGAAGGCGAAGATCGACGCGATCGCGAGGATGAGGACGCCCCGTCCGAGCTTCGGTGGTTGGTTGGTCATCGCTCTCGATCTTCGACCCGCACGCGCATCGGGTCGAGCGCCCTCGTCGGTCGAGTCGGGTTCGCACACATTGGTTTTCGCGTCGCAGGTGACCTACGTCATCTGCGTCATCGCGGTCGCACTCGGCGCCTGCGGACAAGGGAGCGCATCGCGAGCGTCGAGCGCTCGCCGCTGCCAGACGACCCGGAGCGCGTCACCGTGTCGGACAAAAAAAACGAGGCGCGCTTAGGCCGAGGCCGCCGCGCGCTTCGTGTGTCTCCTCGGATCAGCTCGGATCAGTAGCGATCGCGGCGGCCACCGCCGCCACCACCGCCGCCACCGCTGCGCGCCGGGCGCTCCTCGGCCTCGTTGACGCGGAGCGGACGGCCGTCGAGGACGAGGCCGTTCATCTCGGCGATGGCGGTGCGGGCCATCTCGGCGGTCGCCATGGTGACGAAGCCGAAGCCGCGCGACTGACCGGTCTCGCGATCGCTGACGAGGTGGACGTCCGTGACCTCGCGGCCGTTGGCCGCGAAGGCGTTCTGGAGGGACGTCTTGTCGGTGTGGAACGAGAGGTTTCCGACGTAAAGACGAGTGCTCATGTGATCTCTTCCTGATTCCGGCTCTGAGCGTGCACGCGACCGGGATCGCATGCGCGGGTTGAAAGCCTTGGTCCGACGAACCTTGATTCGGGCCAGGGGCCCGGCGGCACCTCGAGGAATCGAGAGTTGCCCGCCGGCCACGAAAGTCTGAGGAGCCCGACCCAGTCCGCGATCCCGAAAGAGAGAGCGTGCGTTGCCGAATGCCAGTGACGTCGCAGCGGCAGCACTAATACCTCGCGGGGGCCTTTCCGCAAGGACTCATTTGCGGCAGCCCCGGGCACGAGCAAAAGACCTCCGGTCGAGGTGCCCTGTCCGTCCCGGCGGCTGAGACCGCGGTCAGCGCTTGAACAGCTTCACGATCGGCGCGACCGCCACGCGCTTGCCGCGGCCGAGCAGGTGCCACCAGAAGAGCTGCGTCCAGGCGATGGCGCCCGCGACGATGAGCGTCCACGTCAGCCACGCCGGGGAACGCCCGCTGTCGAGGAACATCGCGCCGACGAGCGTCATGGTCACCGCGAACGCGGTCAAAGACAGCCGCCCCGCCGCCTGGTGGAGCTTGCCGGGGATGTCGTCGAGCTCCGGCGTCATCACGCGGATCTGCAGGCTGCCGGTCTCGAGGTCGTGCATGACCTGCTCGATCTGCACCGGCATGTGGCGGACCATCGACACGAGGCCCGTCGCGTCGCCGAGCGCGTTCTGCAGCAGCTTCTCGGGCGCGTAGCGCTCGGTCATGATCTTCTTCGCGTACACCTGGCTGATGCCGAGGATGTCCACGCTGGGGTGCAGCTGCCGGATGATCCCCTCGACCGCGGCGGCGGCCTTGGTGAGCACGGTGTACTCGGTGGCGAGCTTGATGCGGAAGCGACGGGCCGCGTCGGAGAACGTGGTGACGAACTCCGTGGCGTCGACGTCGCGGACGTCCTTCACCGTCAGGTAGGCGTTGCGGAACTTGGTGATCTCCGCCTTCAGCTCGGAGATGGGCACGCGCTGCGTCGGCGTGCCCATGCGCAGCAAGAGGCGTGCGATCGTGGAGGAGTCGTTGGAGGCGATGGCGATCGCGAGGCTCACCAGATCGTCGCGCTGCTCGGGCGTCAGCCGCCCCATCAGCCCGAGATCGATCATGCACATCTCGCCGTCGTCGTTGATCAGGATGTTCCCGGCGTGGGGATCGCCGTGGAAGAACCCGTCGAAGAACACCTGCTTGAACGAGGTGTGGACGATCTCCTCGACGGCCTTCTTCGCCATCTCGGAGCCGGGCTCCAGGGTGCGCAGCGGCTTGCCCTCGAAGTACTCCATCGTGAGGACGGTCTTGCAGGACAGCTCCGGGTACGGCAGCGGCACCCGGACCTTCCGCGCCGGATCGAGCAGGCCGCGCGCCTCGATCAGGTTGTGGAGCTCGCTCGAGAAGTCGAGCTCCTTCATGATCGCGCGCTCGAACTCGGTCGCGATGTCGGTCACGCCGAGCAGCGCCGCCTCGTCGATCGTCGCCTCGACCCCGCGCGCCAGCATGTAGAGCAGATCGAGATCGCCGCGCATCACGCGCTCGATCCCGGGCCGCTGCACCTTCACGACCACGCGATCGCCCGTCTTCGTCGTGGCCTTGTGCACCTGCGCGATGGAGGCGGTCGCGATCGGCTCCGGGTCGAACGAGGCGAACAGCTCCTCGACCGGCTTGCCGAGCCCCTCCTCGACGACCTTCTTCACCGTGTCGAGCGGCAGCACCGGCGCGCGGTCCTGCAGCTGCTGCAACGCCGCGATGTACTCGGGCGGGAACAGATCGATCCGCATCGAGAGGATCTGCCCGAGCTTGATGAACGTCGGACCGAGCGCGGCGAGGAGGCTCTTGAAGCGGAGCGCCGCCGGCGTGCTCTTCAGGGCCGCGTCCTCCGGGGGGAGCTTGGCCGCGCCGAAGATGCGGCCGAGCGGCGAGCGGAGGTACACCTCGCCGAACCCGTGGCGGGCGATCGTCGACGCGACGAACCAGAGACGATCGGCGTCGCGTGCGACGACGTCGACGAGCGAAGCGGCCATGCGGCGCAGCCTACCAGCCCGCGCCGAGCGGCTGCAGAGCGTCGTGGAGCGGGACACCCGTCACGAATCCCGACGCTCGGCTCAGCTCGATCCGATCGGATTCGTCGAGGATTGTCGCTGGCCCGTCGGGTGCACAGCGCGCAGGGTGCCGTCGCACAAGCCGGGGCGTACCCTTCGCCCTCGCCGTTCGCAGTTCGCTTCGAGTCGCGGCCAGGCGCCGCGCCTCCCCTCTCGGAGAACCCCCATGAAGCTCCACGGCTCTTTTTTCGCCTCTCTCGCGCTCGGCGCGGTCGTCGCCCTCGGCTGCAACAAGCCGGCGGAGACCAACGGTCCGGCCACGACCGGTTCAGCCGTCGCGTCGGCGACGGGCACCGCGACTGCGCCGATCGCGGCGGGGAAGCCCGGCAAGCACCACGGCAAGCGCTTCGCCGGCCGCGGCCCGAGCGCGATGCTGTTCCGCGCCGCCCACCAGCAGACGCTCACCGAGGCGCAGCAGACGAAGCTCGACGAGGCCTCGAAGTCGCTGAAGGGCGACGACGCGTCGCCGCGCGACGAGATGAAGAAGCTCCACGACGTGATGGTCGAGGGCGTGAAGGCCGGCAAGATCGACACGGCCAAGTTCGACGCCGCGCGCGCGGAGGTCGACAAGGCGATGACCGCGCGCCGCGACATGGAGGCCGGGGCGCTCAACACGCTGCACGCCACCCTCGACCCGGCGCAGCGCAAGGCCGTCGTCGCGTCGGCGCGCGACAAGATCGCCAAGCGCGAACAGAAGATGGGCAAGTGGAAGGACAAGATGGGCGATGGACCGGGCGCGGCCCCCGGAAAGGGTCCCGGGCCGGGCGCGGGCCCCGGCGGACACGGCGCCATGATGATCGAGCGCATGACCGCCGATCTCGGGCTCGACGACGCGCAGAAGAAGAAGGTCGAGGCGCTCGTGGCCAAGCAGCCGGCGAAGACGCCGCCCGATCGCGAGGCGATGAAGAAGCAGATCGACGATCTGCTCACCGCGTTCGAGGGCGACAGCTTCGACGCGAAGAAGCTCGACGCCTTCTCCAAGCCGATGGACGCCAAGATGGGCCACATGGACCCGGCGTTCGTCACCGAGCTGCTCGCGATCCTGAAGCCGGAGCAGCGCGAGAAGCTCGCGGCCAAGCTCGAGAAGGGCCCTCCTGGAATGATGGGCGGCATGATGGGCGGCAAGATGGGCGGCAAGATGGGCGGCCCGATGCACCCACCGGGGCCCATGGGACCGCCGCCGGGCGGCCCGATGCCGGACGACGACGACGACGACGACGACGACAAGCCGTCGGCGCCCGCGCCGAAGACGCCGTGAGCGCGACCGTCCGAATCGCCGCGCGCAGGGTGACGAGCGCAAGGTGACGGCGCAGGGTGACGGGCGCGAGCGCGTTCGCTACGAGGGCCGTGCATGCACGACCTCGCCGATCCGCTCGCGCCGATCCCCGAGCGCTACCAGGGGCTGGTGTTCGACTGCGACGGCACGCTCGTCGACACCATGCCCGCCCACTACCGCGCGTGGCGGGCGGCGCTCGATCCGCTTGGAATCATGCTCGACGAGGCGCGCTTCCACGCGCTCGCCGGCGTGCCGACCGCGGCCATCGTCGAGCTGCTCGCGCGAGAGCAGCGCGTGAGATGCGATCCGGTGGCGGTCGCACACGACAAGGACGCGCGCTACCTCGCGCTCGAGGAGCGCGGCGCCGCCATCGAGCTCGTCGTCTCGATCGCGCGGCGCGAACAGGGCCGCCGAAAGCTCGCCGTCGCGAGCGGCGGCCTGCGGAGCGTGGTGCTGTCGACGCTGCGCAGCGCCGGCCTCGACGCGATGTTCCCCGTCGTGGTCGCGGCGGAGAACGTCAGGCACGGCAAGCCGGCGCCGGACGTCTTCCTGTGCGCGGCCGAGCGGCTCGGCGTCGATCCGTCACGCTGCGTGGCGTACGAGGACGCCGATCTCGGCCTTCAGGCCGCGCGCGCCGCGGGAATGGCCGCGGTCGACGTGCGGCCGTGGCTACTCCCGCGCTGAGCATCGCGCGGCTCGCCCGCTACCGGCGCGACCCGGTTCAGGCCTTGGCCTCGATCTCCTGGCGGGGCGTCGCGCCCGGCTTGACCGCGATCTTCCGCGGCTTCACCTCCGCGCGCTTCGGCAGCCGGACGGTGAGCACGCCGCCGTCGAGGTTCGCCTCGATGGTGTCGGCGGTGACCGTCTTCGGGAGCGCGAAGGTGCGGGTGAACCTCCCGTAGGTCGACTCGACGCGGTGCCATTGGCCCTTGTCCTCGCGCTTGTCGAACTTGCGCTCGCCCTCGATGGTGAGCAGCCCGTTGTCGACGATGACGTCGACGTCCTCGGCCTTCACCCCGGGGAGCTCGGCCTGGACCACGATCGCGTCGGTCTCCTCGAAGATGTCGACGGCGGGCTGCCAGGTGCGGGCCTGCACGTCGCGGCGTGTGAACGCGCGCGCCATGTCGTCCTGGATGCGGGAGAGCTCGGCGAACGGATCGAAACGGTGCATCATGGGAAAATCCTCCTGAAGGCCACCGCGTGAGGGCGCGATGGACCGGTGGTCGAGGTCTTCGCCGGTGACGAGCACACGCGGGCCCGACGCACGCGAGGACGCGTGGCGCGTGGGACCCACCGCTCGTGCGCGGCGACGACGTTGGTGAATCCATGGGTAAATCCGTCCGGCGGCCGGTCAAGTGCCCCTCTCCCGGAGAGCGGAGGACACCTCGCCTCGTCCGTTCCGGTGACGGCCGTGCTAAGCGGGCGCGAGCCGATGACGTCGAAGCGCCGTGCCCTGGCACGCCCCGACCGCGCGCCCATCCTCGCGCCCTCGATCCTCTCTGCCGATTTCGCGCGGCTCGGCGAGGAGGTGCGCGCCGTCGTCGAGGCGGGGGCCGACTGGATCCACGTCGACGTGATGGACGGGCGCTTCGTCCCGAACCTCACCATCGGCCCGCCCGTGGTGAAGGCGCTGCGCAACGTCACCGAGGCGCCGCTCGACGTCCACCTGATGATCGTCGAGCCGGAGCGTTACATCGACGCGTTCGCCGACGCCGGCTCCGACGTCATCACCGTGCACGCCGAGGCGAGCACGCACCTGCACCGCACGCTGCAGGCGATCCGTGCGCGCGGCTGCGCGGCGGGCGTCTCGCTCAACCCGCACACGCCGGAAGACGCGCTCCGCTACGTGCTGCCGGTCTGCGATCTGGTCCTGGTGATGAGCGTCAACCCCGGGTTCGGCGGCCAGAGCTTCATCGAGGAGGTGCTGCCCAAGGTGGCGAACCTCCGCCGCATGATCGACGAGGCCGGCCTCGACACGGTGATCGAGATCGACGGCGGCATCGCCGAGGGGACCGCGCGCCGCGCGGCCGAGGCGGGCGCGCGCGCGTTCGTCGCGGGCAACGCGGTGTTCGGCGGCGGCGGCAAGACCCGCGCGGTGTACGAACGGGCGCTCGAGGCGATCCGTCGCGACGCAGCAATCGGCATGGGAGCCCTGGAATGAACACGCGCGTGAACTCGCTTCGATCCGCCCCGCTCGCCTCGCTCGCCTCCCTCGGCTGGGTGGCCGCGCTGCTCGTCGCCGCCTGCGGCGGCGGAAAGACACAGGCCGCGGGCCCCTCCTCGGGTTGGATCAAGGGTCTCGACGGCAAGAAGGGATCGAAGGCCGCCGAGGGCACCGTCGTCGCGGTCGGCGACGTGCCGCCCGACGTCTCCGGCATCACCGGGCGCACCCTGAAGCTCGCGTCCAAGGCGCGTCAGCTGAAGGTCAAGGAGCCGATCAAGCTGCAGGTGCTCGGCGCGCAGCAGCTGGTCGCCGTCGTGCGCAAGAAGGTCGGCGACGACATCCCCAAGGATCTCGTGCGCGCCGAGGGGAACACGTACGCCGCGCTCGGGCTCATCCCGCCGACCTACAAGTACGAGGAGGAGACCTACGCGCTGCTCGAGGAGGAGCTCGCGGGCCTCTACATCCCCGAGGACAAGACCATGTACGTCGCCGCCGGCATCACCGGCGCCGATCTCGAGTCGACGCTCGCCCACGAGCTGGTGCACGCGCTGCAGGATCAGCACTTCGGCATCGGCGAGCGCATGAAGTTCCGGCCCGGCCAGGGCGACGCCATCGCGGCGATCCACGCGCTCGCCGAGGGCGACGCGACGAGCGCGATGTTCGACGCGCGCATCATCTCCGAGCACGGCGAGGAGGCGGTGAAGATGAAGAACGCCACCGCCATCCCCGACCAGGATCCGGAGGACCTCCTCGCGATCACGCTCAAGGACAAGGCCGGCAAGTCCCGGATCTCCGCCGCGCCGCGCTTCCTCGCGGTCGGCCTCCTCGCGCCGTATGCCGACGGCATGCGCTTCGTCCACGCCATGCGCCGCCAGGGCGGGCCGCTCGGCTGGCGCGCGGTCGATCAGGCGTGGGCGCGCCCGCCGATCTCGACCGAGCAGCTGCTGCACATCGACAAGTACGCCGCCAACGAGCTCCCGATCGAGGTGCCGGCGGCCACCTCCAACGCGCTCGGCGCGTCTTTCAAGAAGACCTACGACGACGTGTTCGGCGAGCAGGAGGGTCGCATCGCCTTCGCCGAGTGGATGGACGTGAAGTCCTCGAAGAAGGCCGCTGCGGGCTGGGGCGGCGATCGAGTCACGCTGTTCGAGCACGGCGACAAGCGCGCGGTGTCGTGGCGCATCGTCTTCGACTCGCGCGACGAGTCCGACGAAGCGTACGGGCTGCTCGCCTTCGGGTGGGCGAAGTCGTTCGGCCCGCCGAGCCTGCAGCTGCCGGTCAACGAGAAGGGCGAGCAGCTGCAGGTGTGGGGCGCCGTCCCGCAGCCCGCCGCGCCGAAGGAGCCTCCGCCCGATCCGAAGGCGAAGAAGCCGGCCAAGGGCGACAAGGGCAAACCCGAGAGCACGCTGCCGCCGCTGCCCCCTCTGCCCGACGCGCCCGGCGCGCCCGCCGTGAAGATGGACGGCTGCCGCGCGCTGCGGCAGGCGGGCAAATCGGTGACGATCCTCGGCGGCGTTCCGTGCGGCTCCGTCGTCGCGTGGGCAGCCGAGGTCGGCAAGCTCCCGTGAACGGTTCTCCTTGACTCGACGGCCAAAGCGCGGCACCTTCCCGCGCCTGCCTGCGAAGGTGGCGGAACTGGCAGACGCACCAGATTCAGGTTCTGGCGCCAGCAATGGCGTGGAGGTTCAAGTCCTCTCCTTCGCACCAACCGGGAAAAACCAGGGCGAAACGCGCGCAGACACCGCCGCGGATCGCCCTGATGCTTTTCAGGGCGCAGACACTTCCGCAGACACTTCGCCGCTGGCCGCCGCCGTCGAGGGTCTGCAGGCGCAGCTCGGCCGCGCCGTCGCCGCCGGGGACATGGTGACCGCCCGCGCGCTCCATGCCGCGATCGGTGGGCTGCTCGTCGCCGCGTCCGACGTGCGCGAGGCCGCTGGCGTGGTCGCGATCGATAGGGCGCGCCGCTAGGGCTCGATGAACGGCCGTTCATCGGCGGCGATCTCCTCCTCGATCTTGCGTTGGAGGCTCGCCGTCACCCTCTCTGTCAGGTGACTGCGCCGATGCCGCGCCAGCAGGCGGAGCCGTCGATCGTACTCCTCCGCGATCAACCGCCGGATGAGTGCCGACCCCGATTCGCCGCGCGCGGTGGGATCGTTTGCTGGGTCGACCAACCACGCGAGCCGTTCACGATCGACGTCGGACAAACGAAGGTCGAATTTTAGCGGCTTTTTCGCCTTTTCGGCGCGATCTTGTCCTGACATCTTCTGGGATCATGTCCCAGAAATGGCGGTGGCGTCAAGCCGCCCGGTAGCAGTGGCGTCATGCAGTCGACGCCCCCCGCAACCTCCCGACGCCTCCCCCGCGATCTCGACGTCGAGATCCGCGCCGCCGCCGTCCGTCTGACCGGCGAGCTCGGAGAAGTCGTCACCCCCGGCCGCGTGCTCGCCGTGTCCGCGCGCCGTGGTCTCGCCCTCATCACCGCGGACGACCTCCGCCGCCGCACCCGCTGAAAAGGCGAGCGCTCGCGAAGTCCGCCGACCCGCGAGCGCTACCACCGGAGCCCGATCCCGATGGATAAGCGAACTATGCACCGCGCGGAGCCGCCGCGCAATCCCCTGGACACCATCGTCCGCGAACTCGTCGCCGAGCAACTGCGCGAGTGGCGCGCCGCCCCCTTTGGCTGGCTCGTGTGGCGCGCTTGGGCGCGATCGCAGACCCACGCCAAGCGCCTCGCCGCCCGTGAGGGCATCCGCGTCACCCGCATCGGCCGCGATCTGTACGGATGCCGCGCCGACCTCGAAGCGCTCGCCGCCCGCAACGCGATCGTCGAGGCGGTCGCCAACGACGTCGACGACGGGCTCGATCCCGAGGTCGCCGCCGCGTTTGCTGCAGGGGGTGCGCGATGACGCTCGCGAGCAAATCCGGGCCTGCCACAGATTGCGTCCGTCACCGCGGTCTCGGCCGGCGAACGCACGAGCTTCGCGACGCGATCGTGCGGGTCCTCGACGGCTTCGACGGATCGATGTCGACCCGGCAGGTCTTCTATCAGGTGGTTTCGATCGGAGCCATCGAGAACAGCCCGGCCAACTACGACCGCGTCCAGCGCGCCATCGTCGCGATGCGGCGGGACGGCACCATTCCGTACGCGCGCATCGTGGACCGCACGCGCCGGAAGTATCAGAGGGCGGCATGGGACTCGGCAGAGGAGGCTGTCGGCGCGCTGCACTCGCAGTATCGCCGTGACCTGTGGGCCGACCAGCCGACAGTCGTGCACGTGGCCTGCGAGAAGCAGGCGCTTGAGGGGATCTTCGCCGCCGCGTGCGACGAGTACGGCGCTAGCCTGTGGATCCTCCGCGGCTTCATCTCGGAGGGGTTCGTTTGGGAGTGGGCGGAGGACATTCGCGCGCTGAACGCCGCCGGCAAACGCGTCGTGATCGCGTTCTTCGGTGACTTCGACCCGTCGGGACTGGACCTCGAGCGCGACCTCCTCGACCGCCTCGACGGGTTCGGCGCCGAGTTCGAGTGCTTTCGGTGGGGCATCCACCGAGAGGACATCGACGAGTACGGGATCCCAAGCGTCGGCGTGAAGGCGACGGATTCCCGCACCAAACGGTTCGTCGCGGAACACGGCACCGTGACCGCCGAGTTGGACGCACTGCCGCCCGCCGTGCTCCGCAAGCGCGTGAAGGACGCGATCGTTGACGAGATCGACCCGACGGCATGGAACCGCCTCGTCGAGATCACGAACATCGAGCGCGAGTCGATGGCGCACGTCGCCCGCAACTGGAACTCGATCGTCGCCATGGCGCGACCCGGTGGTGAACCATGATCGACGCGATCGACATCTTGGCGAACCTCTACCGCCGCGCCCGGTTCGCGCACGGTCCCGCGCGTGATGTCCTCCTAGCCGAAGCTCGGATCGTCATCCTGAACTCGCGGCTCCCCGCCGCCGACCGCCGCGCGCTGCTCGAGGAGCACACGCGCCTTGCGAGGGAGGTCCGACCGTGAGCCTGCTCTTTGCTGACGGCCGTCTCGTCGCGGAGGTTCTCGACCGCCTGCAGCGTGCGCGGTCGCGAGTCCGCGCCGCCGAACGGCACACCACCAAGCTCGCGAGCCACGCCGGGCAGGCCGCACACCGCGCCCTCCACGAGGGCGAACTCGACATCGAGGCAGCGATCGCGCTGCTCGGGGGACAGTAGTCATGAGCGTGACGATCGCGCACGAGGAGATCGTCTCCGTGCGATGGGACCGGCTCGGACTCGAGGGCGTCGGCGCGCTGGTCGTCCTCTGCGGATGGTCCGACGGGCAGCTCACCGACGGTGAGGTCCCCGACGAGGCCGTGGTGCTCCGCATGGTGCCGAGGCGCGCCCTAACCAAGCTCGTCGACCTCGGCGAGCTCCGGCGGACGCCGACCGGCTACCAGATCGTCCACTTCGATCGCTACTGCGACCGGAAATCGCGAGTGATTGCCCGACGCGAATTCGAGCGCGATCGGAAGCGCCGACAGCGAAACGGCGAGCAGGGATCGGAGTCCGACACCCCATGTCGCCCGGTGTTTGTGGGGGCTGTCCCGGTGGGACTCCCGGTGGGAGTCCCGCGGGACATGGGCAGTGGGACTCCCGGTGGGAGTCACGCGGGTGTCCCTGCTCCCGCCCCCGCCCGTCCCGTCCCATCCCATCCCAACCCCGCCCGTGCCGTCCCGTCTCCCGAGACGACCGGCACGGCGGACGGCGGTCTAGTCGATCTCCTTCGGCGAGAGCTCGGCGAGCGAGCCGGAGACGTGACGGGACTCGACGACCTCGCTGCGCTCGCCAGCGGAGCGACCTCGCCGCGCGACACGATCGTCGCGGCAGTCCGTGACGTGCTCGCGGCTCACAACGTGCGGAGCGTCGGAGGGGTGCTCCGCCACCGGATCGCGACGCTCGCGAAGGATCCGGCGGCGACCGCGAAGCTGCTCGGGCAACACGAGACGCACCTCGAGTCGCTCGACCGCACGATCGTGCTCCCCGACCTGACCGAGCGTCCAGCGACACCGCCACCGCAGCCGATCTCCGACGAGCAAGCCAAGGCGATCCGCGAGAGGTGGCAGCGCTCACGCCGGCCCGACTGGGAGCGGCCCCGTGAACCAACACCGCTAGCCGACGTCCTGCCGGCGGCGATTCGCGAGCCGGGGGACGACGGCGACGAGAGCGACGCGTTCGACGACTCCGAGCAGGGAGAGTGGCCGTGAGCACGGCAAGGGACAGGGCCGCGCCTGCGGCGCGGAATCGCGCCCGGAACGCGCCGCCGCCGCGCTACCTCCGCGACTGCTCGTGCCACGCGGACGCGTGCCCGATCTGCGACCCCGACGGTGTGACCATTGGTTACATGGGGGCCAACGCAGACGGTCCGCCGAACTCGTGTTTCGCTGCTGCACCACAAAACCAAGGCGTTTCCGCGTGCTCCGCGCCGCCAAGCGTCTGCAAAGACTCCGCCGACCCGCGCATCCTCCGCGGGTGGGGCTCGCCGGGTGGGACCGGCGAGCCCCGGGCGGGGACTGACCCGAGGTGACCGATGACGACCGACTCTAGCCCGCGTCTGACCTGCAGCGTCTGCCGCCGACCGTCCGTGCGCCTCGCCTGCCCACACGCGAGGATGTGCGCGCGCTGCACCCTCGCCGCGCTCGACTCCGCCGAGGCCGTGCTCGCCGCCCTGGCGTCGCGTGGGACGGGCGATCGCGACCTCGGTGGACCTGCGGGGCGGTCGCGGCATCGAGGCCGCTGGGCGCGCTCGTGGGGGGCGCGATGACCACCCGCTACGTCACGGTCATGGAGACCGAGGTCGGCGCAACGCCCGTGCGACGTCTATCGGTCGCGGTCGAGACCTATCCCGAGGGGGATACCGCATGGATCGCGGTCCGACAGCAGCGTCTCGATGACGGCCGGACGTTCGCGATCTCGATCCCGGTGGCCATGGTG
The DNA here is from genome assembly GCA_016182965.1 of Deltaproteobacteria bacterium. Lineage (GTDB taxonomy): Bacteria > Myxococcota_A > Polyangia > Polyangiales > JADJMO01 > JALHOE01. The sequence goes on along the minus strand of JACPFM010000109.1, from coordinate 104,086 downwards.
GAGCAGATGGTCGCGGCCATCCGGTCGGCCGAGCGAGTGGCGCGCCGCCGTGGGCGGGGGCGCTGACCATGGCGCTCCGGTCCCCCCACGGTCGCGCGCGTCAGCTCGGGAGCGGGCCGCGTGTCGAGGTCCTGCCGGCCGACGAGCTACCCGAGGGTGTGCCCGATCAGGCCCGTGACGATAGCCCGCGCGATCGCGGTGAGCGCGGACGGTTCGCCCGAGGCAACGGGCTGGCTCGGGTCGGCGGTCGAGCGCGCGCAGGCAAGACCCGTCTCGCAGACCGCCTAGGCCTCCGTCGTCTCGACGATGGCGCAGCCTTCGGGCCGTACAAGGCGGCGGCGGTGTCCTTCCGGCGGGCGCAGTGCGCCGAGCTGGCGCGGTCGGTGGGCGGCGGCTACTGCGGCCCGGCCCCGTCGTCGCTGGTCGCGTCGGCGGCGCTCCAGCTCGCGTGGTCGCGGTACCTCGGGGACCTCGCCGCCGAGACCGGGGATCCTGAGCTGGCCATGCGGGCGTCCCGGCTCGCGGCCGACAGCCGACAGTCGCTGCTCGCCGCTCACGAGCTTTGCGCGCGGGAGGCGGCGGTGCGCCCCCGCAAGTCGCGCCTGGACGAGCTGCGGGAGGAGTGGTCTCGACCCGATGACGACACGACCGACGGAGGCAGCGGCGATGGGCAAGCGTGAGGACCTCTGGGAGCGCTACGAGCGCATGGACAAGCAGCTCGTGCGAGCAGGCTTCCCGCCGACCTCCCCATGGTGGCGTGAGACCCTCGAGCGGTTCCTGCGGTCCGACCGCAGACAGCTCGTCGCCCGAGTCGGACGCCGTGGCGGCAAGTCGAGCACGCTCTGCCGGCTCGCCGTGGTCCTCGCCTTGGCCGGCGACCATCGGATCCCCCCTGGTGATCGCGGCGTCGTGGCGTTCATCTCGACTCGCCGAGATGAGGCGGCGGCACGGCTCTACACGATCAGCACGATCCTGCGCGCCCTGCGGATCCCGTTCACGCCGTCGGGCGACTACATCGACCTCACCGACGCACCGATCCGGTTCCAGGTCTTTCCGGCGACGATCGCTGGCGTCTCGGGGTTCACGTCGGTGGCGGTCATCGCAGACGAGGTGGCCAAGTGGCGTGACTCGGACTCCGGCGCCAACCCGGCCACGGAGGTCCTCGCCAGCGTGCGCCCGACGATGGCGACGCAGCCTCACGCGCGCATGGTCCTCTCGTCGTCGCCGTTCGGCCTGCTCGACGCGCACGCGGAGGCCTTCGACCGCGGCGACACGGACGATCAGCTCGTCGCGTTCGCGCCGACGTGGGAAGCCAACCCGACGATCACGGAGGACGACACGCGGCGGCTCGAGCCCAACCCGCGCGTGTGGTCGCGTGAGTACGCCGCGATCCCGTCGGCGTCGGCGGCTGCAGCGTTCGAGCCCGATGACGTGACGGCGTGCTTCCGTAGGCGGGCCGACGGCCTCGTCCTCGGCACGCCGATCCTGGTGGTGGACCCGTCGAGCGGGCGAGGCGATGCGTTCACCTGGGCGGCGATCCGCTGGGCGTGGCCAGTGCTCGAACGGCCGGTGCGGGAGCAGCGTATTCCTTTGCGCGCGTACGTTGACGACCGCGGCAACACGCGCCTCGAGCGCGTCGAGACCGACGAGCGGAATCCAGCGCCCCTCATCGATCGTGACCGCGCCGTCCTGATCGTCGAGGCGGTCGAGGGCGTGGACGTCAAGTTCGCCGCGGAGGCGGCGGGCTCGGTCTACGATCAGGCGGCACGGTGCGGACGGCGGTACGGGGCTCGTCGAGCCTACGGTGACCAGCGAGACATGCTGTCGGCGCACGCGGAGTTCGGGCGCCGTGACCTCCGCTACGAGTCGATCGCCTGGACGGCGGAGAGCAAACGGATCGGCGTCGAGATCCTGCGCCGCTGGCTCGCCGATCGCCGGCTCGTCCTGCCCGAGCACGCCAAGCTACGCGAGCAGCTCCTCGCCTTCGAGGCGCGCATCACTCCGAGCGGATACGAAACGTACGCAGGCCGTCGCGGGAGTCACGACGACTACGTCGCGTTGATGGTGACGGCGGCGCTCGCGGAACATGACGGCGGCATCCCGTCCAGCCCGATGCGTCCACGTGGCGGCGGCGGCCCCCGCATGCTGACAGAGGCCGAGTGGCAGAGGATGCAAAGGTGACGGTGTTGCCGATGGTGACATCGACACCACGTGCGTGTTCACGGCCTGTCGGTCGGCGTCACTCGACATATTGGCGTGAACGTCACGCACGTTCTACACGGAGAATCATGCCCGAGTTGCATCGAATGGTTGCTCTCATTTCCGAGGAAACGTGGCGCAAACTGCAGGACGAGGCCGCGGCGTCAGCAACGCCGTTGCGGCCGCGCGTGACGGTGAGTGACGTCGTGCGCGAGCTGCTCGCCCGACCGCTTCACGTTGACGCGCGTGCGCGTCGCGGAGGTGCGTGATGCGCGACGCGTTCAGCCGCTGGGGTCGCATCTCAGTCAAGCGGCGGGAGTGGTTCCCGCTCGAATACGGAACCGCCGCTGCCGGAGTTCACGGCTGGGCGCGCGACGCGTTCGAGCGCGCCGAGCGCGAGGTCGCTGCCGGCAAGACGCTCCCCGCCTCCAACAACTTGTTCCGCATGACGGCCGAGGCCACCGGCGCCGCCGGCTCGCGGCTCGCACTGATCGACGCGGTGCGCTTCGCCTCGAAGATCTGGGCGACCGGGATCCTCCGTGTGCCGCGCTCGAACGCCGACTATTTCGTCCTGACGACTGACGCGTCGTCGATCTACCGCGGGCGTCCCGTCGTCCTCGGCGAGCGGTCGGGGATGGTCTTCGGGTTCCGACTCGCCGACGCCCTCGACGGCGAGCCGCTCGAACTCGTCGCCCAGCGTGAGGGCCTGCCGGACATCACGGCGCTCATCCGCCTGCGCGACCAGCAGCGCGCGTCCATCTTCGCGCCGTTCACGGCGGCCGAGAGTCGCGAGCAGGCGTTGGTGCGCGTCGACGTGCAACGGGCGATCGAGGCGGCGGAGCGGTCGGACGGTCTCGACTGGTTGATCTCGGGGCCGCGGATCGTCGATCGCGCTCCGACGGGCACGTTCGACGAGCGGCGCATCGAGGCCGTGCGCTCTGCACTCCGCAAGGGCGAGACGCTCGCGGTCCCGACGCCGCCGCCGCTTCGTGATCCGGCCGACGACGTGCTGCCGCCGGCGCCGCCGCCCGAGAAGCCGCCGAAGAGCGAGCACCTCATCGCCCTCGAGGAGATCGCCGCGCAGAAGCGCGAGATCGACAAACTCGCCGTCGAGATCGACAAGCTCGCAGCCGCGCGCGCGGGAGGTGCATCATGAAAAACCAGACCAACCAGCCGACGCCGCCGCGATTCGCCGGTCGGCGCCTCGATTCTTTCGGCGTCAGCGTCGCGCGCGCGCTCGAGATCCACCGGGCGCAGATCGCCGCCGGCGAGTTCCAACCGCATCTCGACGACACGCCGATCCCTGCGCGCCTGCGCGCGCTCGAGAACGACCACGGCGCCGTCGTGCACCGGCCTGAGGGTGATGGTCCACGCGTGTTCGTCTTCACGCGTCCCGGCCGTGTGACCGAGCGCGGCTACTCGTACGACCTCTACGCGATGTCGCGTGGGCCGCACGGAATGATCGTCGAGTCGCGCATCGGCTCGATCGACGACGACGAAATGTTCACGCCGGCGACGCCGGCAAAGGAGGACTGAATCATGACCGAGCGACTCCCGACCTACCCGAACAACATCCCCCACGCGCCGTCCGGCGCGCCGACCGTGCCGAACTTCGGGCCGCAGCCGAAAGAGCCGGTGCGCAACGTCCCGTCCTTCGCCGACGGCCCGGTGGTCAAGCCGGCGGACGGCTCGCCCCGCCACACGCACACCCCGATCTGAGGTCCACCATGAAGACCCCCGACCTCATCACCGGCTACGGCGAGCGCGTGCGCGAGGCCACGCGCGACCTGTTCAGCGTCGACCGCCGCGACGCGCTGCGCGCGGCCGAGAAGGCGATCAGCGACCTCGTGCAGCGCACCAAGAACACGGAGGTGGCGACGTGGCCGCGGTGAGGGGCCGCCTCCCGGCGGCGCAGCCGGCCGCGCGTCGCGACGATCGCGAGACCAGGCGCTACCTCCTGCCGAGCCTCCGCGTCGTCGAGTTCGCGCTCCCGACCGTCGGCGAGTTCCTCGAGTTGCGGAACAGCGTTTACGCGGCCGTGACCCGGCGAAACCCCGACGTCGAGCCCTCCGCGGTCGACCTCTCGATCGCGATGGGCCCGACCACGCTGCGCCGGCTGCTCGTCGGCATCACGCCCAAGCCGGTCCCGTCCGTGTTCGTCCGAGGGTTCGATCCCGACCGCCGACGCGCCGAGCTCGAGACCGAGTTGCAGGACGAGGCGAAGGTGCGCGTCGCGCTGGCCGCGGCGATCACTGCGGCCGAAGACGTGGACGCGATGAAGGCGAGCGCGCGTGTGCAGCCGATCGCGGACCTCGAGTGGGACGAGAGCGACACCAACGACGCCGCGGCCTACTTGGCCGCGATGCCGCGCGCGCGGCTCGGCACGCCCGAGGCGGCCGACTGGCAGGCGCTCGATCAGATCGCACGCGAGCTGATCCCGTCGCTCTCAGGTGGCGACCCAAAAGCCCCGGTGAGGATCGCTCCGCTGCGGTGATTCGTCGCGCGATCACGATGGCGACACAGTTGGGGCACCAATCGCGGCACGAGATCCTCACGCGATGGCAGGTGCACGAGCTGGTCGTCTTCGCTGCCGACCAGCTCGAGTTCTACGCGGAAATCCGGGGCGCGGACCCCTTCAACCCAGAGTGAGTACATGAGCGGCGTCTCCTACACGGTCACCACCAAGTACGTTTTGGAGGACCAGGCCACCGCCAAGGCGGGCAAGGTCTCTGGGGCGTTCGACGCGCTCGGCGGCGCCGCAAGCAAGGCGAGCGGGATGTTCGACTCGCTCGTCGGCAAACTCGCGACGGTCGGCGCCGCGATGGCCGGCGGCGCGATCTTCGCGGGCGTCAAGGCGATCAAGACCGGCCTGCTCGACGTGAACGCGAGCCTCGAGCAGACCGAGATCGGACTGGCCTCGACGTTCCAGACCATCGGCGCGACGGACTCGTTCACCAACGGCCTCACCATGGCCAAGGACCTGCTCGCGAAGATCCGCGACGACTCCGCGGCGCTGCCGGGCGAGTTCGCCGACTTCGCCGGCATCGCGCAGCGCATCACGCCGATCCTGTCGACGATCGGCGTCGGCGTCGACGGGATCCGCGACCTCACGCGCATGACGGCGATCGCCGGGGCCAACGTGCTCGGCGGCGACTTCGCGATGGCCGGCCGGGAGATGGCCGAACTCCTCCGCGGCCGGGCCGGCGGGCACAACACGCTCGGCTCGAACCTCGGGATCACGACCGAGACGAAGGTCGCGAGCGGCGCCGAATTCAACAAGGCGTCCATCCAAGAGCGGATGGACCACATCTCGAAGATGCTGTCCAAGGGCGACGACGCCCTGAAAGCCTACGGCCGGTCGTGGAAGGGCCTCACCTCGACGCTCTCCGACAACGTCAAGCGCATGCTGGGCACGGCGACCGCGCCGCTGTTCGAGCGGGTCAAGGGCTCTTTCGAGAGCTTGATCAAGCTCACCAACTCGGCGCGCATGCGAGAGATGGCGCACGACGTCGGCGTGCTACTCGTGCGCGGGTTCGACCTCGCGATCGTCGGCGTGCAGCGCATCGCCGATCACTGGACGGAGATCCGCGACGCGGCGGTGAAGTTCGGCGAGGACCTCGCGCACGCGTTCGAGAAGGCCTGGCCGGCGATCGAGCGCGTCGGGACGTTCCTCGGACAGCAGCTCAAGGACCCGGGCGAGCTCCTGCTCAAGCTCGCGGGCATTCGCGTCGGGCTCGCCGCCGCGAGCAACGCGGGATCGATCGCGAGCGGCGTCGGTGCGGTCGGGGAGTCGATCGGAGCGGCCGGCGCGGCGGGCGCGGCCGGTGCCATGGGCGCGCTCGGGATCGCTGCGGCGGCGCTCGTCGGCGCGATCGATGTCCTCACCATGAAGGTTACCGGGCAGTCGGAGTTCTACGACTGGATCGGGGAGTATGGCAAAGGCGTCTGGCGCGACGTGAAGGAGCGCTTCGGCGTCGCCGTCACCGACACCGTGCAGATGCTCTCGGACCTCTGGACCGCCGTCCGTCCGGTCGTCGACATCCTCGGGATCGCTCTCCTCGGCGCGATCGACGGCGCCGTGATGCTCTTCCAATCGCTGACCCTGCCGATCCGCCTGCTGATCGACGCGTTCAAGTGGGCGGCGGCGAAGTTGAAGAACCCCTTTGGCGACGTGCCGACCGAGCAGTCCGTGGGCGACTCGATCAAAGGCAAGGCGTGGTCGCCCAAGGCGCTCGACAAGTCGAAGCTCGAGGCGGAGCTCGCGGCGGTCGCCGTGGGCAAGGTCATGCAGCCGACCGCCGCGCCCGGCAAGATGAGCGTGACCGTCAACGCTCCGCTCACGGTGCTGACGGATGCGGATCCCGAGCGCCTCGCGATGAAGGTGGCGACGAAGATCGACAGCGAGCTGCGCAACGCGAAGACCGCACTGTCGCTCAGCAGTGGGTTCAGGCACGAGTAGGAGACCGACGATGCGCATCCACCTGACCACCGACACCACGCCGCTCACCGTCTCGATCACCGAGATCGCCGGCAACGTCTATCTGCGCGCGCTCGACAGCGACGAGCGGGAGATCGCCGGCCGCCTGCTCTCCGTCGACGAGGCCGCCGAGATCGCGACCGCGCTGCAGCGGACCGCGCTGGACGCGATCCGCCCGTACGCCGACGCGATCGGGCCCGCCACGCTCGCGGCGATGGAGCACGAGGTCGCGGCGCTCGCCGCGATGCGGGGCGACGATGGCGGGCGCTGACGCGGAGCTGTTTTTCGAGGAGATCGACGGCGCGCGCCGCAAGGTCAAGTTGCGCGGGCACTCGGCCCCGCACGGCGGCGTGCGACGCGACCCGGCGTTTCATCTCGGCGGGACGCTGCGATCGGTCCGCACATACGAGCCGGGGACCGGCGCGGCCAAGCCGCCCTCGCGCGCGATTACCGGCTCGTCCGAGAGGGACCTCGAGGTCAAAGGCCACCTCCGCGACGGTCAGCTCGGCGACGGCGAGGCCGAGCGGCTGCGCGGTCTGATCGAGTCGATCCGCCGCACCGGCCGTCCGCTCCGGATCACCTGGAACGGGTTGCTCCGCTTCGGCTTCTTGGTCGAGACGGAGTTCGGCATCGAGAGCGGGCGCGACTACACGTATCGCCTCCGGCTGGAGATCGACGCGATCGGCGAGGGCACCGACGAGGACGCCCTGCGCCGCGCCAGGGCGCCCCTGTTCCCCTTGGACCTATCCGAACTCACCGACGCCGTGAGCGCGCACCAGGGGGCCCTCCTGCGGGTCCCCGGGCTGTCGTTCGACATCGCCTCCGGCATCACCGATCTCTTCGCCGCCGTGATGAACCCGCTCGGGAGCCTGATCGCCGCGTTCGAGGACATCGAGGCCGGCATCGAGGACATCGGCGAAGCGTTCAAGCGCGCGGCCAACGCGGCGGCGGCGCTGCTCGGACGACTGCAGCACCTTGTCGGTCACCTCGACGCCCAGCGCGATCCGACCGAGGGCGGCGACGCCTCCGCGAAACTCGCATGGGAGCGGGCGCGGACGGCGGCGATCATCGGCCTGCGCGAGACGGCGCGGAAGGCGTACGAGCTCGGCGTCGAGGCCGAGCGGCGACAGCGCGGGTCGACGTCCGGCCGCACCTACGTGACCGCCGCGGGCGACACGATCGAGAGCATCGCGGCCCGGGAGGGGACGAGCGCGGAGCGGATCCGGGCGCTGAATCCCGACGTGCCGCTCGTGCCTGCGACGGCGACGACGCTACGGCTCCCGTAGGGGTCGGCTCCACGCGCGCGCGGGCGCGAGCCCACGTGCGCTGCACGGTACAGCGCACGCGCGTGACCGCCGTCGAGGCGTAACGATCATCGTTACGCACGCACGCCCGCAAGCCCGCGGAATCGCTCGGGTTGGCGGCGGCCGCGAAGATTTCGGGCGGGAGGGGGTTGCGATGTCCCGCATCCGTTGGTACATATGCGGTACGAGGTGAACATGAGACGCGTAGCGACAGCCGCGGTACATGCCGGGTCCATGGTGGATCGTGACCTGTACCTGACGCTCCGGGTGTCCGAAGAGGAGCGCGAGATGCTGCGCGCGCTTGCGGAGCGCGATGGTGTGAGCGCGTCGGATTTCGTCCGGCTCCACATCCGTCGCACGTACCGCGAGGCGTTCGGCGACAAGCCCGCGAAGAAGTCCCGCAAGTAGTCGCGGCCGGCGCGTGTTCGAGCACGCCCGACCGCATGGCCCGAACCTAGAAAGCAGGTCCGAACATGTCCAAGATCGCACGTTCCAAGTCCGCCCCCAAGAAGTCCACCGCCCGTCCGTCCGTGGACGCGCCCGTCCCGTACGTCCCGACGCCGATCGACGTCGCCAAGGTCCGCACCCTGGCCGACCTCGGCATCACGCCCGCCCGCGCCTGGGCGCTGGCGAACCACACGCACGCGTGCTCCTACGACGTCCACGGTCTGCGCGCCGTCTCGCGCGTGATCCACGAGGAGTTCGGGTTCGTCGTGCTGATCGTCCTGCGCCGGGACGACGCGGAGGAGCACGACCCCGGCGACGTGTTCGCCCTGCGCCACGAGGCCGAGGTGCCCACGCGCGGCTCCCCGAACCCGTTCGTCGTCACCATGCCGCTGGGCATCGGGCACGTCCGCGACGGTCGATTCATCGACAATTTGGCCATGAGCGAAGAGAACTACCGGGAGATCGCCGCCGCCAAGGGGGCCGCGTGATGCCGCGCACCGTCACGATCGAGGGCGACTTGGCCGAGCTGCTCTCGCGCTTTCGTGCGGCCCGTGCCGCCCGTGGTGCAGCCGGCAAGGCGCTGGAGGGGCCGGACTCCGACGACACCGCGGTCGCGACCTACAGGCGCGCTCGGGCGCTCGAGGACGAGTTGGCGATGCTCGTGGCGCTGAGCGTGAGCAACCGGGCCGAGGCCGCGTGATCGCGCTGCACTCGCACGAGTGGATCATGGGAGGCTAGGAGCATGGCGAAGCGAGAGGGCAAGGGTTCCGCCTACGAGTCGCGCGGCAAGTTCTTCGCGCAGGTGGCCATGGGCCACGGCAAGCGGCGCGGAGTCCTCTGCCCTCTCGCGCGCTGTCAGGAGCCGGGATGCACGCATCGCACGGACTCGCCGTGCACGGGGCTCCGCGACGCGCGCGACCGTTCCGCGCTCGCCTCCGAGCTCGTCGCGATGCTGACCGCGGCCGGACAGCCGGACTTCATCGCCGGGGCGATCAGGGCGGCGACGACGCTGCCGGCCGAGAAACTGCCCGACGCGCGCAAGCACGTGCTGGCGATCGCGGGCGGCAAGGTGCCGCGGGCGCGCGCGGAGATCGGCGGACTCACGTTCGGCAAGTTCGCCGAACGGCTCACGTCGGGCGAGTTGCGCAAGGCGTACCCCGACCACGTGGACGAGGTTGGCGCCGAGACGATGCAAGACTACACGGCGATGCTCCGCGACTACGTGGTGCCGGTGCTCGGGCCACTGCCGATCGCTGCGGTCACGCTCGACCACGCGCTCGACGTCATGCGCCGCGTTCCGTCGTCGCTCTCGTCGTCCAGGCGCCGCGCGATCGCGTTCATCATGCGCCGTGTCCTCGCGCTCGCTACGTTCCCCGCCCGGGTCATCGCGGCCAACCCCATCCCCGACAACTTCCTCCCGAAGCTCGATGCGCCGCGCGCGCGCGGCTTCCTCTTCCCTGACGAGGAAGCGCAGCTCCTTCGCGGTCGTGACGCTGCCGGCGCGGTGGTCGTCCCGCTGCAGACGCGCGTGCTATTCGCGTTGCTCGCCCGCGAGGGAATGCGGAAGGACGAGGCCGGGTCGCTCGAGTACGGCGACAAGCGCACCGCCGGTGCGGCCGGATGGGTCGATCTCGACCGCGAATGGATCTACCTGGACAAGAACAAGACGAACGACGCCCGCGACTGGAAGCTCGCGCCCGACGTTGCCGAGGCCCTGCGCCGCTGGCGCAAGCTCGCCAAGAAGTCGCGATTCGTCTTCCCGGCCGATGACGACGCGCGGGCGCGGATGAACGTCGAGCACCTGGCAGACGACCTCCGCACTCACCTTGAGGCGGTGGGCATCGAGCGCCCCGAGCTGTTCGAGTCGTCCAAGCATCGGCGCAACATCGTGGCGCACGACCTCCGCGGCGTATTCGTGACAACCTCGATGGCGCATGGCCGCTCCGAAGCGTGGATTCAGACCCGCACCGGGCACACCACGTCCGGGATGCTCGCCCGCTACCGCCGCCGGGCCGCCGAACTTGGCGAGGGCGACCGCGCCCGGCTCGCCCCGATGCACGAGGCTATTCCCGAGCTCGCAACCGTCTGCGATCCGTCTGCGCCGACTCCGAACGGCGGCGAACGTACGCCGGACCCCCGCGAAAACGGCTCTTCCGAGATGTCAAGCGCTGACCTTGCAAATTCAGGTTCTGGCGCCAGCAATGGCGTGGAGGTTCAAGTCCTCTCCTTCGCACCAAGTCGTCTCGACGCTCCCGCACCCTCTCGGTGATCGGGAGCGTTGCCGTTTTGGGTGCCGCGATGGTCGAGGTCCGACGACCTACGCACGCGCGAGTGCAGTGCGGGCCTGTGTCCTTCGGGCCGCCGCCGAACTTGGCTGAACACGTTCAGCAGTTCCGGGCGAAGAAGAAGGCATGAGGCCCTCTCATCGCGCGAGCTGGTGCGAGCTGCGCGGCAGCCCGGCCGGTTCGATCGCGCCGGGATCGCAGCCGGAACGTGACCGGCCCGCGCGCATGGGGTAACTTCCGACGCTCATGCGGCTCCTCGGGTGCGTCCTCGGCTGTGCCGTGGTGCTCGTCGCCGCGCTGCCCCTCTCGGAGCGGCCCGCGCACGCGCTGTCGGCGCTCGAGAAGGCGCGGCTCGCGCAGGGCGAGTCGGTCGTCGAGCCGACGACCTACGCACGCCACGGCGGTCGGTACGTCGGCGGCGTCGCCTATCGCATCGTCGACGCCGACGCCCAGCACCTGTCGAGCATCGTGCGGTCGCCGAAGCGGTGGCGCGAGCTGCTGCCGAAGGTCACCGACGTGGAGCTCGGCGGCATCGACGCGCAGGGCCGCGGGCACGTGCGGCTGACCCACGGCGTCGGTCCGTTCAGCGGCAGCTACTCCATCCTCATCGCCTTCAGCGAGAAGGGGCAGCACGCGCGCTTCTGGGTCGATCGCAGCCAGGAGAACGACATCGCCGACGGCTGGGGCTTCATCCGTCTGACGCCGCTGCCCCTCGGCAAGACGCTGGTGACCTGGGGCGTGCTCGTCGACGTGGGCGACGGCCTCTTCCGCACCCTGTTCGAAGGGAAGATCCAGCGCTCCGCCCTCGACTTCCCGCGACGACTCGCCCATGCAGCCGCGCACTGACCTGGTCGCGCTCGTGAGGGCGATCGTGCTCGCGAGCGTAGGGGCGCTCGCCATCCTCGCCGTCACGTCGCCTGCGAGCGCGAGCGACGAGTCGTCCGGCGCGCCGGGCAAGATCGTCGACAGCAGCGTCGCGCGCGAGCGCGGGACGTACCTGCGCCCGTTCGCGACGATCGGCACGGGGATGGGCCTGCGCTTCAACAACCCCTACCGGCTGGCGACGCCGCTCGGGAAGACCGCGGAGTCGCTCTCGACGACGGCGCCGTATTTCAGCCTCGGCGGAGGCGTCGCCTTCGGCGACCCGACAGGCTGGCAGCACGGGCCGGTGCTTCGCTGGGACTTCGCGCTCGGCGGCGTGCCGCAGCACGTCCTCGTCCCTTCGTGGGGCGCGTTCCGGCGCGGCGCGGTGCTCGGCGGGTGGACGCGCTTCGGCCTTCCGATCCTCCTGTCACCCGACGCGAACATGGGCGTCGAGCTCGCGGCCGGCATGGCGTGGTACGTGCGCGCCGGCGTCGGCGTGACCGCGGAGCTGCTCGGCGATCTCGTGTGGGGCGCGGCGACGCCCGACAACAAGCGTCCGGCCTACCCCGTGCTCTCCGGGCAGCTCGGCGCGTTGATCGAATGGGAGAAGCTCCCGTGAGCGAGCCCAAGGCCCCCGGTCGCCCGAGCGTCGGCTTCGTCATCGTGCTGGCGATCTGCGCCGCCGCCCCGACGGTCGGCGACGTCGGCGGCTGTCAAGACGCGGCCAAGCCGCTCGACGCCAACAAGTTCTTCGCCGCGCGTCTGCAGCTCGAGTGCGATCGCTGCAAGGAGTGCGAGCTGAGCACCGCGATGTGCAAGCGCGCGTGCGATCCACGCACGCGCGTGCCCTCGTCGTTCCCCGAAGGGTGCCGCCCGCTCGAGCACGACGGGCAGGTGTGCCTGCGCGCGCTCGAGGCGGCGAGCTGCGACGAGTTCGAAGGCGTCGTCGCGCCTTCGCCCGTGGTGCCGACCGAGTGCGATTTCTGTCCGGAGAGCGGGCCGTGACGCGCGCGCTGATGCTCGCAGCGGGCCTGTCGCTCGCGGCCCCCACGCTCGGATCGCTCGGATGCGCCGCGACCCGGGCGACGTTCGCCGCGCCGCGCGACTACGCGGCCTACCGGCAGTGGGTGCTCGCCGACGGGTTCGGCGAGAAGCTCGCCGCGGCGTGGGCCTACCTCCGCGTCCAAGAGCGCGGCGAGTGGCGCGACGAGGTCGCGCGGTGGTTCTTCCCCGCAGAGCAGAAGTTCTGGACCGAAGCCGGTCGCACGCCGGGCGGCGCCGCCGCGTACCTGCAGTACCTGCCCGACGGTCCGCACGCCGAGGAGGAGCGCACGTTCCTCCGCGCGTGGGAGATCGAGCAGCGCGAAGGACCGCTCCGCGCGAAGAAGGCGCTCGAAGAGGCGCGCAAGAAGGCCGAGGTCGCGCGCAAGGCGCTCGGCGAGGCGGTCGAGGCGTGGACCAGGCGCGCGATCGCCGTCGGATCGTGGCGCGAGGAGCAGAAGCAGCTCGAGGCCGGCGCCTTCGGCGACGCGTATTTCCGCGCGCCGCCCGCCCCGATCTGCGATCAGGACGGCTGCTCGAAGTACCTGACGTTCACCTATCCGGTGCCCGAGATGACCACGCCGATCGATCGCACGGCGGTGCTGGAGGTGCGCGTCGAGACGACCGCCGGTCTGTTGACCGCGGTCTCGCTCGTGCTGCCGAAGCGCGGGTTCGTCCAGTGGCTCGAGGGCACGGAGGGTCGCCCCATCGACGGCGGCGATCCGAGCGCCCGCGCGGAGTCGATCACGCGAGCTCGCAACCGCGTCGAGACGATCGTGCGCGAGGTGCGGGGCGGCGCCTGCACGACCGACGAGGCCGACGAGGTCCGACGCATCACCTGCGGCGATCTGCGGGTCGCCATCGGCACGAGCCTCGCCGGCGACGACGTGATCCGGATCGTCAGCCTCGCGCCGTAGCCGCGGGCAGCCGCAGCACGCACCCGCACGCGGTCTGCTCCACGGTGCCGCCGAAGCGCTCGGCGAGCTCGCGCGCGATCGCGAGCGCGAGCGCGAACTCCGCCGGGGGCTCGCCCGCCGAGGCGCTCGCGTCGATGCGCACCGTCACCTCGTGCTCCGAGCGTTCGAGATCGATGCGCACGTCGGGCAGCTGCTCAGCGCCGCTGGCCGCATGGCGCACCAGCAGGCCGAGGAGCGCGTCGAGCTCGTCCTCGCCCCCGAGCGCCGGCGCGACGAGCGCGGGCTCGTCGGCGCCGCGCAGCGAGAGCCCAGCGCCGAACCGCTCGGCGCGCCGACGGGCGATCGCCGCGAGATCGATCGCGGCGGCGGAGGGGATGGAGCGACGATCGACGACCGCGCTGAACACGGACAGATCGCGCACGGCGTCGCGGATTCGGTTCATCCCCGCGAGCGCCTCCTCCGCGAGCGCCGCGAGCGCCTCGCCGTGGTGCTCGTCGCCCGCGTCGAGCAGCTCGTCGGCGAGCTCGCGCATCTCGTGCAGATCGGTGACCACGTACGCGGCCGGGTTGTTGATCTCGTGCGCGAGCCCGGCGGCGATGTCGCCGATCGCGGCGCTCCGCCGCACCCGCCCGAGCTCCTCCTGGGCGACCCGGAGGTCCTCTCCGAGGCGCCAGATCGCGTCCATCTCGCGCCTGCTGCGGAGCGCGGCGCCGATGCGCGCCAGGAGGATCGCCGGCGCGTAGGGCTTGGTCACGTAGTCGATCGCGCCGAGGTCGAGCGCGCGCACGATGTCGCTCTCGGCCGAGCTCCCGCTCACCACGATGACCGAGGCGCCGGCGGTGCGTGCGTCGGACTTGAGGGCGGCGAGCACGGCGAAGCCCTCGGGGAACTTCGCCTTCGGCTCGAGGTGCGGCAGCTCGAGATCGAGCAACACCACGTCGGGGCGATCGCCTTGCGCGGCCGTGAGCGCGGCGGCGCCGTCGGCCGCGACCGAGACCACGAACCCCGCGCCGCGGAGCAGCCCCAAGAGCACCGACAGCGCCTGGACGCTGTCGTCGACGACCAACACGCGCGTGGGTGCGGACGGCTCCTGGTTCATCGTCGGCGCTCGGGCGAACGGGCCAGTCTACACCGTTCAACGCTTGGCGACGTCTCCGTGACGCGCCGAGAGAGCACGGAGCGCGCGGCAGATCGCCTCCTGCTGGCACGGGCCGATCGCCTTCGCGGGCGGCCAGGGCACGTCGCCGATGCGCTTGGGATCGCGCACGTCGGGCCCGATCCAGGTCGGCGCCGCGCGCAGCAGATCGGCCTCCCGGTCCTTCACTCCGGGCGGCGGCGGCAACGAGAGGAACAGATCGGGGCGGAGCCCCACCCGCTGCACCGCCGACCCGTCGGGCAGCGCGAACAGCAGCGTGGTCAGGCGCAGCACGCCGACGCCGGTCACGTCGTCGACGTACTCCTGGGCGCAACCCTTCCCGTACGTCGCGGCGCCGACCACCGCGCCGCGACGGTAGGCGTGCAGCGCGCCGGCGATCATCTCCGCGGCGCTCGCGGTGCCGCCGTCGACGAAGGCCGCGACCGGGCCGGTCCAGCGATCCTCGACGGGCGGCTCGGCCGCGCGCTCGGTCTCGATGGTGTCGTTGCGGTGCTTGAGCGGGAACAGCGGGGCGCCGGGCAGGAACAGGCCGAGCGCCGAGGTCGCGCCGTCGATCGAGCCGCCGCCGTTGCCCCGGAGGTCGAGGAGGATCCCCGCGAAGCCCGGCGCGTCCTTCGCGAGCGCGATGGTGCGGGCGAGATCGTCGCCGAGCGCGTCGGGGACGTCGGGCACGTGCACGATCAACGCGCGCCCCTCGCCGTAGGGGACCAGCTCGGTCGCGAGGGGCTCCGGCGGCAGCGGCGAGTCGCCGAGCGAAACGCGGACGTCGAGCTTCACGAGGTCGAGCCGCTGCGGATCGCCCTTCGACGCGCGGAGCACACGCACGGCCCGCGTCTCGAGCTCGTCGGTCGTCTCGCCCAGCTGATCGATCGCCTCGGCGGAGAGCCCGGCGATCGTGACGCCGTCGATCGACAGGATGACGTCGCGCTCGGCGAGCGGCGCGACCGCGCCCGCGTCGACGCGGACGCCGATCGCGGTGCGCGTCGAGGCCGTCCACAGGCGCGGCGGCGGCGCCACCTCGAGATCGCGATCGTAGAGCGTCGCCGACTCGTCGAGCGGCGCCCACGCGCCGTGCGGATCGATGAGCGGCACGTACGCGCGCACCGCGGCGGCCAGCACGACCTCGCCCCACGCCTCGGCGTCGAGCGTCGGCAGCCACCGATCGCGGCCGACCGAGAGCTCGCCCGCGAGCTCGGGCCGATGGCGTTCGACCGCGATCATGCGCGCGGCGAGCTCGCGGGTGAGCGCCCGCGCCGGCTTGGTGAGCGCCCCGTCTTCGAAGGCCGCCTCGAAGGCCGCCGGGAACGCCGCGTCGGAGGTGGCGCCGGACACCGCGGCGCTGCCGCTCTTCGCGACGGCGCGGAAGTCCGCGCGCAGCTCTCCCACCCACTTCACGAGCGCCTCGCCGATCGGCTGCAGCTCGGCGCGGCAGTCGGCGCGCCCCTCGAGGACCGCGCGGATCTTCGGCGCGCGTGCGCGCACGACGGACGCGAGGGGCGAGTCGGGCGAGGCGGTCCACAGGCCGTGCGGGTCGGCCCAGTCGAGCGTGCCCTCCGCGAGGTTTCGATGGAGCTCCGCTTCGGCGGTCTTGCCCACGGCGGCGGGCGGCGCGGCGAGACGCGCGAGCACGTCGGTGATCAGCGCGCGCGCCGAGTCGCAGGAGAGCCGGAGCGGCGCTCCGGACGGAGGCTTGCGCGGTCGGCGCGGCGGATCCGGCTCCTTGACCGCGAGCGCCGCGCTCTTCGGCGGGTCGATCGGTTCGGCGTCGGGCTGCAGCGGGGCCGGCGCGCTCTTGCGGCTGCAGGCGCCGGCCAACGCTCCCGCGATCACGACGACGAGGAGCCGACGCATCCCTGCGAACGCTAGCACGCGCCCCTCGACCGGGCCCATTTCCCGCAGCCTCGCGGGCCACGTCGTCGGGTGTCGTCGCGTCGTCCGTCGCTCCGCGAGCAGCGAACGACGACGTCCAAACTATCGCGACCCGTGTCTCACCGCAGCACGTACCCGGCGCCGCGGATGGTCTGCAGCGGCAGCGCTTCGCCGAGCTTGGCCCTGAGCCTCCGCACGTGCACGTCGACCGTCTTGCTGCCGCCGTCGTAGTCGGCGCCCCACACCACATCGAGCAGCGTCTCGCGCGACAGCACGCGGCCGCGACGGCTCACCAGCGCGACGAGCAGGTTGAACTCGCGCGAGGTGAGCGTGATCGATCGCCCTCCCTCCGCGCCGACGATCGTCACCTCGCGCGCGGCGATGTCGATCACCAGCGGGCCGAGCTTGATGTGCTCCTCGCTCGCGTACGCGCTGGTCTGCCACTCGAGCTGGCGGATGCGCGCGTAGAGCTCGGACGGCTGCGCGGGCCACACGACGAAATCGGCGTGACCGGCGGCGGGATCGAGCTGGTTGATCGCGCGCGGGCCGATCGCCGCGAGCACCGGCGCCTCCGCGAGCAGCGGCGCGCGACGCAGCGCCTTGAGCGCGGGGCCGAGCAGATCGGGGCGATCGAGGACCTCGACGATCAGCAGGCGCGCGGCGCGCCCGTCGTTCGGCGGCGATTTGCCGTCGACCGGCTGCCCCCAGAGATCGACCAGACGCACCGGCGCGCCGAGGTACTCGGCAGCGACCTCGGCCACCCCGTCGCTGCGATCGACGACCCCCTCGTGGCCGGCGATCCAGATCGGTCCCGCGTCCCTCGCGCTCATGACGTACTGTGTCATGGATCCGGCCGATGGGGAGGGAAAGGGCCGCGGGCTTGGCCCAAGCGCTTCCTTCCGTGAGACGATCGGCCGAGCGGTGGCTGTGACCGGCGCCGAGAGGATCCCGATGCCCACGTCGACCGAGAAATTCCAGAAGCTCCTCGCTGCGTACGAGGACGAGGTGCAGCGCAAGCAGCACAAAATGGGCCGGCGCGTCGATCCGCGCGACGAGGTCCAGCCGAATTGGATCACCGGGTACTGCACGTTCCTGCGCGGGCAGACGGTGGTGTGGAGCCCGTCGTTCGAGCTCATCGGAACCTGGCGCCCGTCGACGGGCTCGTGGCTCTGGGGTTTCGCCGATCCGAGTGTGGAGTGGAAGCTGCGCACCCGCATGGAAGAGGTCCGCAAGCAGGGCGCCAGCTGGGGCATCGACATGTTGGTGCACGAGACGCTCACCCTGGCGAGCGAGCAGCAGGCCTGGGAGCTGGCGACCGTCGCGACCGCCGTGACCCGCGCCGACGCGATGTACCGCCTGCAGGAGGCCGACGAGCAGCGCTTCCTCGCGTTGTTCGACGGTCCGCCCGCCTCGCGCTCGTCGACCTCCATGCGCGCGCTCCGCGAGAGCCAGATGAACATGCCCGCCGTGCAGATCCCGCCGAACCCGGCGTCGCCGGCGCTGCGCCGTCTCGCCACGCCGATGCCCGCGTCGTCACCGGGCGGGTGGCACGGCCCCGGAGGCAGCCTGCCGGCCTCGTCGGTGAGCGCACCGGCGTCGTCCGCGCCCGCGCCCTCGAGCGAACGCGAGCCGACGGCCGCGACGCACGCCGAGATCGCCCAACGGCTGTTCGACGTGGTGCCGTACATCCACCAGCAGCACATCGGCACGATCACCCTGCTCGCGCGCGCGGTGCCGCCGACCGGACCGATCGGCTCGGTCGCGTTCGACCTCAAGCTGACGCTGCGCCCCTCGACGGGCGGCCCCGACGTCCACCTCCAGCCGACCGCTGCGCTGCACGACGCGCTCGTGTCGCTGTGGATGCGCTGCCGCGATCGCGGCGCCGGCTATCGCTTCATCACCGCGCGCCTCGAGAACGGGCCGCAGGGGCTCGTTCCGCACATCGTCCTCGAGTGGTAGGCCGTCCGTGAGCGCCCCACCCCAACTCGGCGAACGCGCTATCCTCCGGCCGGTGCGCCTCGGTCTCGCGGTGTTCTTCCTGCTCGTCGCCTGTGGGCCGTCCTCGCGACGGAGCATGAAGGCCCCGGCCCACGTCATGACGTACGAAGACGCGTGCGGGCTTCAGGCGTACTTCGACGAGCGCCGCAGCGCCTCGCTCGCGCCTCCGAAGGCCGACGACGAGATCGTCGCCACCAACGAGAAGGGGCAGACGATCGGCGAGGGCACCTATCGGCTGCGCGATCCGCTCGCGCGCCGTCGGTTCGCGAAGCTGCTTCGCGACGAGTACTCCGGCATCGATCCGAAGCTGATCAAGTCCGTCGAGTCGGGCGACACGGAGGTCCGCGTGCACGTCCGCTGGTGGGACACGGGCCCGGTGCGGCGGCTGCGCCCCGACTCCGACACGATCGTCGTCGAGGCGAGCGTCGGCAGCGTCGAGCTGCCGCCGAACATGTGCGTCTCCGACCTGCTGTTCGGCGACAAGGTCTACGAGATGCGGGCGCGCTATCTCCGCCACGAGGTCGACATGGCGACCGACAAGCCGCCCGCCCCCTGATTCACCGGCCGCCATTCCGGGGCGCGCGCCGTGTCGCGGGTCGGACCGGCGACTTGGCGCCAACCAGGTTGGCCGAACGCCAACGCCGAAGCCATCCCAGAACGAGATCGCTCGCAGTATACTGGGCTCGTCCCCGTGGCCCGCAGCGTGCTAAGCCGAGGTCGTTCTCATGGTCCGCCGGAGCTGGATCCGTACCGTCGCGCTCGGCGTGCTCGTCGCGCTCGGCGGTTGTCTCGCGCCGACGCTGCCCGTCCCTCCCCCGGCGCAACCGGAGATCCTCGGGCCGGACGAGAGCGGCATGGTCACGCTCAAGGGCTCGCGCGACTCGGCCAGGCCCTCCGCGGAGGTGACCGTCTGGAACCCGAACCTCGACGGAGGCAAGGGCGAGGGCCGCACGACGATCGCCAACCCGGATGGCTCCTGGCAGGAGACCATCCCTGCCGCGCACAAACAGACGCTCTGGGTCTGGCAGACGGTCGGGTTCGAGCGCAGCGCCCAGATCGAGGTCGTGATCCCCTGAAACACCGTCGGTTGGTGCCGGCGGGTCTATCGCAGCGTTCCATCGTGGCCGTACACCCGGCGAAGCCGCGATGATCCCCTCTGCGCACCTGCTGGGCCTCGCCGCCGCCAGAACTCGGGCCGAGCTGGCGGGCGCGGCCGCCACTGCGCTGCGCGTGGCCGCCGAGGCCCGCACGGCGTACGTCGCGCTGGTCCACGCGGTGCGCGACGACGAGCTCGAGGTCGTCGCGCTCGACGGCGACGTCCAGGGCATCGCGCCGATCGGCACGCTGCTGCGCGACGGCGCCGAGCACCTCTCGATCGGGTCGCCCGCTCCGCGCGACGTCCGTTCGCCCTCTTCACGCGAGCTCCGCGCCTCTCCGCGCGACGTCCGTCGCGACGTCTCCGTGTGGCGCGCGGGCTCCGGCCGCGCGCTCGCCGCGGCGCGCACCGCGCGACACGCGATCGTCGTGCCGCTCGGCGCCCACGGCGTCGCGGTGGCCGTGTGCGAGCACGCTCCCGCGCCCGCGCAGCTGGAGAGCGCCGGGACGATCGCCGCCGTCGCCGGCACGACGCTGCATCACCTGCGTGCCCACGAGGAGACGCAGGCGCTGACGGGGAGGCTGCAGACGCTCCTCGAGCTGCAGCGCGCGCTGTCGAGCGGCGTCTTCGAGGATGCGTTCTCGCCGTTCGCGCAGCGGCTCGCCGAAGAGGTCGGGTTCGAGCTGTCGTGGGTGGCCACCATCGGCGCGCCGACCGCCGGCCGGCAGGCCGATCCGCTCGAGATCATCGCGGTGCACGGCGACGTCCCGGGGGCCCCGCGCCCCGGCGCGGCGCGTTCCGTCGCCGATCCGCTCGGCGCGGCGCTGCGCAGCACCAACGCGCGCGCCGGCGCACCGACCTTCATCGCCGGCGACGACGCCACGGCGCTCGCAGCGTGGGCTCGCTCCGGCGTCATCCTGCCGCTGGTCGTCCACGACGCGATCGTCGGCGTGCTCGTCTTGCTGTCGCGCGACGCGCACCTCGCGCGCACGACGTTGCGGCCCGACGCGGCGTGGATGCTCGCAGCCATCGCCGAGCCGCTGGCGATGGCGGTCCAGAACGCCGGCCTCCTTTCGCACCTGCGCGCCGCGATGCGCGACTGGCAGGCGACCTTCGACGTGATGGACGCGATGGTGCTCGTCTCCGACGACAGCTCCAACGTCCGGCGCACCAACTGGGCGCTCGCGAGGCGTCTCGGCAGCACCCCGAGCTCGCTCGTCGGACGGCCCCTCGCCTCGCTGTTCCCCGGCCAGGTCCTGCCGACCGTCGGCTACGCGCGCGCGTCGCTCGTCGGTCCGCGCGGCGAGCCGCTGCGCGCTTCTGCGGTCGCCCTGCCCGGCGGCGGCACGGTCGTCGTCATCCAGGACGGGCGCACCAGCGGGGCGTCCTCGACGATGCCGGCGCTGCGCAGGCTCGGAACCGGCGGCAACGCGGTCCGCGGCCGCGTGCTCATCGTCGACGACGAGCCGAGCATCCTCCGCGCGGTCTCGCGCACCCTCGGGCGCTCGCACGAGGTCGTGACCGCGACCGACGGCGACGAGGGCCTCGAGCTGATCCGGCGCGACCCGCGCGGCTTCGATGCGGTGATGACCGACGTGCAGATGCCGCGGATGAGCGGCGTCGAGCTCTACCGCGCCGTCGAGCGCGATTTCCCCGAGCTCGCCGTGCGCGTCCTGTTCATGACCGGAGGCGTCTTCGCCTCCGACGTCGAGGCCTTCCTCCGCGGGCTCGGCCACCGGGTGCTGCGCAAACCGTTCGACCCGGATCTGCTCCGGCGCATCGTCGACGAGCGCGTCGCGCTCTCGCGCGTCGCCTAGAGCACCGAACGGTTTGAAGCCTGCTGCAACCCCGCGATCTTCGCGTCGTACTCCCTCCGGTCTCCTCGACGTACTGCCAGTACGCCTGCGTCGCCCTCCGGTCCGTGCGACGCGAATCTCACGCAACCTCACGTGTTTCGCGACGGATTCAAACCGTTCGGTGCTCTAGGAGGATGAATCCGCGCGGGAGCGCGATGGGCGTAGGGCCGTTGGCCCCCCGCGCCCCCTCCCCCTAGGATGCGAGCCGCGTGGACGCTACCGAGGACGTCAAGCCGGCCGCACCTGGGTTTCGCACCCTGGTGCTGCGCGCGCTGGCGATCCCGCTCGACGTCCTCGACGGCCTCGGCCAGACGATCCTCCTCGCGTTTCGAGTGCTGCTCTGGCTGGTGCGCCGGCCGTTCCGCGCGCGGCAGTTCCTCGCCTCGATGGACTTCATCGGCGTCGAGTCGTTGTTCATCGTCTCCTTGACCGGCGTGTTCGTCGGAATGGTCTTCGCGCTGCAGACCGTCTACGGCTTCCGCCGCTTCAGCGCCGAGGGCATGGTCGGCGGGGTCGTGGCGCTGTCGCTCACGCGCGAGATCTCCCCGGTGTTCGCCGCGTTGATGGTGACGAGCCGCGCCGGCAGCGCGATGGCCGCCGAGCTCGGGAACATGCGCGTCACCGAGCAGATCGACGCGATCGCGACGATGGGCGTGTCGCCCATCCAGTACCTCGTGGTCCCGCGCGTGGTGGCCTCGGTGCTGGTGCTGCCCTGCCTCTGCATCCTGTTCACCATCATCGGGATGGCCGGCGCCTACGGCGTGGGCGTCGGGATGCTCGGCGTCGATCCCGGCATCTTCATGGACCGCGTGCGCCAGTTCGTGCAGCCCCGTGACCTCTGGATGGGCATGGTGAAGAGCGCCGTCTTCGGCTTCATCATCTCCATCATCTCGTGCAAGCAAGGGTTCTTCGCGAGCGGCGGCGCCAAGGGCGTCGGCATCGCGACGACGCGCGCGGTCGTGCAGTCGGCGGTGTCGATCCTGGTGGCGAACTACGTCATCACGTCGATCATGACGGACGTGTAGGCGCTCACAGCTCGCCGATCGCGCGCGCGCCGAGCGGCCCTTCACCGAGCGACAGCGGTAGACCGAGCGCGGCGAGCACGCGCGAAGGCGCCGGGATCACCGCCTCGATCGCGACGCCGCCGGCCTCGTGGAGGAACCGGTCGGGACCGACCGCGCGCAGGTAGGTCGCCGCCCACGAGGGCTCCGGGAGGTCGACGACCACCAGCGCGCCGGCGCGCGCGACGCGGCGCATCTCGTCGCCGACGTGGCGCCACGCGCGCTCGGGATCGCCGGGAGGATGGGCGAGCACGGAGTGGAACGCGAGCAGGACGTCGATCGAGCGATCGCGGAGCGGCCATCGCGCGTAGAGGTCGGCGCGCACGCGGGCGACCTCGCGCGCCGACGCCCGGCGCGCGGCCTCGAGCAGCATGGGGCGGGACGCGTCGAGCCCGATCACGCGCAAGCCTGCGGCGCGCAGGTGGGGAAAGGCACGCCCCGTGCCGCAGCCGAGGTCGAGCGCCACGCCGGTTCGACCCACGAGCGGCGGCGCCAGATCGGCGGCGGTGTCGGCGGCGGTGGGCGCGAACGCGCGGTCGTACCGCGCGGCGACGCGATCGAAGAACGCGGTCACGCAGCCCGGGGCGGCTTCGAGGGGCGGCCGCCGTGGGACGGCGCGTTGGCGAGGTCGAGGTCGTCGGCGTCGCCGAAGTAGTCGTCGAGGAGCAGCCTCAGGCCGACATGATCGTGATGTCGCAGCTCGCCGTGTCGCGCGCGACGCAGCTCGTCGTACGGCTGCTTGCCAGCCGGCGAACGGGCAGACTGCGGACGGCGCATGTCGATCGACTCAGCAAGACGCACGCCACGACCGCCCGCCACCCCTCGGGTGCGGGGAGGCACGGTCGCCGTGGGATCCGGGCCCCCCCGGCGCCGGGGTCGAGCGGCGAGAAATGTCAGGGCGCACATCGGCGCCTACGCAAAAAGGTCTCTCAGTCGAATCGTGGCTTCGCGCTGCGGACCGACCGAGACCATCGCCAGCGGCACGCCCACCTCGGCGGCGATCCGCTCGACGTAGGCGCGAGCGTTGGCCGGCAGATCCCCGATGGAGCGCGCGTGATCGATCCGCTCCGACCACCCGGGCAGCCGCTCGTACACCGGCTTCGCGCGATCGAGCGTGTTCAGCGGCAGATCGCGCACCCGTCCGTCCGGCGTGTCGTAGGCGACGCAGAACTCGATCGACGAGAGGCCGGTGAGCACGTCGAGCTTGGTGATGATCAGATCGGTCAGCCCGTTGACGCGACGGGCGTAGCGGAGCCCGGGCAGATCGAGCCAGCCGCAGCGGCGGGGTCGCCCGGTCACCGCGCCGAACTCGCCGCCCGCGGTGCGCAGGCGCTCGCCCATCTCGTCGAGCAGCTCGGTCGGGAACGGACCGCCGCCGACGCGCGTCGTGTACGCCTTGGTGATGCCGACCACGCGACGGATGGCCGTCGGGCCCACGCCGATGCCGGTGCAGGCGCCGCCCGAGGTCGCCGAAGAGGACGTCACGTACGGGTAGGTCCCGTGATCGATGTCGAGGAGCGTGCCCTGCGCGCCCTCGAAGATGACGCGCTTGCCCGCGCGGATCGCCTCGTCGACCACCAACGAGCCCTCGCCGAGCAGCGGCACCAGGCGGGCGGCGACCGGCTCGATCGCCGCGACGACCTCCTTGGGCGTGGGGACCTTCTCGCCCATCGCCTGCAGCGCCGGCGTCCACGCGTCGAGCGCGCGCGCGACGTGGCGCTCCATGCGCGCGAGATCGCGCAGCGCGCCGAGGTGCACCCCGTTGCGGCGCGCCTTGTCCTCGTACGCCGGTCCGATGCCGCGCTTGGTGGTGCCGACGGCGAACTGCCCCTTCTCGCGGAGCCCGTCGACCAGCAGGTGGAAGGGGAGGATCATGTGCGCGCGATCGGAGAGCACGAGCCGGCGATCGCCCTCGCGCCACAGCCCCTTGGCCACGAGCTCGTCGAGCTCCTTCGAGAGGGCGAGCGGATCGACGACCATCCCGGAGCCGAGCACGCAGACCGTGTCGGGCCAGAGGATGCCGCTCGGAACGAGGCGCACGACGATCTTGTCGTGCCCGCCGCGCCCGTTGGGGATGACCAGCGTGTGCCCGGCGTTCGGTCCGCCGGCGTAGCGCGCCACCAGATCCGCGCCCTCGGTGAGCAGGTCGACGATCTTCCCTTTGCCCTCGTCGCCCCACTGCGCTCCGACGATCGCAACGCCCGGCATCGGCTCCTCCAGTCTCGTCAAGTCTCGTCAAGTCTCGTCAAGTCTCGTCAAGTCTCGTCATGTCTCGTCATGAGGACGCCGAGAGGCGCGCGATCGCGGCCTCGGTCGGGATGGTCTCTCTGGTGCGGCCTTCGGCGTCGCTGACCTCGACGCCTGCCGGCGATACGCACGCGATGAGCTCGTAGCCCCACGCGCGGGCGTAGGCCGCGGCGTCGCCCTCGATGACGGCCGCCGAGACGCCCGAGGCGCGGAGCGCGCGCGCGAAGCCCTCGGCGCCCTCGCCGGTGACGATGACGCGACGCGGGCGCTCGAGCACCTTGGCGGTCGAGAGGCGCAGCGCCCACAGCAGCGCGTCGACGTCGAGGGCGAGCCCGCTGGCGGGCAGCGCCTGGGACGTCGAGAACCGCGACAGCAGCTGGTCGTAGCGGCCGCCGGCGCCGATCGCGACGCCCGGCCCCTCGGCGAAGAGCTGGTAGAACGGGCCGGTGTAGTACGCGAGGCCGCGCACCTCCGAGAGGTCGACGCTGATCGTCGCGCCACGAACGCCCTCGCTCTCGAGCGACGCGATGAGCCGATCGACGAGGCCGCGGAGCTGGTCGATCGCGCCACGCGCAGGGCTGCTCGACAGCGCCTCGGGCACGCGCGACAGCACCGTCGGGTCGCCGTGCAGCGCCGGCAGCTCGACGAGCGCGTCTCGCGTGGGCAGACCGACGGCGAGCGTCTCGATCCGCGCGACGTCCTTCTTGGCGAGCGCGTCGGCGAGGTGCGCGGCGCGCGAGGGCTCGACGTCGGCGAGGAGCGAGCGCGCGATCTCGGCGTGGCCCAGGTCGATGGTGAAGGCGGGGAGCCCCATGGCCGCGAGGGCCGTCGCCGCGAGCACCAGCAGCTCG
This sequence comes from Deltaproteobacteria bacterium, assembly GCA_016182965.1. Lineage (GTDB taxonomy): Bacteria > Myxococcota_A > Polyangia > Polyangiales > JADJMO01 > JALHOE01. The sequence goes on along the minus strand of JACPFM010000109.1, from coordinate 78,418 downwards.
AGATCGCCGTCGAGCGGCGCGACGCCGATGAGCTCGACGCCGAGCTGCGCGATCTGCCGGTGCGTGCGGGCGCGCGAGCCGGCGCGCCGCCGCAGCACGCTCGCGTCGTAGGCGAGCCGGTACGGCGGCGGCTTGCCCTCGAACCGTGTGCTGACGAGCCGCGCGATCTGCGGCGTGACGTCGGGACGCAGCGCGACCACCTCGCCGGTCTCCGGCTCGACGAAGCGCACGATCTCGCGCGGATCGAGCGTGCCGAGGCCCCGCTCGATGGTGTGCGCGTACTCGAAGATGGGCGGAATGACGAACTCGTAGCCGAACAGCTCCGCGCGACCGAGGAAGGCGCGGGCGATCGCCCGCCGCAGCGACGCCTCCGGCGGGAGCAGATCGCGCATGCCCGCCGGCAGCGGATGCTCGAGCGTCGGGGCCTGCGGGATCGTCAGGATCGTCACGTGCGCGGCCGCGGAGCATTCGCGCGCGAGGCCGGAGCGGCAAGTTAGATCTTGGTCCCGCCCTCGACCGGCGGCGGCTCGCCGGGGCCGGATGGTTTCTCTTCGGGCGTGGCCGGGTCGGAATCGGACGGCGCGGTGGTCTCGCCGAGCATCTCGCCGAAGCAGGCCGCGCCCGCGGGGCCGCAGTTGCTCGTCTCCATGCAGTCTGCGAAGTCGGAGACCAGCTCCGGCTTGATCGCGCCGAAGATGCCCAGCCCGCGCGGCGCCGGCTTCGCCGACAGCAGGCGAGACACGCACTGGTTCGCGTCGGTGGACGATCCGCCGCCGCAGCGCGCGCCGCGATCGCAGATCGCGCGGGCGGCGACGAGGAGCGTCTCCTTGTCCTTGGACAGCGCCTGGCGCCCGGCCTCGTCGACGCAGGCGACCAGGGCCCGCGCGGCGCCGCGCGCGGCGGACTGCTCGCAGGCGTCGTCGATGCGCGGAACGGCGCACCGGGCCGTCGCGCTGGCGATCCCGGGCCGCGACCGTTTGATCAGCCACTCGTTGCAGCGCGTGAGGCAGCTCGCGGCCGAGTCGCCGCAGGCGGCGCTCGCGTCGCAGATGTCCTCGCACGCGGCGCGGTCGCGCGGCGCCCACTTGCCCGTGGCGGCGGTGGCGGCGGTGGCGACGGAGGCCGGGGCGCGGCTGCCGTCGCGGTTGGGGCTGCACGCCGAGGACGCCGCCGAGAACGCGAGCAACACCAGCCCCAACGCGAGGGGCGCGCGAGCAGGACCGTTCATGAGACCCTCCAGGAGAGGAAGAGGCGGCGAGTCGTCGCCGCTGCATTGCCGAGCGACTCCGCGCCGCCGCACCAGTGCGGTCCAGCAATTCGCTCGCCACCGCGATCGGTCGCGCTCGGTGGTCGGGTCGGGGGCGGTCGCTCGCGCGGCCTTCGGCCAACACGTGCTTTCCGCGCGCGCACGGAGCGTCTACCGGTCCCCGAATGACCAAGCCGGAGACCAGCCCGGGCCTCCCCGAGATCGACGTCAACGAGTACGGCGGCCGCACCAAGGACGGACAGCGCCAGGCGATGAACCGCCGCCTGTTCATGCAGCTGCTGGTGTTCCGCTCCCCCGACGGCGAGCGCACCGCCGAGATCGCCGACGGCACCGCCGCGCTGCTCCGCGAGCGGAAGATCCCCGGCGTGGTGTACGCCGACACGATGGATCCGCGCGGCGTGGGCCTGCTCACGTGGAGCGACGACCCGTCGCACTTCGTGCGCAACGTGCGCCCGCTCTTCGGCACGCCGACGCTCGGCGGGGTCGTGCTGCGGGAGGACTTCACCATGTTCGGCCGCAGCTACTCCATCGGGTACGAGCCCGATCTCGAGTTCGTGCTGCTCGGCCGCCCGGTGAAGAACGCGCTCGACGAGGCGCTCCGCTGGCACGTCTGGTACCCGCTCCGTCGCACCGGCTCGTTCGCGAAGCTCGACGAGAAGGAGCAGTCGGCGATCCTCCGCGAGCACGCGGTGATCGGCCACGCGTACGGCCAGGCCGGCCTCGGTCACGACATCCGGCTCGCCTGTCACGGCCTCGACGCGAGGGACAACGAGTTCGTCATCGGCCTGGTCGGCAAGGACCTGCACCCGCTCTCGCACCTCGTGCAGACGATGCGCTCGACCCGCCAGACCTCGGAGTTCATCTCGCAGATGGGCCCGTTCTTCGTCGGATACGTGCTGCACCGCGTCGCCTGAAGAGTCGTCAGTCGTCAGTCGTCAGTCGTCAGCCGAGACGGCGGCCGAGTCGCGGCTGGTCGCCGGTGGTGACCGAGTCGCCGCTGGTCGTCGAGTCGCCGCTGGTCGAAGGTCGAAGGTCGAAGCGAGAGCCCATTTCGACAGGGTTCCAGGGGCTCCGCCCTTGGTTCGACCTTCGACCTTTCGACCTTCGACCAAGCTCGACGAGAGATTCGCACTCTCTGACTCGCCTTTCGCCGTTTTCGGTCGATGGCCTGCTGGCAGCATCGGCTTCGAAGGTCGAGGGTCGAAGGTCGAGGGTCGAAGGTCGAACGGAGCAGATCTTTCTGCTTCGGCCTTTCGACCTTCGACTTTCGACCTTTGACCCCGCCGGCCACGGCCTAGCGGGGCGCCGTGGCGGCGAAATGGGCGAAAGTCGAGTCTGACGACTGACGACTGACGACTGACGACTGACGACTCAGTCGACCCGCACCAGCCGCGTCGCGTGCGTCTGCGCCACCGGGTCGACGTCGATCACCAGGAAGTGGCGCCCGACGTTGTCGAACCGCTCCGGGATCGCGCCGCCCCCGCCGGCGATGTACGCCGGGATGCCCGCGTTCTCGAACGCGTAGTACGAGTGCACGTGGCCGTAGAGCGTCAGATCGACGCGCCCCTCGGCGAGGCGCGCGAGCAGCTTGTTCGCCTCGTTGCGGCTCGCGAACGAGCCGCTGCGCACGCCGATGGGATCGATCGGCGGGATGTGCATCGCCACCACGTGCACGCGCCCGCGGCCGCGCGCGAGCCAGTCGTCGAGCCAGTCGTAGACGATCGCATCGATCGTCGCGCTCGCGGAGTCGAGCAGCGTGAAGCGCGCGCCGTGCAGCTCGAAGGACGACGACCCGCGGCCGAACCAGTCGTGATAGGGCACCTCGGGCTTGCCGAGCTCGTGGTTGCCGAGGGTGGCGAACACGGGGAAGCGGAGCGTCGCCATCTCGCGCTGGAACACCTCGAGCTCGTCGGGGCCGCCGTGCGTCGTCTGGTCACCTGCCATCAACGCGAAGCTGACGCCCTCCTCGGCGTTCATCCGCGCGTAGACGTCCTGCACGCGATCGATGGCCTCCTGCACGTCGGCGTACATCGCGAACCGGAAGCGCCGCGGCTCGTCGGCGTCGGGCGGACGGACCAGGACGCGCGCGGCGAAGCGGCCCTCCGACGGCGCGAACGCATCGGCCGGGATGACGAACGCGCGCCGCGTGCCCGGCGCGGTCGAGTCGATCACGCGCGCTCCGACGAAGGCGCGCGCGTCGGCCATGGCGTTGTCGACGCGCAGCTCGACGTCGCGCGCGGCGTCGAGCACGAGGCGCAACGACAGCGCGGGCGCGTTGCCCCACAGGTCGACGCGCGCCGGTTGCAGCGCGCGCACGGCGGCGAGGCCGTCGTCGACGACGATCGAGAGCCCGTCGATCTCCGCGGCGCCGACCGCGCGATCGCGCTCGGCGCGCCCCTCGGAGACGCGCACGCACGACGCCGCCGCCGCGGCGACAGAGAGCAAGAGCGCGCGCTTCACCACGCGCGCCCTGCCTGTCGAACCACGAGCGAGACGCCGCCGATCCACGCGGAGCCGACCAGACCCTCGGCGGCGACGCCGAACGTGCGATCGAGGAAGTAGCGCGCCGAGAAGCCGGCGAAGCCGAGGTACCCCGCGCCGATGCCCGGGAGCAACATGCCGCCGGTGATGGTGTCGCGGCGATGGTCGTAGAACACCGTCACCTCGCCGGCGTGCGACAGCCCGCGACCTACATACATGCCCCAGCCGATGCGCGTCAGCAGCAGGACGTCGCGCTCCGACGCGCCGATGGAGTAGCGATGCGTGGCGAGCGCCGCCCCGAGCTGCAGCTCGGCGAACGAGCCCCGCAGCGTCGAGCCGACGTGGTGCAGATCGAGCCGGCCGCTCGCGCGCCACTCGACCCACGTGGTGGAGAAGCCGTCGCCGAGATACCCGCGGTGGCCGCCGACGAGCTCGGCGTCGAGGAACGATCCGTCAGCCGGGTGCGTCTGCGGCTCGGCGAGGTGCCGCGTGTCCTCGGGGCGCGTTCCGGGGCCCACGAGCCGCGCGGAGACGAGCACGGAGAGCTCGCCCGCGCCGCCGCGCGGCGCCTGCCACGCGCTCGGCGACAGCCGGACGCGCCCCTCTCGCAGATCGAGCCGCTGGACGGCGACGGCGCCGTAGGGGAACTGCGGATCGTGGACGGCGCGCACGCCGACCTCGCTCTCGAGCCGCGATCGCGTGCGCAACGGCGCGCCGGTGCCGCCGTCGGGCGCGGTGGTCCCGTACACGTCGGCGAGGAACGAGAGCGCGAACAGATCGAACCCGACGACCGCGCCGACCGCGAGCGGCGTCACCGTGTAGCGGGAGGCGCCCGTCGCCGCGAGGCCGCCGAGCGAGCCGACCACCAGGGCGAGGCCGATGGTCTCGGTGATGAGGAGGCGCTTCGCGGTGGTGGTGTGGCCGGCGACGAAGTGGCCGCTGCCGTGGACCAGCGCCCCGGGCACGACGGCGGTCACCGGAGCGAGCGTCGGGTGCTTGCGCGGCTCCGAGCGCGCCGTGGTGGCCGCCAGGGCGATCGTCAGGGCCAGCGCGATCGCCGGAGATCGCACCCGTCCCCGAACGTCGCACATGCGTGCGAACGGTAAGCACGCGGATCACTTCACCGCAACGTGGATCTCGTCGCTGAACGCTTCCGCAGGCGCGCGCGGGACGACCGCGCGCACCGGCGCGAGCGTGAAGGTGCCCTTGCGCGCGGCCACCAGCGGGACCTTGAGCTCCTTGGTGCCCGGCTTCACGTCGTGCAGCGAGATCACGAGCGACCCCGCCTCGCGGAACCCGGCGATCGCGCCGCTCTTCACGAGCGCCTCGAGCGCGCGACCGTCGGCGGCGATCCCCGCGGCGAGCGGCACGGTGACGGTGATCTCGGGTCGAGCGACCGTCGACGTCACCTTGATCGTCGCGGTGGTCGTCGCGCCCGCGTCGACGCTCGCCGCGGTCAGCGCGCGCTCGACCTTCAGCCCGAAGCTCTCGACCCGCGCCGGCCCGAAGCGCCGGATGGTCACGGTCGACGGCGCGGTGAGGTTGCCGTCGTACGCGACGCGAACCTCGTGCTTGCCGGTCGTCAGGAACGCCGACAGGTCGACGGTGCGCAGCGAAGCGGCGCTGACGAACGGATCGTCGGGATCGATCTTCACGGTGCGCACGACCTTGCCGTCGACGCTGACGCTGACGGTGGCGCCGTCCTTCTCGGGCGGCGTCGGATCGAGGAACGTGAGCGCCTCGATGGCCGCGGCGGTGCCCCACGCGTTGTGCCACGCGCCCCACGACGGCCGCGTGGAGAGGACGAAATTCACGGCGTCGTGCAGATCGGCCTCGAACGCGCCGGGCGTCACGGTGGTGAGCAGCTCGATCACGCCGCGTGTCGCCTCGATGCGCCCGCCCCACGCGTGGAACCACGACGGCTCCCAGTAGCCGCCGCGGTAGCTGCCGAGCAGCGACTTGATCCCCTGCTCGACGTCGTCGTTCACCTTGGTCATGCCGACGGCGCGCCCGTGCAGCCAGAGGCCCATCACCGCCGAGGTGAGCGTCAGCGGATCCTCCGAGCCCGGCCCGCCCTTGACGATCGCGCGCGCCTTGTCGGCGAGCGCCTCGATCTGCGCCTTCTCGGAGCCCCACACGGGATGGCCCTTCTCGGTCGCGGCGATCGCCTGGAACGCCGCCATCGTCGCCGCGCGCTTCTTCGACGGGCCGTCGCCCTCCCAGAACGCCACGTTCGAGACGTCGACCTCGCCCGACTGATCGAGCGAGCGCAGGAGGTAGCTCCGGCCGCTGACGATCGCCGCGTCGGGGACCGGGATGTTGGTGTCGCGCAGCTTGGCGAGCGCGTGCAGCGCGTGCGTGCTGGCGTACGGCGAGGTCCCCGTGCCGAGCCCGTGCAGGGCGGCGAACGTATCCCAGCGCCACCCCCAGCCGCCGTCGCTCTGCTGCTGCAGGAGCAGCGCGGTGGCCGCGAGCTGGAGGCGCTCGTGAACGCGCGCCACGGTGGCCGCGGGCGCGCCGGTGCGCAGCAGATAGCCCTCGAGGGCGATCGCCGCGAGCAGGCGCGAGGCGTCGGGATCGACGCCCATGTACGAGTCGTCGCTCACCAGCTCCTCGAGCCCCTCGACCATCGGGACGGCGCTCGGGAAGGCGATCGCCAGATCGGCCTCGATGTGCTGATCGTCCTGCGCGCGATCGATCTCGAAGGACATGCCCTTGCCGCCGCCGAGGGTGGCGGTGACGCGGCTCTCGACCGGGACGCCGTGCGGCTTCACCCAGAGCACCCGCTGCTCGGTGTCGTTGCGCAGCGCGAAGGTGGACTTCACGCCCGGACTTCGCGTCTCGGTGAAGGCGGCCGTGAACGGCACCGCCCCCGCTGCGGCGGCGCGCACGCGGAAGCGGAGCGCTGCGGTGCTCGACGCGGGGACCACGATCGACTGCGAGGCGGCGCCGACGACGGTGACGCCGGCCGACGACAGCGCCACCGTGCCGGTGACCGCCTCGGGCCGCGTGTTGCGCACCGCGACGCCGACCTCGACCTCGTCGCCCTGCGCGAGGACGGGCGGCAGATCGCTGCGCACCGACACGTCCTGATCGACCTTGATGGTCGCCTTGCCGACGCCGATCGCGCCGCGATCGTCGGTCGCGACGACGGTGACCCGGTGGGTGCCGATGGTGTCGGGCAGCTTCGCCGACAGCTGCGTGGTCACCGGCTCCTTGCCCTGCGGGGCCGGCAGGATCTTCTCGGGCAACCAGAACGAGGTCGGCGCGAAGTCGGTCCGGATGGAGATCTTCACCTCCGGCTTCTTGGCGTTCGCCAGCACGCCGACGTCGGGCTTCGGCGACGACCCGGTCGCGAGGCTCGACTTGGCCTCGGCCATCGGCGCCGGCGAGGCGGCGGGCGCGGGCTCGTCGGCCGCCTTCTTCATCGGCGAAGGCGGAGGCGGCGGCGCCGCGGCGCTCGGCGCGGCGCCCCCACCCCCCGGCCCCATCCCGCTCATCCCGAGGCCGCCGTAGCCGTACGAGTCGCCGCCGCCGTCCAGGTCTTCGGCCTCGTAGCCGCCCCCCTTCGACTTGGACTTCTTGCCGGGCGGCAGCACGCCGCCGGGCCGGAACCCGAACGGGGGCAGCGCGATGTCGTAGTTCCAGGTGCCCCAGGTCTTCTGCACCACCGGCCACGTCAGGATCTGCGAGCCGGTGCTCGCCATGACCTTGCGCTCGGGGTTGTAGAGGACCTGCGTCGGCGTGCGCTCGAGCGGATCGAGCAGCGCGAGCATCGAGTCGTCGGCGATGGCCGCGCCGATGGCGAACGGCCGTGGCCCGTTGATCTTCGGCCCGTCGAGCGCGATGTCGACGGCGATCGGCGCGCCCGGCAGCGCGGTGGTCGGCGCCTTGAGCGTGACGGTGATCGGACGCGACGCGACGACCGGGAGGTTGGCGCCGTCGGTGAGCAGACCGGTCATCGCGGTCGGCTTGCCCTTCTCGACGCCGAGCGCGAAGAAGGTGATCAGCATCGAGCCCCAAGACGGCGCGGGGAACGAGCCGCTGGCGACCCACTCGCCCTTCTCCTTGGTGATCGGGACGAGGAACGAGTGGATGAGCGCGCCGGACGAGTCTACGACGTCGGCGTGCACCACCTTCTCGGCCGGCACGTACTGCGAGGGGAACTTGATCTCGACCGGGGTCTTGGCCTTCTCGGTGACCATCGGCGCCGCGATGTCCGCGAACATCGCGCGCGGCGGCGACGCCGAGACGTAGCCGAAGCCCTGCACGCTCTTGGCCTTGACCATGCGCGCGACGAGATCGAGCGAGCCCTTGGTCATGGTGAACGTCGCCTGCGCGAGGCCGTCCGTGTCGGTCTTGGCGACGACCGTCTTCTCGAGCGTCTTGCCGCCCTCGTCGTCGTAGCCCTTGGCGACGATCTCGATGTCCATGCCCGGCGCCGGCGACTGCTCGAGATCGGTGGTGTGCACCACGACCTTCACCGTCTCGCCCGGGACGTGCTCGTTGCGATCGGTCTCCACCACGAGGCGCCACGGCGCGCGCGAGATGCGCAGGTCGCGGCGCAGCTCGTCCTTCCGACCGGTGGCGCCGTCCTGCACCTCGACGACGACCGCGGCGAGTTGATCGTCGGCGAAGCCGTCGCGCATCTTCTTGAGGCGTTCGCCGTCGAGCGAGAACTTGTGCGGCCCCGGCCCGAGCACCGGACGAACCTCGGTCGCGACCACGTTGCCCTTCGGGTCGAGGCACCTCACCGTGACGTTGCCGCTCTTGAACGGCTCGCCGGTCGAGGTCGCGAGCTTGACGTCGAACCCGAGCTCGTTGACGTCGCGCACGAGGAAGCGCGGCAGCGAGTGCTCGATGCGGACGGCCGGCGCCACGATGCGCTTGATCTGCAGCCGCGCGGTGGCGCGCTCGCCGATGTGCTCGACGGCGAGCTCGTAGGGCCCCTCGGGCGCGGTGGAGGGCAGCGGCAGATCGAGCCACGCGATGCCCATCTTGTCGGTCGACACGCGCCCGCCGCCGAGCACCTTGCCGTCCTTGCGCAACAGGACGTTGACCGGCGCGTCGGCGAACGGCCGGTAGTCGCCGCGCAGGCGCCACGCGAAGGCGCGCACGTGGATCGTCTCGCCGGGGTTGAACACGCCGCGGTCGGTGTAGACGTAGAGGTTGGCGCGCTCGAACGACTGCGTGCGGGCGTAGGCGTTGTAGTTCGCGCCGCCGCGCAGCCGCCCCTTGCCCTCGCCTGTGAGGATGGTCACCGCGTGCGAGCCGCCGCCGGCGCCCGAGGCGTCGGGCACGTCGCGGAACACGAAGGTGCCCGTGGCGTCGGTCTTGCCCCGGAGCTTGCCGTCGACGAAGACGCGCGCGTTGGCGGCCGGCGCGAAGGTCGGCAGCCACGCGGCCACGTGGATGTAGGTGCCGACCTTGGAGAAGATCTGGTACGGCGAGTCGATCACGAGGCGCACGCCGCCGGCGACGGAGCCCGCGTCGGCGTCGATGGCCTTGTCCTTGTCGGCCTGGGCGGGCGCCGAGCCGAGGAGCACGTCCTTCAGCGGCGTCTCGTCGCCGCTGTCGTCGACGGTGCCCTTGCCCTTCGGCTGCGGGATGGCCGTCGGCGGCGGCACCAACGGGCGGCGCGCCGAGGCGTCCGGCGCGATGGTGAAGGGCTTGTAGGCGATCGGGGCGACCGACGCGGCGGGCGGCGGCACGTCGGCGGCTTTCGCGAGCGTGACGTGCTCGCCGCCGGCCGCGCCCTTCGGCGTGGTGGTCCCCTCGCGCGCCGGTCCGCAGGCGACCCAGCCGAGCGCGCCGAGCGCGGGCAGCAGCCACGGGTGTACCGACGACGCGCGCATGCGACCGAGCCGAGACGCCATGATCCCTCCACCCGCGGACGCGGACGCGCCGCTCGAGCCTGCTCCGAAACGAAGGTGCGGCCGCGATGGTCGCACCAACTCCGCCTACAGACGATGGGCGGGGCGAAAAGTTCTCGGCGCCGGGCCGGAACGCACGAAACACCGGGTGCGAGCCTCCAACGGTGTCGCTGCCCGACGTTTCGCCTGGGCGGCCTTCGCGAGCAGCGAAGCGGCGGAAGCTCGAGAATCGCGACCGCCTACGCGTCAGAGGGTGCCGCGCAGCTCGGCGAGTCTCTTCGAGAGCTTCTCGATGCCGCGCGCGTGCAGGCGCGAGCCCCAGGACTTCGAGAGCCCGACGTGGGCGGCCGCGTCTTGCAGGTCCTCGTCGAGGAAGTAATGGCGACGGAGGATCGTTCCCTCGGGGTCGCCGATGTCGGTCAGGGCACGATCGAGCAGCACGCGCATCTCCTTGCGCGAGGTGGCCAGCTCCGGATCGGCCTCGTCGGGCGCCGCTTCGCCGCCCTCGCGCGCCACGAGACCGGTCGCGTACGCGGTGGCCAGTCCCTTGAGGAAGCTCTGCACGCGCGCGTCGGCCTCGGCGGCCGTCGTGGGCTTCTGCGTGGCGTGCTCCTCCGCCTTCTCGTCGACGTATAGGTCGGCCGCCTCCATCGCGCGCAGGCGCGCGGCGACGCCCCGCGGCAGGCCGGACTCCTTGCGCAGGCCGTCGATGATCGCGCCCCGGAGGCGCAGGCGCGCGAACGCGCGGAACGACACGCCGCGCGAATCGTCGTACTTCGCCACCACGTCGGAGATCGCCTCGTGGGCGTAGCCCTTCAAATCGTCGAGGTCGAAGCGGCTCCCGAGCTGACGTGCGACCCCGCGCGCGACGTTGTCGAGCAGATCGAGCGCCTCCCGGACGCGGGTGTCGTCGCTGCGTCGTGTCGGGTTCCCCTCGCGCATGCGGGATCGAGCTCGGCGCCGATCGCGACGGGTCGCGCGCCGGGCGTCAAGCGACCACCGGGATGGAGGTCGGTCATCCGCCCACGTTGCCGCGGCGGTCGAGAGGCGTTAGCCGAGACGAGAACGAACTCGGAGGGGAGCCGTGGCGTCTCGACCAGCAGGAACGCTCGATGCGCGTACCGACGCCGTTTGGTTGGTCATCGACAAGGCGCAGGCGCCGAGCGACGAGGGCGGAGCGATGAGCGGTAGCGACGACAACGACGATCCGAAGACGCCGCCCGTGTCCGCGGCGATGCCGGTCGCGTCGCCGGAGCCCCCCGAGCCCCCCGAGCCGCGCGACCCGCGCGACCCACCGATCACGCGCGTCATCGCCAAGAGCCTCGGCGAGGACGACGTGCGGTTCGCGCGCGCGTGGCGCGTCTGGCTCGAGGCGCTCGCGCACGACCCGGAGGCGGCGTGGGCGGCGGCCCTGACGTATCGTTCGCTCCCGGTCGACGGCCGCGAGGCGTGGATCGACGCGCTCGACGTCGACGCGCCCGACGTCGGCGCGCCGGCGATCGCGCTGTACGCCCCGCTGCTCGGCGTCGAGGACGATCCGGGCCGCCGGGCGCGCATCGAGGCGGCGCTCCTCAAGCACGGCGCGCCGGTGCCGCAGAACGTGCTGCGCGCGCTCGTCGGCGAGCACAGTCAGCGCCGCATCATCGTGATCATCAACCCGCTCTACCTCGATTTCGTCGAGGTGCTCACCTGCGTGATGGACGGCGACGCCGGCTTCCACGACGTGCGTCACGATCCGATCCGCCGCGCGGCCGAGGCGCCCAAGGAGGGAGACGTGATCGACGGCGTCGAGCTCGAGGCGCGGCCGATGGAGGTCGTGATCGAGGAGCTCGCCCACGCGGTCGTCGCGCACCGGCGTAACGGTGGGAAGCTTTCCCTTGCGCTCGTCCGGTTCGCCGACCTCTTCACGCCCCGTCCCGAATCGGTCGATCGCGACAAGCTGGGCGACCGTTAGGCCGGCCGCAAGGTGCTCCCGCGCAGCTTTCCGGCGAATCGTTCCGGTTGCGCCGAGCGACTCGGCCGTCCGACGCGCGCACTGTTTCCCTCAGTCGTGCATCGCAATGTCACGGTGAAGCACACTGGCTCCTGACGAGCTCTGCGACGGCAGCGCTCACTCCGCCTCCGCGCCGGTTCGCGGGGGAGGGACCGCACCTCTGCGGTGCGAGGGGCACGAGAGAACTCCGAGGCAGAATGTCCAACGCCACCAATCCTGCGACCGGCCCCATGGCCCCCACCGCTCCGACGTCGTCGCGCCGCGATGACGCGCTCGCACGCGTCGTGCTCTGCGTCGACGACGACCCGGACTACCTCGCCATCGTGCGAAAGATGGTGGCCGGCAGTGGCGTCGAGTCGATCGGCGCCTCCAGCGCCGAGGAGGCCCTCGAGATCATCGAGCGCCAACGCGTCGACGCGATCGTGACCGATCTCAACCTGCCGGAGCGCACCGGCATCGAGCTGGTCCAGACCCTCCGCGGCGCGGGCAACAACGTCCCGGTGCTCGTGCTCACCGGCGAGGGCTCGGTGCACGCCGCGGTCGAGGCGCTCAAGCAGGGCGCCGCCGACTTCCTGCAGAAGCCGATCGACGGGCAGCGCCTGCGCGGGCTGGTGAGCGAGCTGCTCGCCAACGGTCCGATGATGGGGACGGGCAGCGACGCGGCCGCGCCGGCGATGAGCGGTCAGCCGCTCGACAGCGATCTACGGCCGGTGTCGGCCGACGGCTGGTTCGAGGGAATGCTCGGGCGCTCGCCGCAGATGCGCACCGTCTTCGACGCCATCGAGCGCGTCGCGCGCACCGAGGCGCCCGTCCTGATCGTCGGCGAGAGCGGCTCGGGCAAGGAGCTCGTCGCGCGCGCGGTGCACAACCGTAGCGGCCGCAGGCACGCCGCGTTCGTCCCGGTGCATACCGGCGCCATCCCCAAGGAGCTCGTCGCCTCCGAGCTGTTCGGCCACGAGCGCGGCGCGTTCACCGGCGCGCTCACCGCGGCCGACGGCAAGTTCGAGGCGGCGTCGCGCGGCAGCATCTTCCTCGACGAGGTCGGGACGATGGTGCACGACGTGCAAATCGCGCTGCTCCGCGTCCTCGAGACGATGCGCTTCACGCGCGTCGGCGGGCGCAAGGAGCACGTCGCCGACGTCCGCGTGATCGCTGCGACCAACCGCGTTCTCATCACGCTCGTGCAGGAGAACCGGTTCCGCGAGGACCTCTACTTCCGACTCAACGTGTTCTCGATCACGCTGCCGCCGCTGCGCGATCGGCGCGAGGACATCCTCCCGCTCGCCGAGCACTACCTCGCGCGCTTCGCGCAGCGCTACGGCACGCCGGCGCGCCGCATCTCGATGGGCGCCGCCGAGCGCCTGATCAACTATCCCTGGCCGGGCAACGTGCGCGAGCTGCGCAACGTGATGGAGCGCGCCGCGGTGTTCGCCACCTCCTCGGAGCTGGCGGCCCACGCGCTGCAGCTCGTCGCCGAGCGCCTGCCCGATCCGGGACAGGTCGTGCGCGAGACCCAGGCGCGTTCGGCTGCGCACTACGCCGCGCAGCCGCGCTACGACGCGCCGCCCGCCGACGGCGGTCTATCGCCCCCGCTCGCCGGTTCGACGGGGCCGTTCGGGCAGATGCCGACGCTGGACGGACTCAGCGCGCAGCCGCCGGTCGCGCTGCCGTCCTCGTACAACCCGCCGCCGTTGCCTGTGCCGATGACGCCTCCGCCGATGGCGGCCGTGCAGCCGATCCCGCGCAGCGAGCCGCCGCCGATGGTGCCGCCGAACGCGATCGTGATCCCGCTCGGAACGACGATCCAGGAGGCGGAGAAGTCGCTCATCCTCCGTACGCTCGAGCACGTCGGCGGCAACAAGCAGAAGGCCGCGCGCGTGCTCGGAATCAGCCGCCGCTGCCTCTACAACCGCCTCGAAGAGTACGGCGTCATGAAGAGCAACGCGGAGCCGGCGCCGGAAGAGGACGTCGCGGCGACCGACGCGGCCGAAGCCGAGGCGTGAACCTCGGCGGCTGAGGTGCGAAGCCCGGGGCCGACGACCCCGGGCTTCGTGGTTCCTGGCCGTGCCACGTGGCCCGATCAGTGACCGTCAGTGAATGGAAGACGAGGACGTGCGCTCGGCGGCGCGCTTGCCGCGCTCCTCGGCCTTGCGCAGCGACGGGTCGTTCGTGTCGATCTTCTTGCCTTTCTCGACCGACGCGTCCGGCGTCGTGCTCCTCGCGAACTCGTCGTAGCCCTCGGCGTACCTGCGCGTGCCCTCGTAGCTGCCTTCGCCGCTCTTGCCCGTGTAGGCCACCGGCTGGTTCGGGTTGTGCGGGACGTGCTTCTCGTACTCGGTCTGCGGGGTCGACGGCGCCTCGACCGGCGGCGTGCCGCCGGGGATCTCCTCGGGCTCCTGACCGGGCGTCTCGCCCGGCTGCGACACACGCCGGGGCTCCTGCGGGGTTTTCGGATCGTTCATCGCTGACCTCTCGCGGTTGGGTAGTTACCGGTCATCAGGGCTGCGCGCCGCGTGCCAGCGCGACGGATCCGGCCGCGCGCGTCAGTACTCGACGCGCAGCGCACACACCGCCGTGCTGACCGTCTCGGCCGGGTCCGGAGCGACCAGCCGACCGTTGCCGCGACGCTCCGCGACGCGCCCCCAATCGAACTCGGCGGCAAGAACGAGCGCCCCCACGGAGGGTGGCAGCCGCACCTCGGCGCCGACGCCGACGAAGCCGAAGCCGCTCGAGCCGGTGGTCACCACGGTGGCCTCGGCGTCGCCTTGCGGAGCGCGGTGCCGGTAGCTCGTGAACGTCCCGCCGCCGACGATCGCGTAGGCGCCGACGGCTCCGAGCGCGGCGCCGAGCCGGAGAGCGAGGAGACGACCAGGGAGCACGCCGGTGACGAGATCGACGGGCAGCCCCGGGCCGATGACGTGATCGGCCGCGCCGCTGCGCCGCACCTGCAGACCGTGGAACAAGCGCAACGTGTGGTCGTCGAGCCGCGTGAAGACGTCTCGGCGCACCGTCGACGGAAGACGGCCCGAGGGTCGCGCCAGCGGTTGTTCGATCCCGCGCACGCCGGGACGATCGGCGTGTACGAAGCGTTGCTCGAAGTCCTCCACTGCGTCGACGAGCACGCGGCTGCCGCCGACGGGCGTCGCGCCCGGGTATGCGCTCGGCCCGAAGTAGGGATCGTGCGCGCGCGACGACGCCGCGACGACGACCGCAGCGACGAAGGTCGATCCGACGACCGCGCGCCTCATCCGGACCACGCCCGTCTGGGCGGCCTCCCGAGACGGGGCTTCGGCCAACGCAGGAGTCGCCATCGGATGCTCATGCCGACAGACGTCGCTGCAGCCGACGTGCCCGGCAGGTCGCGCACACCGGCAGCCGAAACGATGCGGGGGCCGGCGTCCCGAACGCCAGCCCCCCGCCCGTCGTCAACGCCGCCCGCAGCCGCCTTCAGCCGCCGATCCGACTCACTCCGCCTCGCCGCGCGTCTCCCCGCCGAGCAGCCCACTCGCGGCCGACTGGATCTGCCCGCGCACGTAGTCGCGTGCGAAGGTGCGCGCGGCGAGCGCACCGAGACCGAGGAGGATGCGCGGGGTGAGCCCGCCCCCGAGCACGAAGCCGACGCCCACCGCGACCGCGACGGCGGTCCGCGGGTTCTCGCGCGCGTACGACTCGATGGCGCTCTGGGCGTCCTTGAGGCCCTCCAACGCCTTCTCCTGCATCTCGCCCATCTCGCGGTTCATCGCTTCCGTCTGCATCCTTGACCTCCTCGGGTGCTCGAGCAATTCGCAACGCGCGTACCAGCGTGATGCCGCTCTTCCGTAAACGTGATGCGCGGTGATCGCTGCCCGGCGCTGGCACCCGATCTGCACTCCGCCCAAACGTGAGGCAAACGTGAGCCATGACGAAGGCGGCGCGCGCCCCTCTCGCCGATCGTCACTCCCGGCGAAGCCGGTCGAGGGGGTCGGCCGCACGACGCTGGTCGTCGTCGCGTGCGCGCTCGTGCTGGCGGCGCTCTGGGCGATCCGCTCGCTGATCGCGCCGCTGCTGCTCGGCGCGTGCATCGCGGGCATCGTGCGGCCGTGGATGGCGCAGCTGCGTCGAGTCATCGGCGCACGGCGGGCCGCGGCCGCGGCGACCGCGGTGGTGGTCCTCGTGCTGGTGCTCCCGATCGTCGCGGTGACCGTGCCGATCGTGTCGGAGGTGCGCGCGATCCTGGTCGCCGTGCGCGAGGGTCGTTACGCGATGCTGCGGCCGCTCCTGCAGGCCGAGACCGACGCGTCCGCCATCGCGGGCTCGCCGCGCGAGCTGCTGCGTGCGCTCGGTCCGCGCGTCGCCGAGGCGCTGCCGAGCGTCGTCGGGACGGCCACCGAGCTCGCCCTCGGCGTCCTCGTCTTCGTGATGACGGTCTACTACGTGCTCGTCGATGGGCACTCCGCGATGACCTTCGCTCGACGCGTGTCGCCCCTCGCGAGCCAGCACCTCGACGCGCTGGTCCGCGAGTTCGTCGACGTCGGTCGTGCGATGCTCACCTCGATCGGGCTGACCGCGCTGTGCGAGGGCGGCGTCGCCGGCATCGCGTACTTCTCCCTCGGCCTCCCGAGCGCGGCCCTGCTCACCGTCCTGACCGCCTTCGCCGCGCTCCTGCCGCTCGGCACGATCATCGTGTGGGGACCGCTGGCCGTCGTGCTGTGGTCGCAGGGCGAGCTCTTCGCCGCGACCGTGGTGCTGCTCACCGGCGCGGTCGCGATCAGCGGCATCGATCACCTCGCGCGGCCCTACCTCACCGGCGCCGGCCGATCGCGGCTGCACCCGCTCTTGGTCTTCGTCGGCATGTTCGGCGGCACCGCCTCGCTCGGCGGTTTCGGTCTGTTCGCGGGCCCGCTGGTCGTCGCGCTGTGCGTCGCGGCGCTCCGGCTGTGGGATCGCGAGCAGCGCGCGCGTGCGCTGGCGGGCGCGGCGGCGATCGGCGCGCCGATCACCCAGGCGCCGGAGAGCGCCCCCATCGAACGCGCGGTCGCGCCGGGGGAATGACGTCCATGAACCTGAAGGTCGCGCTCCTGCTCGTCGCGCTGGCGGTCCTGATCGCCGCGCTCATGCCGCGCCAGATGGTCGCGACCCGCACCGTCGGCGATCAGACCCGCGCCGTGCGCCAGCTGCGCGTCGAGTCGCCGGCGCAGTCGGACGAGCCGCGCACCTGCGCGGAGGGCGAGATCCCGATCGATCGCGATCCGTGCGTGCGCGGCGGCGCGAACTACGCGCCGGCCCAGTGATCGGACCGGCGATCAGACCGCCGATCAGACCGGCGTCTGATCGGCGATGGCGAGCGGCGGCCCCTCGGCGTACGGGATGCGCACCTCGAAGCGCGTGCCGCTCGGCTGCCGCGCCTTGACGAGGATGGTCCCGCCGAGGCGGTCGACCAGCTGTTTGGTCACGTAGAGGCCGATGCCCGTGCCGCGCTCCCCTGCGGTGCCGCGCGGGCGCAGCTTGGTGAGCCGCTCGAACACCCGATCGATCTTGTCGTCGGGGATGCCCACGCCATCGTCCTCGACCGCCAGGGTCACCGCGTCGCCGTCGCGGCCGATGTGGACCTGGACGTGACCGCCCTTGGGCGTGAACTTGAGCGCGTTGTTCACGAGGTTCGAGGTCACCTGGCGGATCCACATCAGGTCGCCGCGCACCGTGGTCGCCGAGGAAGCGACGTCGAGGTGCAGCTCGAGGCCCTTGTGGCGCGCCTGAACCTCCATCAGCTCGATGACCTCGCGCGCGACGTGGGCGACATCGACGATGGGCACGGGCGCGTCGCGGTCGTCGTCGCTGTCGAGCAGCGCGGTCGACAGCAGGTTGGCGAGCAGGTGCACGACCGTGTCGGACGCGCGACGGGCCACGGCGAGCAGGTGCTTCTGGTCGTCGTTGAGGTTGGTGAGCGTCGGTTCGAGGAGCTCGAGCGCGCCCTTGCCGGCCGCGACCGGCGAGCGGATGTCGTGCGAGGCGATCGCGAGCAGCTCGTCCTTCTTCTTGCCGAGCTCCTGGAGGCGCAGCGCGTTCGCCGTCGCCTCGTTCTCGCTGCGCCGCGCCTCGTCGAGCGCGCGCACCAGCTCGGCCTCGCGGTCGCGCAGCGTGCCGAGCATGCGGGCCATCTCCACGTTCTGCTCGCGGAGCATCTCGACCGCGGTCGCCTCCGGCGCCTCGGCCACGGCGCGCTGCACGGCGTCGGCGGAGACGCGGACGTCGCTGGAGAACCGGTAGCGCGTGCGGCCGCGCTCGCGCAGCACGTCGAAGTGGAGCGGCCCTCGGTCCTCCTCGGAGCGCTGCAGCTCCTCGTGCACGAGATCGGCGGGGACATCGGCGTAGCTCGGCAGATCGACGGCGCAGAACGGGCGCTCGATCTCGCGCTCCCACCCGAACTCGATGGAGCCGTCGCGCGTGGCCACCGCCGCGCGCGCGAGCTCGGTGCCGACGGTCACGAGCCTCGTCCGATGCATGCCCGACAACCCGACCGCCTCCGCGAACGCGCGGAGCCGGCCGCGCGCGAACAGCACGTCGGCGTCACGACGCAACGGGATCGTCAACCAGCGCATGGCTCGAGCTTCGACGGAGGACGCGTTGGGTTCAAGGGGCTCGGCGAGTCCAGCTCCCGAGGGTGGGGTCGAGAGATCTCGCGGACCAGGCTCGGATGTCCCTCGCCCGGTCCCGTCGCGCCTGGGCGGCGTGCGCGGCTCCGTCGCGCGTCGGGTGCGCATCGGCGCGGTCGGCACGAGCAGGAGCTGCCACCAGCGGGGACGAAGGACGTGGCACGCGTCGTGGATTGACGAGCCGCGGGCGAGGGGCACGCCGTCGCGGAGGCGCGGCGGCTCGCGCGAACGGCCCCATCCCGCGTCGCGCTCCGGCGCGACGACCGCACGCGCCGAACCCGAAGGAGCAAGCAGCGATGAATATCCGTAAGTACCTGTCGAACATGAACGACGTCGACGACATGCTCGCGCTCATGGGGCTGCAGAAGCGCTCGTCTTCGGACTGGGTGTTCCCGATGCTCGCGGGCGTGGGCGCTGGCATGGCGATCGGCGCTGGCCTCGCGCTCTTCCTCACGCCCTACAAGGGGGAGGAGATCCGCGAGAAGGTCCGCCAAGGCGCGACCGACGCACAGCGCATGTTGAACGAGCGCATGGAGATGATCTCGGAGAAGATCGGGATCACCGAGAAGAAGGAGGCTGGCACGATGACCAGCGGCGGCGTGAGCACGTCGCGCACGATGGGCGTCGGCGGCGTCGGGAGCACCGGCGGCAGCGTCGGCGGCAACCGCGGCTATTGACGGGGTGACGGGGAGCGTCCTTCACCGGACGCGTGTGTCGGCGCCCTCGGGCGCCGATTCCCTTTTTGTCTCCGGCGTCGTCGCTGGGCGCGCGCTTCCGGGTCGCGGCGCTCAGCCGCACCGCGAGAGCAGCACACCGCCGTGCGACGCGACGAGCTCGCGGAGGAGCTCGGGTCGCACGCGCGCGACGATCAACCACCTGGCAGGCAGCGGCGCGGCGGGTGACGCCCACGAGAGCAGGACGATGACCGCGATCGCGAAGGCGAGCGCGCCGATCGCGCCGGCGGCCGCCGCGGCGCTCAACGCGGAAGCGGGCCACCAGCCGAGCGAAGGCAGGTACGCCTCGCCGCGCAGGAGGGCGGCACCGACGGGCGCCGCCAGCGCGGCCGCGATCGTCGCGACGACGGACGCGCGGCGCACCGTGCGCGCCGCGACCGCGCCGCCATCCTCCTGGCCGCGCGCGCCGGGCACGGCGGCGATCGGCTCGACGCTGCAGCCGCGCGCGCGCAGCGCGTCGACCGCCGCGCGCACGTCGCGCGCCTCGAATGTGGCGACCACCGCGCACGCGTCCGGCGGCGCGACCGCGACCAGCGGGCGCACCAACGGCGGCGGGGTCGAGCTCCGCACGAGGTACGTGGCGCCGCACGCGTCGCCCGCGACTCCACGCGAGAGCGGATCGGCGACCCGCGGCGCGGTCGCGACGCGCGGCGCGGGTGGCGCCGCGACGAAGGGCGCGCGCGGCTCGCGCGTCGCGCGACACGGCGGCTCGCAGGTCGGCCGGCAGCCGGACGTGCGGGCATCTCCGCGCTGCGCGAACGCGTCCTCACCCGGCGTAGCCGACACACGCGCGACCGACACGGAGGTCCGATGCGCGTGGGGGGAGGAACGCGCGAACGCGCGGTGCGGAGATCCGCGAGCGGGGGAGCCCATGGCCGCCACGGGCTCGGGAGCACGGTGCGAACGCGGACGTCGCGTCCGGGCTGCGCGATGGTGTGCACCCGTCGCGCATCTCTACGAGCGAACCAACGGCGGAGGCGCTGGCACGGCGCTCGCTCCGCCCACTTCGCGTCATTTCCATCATTCACGGCGATTCACGTCGAAGGAGCGTATCGATGGCGAACCAGAACGGCACCACGACGAACGAAGGCCGCGACATCGAGCACCTGGTCGAGCGCGCGCGCTCGCAGGTCGAAGACGTCACCGGCCGCGCGCGCGGTGCCGTCGAGACGCTCGACCGGCGGCTCGCGACCGCCATGCGCGACAACCCGATGATGGTCCTCGGCGTCGCCGTCGGCGTCGGGTACGTCATCGGCCGCGTGTTCTCGAAGATTCGCTGACGACTCGAGGCAGCTGCGGCTGCCGCGATCACGAGGCAGCCTGCCTCGGCTTGGGAACGGCCAGGCGCTCGTCGCCCCGCCGCTCGAATCGAACGACCACACGCCCCGTCCATCCTGGCCGGAGGCATGCCGGAGGTGTCGATCATGTTGTGGGCTCTCACCATTCTGCTGTTGTTCCTCTGGGTACTCGGCGTCGCGACCTCGTCGCAGCTCGGCATGTGGATCCACATCCTGCTCGTGCTCGCCGTGGTGTCGCTCGTCATCAACCTGGTGCGCGGTCGCAGCGCGATCTGAGCGCAACGCTCGGAACCCGACCAGGAACGAAGCGGCGACGGGGGTGACCCGCCGGACGAGCACCCTGGGTAGCGTTCGCGATCTCGGCCGAGCCGCTGCGACGCCGCGCAGCCCTCAGGCCAACGACGAAGGTCAGGAGACCGGAGAGGTCGTGCCGGTTCGACCTTCGACGTTCGACCGACGAATCGGCGCGCTGGTCGCGCCGATTCGTTTCGCTCAGAGCTTGAGCAGCTTCTTGAGGCGCTTGGCGTCGGCGAACATGTCGACGTTCGTGAAGACCCACACGCTGTTCTCGTGCTTGGCCGCCTTCACGACCTCGGCGAGCTTCTCGAGCGCAGGATCCTCGTAGCGCGACTTGTGACCCGCGGGCCCGGGCAGGCGGTAGTAGCCGAACTTCGATTTGTAGGTGCCCGCTGCCAGCGGATCGCGTGCGGCGACGGCGCCTGCCTCGAGGGCGACCTCGAGCGCGTCGTCGGGATCCCACGTCGGCGGCGCCTCCCACACGACGCGGTCGAAGCGCTTGCGAACGCTGGTGAGGAAGTCCTTCACCACGCCGCGGTTGGCCTTGCTCGGCGCGAAGTCGGGCGGCGCGAGGAAGACGACCGTCTTGCTCGCGAGCTCCTCGGCGACGTCGGAGAGCATGGCGAGCGCCGTCTCGACGACCTTGCCCTCGCGGAAGCCCTCCTGGCCGACCTCGCGCGGACCGAGGAGCGCGAACTCGAACCCTTCCGGTCCCTGCCGCTTCCAGCGGCCGAGCGTGCCACGCCCCGGCGTGGAGGTGTTGGTCTCCTGCACCTCCACGAACATGAACTCCTTGACGTAGCGGGTCAGGGGGACGGCGAATCCCGCGCAGCCGACGGTGATCATGCGGCCGGCGAAGTTAGCACGGGCGGGGCCGCGCCGGGCCTCCCGTGCTTCACCGACTCTTTTTGACCGTTCTGACCGTCTTCTTCGCGCCCGCCCGCCGGACGGAGCCCTTCTTCGCGGGGCGCCCCTTCCCCGCCCCCGCCCTCGCCCCCGCCTTCGCGCTCGCTTTCGCCTTCGCGCTCGCTTTCGCCTTCGCGCCCGCTTTCGCCTTCGCGCCCGCTTTCGCCTTCGCTCCCGCCTTCGCCTTCGCCCCCGCCTTCGCCTTCGCCTTCGCCTTCGCCTTCGCCTTCGCCCCCGCCTTCGCGCTCGCCTTCGCCTTTCGCCTCGCCGCCACCTCCGCGGTCACCACCTCGAGCGCCTCGACGACCGCCGCGCTCGGCGCCGCCTCCGCGTCGTCGACCTCCGGCAGACGCCCACGGACCAGGTGATAGAGATCGCGCGCGAGCTGCTCCAGCCCCTCGCCCGTCGCCGCGCTGATCAGCCGGAGGGGGATTCGGCGCTTGCGGAACTGCCGCTCCACCTCGACGAACGCCTCGCGGGTTTCGGGCAGGTCGGCCTTGCTCATCGCGACGATCTGCGGCCTCGCCGCGAGCTCGGGCGCGAACTTCGCGAGCTCCGCCATGATCAGATCGTAGTCGCCGAGGGGATCGCGCCCCTCCTCGCGCAGCTCGTCCGTCGGCGGCGCCACGAGGTGCAGCAGCGCGCGGCAGCGCTCGACGTGCTTCAAGAAGCGCGTGCCGAGCCCGTGCCCCTCGCTCGCACCGGGGATCAGCCCGGGGATGTCGGCCATCACGAACGTCGCGGAGCTCGCCCGGCCGCCGATCTTCACGACGCCGAGGTGAGGGCGGAGCGTGGTGAACGGATAGTCGGCGATCTTGGGCCGCGCGCGCGACATCGCGGCGACCAGCGTCGACTTGCCGACGTTGGGGAAGCCGAGCAGGCCCACGTCTGCCAGCACCTTGAGCTCGAGGCGGATGATGCGCTCCTCGCCCTCGATACCCGGCTCCGAGCGTCGGGGTGCGCGATGGAACGGCGTGGCGAAGTGGATGTTCCCGCGTCCGCCCTTGCCGCCCTGCGCGACGACGGCGCGCGCGCCGTGATCAGTGAGGTCGGCGATGCGCTCGCCGGTCGTGTGATCCCAGATGACCGTGCCCACCGGGACGCGGACCTCGAAATCGGGCGCCGCCTTGCCGTACTGGTCCTTGCCGCGGCCGTGCTCGCCGTTCTTCGCGCGGAGGATCGGCGCGTGCGCGAGATCGAGCAGCGACGTGCGCCCTTCGTCCGCGATCAGCACGACCGAGCCGCCGTTGCCGCCGTCGCCGCCGGCGGGACCGCCGAAGGGCACGTACTTCTCGCGTCGGAACGCGACCGAGCCGTTACCGCCGTCGCCCGCCTTCACGCGGATGCGCACTTCGTCCACGAACTTCATGGGCGGCTCGGTATCACGGGGCGCGAGAGTCGTCAGTCCACAGAGTCGCCCGTCTCGAGTACGGCGATCTGCTCGGCGTCACCCTGGACTTCCTCGTGGTGGCGTTCGTGCTGTTTCTGGTCGTGTCGAAGGTGCTCGAGAAGATCGAAGCGCGTTACGGCGCGAAGGAGGAGGTCACGACCAAGGACTGCCCCTTCTGCCTCGAGACCATTCCGCTCGCGGCGACCCGCTGTAAGTCCTGCACCTCGACCTTCGAGCGCACGGCCGAGCCCGCCGAAATGCCGCGCCAGGGTCGGAGCGACCGCCGCGGCGACGGCGAACGCGTCGGCACCGTCGCCGGAGCTCCGCATCGGTGAAGCCGCTCCGGGTGCTATCCTGTTCTGGCGCCGGGTTTCCTGACCGTGGCCGAGGAGACGACGGGATCGTGAGCGATCGGCTGAAGACCCCTGCCCTGCCGCTCGTGCGCCCGCACGACGAGGACGAGCCCGCCGTCGTGCGCGCGCACATCCCGCTCGTCGAGGCGACGCAGAAGGTCCCGACGCGCCCGTTCGGGAGCGCGCACGACACCGTGCGGATGATGGCCGCCGTCCTGCCGTTGAACACCGACCGGGCGACGGTCACGGTCGTCCAGGGCGTCAACGCCGGGCAGGTCTTCACCATCGAGGGCACGAGCGCGGTCGTGGGGCGCGGGAGCGAAGCCGATTTCTTCATCGACGACCCCGCGATCAGCCGCAGCCACTGCCGCTTCCGCCTGAGCGACGACCGCGTGTTCGTGGAGGACCTCGGGTCGGCCAACGGCACGTTCGTCTCCGGGCGGAGGCTGCGCGATCAGCAGCTGTCCGAGCTGTTCGCGGGCGATCGCGTGCAGGTGGGGCCGAACGTCCTGCTGCGCTTCTCGCTCAGCGACCGCGCCGAGGAGCAGCTCCAGCGCAGGCTCTACGAGACGGCGACGCGCGACTCGCTGACCGGCGTCTTCACCCATGCGTATCTGAACGAGCGCCTGCTGATCGAGACCGCCAGCGCGCTCCGCCACGGCAGCGAGCTGTCGTTGCTCATCCTGTCGGTCGATCGCTGGGCCGACACGGTAGCGCGCCTCGGCGGCGCCGCGGGCGCGCGCCTGGTGAAGGCCGTCGGCGCGAAGCTCGCGGCCTCCATCCGCATCGACGACGTGCTCGGGCGCTTCGGGCGCGATCGCTTCGCCGTGGTGGTGCGCGCGTCGAACACGCTCGGAGCGAGCGTGCTCGCCGAGCGGCTGCGCGCCGCGGTCGCCGAGCTGTCGTCGACGGCGACGCTGAGCATCGGCGTCGCGTCGCTCGAGGAGATCTGCCGGCGCGGCGCGCGTCTCCCAGACCACCTGGGCACGGGGACCGAGCGCGACCTCGTGGCGCTCGCCGAGGCGCGCGTCGCCGAGGCGATCCGCGAGGGCGGCAACCGCACGCAGGCCGCGATCCCCGACGTCGCGGCGGTCCGCGCCGCGCGCTGAAAATCGCGGCAGTCCGCGCCGCGCGCTGAATCAGCGCGGCAGGACGCGTGCGCGCGGCGACAGCTGCAGCTCGGGCTCGAGCTCGGCGAAGCTCGTGACCACGGCTTCGGGCAGGTCCGACTCGACGAGCTTTCGCACGAAGCGCCGCACGTCGGGCGAGGCGAGGATCACCGGCGCGTCGCCCGGCGGAGGGGGCGAGGTCTCGATGCTGTCGCGGACCGAGCGGACGATCTCGCGCGTCGCGCTCGGCGACAACGTGAGGAAGGCGCCCGCCGAGGTGCGGGTGATCGCGCCGCGCACGGTCTCTTCGATGGTGCCGTCGAGCACGTAGACCTCGAGGTGCCGTGCGCCGCGCGTGAGCCGATGGGTCAGCGCGCGCCGCAGCGACGCGCGCGCGGCCTCGGCGAGGTTGAGCGGATCCTTGTCCGTCGCGGCGATCGGCGCGATTCCCTCGAGGATCGTGCGCAGATCGCGGATCGACACGTGCTCCTCGAGCAGCCGTCGCAGCACGTCGGCGAGGAGCGTGACCGACAGCGGCTTGGGGACCAGCTGCCGCACCAGCGCCGGGTTCACCTCCTCGAGCGCGTCGAGGAGCAGCTGCGTCTCGCCGATCCCGAGCAGCTCGTGCGCGCGGCGCGACAGCGAGCGGTGCGCGGACGTCACGACCGCGTCGGCCTGCGCGGCGACGTCGCCGCCCTCGGCAGGAGGCGAGACCAGCTCCACCGGCACCTCGCGGATCGAGACCACCGCCGCGAGCTCCGGGAGCTCCGGCGCAATGGCCACCCGCGGGCTCGGCAGCGGCAGGCCGAGCTCGTGGAACAGCCGGTCGCGAAGACCGACGATGCGCGCCCTCAGCCCCTGCCCCTCGGCGCCCTCGTCGTCGATCACCGCAGAGAAGCCGGGGCCGAGATCGACCGACCACGGCACCACGATGGGCACGAACGCCTTCTTGCCCGGCTTCGGCGCGACCCCGGCGCCAGGGGTCGTCTCCGCGCGGCGCTCGCGCGCGACCTGCGAGGCGCGGCGTTGCGCGAGGAGCACGAGGCCGACCGCGATCACGAGGAACGGCGGCCCGGGAAGCCCGGGGACGATCGCCAGCAGGCCGACGAACGCGGAGGCGGCGAACAGCGCCTTGGCGTTGCCGAACAGCTGACTCCCGAGCTCGCCGCCGAGCGGCGTGTCAGGCTCTTCGGAGGCGACGCGCGTGACCAGGATGCCGGCGGCGGTCGAGGTGACCAGCGCGGGGATCTGCGTCACCAGGCCGTCGCCGATGGTGAGCAGTCCATACTTCTTCAAGGCGTCGCCGGCGGCCATGTCGCGCTGCAGGACGCCGACCGCGAGGCCGCCGAGGATGTTCACCGCGGTGATGATCAACCCGGCGATGACGTCGCCCTTCACGAACTTCATCGCGCCGTCCATCGCCCCGTAGAACGACGACTCGCGCATGATGGCGCGGCGGCGGCGGCGCGCCTCGGCGACGTCGATGGAGCCGGCGCGCAGCTCGGCGTCGATGGCCATCTGCTTGCCGGGCATCGCGTCGAGCGTGAAGCGCGCGGCGACCTCGGCGACGCGCTCGGAGCCCTTGGCGATCACCACGAACTGGATGATCGTGAGGATGCCGAACACGATGGCGCCGACCAGGTAGTTGCCGCGCACCACGAAGTTGCCGAACGCCTTGATCACCTCGCCGGCGTCGCCGCGCAGGAGGATCATGCGCGACGTCGAGACGTTGAGGGACAGCCGGTAGAGCGTCGTGAGCAACAGCAGCGTGGGGAACGTGGCGATGGCCAGCGCGTCGCCGACGTAGAGCACCACCAGCAGCACCACCACGGCGGTCGCGAGGGAGGTCGCGAGCAGGACGTCGAGCACCGCCGGCGGCACCGGCACCACGAGCAGGCCGACGATCGCCACCACGAACAGCGCGAGCGCCACGTCGGCGCGCGATCCACGGAGCGCGCCGGCGCGCGCGAGCAGTCGGGACCGGGGCGCCATCGTGGGGCCAGACTACCGCGGAAACCGCGGCGGATGCGATCGGGCGGGTCGCCGCTCGCGCGGGCGGGCGATCAGCGCTTCGACACGGCCGCCGCCGCCAGCTCGGCGATCGCGTCGAGGATCTCGGGCGGCAGGTCGCGCAGCATGGGCTCGAGGTCGATGGGCGCGTCGAGCGCAGGGCCGACGCGCTGGAAGAACTCGCCGAACAGCCCGTACTTTCGACCCAGCTCGTCGAGCTTGCGGCGGAGCAGCTCGGCCTCTTCGCCCTTGGCGTCACCGAGGATGGCGAGCGAGCGATCGACCAGCGCGCGCTTGTCGGAGACCATGCGGCGCAGGCGGGCGACGTAGGCGCCGATCATCACGTCGGGGTACGGGCCGCGGAGGGCGAACCGATCGTGCCGCGCGCCTGCGGAGCGGCGGCGCTCGACGATGCCGGCGGCCTCGAGGGCGCGGAGGTTCGCGAAGATGTTGCTCTTGGAGCGCCCGAGCTCGGCCGACAGCTCGTCCATCGAGCGGCCCGCCTCGCCCGGGACGTCGGCGAGGTAGAGGGCGGCGACGATCTGCCCGCCGAGGCGGGTGATGCCGGGGAACGAGGCGGCGACCTCCTGGCCCACGCCCTCGAGGAGCGTGCGGCGCGCGGTGACGACTGCCTCGACCGGAGAACGCGCCGCAGAACGCGCCGCGGTCGGACCGGCCTTCGCTCCCCCCGATCGGGTCATCGTCCGAGCACTGTATTCCGGCGCATCCGCCGTCGGAAGTCGAAAGATGAGGACGGGTGGTTACTTCTTCGGCGCCGGCGCGGGCTTCGGCGGCGGCGCGTCGAGATCTTCGAGCATCGCCTTGGCCCGGGGCTCGCCCGGATCGAGCGTGAGGGCCTTCTTGAGGGCGGCGCGCGCGTCGTCCTTCTTGCCCATCTGCAGGTACAGCGAGCCGAGGTTCACCCACGCAGCGGTGCGCTTGTCGTCGAGGGCGAGCGCCTTCTTGTAGGCCGCCTCGGCGTCGGCCCAGCGCTTTGCGCTCTGGTAGGCGAAGCCGAGCACCACGCGGTAGACCGGCTCGTCGGGGGCGAGCTTCACCGCGGCCTCGAGCTCCTTGATCGCGCGCGGCACGTCGCCGAGCTGCAGGAGCGCGGCGCCCAGATCGTTGCGCGCGCCGGCCGAGGTCGGATCGAGATCGATGGCCCTCTCGTAGGCCTTCACCGCCTCGGCGGTGCGCCCTTGCAGCAGCAGCGCGGTCGCGTAGTTGCGTCGGCGCGCGGCCGTCGTCGGATCGAGGTCGATCGCGCGCTTCAGGTCGACGATCGCCTCGTCGCCCTTGCCGAGGGCGAGCTTGGCGATGCCGCGCGCGCTGACCGCCTCGGCGTCGGCCGGGGCGAGGGCGACGCCGCGATCGAGGTCGGCGAGCGCCGCGGCGCCGTCGCCGAGCATCAACGCGGCGCGGCCCGACTCGATCCACGCCGGCGCGTGCTTGGGGTCGAGCTTCTGGGCGGTGGCGAGCAGCGCGCGCGCCTCCTTCACCCGCTTCTGCTTCGCCGGCACCGAGGACGCGGAGCCGAGATCGAAGGGCACGCCGAGGCCCGAGAGGATGGCCCGCGCGCGGCCGACGTACGGCGCCGGGTGCTTGGGCGCGAGGCCCTCGGCCTTCTGGTAGGCCGCCTCCGCCTTCGACCACTCCTCGGCGGCGAAGGCCCCGTCGGCGGTCGAAAGCGCGGCCTGCGCGGCGGAAGAGAGCGGCGGCGCGCTCGAGGCGGTCGACGCGGTCGACGCGACTGAGGACGGCGGAGCGGGCGCCGCCGCCGTGGACTTGGACGTCCCAGACGCGCTCGGCTTGGGCGCGGCCGCAGGCGCGCTCGCCGCCCCGCCCGCGCAGGCGCCCACGACGGCTGCCGAGGCCAGGACGACCGTCACCAACCTCGTCACGAGTGTCGGGGTCGCGCGGGCCATCTGCGCGTCAGCCTTGCCTCGGGCGCCACGTTCCGCAAGCATCCTCGACATGAACCACGCGCGGACCGCCTTCGCGCTCGCGACACTGGTCGCGAGCACCGCGGTCGCGCTCTCGCCGGTCGCGCAGGCCAAGCCCTGGGAAGACGACGAGGAGCCGATGCCGACGCACACCGCGACGGCGACGGTCGCCTCGACCTCGTTCGCCGGCATGTTCGGGCTGCCGTCGCTCTCGCTCGCACTGCGCGCGCCCGACCCGAAGGTGCGCGCCGCGGCCGTGCTGCGGGCCGCCGAGGTCGCGAGCACCGCGAAGGAGGCGCCCGCGCGCGACGAGGCGTGGCGCATGGTCGAGGGGGCCGCGCTCGACGGCGGCGACGATCTCGACGGCGCGCTGCGCGTGCGCCTCGCCGCCGCGCGCGCGCTCGCGGCCGATCCGCGCCGCGAAGGGCGATCCGCGCTCGAGACGTTGCTCGCCTCGCCCGAGCCTCCCCGCAAGGTCGTCGCCCCGCCGCCGACGTGGGGCGGCGGCTGGGGCGGCCCCGGTCCGTGGGGCGGTCCGGGACCCTGGGGCCCCGCGCCGATGCCGCCGCCGAAGGTCATCAAGCCGGCGAGCCCCGAGCTCGTGCGGTTCGTGCGCGAGACGGCGGCGATGGCCCTCGGCGCGCGCGGCGATCACGAGACGCTGCTCATTCGCGCGCGCTCGCGCGACAACGTCGAATCCTCCCGCGCGGCGCTCGGCGCGCTCGCCGCGTACCCGCCGGTCTCCCTCGGGCCCATCCTGCCGAAGGGCGAGTCCGGCTTCGCGCGCGACACCGTCGAGCTGCTCGTGCGCCTCGGCGATCCGCGCGCGGCCGATCCGCTCCTGCGCGTGTGCGCGGGCACCGACGATCAGAACGCGGCGATCGCCGTCGTGGGCCTGTCGCGCCTCGGCGACGGTCGCGTCGTCAACGTCGCGCGCGCGGTGACCAAGGAGTCGCGCGCCGAGCTGCGCATCGCGGCGGCCGAGGCCCTCGCCGAGCTCGGCGAGCCGTCGGGCGAGACGGCGATCCTCGCGCTGCTCGCGACCCCGGCGACCAAGGGCGAGGCCGCGCGCCTCGCGGTGCGCCACCCGACGGCCGGCCTCGTGCCCATGCTGTACGAATTCGCGCGCGCCGGCGATCTCCCGGCGATCGGCGCGCTCGGTCGCGCCGGCGAGCCGGGCACCCCGAAGCTCGAGGCGCTCGCGCGCGACGAGGCGCTGCCGCCCGGCGTCGCCGACGTCGCGGCCCACCAGCTGGCCATCTCGCCGCTCGACGGTGCCGGCAAGGCGCTCGCCGGAATGCTCGACGGCGCCTCGCCCGCGCGTCGCCGCCGCGCGGTCCATGCGGGCGCGGTGCGCGCGGCGCGCATCGGCTCGGTCCCGGGCGCGCTGATCTCGGCGGCCAAGGAGCTGTCTTCCGCGAAGGCGCCCGAGGACCGCGCGGCGGGCACGCTGCTGTTGTCGGTCGACGATCTCGGGCGGGCCAGGCGCGCGCTCGCCAGCGACGACGTGGTCGTCCGGCGCGCGGGCGTGGCCGCGCTCGGCGCGCACCCGGTGACCGACGCCGCCGCGGTCGCGCGCGATCACCTCGACGCGCACGCGGCGATCGAGCCGCCCGACGTGGTGCAGGCGCTCGCGGCCGTCGCGGCGCGCGCGGTCGACGGTAGCGTCGCGCGCGATGTCCCGCTCTCGACGACGCAGCTCGCCACCTGGCTGTCGGAGGACGGTCCGGCCGCGCCGCTCGCCGCGTTCCTGCTCGCCGCGCGCGGCGGCGACACGGCGCGCGCGCACGGCGCGCGCGCGCTCGGCGCGTCGTCGATCGACGTCCGCGTCGCGGCGCTGCTCGGCCTGGGCCTCTCGCCCGACCCGAGCGCGACCGGCGAGCTCGGCGCACGCCTGAGCGATGCGCCGAACGCGACGCTCCGCCGCGCGGCCATGCGCGCGCTCGTCGCGCGCGGCGACGGCGCGAGCACCCGCGCGATCCTGGCCGCCAAGCGGCTCGATCCCGACGCGGAGGTGCGCGCGCTCGCCGCGGCCGCGAAGGCCGGCGTCCGGGGCTCGCCGTTGATCTTCGGGCACGAGGTCGCGCAGGCGAAGGTCACCGGCGCGAGCGCCGCGGTCGCGACGATCGCTGCGGCCGACGGTCTCCTCTTGCCCGTCGGGGTCGGGCCCGACGGCTTCGTCGTCGCCTTCCGCGTCGCGCCCGGCGGCGCGCGGCTCGATGTGCTCCCGGCGCTCGCGGCTCCTCTTGCCTCACCGACGGGGCCCGCCAAGGCTTCCAAGCCGTGACCACGCCCACCGACGAAGCGAGCTTCGAAGAGACCATCAAGAAGCTCGGCGAGATCGTGCGGCGACTCGAGGAGGGCGAGCTCACCCTCGAGCAGTCGCTCACCGCGTTCGAGCAAGGCGTGACGCTGTTGCGCGCCGCGCAGGGCAGGCTCGACGCCGCCCAGGCGCGCGTCGACGAGCTCTTGGGGGTCGACGAGCAGGGCCGCGCCACGACCAAGCCGATGCCCGAGCGCGACTCTGATCCCGGGCGGCGCTGATCAGCGCCCACCCTCGAGGATCGAGATCGAAGAGACCGAAATGAGCCGCCCCGCCCACGCGTGCACGCGTGACGCGTCGCGGACGGCCACGGCGAAGCACCGCGCGCCGCCGCGGTAGGTTCCGACCTGCGCCTCGCCCTCGGCGGGCAGCGCGCTGCCGGTCTCCGACTCCACTTGCAGGGCGCCGCGGCTCCCGCGGGCCACGCGCCGCGCGTCGAGCGCGAGGCGCTCGACCGCGCCCTCCACCTCGGCCTCGATGGTCTGCGGCAGACGGGTCATCGAGGTCGCGGCCCACGCCGGGGTGATCGGATGGAGCAGCGCGATCTCGTTCGGCCGCCCCGGCTCGCACGCGATCACGCGGGCCTCCGAGGCGCCGTGCGCCTCGAGCAGCACGAGGAACGCCGGCCCGCCGCCCTCGGAGAAGGACATCGACCGCGCGAGCCAGAGATCGCCGCCACCGGCGAGCACCACCACATCGCCGAGCGACACCGGCCCCGACTCGGGCTCGGGCTCGACCGGCGGCGGGGCGCGGCGGCCGCGGAGGCGACGCGCGGCGAACCATCCGACGCCCGCGGCGAGCGCGGCGATCGTGAGCGGGACGATCACGCGAGCGCCTCGACCAGCTGCCCCGCGCGGCGCTCGATCTCCGGCAGATCGGGCGCGTCGCCGGAGACGGCGCAGAGATCGGAGATCACCGCGACGAGCGAGGCGCCGGCGGCGCGCACCGCGGCGACGTTGGCGCGCCCGATGCCGCCGATGCCGACCAGCGGGCGCCCGGCCGCGAGCGAGACCGCGCGCGAGAGCCCCGCGACGCCCACCGTCGCGTCCGGCCGCTCCTTGCTCGTGGTGCCGAACACCGGACCGTACGCGAGGTAGTCGGGCGCGGCGGCGATCGCCGCGGCGAGCTGCTTTGGATCGTGCGTGGAGACGCCGACGAGCAGCGCGCGCGACACGCGGCGGACGTCGTCGATCGCGAGGTCGTCCTGGCCGACGTGCACGCCCTCGACGCCGGCGAGCACCGCGAGATCGGCGCGATCGTTGGCGAACAGCGGGACGCCGCCCGCGCGCGCGACCGGGGCCATCCGGCGCAGCAGCGAGAGCGTGTCGCGCCCGCCCTCGTGCTTGGCCCGCAGCTGCAGGACCGCCGCGCCGCCCGAGATCAGCGCCTCGCAGATCGACTCGACGCCCCCCGGGCGCGCCGGGTCGACGCCCCGCGCGCGGAAGGCGTCGAGATCGACGATGGCGTAGAGGCCCCGGGCTCGGAAGGTCACGATGGCGACGGAGCATAGCGCGCGCGACGGCGCGCGACGGCGCGACGCGCGACGAGCACGGCCGCGCGGGCGAGCAGCGTCGCCGCGACGGCGGCGAGCGGGACCGAAACGAGCCGCGCGTCGGAGATCTCGGCGCGCTCGCACGCGCGCAGCGTCGCGAGCGTCGCGGCCGGGCCGGCGATCGAAACCGCCCACGCGATCGCGCGGTGGGGGCTCTCCGAGCGCAGCGCCGAGATGACCGCGAGCACCGCGGAGACGAGCGCGGCGACGACCATCGCCGACGCCCGCGAGACCGGGGGGACCGACGACGGCGCGCTGAACGGCACGAGGTGGATCACGCGCGCCTCGCCGAGCCGCAGGCGCGTCGGCGTCTCGGTGGCGAGGAGCACCTGCGCGTCCTTCAACGTGACCGCCGACAGGTCGTCGGCGACGTGGAACGAGCCTGCGAGGAAGTCGAGCGAGCCGCCGGTGCCCTCCCCGAGCAGCAGCGGTGGCCGGCCCGGGCGACAGAGCCACGACGCGCGCACCAGCGGGACGTCGACGACCCGCGGCTGGCCTTCGGCCTCGCACGCGACGCGCGCCTCCTCGACCAGCGCGCGCGCGACGCGTCCCGGCGCGCGCGCGTCGCGCCCCCAGGCGAGCGAGCCGACGGCCATCGCGACCGACAGCGCGATCAGCGCTGGCCACAGCCGCGCGACGCGACGCCCCGGGCCCTCGCCGAGCGCCATGCGCGCGCGCGCCTCGCCGCGCTCGACCGAGCGGATCGCCGCCTCGACGAACCCGAGCGGCCAGCCGACGAGCGCGCCGATCTCGACCGAGAGCGCGAGGAGCCCGACGAGGAAGGGGCGCGCGGCGCGGCGCGGCACCTCCGGATCGAGCAGGATCGGCAGCACGCGCGCGAGGCCCGCCGCCGCGGCGACGAACGCGACCACCGCGCTCGCGACGATCGCCGCCGCGAGGAAGCGCGCCGGATCCGGCGCGAGCGCGCCGCGGAGCGCGCGCCTCACCGCTCCTTCTTGGCGAGCAGCCCGGCCAGGAGGACGTCGGCGACCTGCGTCGACGCGCGCGACAGGCCACCCGGTTCGGCCTTGCCGAGCGCCCACGTCATGATGATGCCGTCGAGCGCGCCGAAGATGGTGCGCGCCATCAGGTGCGGCGACACGTCGGTGCGGAACGCGCCGGCCTTCTGCCCCTCGGCGACGACGCGCGCGATGGCGTCGAGGTAGAGCATGAACTTCGGCGCGGCGTACTGCTTCATGAGCCGCGTGGACTGCCGCAGGTTGACCGTGATCACCTCGGCCAGATCGCGCTCGCCCTCGAGGAGACCGAGCTGCATCTCGATCACGCAGCGCAGCCGCTCCTCCGGCGTGGGACGCTCCGCGAGCGCGCGCTCGAGCGCGGCGAGCAGGAGCATGATGCGATCCTCGAAGAGCGAGACGAGGAGATCGTCCTTGTTCTTGAAGTACAGGTAGATGGTGCCGTCGGCGACGCCGGCCGCCTTGGCCACCTCGCTGACCTTGGTCGCATAGAAGCCCTTGCGCGCGAACACGCGGGTCGCGGCGCGCAGGATGCGCTCGCGCTTGTCGCCCTCGCGCGCGCGGGACGCGCGCCCCCCGCGGGTCGCGCGGCTCGTCCGCGGCTTGCCGGGCTCACGGGTCGTACTGAATCGTGATTCAGTCACGGAACGAGGGCCTAGCAGAGCCGCCCGATTATGTCGATGATGCCCGGTCGATGAGCTCTGCGGTGATCGTGGTGGCCGGGGTTTTGTTGGAGGGGGGGCGCGTCCTGCTCACGCAGCGGAAGAAGGGCGCGCACCTCGAGGGCCTGTGGGAGCTCCCCGGAGGGAAGATCGATCCCGACGAGGATCCGCGCGACGCGCTCGCGCGCGAGCTGCGCGAGGAGATCGGCGTCGAGGTCGACGTCGGGGCGCCGGTCGAGATCACCTCGTGGCGCTACCCCGAGAAGCGCGTGCTGCTGTTGTTCTTCGAGGTTACGCGCAAGCCCGGCTCGCCCGAGCCCACCATCATCGACGTGGCGGATGTGATCTGGGCGAGCCGTGACGATCTCGAACGCCTGCAGTTCCCGCCCGCCGACGTCTCGGTCGTCGAGCGCATCAAACAGCGCATGTGATCGGCCGACGGCCGCCGCCGACGCAGAACCGCTTGGCACGCCCGGTGCTCGCTCCCAGTGGGGGGATTTTCGCCGATGGCCGCGATCGCAGTCGGACGGAGCGGCAACCGCCGCGCGCTCGACGCCGGACGTGAAGCCGCGCGCGAGGCGGTCGGCGCGATGGACGGCGAGCGCGTGCGTGGCGTCGTGACCTTCGCCACGGCCGCGCACGATCAGCGGCAGCTCCTGCGTGGCATACGCGAGATCACCGGGGACGCGCCGCTCTCCGGCTGCTCGACGTCGGGGATCCTCACCGCGCAGGGATCCGACGAGAGCACCCACGCGGTCGCGGTGATGACCGTCGGCGCGCCGCTGACCTTCGAGGGCTTCCTGGTCGAGGGGCTCTCCCGCGACCCGCGGGGCCGCGGGAGGGAGCTCGCCGGACAGGTCGGCGAGCACGACGCCGGCCGCGGTCGACTGCTGCTGCTGTTCCCAGACGGGCTGACCGGCAACATCACCGACCTGCTGTCGGGCGTCGAGTCGGGCCTCCGAAGGCCGCTGACCGTCGCCGGAGGCTCCTCGGGGGAGCTCCTGAAGCTCGGTCGTACGTGGCAGTACCACGACGACGTCGCGACGACGGACGCGGTGTCCGCCGCGCTGCTCGGGGGCGCGTTCACCTCCGAGGTCGCGGTGAGCCAGGGCTGCGAGCCGATCGGGCTGGAGCAGACCGTCACGCGCGCCGAGGACGGGTGGGTCTTCGAGATCGACGGCCGTTCGGCGTGGTCGGTCTACGAGCAGTACCTGGAGGTCGAGGACACCATCGCCGTCTCCATGCGGGAGTTCTGCTACCTGTGCATCGCCGAGCGGCTGCCCGAGCCCGATCCGACGTACGGCGAGTACATCGTGCGCTGTCCCCTGCAGCTCGATCGGGCCACCGGCGCGATGTTCTTCCCCGGCAACATCCGGACTGGCACCAAGGTCCGCCTGGCGTTGCGCAGCGAGGCTCGCACCGTCGAGAAGCTCCTCGAGTCGGCGCGCTCGATCGTCGCGCGCCGCCCAGGCCTCCGGCCCGAGCTCCTCCTGCACTTCGACTGCTGCTGTCGCGCGCGCCTGCTCTTCGGCGGGCGCACGAACGAGGCCGCGATCGAGCCGGTGCGCGCCATCTTCGGTCACGACGTGCCGTACATGGGCTTCAGCACCTACGGCGAGATCGCCCCGCTGCGCGCGGGCGGGCCGACGCGGTTCCACAACTACGGCGCCGTGCTCTGCGCGCTGTACGCCGAGGGGG
Organism: Deltaproteobacteria bacterium; assembly: GCA_016182965.1. Classification (GTDB taxonomy): domain Bacteria; phylum Myxococcota_A; class Polyangia; order Polyangiales; family JADJMO01; genus JALHOE01. The sequence goes on along the minus strand of JACPFM010000109.1, from coordinate 42,920 downwards.
CGTCGTGATGGCGCGCTCGCACCCGCCGGAGGAGGAGGCCCCCGACCTCGCGCGGCTGCGCGCGGAGAACAGCGCGCTCAACGAGCAGGTCAAGCAGCTCGTCCGGGCGGAGCGCCGGCTGTGGCTGTCACAGCAGTTCCTCGATCGGCAGCTCCAGCGCGTCGAGGTCTCGAGCACGCTCGCGCTCTCGGCGAGCCGGGCCGACGACGTCGAGACGATCATCGGGTTGGCCGCCGACGCGCTGCTGTCCATCTTCCCGTTCGAGCAGGCCGTCGGCTTCGTCGCCGACGATCGCGGGGAGCTCGCGCCGGTCGCTCGGCGCGCCGTGCCGGGCCGGGCCGGGCCGTCGGGCGCCTGCCCGCGCGTGCCCCTGCCCGACGCCGAGCGACTCGACGAACCCCTGCTGGGCAGCGCGGCCGAGCTCGTCGCGCGCGAGCCACAGCTGCGCCCGATCATCGCCTGCTTCGCGGCGGCGTTCTCCGAGGCGCCTCTCTCCGAGGCCGAAGCGGCGGACGCCACGGCGTTCCTCGTGTTGCCGGTGCGCTCGAAGGGGCGCGAGCTCCGCGCGCTCCTCCTGCTGCGCCGCGTGACCTCGATGATGTCGTTCCTCGAGCAGCTGCCCACCCACGAGGACGTGCCCTTCCTCCGCCTGGTCGGCGCGCACGTCGGCAGCGCCGTGCAGAACGTCATCCTGCTGCAGGCGACGCAGCGCGCGGCCGCCGAGAAGGAGCGGCTGTACCTCGAGGCCCAGGAGGCGATCCGCCACCGCGACGAGTTCCTGTCGGTGGCCTCGCACGAGCTGCGAACGCCGCTGACGTCGCTGCAGCTGCAGATCCAGGCGCTCCGCCGCTCCCGAGCCCTGGACGAGGCGGCCGCCGCGCGCGTCGAGGCGGTCGAGCGGCAGTGCCATCGGCTCGCGACGCTGGTCGATCAGCTCCTCGACGTCGCGCGCATCCGCGTCGGTCGGCTGACGCCCGAGATGTCCGAGATCGACCTGGCGGCGCTGCTCCGCGACCTGCTGTTGCGGCTCCGGGACGATCTCGCACGCGCCGGGACCGTCGTCTCGCTCCGATCCGCGCCGTCGGTGCGCGTCCGCTGCGATCCCACCCAGATCGAGCAGGTGCTGACGAACCTGCTGTCGAACGCCCTGAAGTTCGGTCCCGGCAGGCCGATCGACATCACGCTCACCGAGGAGGCCGAGCACGTGCGCGTCCGCGTCCGTGACCGCGGCATGGGGCTCGCGCCCGAGGACCAGGCGCGCGTGTTCGATCGCTTCGAGCGCGCCGTCTCGTCGAGGCACTTCGGCGGGCTCGGGCTCGGGCTCTACATCTCGCGGCAGATCATGGAGGCGCACGGCGGTCGCATCGGGGTCGACAGCCGGCTCGGAGAGGGCGCGACGTTCACGGTGGAGCTGCCGCGGCGGGCATAGCGGCGGTCACTCGCCGTTCCTCTCCTTCTCCGCGAAGCCCGCGTCCGCGGTGGCCGGGCCCGTCGCTCTTGATGATCGGCTGGGTGATCTTCGACAATCTCCATCGCTCGCCGCGGCGCATGGTCTTCGTGGTGACGCGCCGATAGAGCGTACTCTCGCGGGGAGGGCGCGCGGCCCGCTCGTCCGCCGCCCGGTGGCGACGCGTTCGGCGGCCAGCGCGAGCCGGAGGCACAATCAGCCGGCGCGCTCGTCTCGGCGGCATACCTGCTGGTCGCACCCGCACACACCTCGCTCAACCCGATCCGATCGCGCGTGTCGCCGTTGCCGCCTTGATCCTCGGCTACCTCGCGGCCGTCGGCGCGTTCAGCGCGTTCGTGGGCGCTGTGCTCGTCTACGTGCCACGATACACGGCGCTCACCTTCCGCGCGCAGGATCTCCCGCTCGCGATCGTGCGCGCGCTGTTCGACTCCATCTTCCGATTCTCGGCCTACAACGTCGTCGGCATCCTCGCGCTATTCCTGCTGCGTCCGACCTCGTCGCGCGAGCGGGCGGGCGCTGCGTTCCTCGGCGGCGTGATCGCCGTCTGCCTCGTCGGCGTGGCCCTTCAGGCGAAGTTCTTCGAGTACCACTACGGCGCGGCGCCACCCTTCGCCGGCCTGCTCGCCGGGTGGGGCTTGTTCAAGGTGTGGCGCGCCGCGCGGCGCTCGTTCCTCGGTGCCGCCCGTTCCTGACCGGCCTCTTCCTCCTTCACGAGGTGCGAACCGCGACGCCGCCCTCGCTCGGGGGCTTCTGGACGCGGTGCCGCCAACGCACCGAGGCGGCGCTCGATCCGGGCCGCCACCGCGACGTCCTCGACCAGCTGCCACTCCTACGCCGACGTGTCCGCTCGCAACAACCGCTTGGCCGTGGAGTGGATCGCGTCGCACGTGCCGCAAGGGCCGCCGATCCACGTGTGGGGGTTCGAGCCACTGATCTACGACCGCGCGAACCGCCCGCATGCATCGCGCTTCCTCTATGACGTCCCGCAGCGCACGCAGTGGTCGCGTGACGCGACCCGCACGCAACTGCTCGCCGATCTCGAGCGTACTCCACAGCTCGCAGTGCTGGTCGAGCTCGGCGACGTCTTCCCAGTCATCACCGGCGACGAGAACGACAGCGCGGCGGCGCTGCGCGAGTTCCCGGAGCTTCAGGAGTTCCTGGCGAGGTCGTGCCGAGAGGTCGAGCGCGTCGGGAACTTCTCCGTGTTCGTGCGACGCGCCCGAACGCGCCTACTTCTTCCCCGGGATCCACCGCACCGCCGACGCGGTCGGCTTCAGCCAGCTCTTCATGCGCTCGACGCAGGTCAGCTCGTCGCCGAGGACCTTGCCGCCGGCGGCGATGGCGAACTGCACGCGGCGGTTCTTGGCGTAGGCGCTCTCGTCGTCGCCGTCGTCGAGCGGGCAGTAGACGCCGTAGCCGCGCGCCTTGAGCGTCGTCGAAGGCACGCCGCGGGCGACCAGGGCGGCGGCGACCGCGCGGGCGCGCTGCTCGCTGAGCTTCACGTTGTAGGCCTCGTCGCCGCGGCGATCGGCGTGGCCGGTGATCTCGACGAACTCGAGGCCCTTCTGCGACTTGAGGAACCCGGCGATCTCGTCGAGCAGCGCCTTGCTCTCCGGTCGGATGGCGGCGCTGTCGAAGTCGAAGCGCACGTGATCGGCGAGCACCTTCTCCGGACCGCCGGGCACCGCCAGCTTCACCTGCTGGGCGGCCACCGGCTCGCCCTTCTTCTTGTTCTCGGCGGCGAGCTTCGCCTCGGCCATGAGCTTGGGCGAGAACAGCTTCGCGACGTTCGCGTGGATGCGCATGCGGAAGAAGGTCGGATCGCGCTCGATGACCAGGCGGCGCTCCGGCTGCAGCGCGAACAGCGCGGTGAGATCCCTCTCGACCGCGAGGGCGTCGCCGCGCCGCGCGTGGATGAGGGCGAGCCCGTACCACGCCTCGGCGTCCTGCCCGTCGCTCGCCTCGAGGGCCTTGCGGAAGGCCGCCTCGGCGCGCTTGCTGTCGCCCATCTCGAGCTCGATCCACGCGAGCGCGTCCCAGGTGTCGGCGTCGGCGCCGGGGTTCTGCTCGGTGAACTTGCGCAGCGTGGCGCGCGCCTCGAGCATCTTCCCGAGCTTGCGGTACGCCTGCGCCATGCGCTGCGCCGCCCAACCGTCCTTCGGATCGAGCTCGAGCGCCCTCTTGTAGTAGTCGAGCGCCTTCTCGTAGGCCTTCGCGTTCAGCGCGACGTCTCCGAGGATGACGTAGGCGTACGCGTAGCCGGTCGGATCGATGGCGATGACCTCGGCCGCGAGCCGGCCCGCCGTCTCGTAGTCACCGGCCTCGAGCGCGGCGACCGCCTTCTTCATGATCGGCTCGGCGTCGGGCGCGGGCGCGTCGTCCCCGTTCCCGTCCTTGCCCCCTTTGGCGCCGCCGGCCACCGCCTCGCCGGAGCCGGCGCCGTCCTTGGCGCGTCGCGCGAGCGACGCCGGGTTGTCGTTGAGCAGCGCGGCGAGCTCCTTCTCGTCGACGACCTTGCGATCGATCCCGGCGCGCTTCGGCGCGACGGGCCCCTTGGTCGGCCACGTCGACCCGGCGGAGCACCCGACGAGGGTGACGATCGCGAGGAGCGGTGCGCAGCGATGCGGGTTCATGTTCTCGTCCTTCCGATCACCGATCGACATGCGCGGTCGCGCTGGCCGGGCGAGGCGTGGGCATCATCGCGGTCGGCGCCTCGACGGTGCCGGTCCGCACGAGCTTGCCCCAGCCGACCGCGCCGCCGCGGAGCGCGGCGACCACGGCGCGCACCAGCGCGACGAAGAGGAACCACCGATAGACGGTGCGGTTCACGAGCCAGTCCCACATCAGGCTCCACCGCGCGCGATCGATCTTCATCGCGAGCACGGTGAGCAGCAGCTCGGCGACGATGAGCGCGACGAGGTAGGGGACCACCGCGCGAGCGTGCCCGAGCACGATCGCGATCAACGCGGCGACGTCCGCGAGCGGCGCGAGCAGCGGCGTGATGACGTGGCACGCGAGGACGCACGGCAGCAGGAGCAGGCCGATCACCGGGTTGTTGCGCGGCGGCGCGATCATCGCGCGCTTGTGCTTCCACACGGTCTGCAGCACCCCGAAGCACCAGCGGAAGCGCTGTTTGAGCAGCGCCTGCACGGTCTCCGGCGCCTCGGTCAGCGCCACGGCGTCCGGCGCGTAGGCGACCTTCCACCCGTGGACCTGGAGCGTGATGGTCAGGTCGCAGTCCTCGGCGAGCGTGTCGGTGCCGAAGCCGCCGACCGCGAGCACCGCGTCGCGGTGCCAGGCGCCGACCGCGCCGGGCACGACGCTGACCACGCCGAGCAGGTGCCAGGCCCGTCGCTCGATCGACTGACCGATCACGTACTCGAGGGCCTGCCAGCGCGCGACGAAGTGCTGCGTGTTGCCGACCGCGGCGCGGCCGGCGACCGCGGCCACGTCGGGGTCGTCGAACTTGCGCGCGAGCTCGATGATCGTGTCGGGGAGGAAGATGGTGTCGGCGTCGAGCGCGATCACCACCTCGTGCGTCGCGAGCTCGAACCCGCGGTTGAGGGCGCGCGCCTTGCCGCCGTTCTTGAGGCGGTGGAGCCTCACGCGCGGCTCGAAGTAGAAGGCGCGACTCACGACGTCGGCGGTGTCGTCGGTCGAGCCGTCGTCCATCACCAGGACCTCGACCTCGATGCCGCGCGAGGCGAGCACCGAGAGGATGGTGCGCTCGATGACCTTCGCCTCGTTGTAGGCGGGGATGATCACGCTCACCGCGCCGTGCACCGGCAGCCGCGAGCTGCGACGGATCCGGCGGCGCTCGCGCCACTCGCGCGCCACCTCGATCAGCGCGAAGAGCGCCAGCGCGCCGAAGCGCAACAGGCCGAGGGCCAACGCCGAGAGCGCGAGCACGGTCATCCCCCGGAGGAACCAGGTGCCGGAGGACCACATCGCGGCGCCTACGGTCTCGGAGACCGCGACGCGCACCTTGGGGTTGACGTCGTCGATCGAGGAGACGCCCGCCGGCGCGAAGATCTCGTGCAGCTGGGCGAAGCGGAAGCCGCGCCCGCGGAGCGTCCGGATCAGCGGGCGGAGCGCGGCCACGGTGTTGGCGCGATCGCCGCCGCCGTCGCGCATGAGCACGACCCCGCCGTCGAACTGCCCGAGCCGACGCACGAGGTAGTCGACGATGATCTCGGGCGGACGCGCCCAGTCGTGCGGGTCGACCGTCGAGGTCACCGTGATCATCCCGTTGCGCTCGCCGTTCTGGATCGCCAGCAGGTCCTCGCGGACGGTCGGCCGATCGTCGGAGCGGAAGGGCGGGCGGAAGAGGACGGTGCCGCGCCCGGTGAGCGCCTCGAGCAGCCGGTTGGTGGAGTTGATCTCCAGGTCGGCGTGCTGATCGGAGATCTTGCCGAGGTCCGGGTGCGAGAACGAGTGGTTGCCGACCTCGTGTCCCTCGCGCACGAGGCGCTTGAAGATCTCCGGGTCGCGCTCGGCGCGCGAGCCGACCACGAAGAACGCGGCCTTGACGCCCTCCTCGCGGAGGACGTCGAGGATCTTCGGCGTGAACTCCTCGTGCGGCCCGTCGTCGAACGTCAGCACGACGGTGCGCGAGGGGACCTTGCCGCGACGGATCACCGTCGGCACGGTCGGCAGCGCGTCGTAGGACTCGCCCTCGACGCGGCCGCCGGCGCCGAAATCGAGGGTCGCCGAGCCGTCGTGCTGCGAGAGATCGACGCGCATCGCGACGCCCTCGCCGATGACGTCCGGCTCGCTCGGAGCAGGGAGCGTGCTCAGCGCGGCGCGGATCGCGTCGCGATCGTCGCGCGGCGCGGCGAGCACCGCCCACACGCGCGGGTCCTCGCCGCCGAGGTTGCCGAGCGCGACGTGACGGAGCCCGCGCGCGGCGAGCGTGGCGAGCCCGTCGGCGAAGGTCGCGGCGTCGGGGAGCCACGCGATCATCGCCACGGTGCCGTCGTCGCCTGGGTGCGCGCGGACGTGCGCCGAGGAGGCGATGCCGGTCGGTCCGGGGAGCGCCACCACGAGGTTGCCGCTCCGCTCGTCCCACTTCGGCTTCACGTTCGCGGTGCGCGCGCGCGCGATCACCTCGCCCCACTGCAGCTCTCGCGCGTCGCCGGCGCGAGCGAGCGTGCGGCCGTCGACCGGCCAGGCGCCGGCGCGCGTGGCCAGCGTGGTCACCAGCTTGTGCGACGGCACCAGGCGCTGCGCGGCGTCGAGGGTGCCGTCGACCCACGCGCGCGGGGCGAGCGGCGCCGGATTCGACTTCGGATCGAGCTGCCGGGCGAGCGCCTCGGGGACGAAGCGACCTTCGACCCGCGTCGCCACCGTCATGCCGGCCGGCTTGAGCTTGGCGAAGACCTCTTCGAGGACGACCGCGCGCAGCGCGCCGTCGAGATCCGCGTCGTCCTCGCCGAGCGCGAGGACGGCGCCGGCCGCGCCGTCCGCTTGCAGCTTCGGGAGCAGGATGGCGGCGAATTTCCGCGCGAGCAGCCGGTCGCGCCCGAGCGCGGTGACGTCCCCAGGGCGCGGGACGTCGTCGCGGACGTCATCGATGACCTCGAGGATCGCGAGCTGCCGATCGCGCGCGACCTTCAGCGCGTCGTCGGGCAGCTGGCCGAGGACGCCGCCCTCGGCGTCGCGGACGTGGAGGCCCTCGATGGCGACGTGCGTGAGCGCCTGTCCATGGAGCTCGACGGCGCGCAGGGCCTCCTGCTCCGTGGCGTCGACGAAGGCCATCCTGATCGGCACGAAATCGCCGGTCGGCGGCTTCGCCGCCGCGCCCGGATCCGACGGCTTCGCCGCCGCGCCCGGATCCGACGGCTTCGCCGCCGCGCCCGGATCCGGCTGCTTCGCCGCCGCGCCCGGGTCCGAAGGCCTCGCCGCCGCGCCGAGCGCCGGCGGTACGGTCACCGCCGCATGCGCCGGCGCAGCGGCGATCGCGTGGTCACGAACCTCGTTCAAGTCGAGCGCGGCGGGCGGCGCCGGCGCCTTGAGGAACGCGGCCGGACGGGGCCGCAGGGTCTTCACGAACAGCACCGTCAGCGCGATCGCGGCGAGGCCGAGCGCCGCCAGCAGCATCTTCAGGCGTCGCCACCGACGTCGCGTGTCGTCACGGAAGATCTGCACGTTGGCTCTCCACGCGACCGCGCGCACCAGGGCTGCTGCGGGTCGCGATGGGGGGCGTCAGCAATGAGCGTTCCGCGTGGTCGTGTGTACGACGCGCGCGCTGACCAGAGCCGACACCGTCGGCGGCCGCGATGACGTGCGCGTGCACGCGCCGGGTGCTCGCGCCGCGGCGACGCGCCCGGGTCGCGGAGCGGAACGATGATTGCTGTCGAGCGGGCGCATGACTCGTTCACTCGTGTCCGGTGTCGCGCGCTGCGCACACGCCGGGGCGGCGACGCTGGTGACCACTCTGGCGACCACTCTGGCGAGCATGACGATGCTCGCGGGCGCGGCGCGTGCCGACATGATCCCGCCTCCGTCTCCGCACGGCGCGACGGCCGCCGAGGGCCGCGCGATCACCGACGACACGCGCTTCGGCGAGATCGGGCGCCCGGGCCCCGATCCGGGCGCGGCGGTGACGCCGCCGATCACCACCGGCGTCGCGGCCAACCGCGTCGGTCACGTCACCTACGCCGGCGCGCGCGTCGACGTCCCGACCTCCGCCCGCTTCTCGCTCATCCCGCAGACCGCGCTCCTGCACATCTCGCCCTACGCCGCCGGCGATCCCACGGTGATCGTGCCGTACGTCGGCGGCGGCATCGGCTACCGCCCGGCGCCCGGGTGGTCGACCGAGCTGTCGGGGCTGTACGGTCCGATGGCCCACGGCATCGAGAGCTGGAGCGCGATCGCCGCCGTCGGCAAGGAGCTGGGCGGCGACTGGTCGCGCGACGTCCCGCCGCCGGTCGCGATCCAGCTCGCCGCCGCGTGGAACCGGTTCCGATGGGCGAGCGGCGAAGGACCTGCCGGCGCGACGATCACGCAGTGGTTCGGGCAGGCGGAGCTGCTGTGGCGCGTCACCCGGAGGTTGCAGGTGATCCCGCGCGGGATGGTCTTCGTCTACGACAAGAGCCTCCGCGGCGCCGTGGGGCCGCGGCTCGGGACCGTCGCCGTCATGTCGCAGGTCGGCGTCTACGCGCCGCAGGCGATGGTCGGCGGCCGCGTCGGGTACCTGATCGGCACGCGCGTGTTCCCGTTCGTCGACGCGCAGCGGATCCGCTACGCGGCCGACATCGGCAACGGCACGCAGATCGCGGGCGGCCTCAAGGTGACGCTCGGCAGACAGTCGTCGGTGATGGCGATGGGCGGCATCCTCATCAACGACGTCGACGGCCCGCTGGTCCCGGCGGCGTACGATCTGCGCCGGGTGCCCGTCCTGGGGACGGAGGTGGAGCTTTCGTTCTGATTCGCGCGACTAGGTAATCGAGGCGCCGAGTAGGCCCGCGACCTCGGCGGTGAGGCGCTCGATCGCGACGGGCTTGGCCACGTGACGCTGGAATCCGGCCTCGAGCGCGCGGCGCCGATCGGCTTCGCCGGCGAGCGACGTGAGCGCGATCGCGGGGACGCGCCCGAGGGGCGGGGGCATCGCGCGGACCCGCCGGAGCAGGCTGAAGCCGTCCTCTTCGGGCATCGCGATGTCGCAGATGAGCACATCGGGCGCGAAGCTCTCGAGGACGCGGAACGCGTCGCGCGCCGACGCGGCCAGCTGGACCTCGGCGCCGCCGATGCCGAGCATCTCGCTCACCGCTTCGCGTGTCCCGGCGTCGTCTTCGACGAACAGCACGCGGGCCCCGGCGAGGCTGCGCGAGGCGGGGGCGAGGACGGGCTGCGGCCCGAGGCTGGCGCGCATCAGCGGAACCAACACGGTGAACGTCGCGCCTCGCTCCTTTCCGGCGCTCTCCGCGAAGAGCGTGCCCCCATGGGCCTCGACCAGGTGATGGGCGATGGTCAGGCCGAGGCCGAGACCACCGTGCGCCGGCGCCTGCCCGCGCTCCTCCTGGGCGAAGCGCCGGAAGATGTGCGGCATGAAGGCGGGATCGATGCCGCTGCCCGTGTCGGCCACCTGGACGCGGCCGAGCCCCTCGGCCGAGTCGACGCTGGCGACGATGCGGCCCCGCGGCGGCGTGAACTTGATGGCGTTCGTCAGGAGGTTCGAGATCACCTGCTGCAGCCGCACCGGATCGCCGGACACCGGCGGCACCGAGTCGTCGAGTCGGAGCTCGACGTCGATGTGTTTGGCCTCGGCCGACGGGCCGAGCGCTTCGACCGCGGCGCGCACGACCGACGCGAGGTGGACCGACTGGAGCTGCATCTTCAGCTTGCCGGCCACGATGCGCGAGACGTCGAGGAGATCGTCGATGAGCTGCGCCTGCAGCCGCACCGATCGCTCGATGATCTCGCTCGCGCGATGGACCCGCTCCTCGTCCGGCGTTCCGCGGCGCAGCAGCTGGGCCTGCGCGAGGACGCTCGAGAGCGGCGTGCGGAGCTCGTGCGAGAGCGTCGCGAGGAAGACGTCCTTCGTGCGGTTGGCGGCCTCGGCGGCGGCCTTGGCGCTCTGCGTCGCCTCGAGCAGGCTGGCTCTCTCCTCTTCGCGGCGCAGGCGGTCGGTGACGTCCTCGGGCGCCAGCAAGACGAGCCGCTCGCCGCTCGGCGTGGAGATCGAGCGACCGGACAGCGACACCGAACGCAGGCCGAGCCGCGGAAGCGCCCGCTCCAGCACCAGCTTCTCGAAGCGCTCGTCGTTCTTCAGCGCACGCTCGACTGCATACCGGAGCTCGGGGACGTCCCATGCGCCGCCCATGACCGAGGAGAGATCGCGGCCGTCGGACTCACCGCGCGACAGGCGGAAGCTCTCGTGGAACGCCGCGTTGGCGGAGAAGACCCGGAGCCTGTCGTCGAGCACGAGGAGCGGCGTCGGGACGGCCTCGACGGTCGCCTTGGCGTAGTCGCGCGCCCACTCGGCGGCGCCGAGCGCGCGCTTCAACGCGTCGATGTCGATGATCGAGACCACCGCCCCATCGACCCTCATGTCGAGGGTCTTGTACGGACGAATCTGCAGCCGGTACCAGCGTCCATCGGGACCCCGGACCTCCTCCTCGTGCAGGACCGCCGTGTCGATGACGTCGGAGATCTTCCGGTCGAGGTCGTCGATGGCGACGGTCGGTTTGATGTCGTCGATCGGGCGACCCACGTCCGACGGGAGGAGGTTCAGAATGGGGCGCGCCTTGGGGGTGAACCGTCGGATGCAGCGCCGCGCGTCGACGATGACGATCGGGACCTCGACGCTGCCGAGGATGTTGACGAGGTCGGCGTTGACCGAGGTGACCTCGACGTTGCGTGATTGTTGCTCCTCGTTGAGCGTCCTCAGCTCCTCGTTCGTGGACTGGAGCTCCTCCTTGGCGGTCTCGAGCTCCTCGTTCAGCGTCTGGAGCTCCTCGTTGCTCGAGATCAGCTCCTCGTTCGCCGAGAGCAGCTCCTCGTTCGTGCGCTGGTGCTCCTCGATCAGCGAGCCGAGGTACTCCTTCGTGGCCTTCAGCTCGTCGTCGAGCTTGCGGACGCGCGCCTGGTCGGCGGCGCCCTCGTCGCCTGCGCCAACGGACGCTGCCTCGCCACGGGTCGCGGGGCCGACCGTCGCCGCGTCGGGGACCTCCTCGAAGAGCACGGCGAGGAAGTCCTCTCGTGACTCGGGCGGCGTCGCGACCGGGACGACGACGATGTCGCAGACGTGTGTCACGCCATGATGCTCGACCCGAACGCCGGGGCGACGCGCGATGGCCTTCGCCTTCCGAGCCTGCGAGATCGCGATGCGAAGATCCGCGAGGAGGCCCTGGCGCGCCATCTTGAGGAGATCGTGCTGCGGCTGGCCGGGCGGCGGCTCGAGGTACGTCCCGGTCCTCCCACGGAAATGGAGGATCTCGTTCCGTCCGTTGATGATGACGCCGGGGGGGCGTACTGCTCGAGGAGCAAGCTCTCGGTTCGGCGAACGACGTCGCCCGGTCCGGGCGTCGACGCGCGCACGCCGCCCTCGGGCGCGTTCGCACCGACGGGGTAGACGTCTCTGGCGGCGGCCACGCGGAGCGCGGTCTTGACGGCGGTCCGCTCGAAGATCTTGTTCTCCTTGTCGACGACCGAGAACAGGTCGGTGCCGTCGACGATGCTCTCGGCGTGACCGAGCAGCAGGAAGCCCGGGTGACCGAGCGAGAATTGGAGCGTCGCGAGCACTCGCTTCTGCAGCTCCTGCCCGAAGTAGATGAGGAGGTTTCGACAGCTCACGAGGTCGATCTTCGAGAACGGCGGATCGCTCGTGACGTCGTGCTTGACGAAGGCGCAACGCTCGCGGACCGCCCTGTTGATTCGATAGCCGCCGCCGTCGACCTTCGTGAAGTAGCGCGAAAGCCGCTCCACACCGACGTCGCGCGTGACGCCCTCGGCGTAGAAGCCGCTCCGAGCCCTCTCGATGGCCCTCTCCGAGATGTCGGTCCCGAACAACTGGATGGGGATGTCGGACGCGTTCTCCTCCGCGAGGAACTCCATGAGCGCGATGACGAGCGAGTACGCCTCTTCTCCGGTCGAGCACCCGGCCGACCAGACGCGGATCTTCCCGCCGTTGCGCTTGGCCTCGAGGATCTCCGGAAAGGCGCGCTCCTTGAGCTTCTCGAACGCGGCGGGGTCGCGGAAGAAGGTCGTGACGTGGATGAGCATGTCGGCGCAGAGCGCCTGCACCTCGTTCGGGTCTTCCCGCAGGAGCAGCAGGTAATCGGAGATCGTCGCCACCTGCCGCAGGGCCATCCGTCGAGCCAATCGCCTGCGGACGCTGGTCGCCTTGTAGTCGCTGAAGTCGACCCCGACCGCGTTGCGGACGAGCACGAAGACCTTCTTGAGCTCCACGTCCTCCGCGCCGCCCGCGAGCACCTCGTCGGCGCGTCGGAGAACGAACGGGTGGTGGCCGATCCGCAACAGCTCGCGCACCAGCTCGGGGATGGGCAGGAGGAAGTCCACGACTCCCGTGTCGATCGCCGCCTCGGGCATGCCGCGGAACTTCGCGGACCGGGGCTCCTGCGCGAAGGCGACGCCGCCGCCCGCCTTGATGGCGCGAAGGCCCTCCGAGCCGTCGGAGCCCGTCCCCGAGAGGACGACGCCCAGGGCCTGACTGCCGCAGTCGGCCGCCAGGGCGCTCATGAAGAAGTCGATGGGGAGATGGGGTCTCCGCTCCGGCCTCGGGAACAGGGTGAGCGCTCCCTTGAGGATGCCGACGTCGGCGTTGGAGGGCACGACGTAGACGTGATCGCGCTCGACGACCATCCCGTCGCGGATCTCGGTCACGGGGATCTTCGTGACCTTCGCGAGCGCCTCGCTCAGGTAGCTCGCGTGCGAGGGGTCGAGGTGCTGGACGAGCACGAACGCCATCCCGCTGTGCTCCGGGAGGACGCGGAGCAGCTCGGTGAACGCCTCGAGCCCGCCCGCGGACGCGCCGACCGCCACGATCGGAAAGGCCCTCGAGCGCTCGCTCTCGGCGTGCGACTCCTCCGACCCAGGCGCGCTGACTCTATGGATCGCAGGTCTCCTCATCTGGCTCATCTGCCGCCCGATCCTCCGCCCTCGAGCTCGAGGATCGGCCCCAGAACCTAACCATCGATCGCAGTGAAGGTGGCGCCATTTCGAACCGGCATCACGCAGCACCCGGTCCGTGGGCGACCGCCCGAACCGTGCGCAGCCGCCGCGCATGGGGCACCGCCTCGGCCACGGAGACCCGACGAAAGCGGAGGCGCAAGCCCAGTGCGGAGCAATTCGCGCGCCGCTCAGCGTGTGCACCACACGAGCACGCGCGTCTCCTCCGTCGAGGTCGCGCGGCCCTGTGTCACTCCACGATGGACCGAACGGAGTCGCGCTCGGGCGAGGCCCGGATGCGCCGCGCTCGAAATTGGGTACCCTCGCGTCCCATGTCGATGACTCGCGTCGCGCCCTTCGTGCTCGCCTCGTTGCTCGGTTGCAGTACGCGCGGCTCCGACGCGTCGTCGTCGGACGCGGTTCTCGCGAGCGCGACGCCGTCCGGCGACGTTGCTTCGCAGGCCGTGGGCGCTCTGCGCCGCTTCGGCGAGGTCCGCCGCGCGTGGTCGCCCCAGGCGCGCTTCGCCGACGCGGTCGACGGCGGCGCGTTCGAGGCCAGGTCGCCGCGGCTGCTCGCGCGCGCACCCCGGCTCGCGGACGAGCCCGTGCGGCTCACCGCGGGGCCGGTGACCCTCGAGATCAGCCCGGAGGAGCTCGGTCGATCGCCCGGTAGCGTTCGCGACGGTGTCGTGGTGTACCCCGGCGCCGCGCGCAGCACCGACGTCGCGCTCCTCGCCGGAGGCGCGCGCGTCGAGGAGTTTCGGCTGCTGCGCGACCCGAACGCGCCGACGTCGGCGCGGTGGCGCCTTCGCCCGATCGCCGGCGTGGCCTCCATCGCGCTCCGCGACGGGCGCGTCTACGTCACCGACGACGCCGGCGTCGTGCGTCTGTCGACCGACGCCATGTACGTGGTCGACGCCGAGGGCACGCGGCGCGACGTCTCGGTGCAGCTGCATGGCGAGGTGCTCGCGGCGCAGTTCGATGCGTCGGGGCTGCGTCACCCCATCCTCCTCGATCCGGCGTGGACGACCGTCGCGTCGATGTCGCAGGCGCGCTTCGCCGCGATGGGCGCGCTCTTGCCGAGCGGGAAGGTCCTGGTCGCCGGCGGGACCGACGGCACCGCCGGGCTGTCGACGACGGAGATCTACGATCCCGCAGCCAACACGTGGACCGCGGGGCCGTCGATGGGCGTCGCGCGCGGCGGGCAGGCGATCGCGCTTCCGACGGGGAAGATCCTCGCGGTCGGCGGGGGCACCAGCGAGCTCTACGATCCGGCGACGAACGCCTGGTCGCCGACGAGCCCCCCGGGCTGGCCTGGCGCGAATTGTGACGGGGCTTTCGTCGTGCACCCGAACGGGCGGGTGTACTCGACCGGCGGTTATCCAGGGACTTGCGTCCGGGTCTACGACCCTGCGACCAACGCCTGGTCGGCGTTCGCCTCGACGCTCTTCGCGCGGCGCGTCCCGGATCTCGCGGTCCTCCCGGACGGCAAGCTGTTCGTCCACGGTGACACCATCACGCCGAGCGCCGAGGTCTACGACTTCGCGACGGGCGCCTGGGCGCGCGTGAAGGACGCGCCGGCCGCGCACGGCTCGGCCAGGCTGCTCATGCACGCGGGCAAGGTCCACGCGTTCGGCGGGTTCGGCGTCTATCACGTCTACGATCCCACGACGGACACCTGGTCGGCGGCGAAGGCGAAGTGGCACGGCAACCGCGAGAACCGCTTCAGCATCGCGCTCCTCGGCGACGGGGACTTCCTCGTCTTCGGCGGCTACTTCAGCGTAAACGTCGGACCGGACCGCTACGATCAGGCGACCGACACGTGGACCCTCGCGTCCTCGCCGAGCACGTCGTTCGGCGAGTCGGGGCACGTGATGGTCCAGCTGCCGGGTGAGCGCTTCCTGCTCGCCGGCGGCAACCCGACGCCGACCGCCGTCGTCGACATCTTCGAGCTGATGCCGAACGGCACCGCGTGCACCAACGCGGCCGACTGCAAGTCGGCGATGTGCGTCGACGGCGCCTGCTGCAACCGTGCCTGCACGGGCGCCTGCGAGGCTTGCAACCTCACGGGCTCGGCGGGCACGTGCTCGAACGTCGCGAGCGGCCCGCCCGTGCACGGCGGCTCCTGCGCGCCCTACAACCTCTGCGTGGCCGGCGCCTGCGCCACGTCGTGCACGACGACGTCGCAGTGCACCTCGACCAGCTACTGCAAGTCCGGCAGCTGCGTCGCTCGATCGGGCAACGGCGTCGCGTGCACCACCGCCGACCAGTGCGTCTCCGGCAACTGCGTCGACGGCGTGTGCTGCAGCTCGGCGTGCGGCGGTCAGTGCCAGGCGTGCGACGTCGCCGGGGCCGTCGGCTCGTGCACCCTCGTGACCTCCGGCGCGCCCCACGGCAGCCGCCCCGCGTGCACCGGCACCGGCGTCGGCACCACCTGCGGCGTGCAGTGCACCGGCGCGAGCGCGACCGCCTGCGCGTTCCCGGCGAAGACCGCGCCCTGCAGCGCGAACGCGTGCGCGTCGGGGATCGAGACCCACGCCAGCTTCTGCGACGGCGCGGGCAAGTGCAACGACGTCGCGCGCTCGTGCGGCGCGTTCACCTGCGATCCGGCCGGCGTGGCCTGCAAGTCGGTGTGCACCGGAGCGGGCGACTGCGCCCCGGGGTTCTGGTGCACCGTCGGCGTCTGCGTTCCGGTCACCGGCCTCGGCAAGGAGTGCTCGTCCGACACGATGTGCGCCTCCGGCCACTGCACCGACGGCGTCTGCTGCGGCGTCGCGTCGTGCGAGGCGGGGAGCTCGTGCGCGAACCCCGGCAAGCGCGGGACGTGCAGCAAGTCGCTCGGCGCGACGTGCGCCGCCGGCGCGGAGTGCGGCTCGGGCTTCTGCGTCGATGGCGTCTGCTGCAGCGGCGCGTGCGACGGTCAGTGCGAGGCATGCGACGTCGCGGGTCGCATCGGCACCTGCTGGCCGGTGTCCGGCGTCCCCCACGGCGCACGCGACAAGTGCAGCGACGGCGGCGGTGACGTCTGCCGCGCGCTCCGCTGCGACGGCGCGGTCGACTCGCGGAAGTGCTCGGCGTACGCGCGCGGGCTCGAGACCTCGTGCGCCCCGGCGACCTGCACCGGCTCGACGTTCGCCGCGACCTCTTACTGCGACGGCGTCGGCGCGTGCCGGGTCGCGGAGCCGAAGTCGTGCGCGCCCTTCGCGTGCGACGCGGCCGCCTGCCGGACGACCTGCGACACCGACGCGCACTGCTCGGCCGGCAACGTCTGCAAGGGCGCCGCATGCGTTCCGAACACGGCGCGCTGCTCGTCCGACGGGCTCGCGTCGATCGACGAGGGGACCGTCAAGCCGTGCGGCAACTACCGCTGCAACAACGGCGTCTGCGCGACGAACTGCGCGGCGACGACCGACTGCGCGCCGGGCGCGGTGTGCGACAGCGGCACGTGCGTCGTCCCGACCAACGACGGCGAGGACTCGGGCGGGTGCAGCGCAGGCCGCCGCGCCTCCTCCGGCGGCGGCGCGCTCGCGGGCCTGCTGCTCGCCCTCGGCGCGCTGCGACGCCGGCGCGGCTGACGGACCACGACGGCCACCCGCTCATTGCGGGACTCGCACCCTCGTCGTAGCGCAGCGCGCGCCCTCGTCGTAGCGCAGCGCGCACCCTCGTCGTCGCCGCGAGCGACGCTGTTGAACGGCGCGAGCGCCGCAGGCGAAGACCAGCGCAGGCGCAGGGTGCAATTCGGAGCGGTGCGCGGTGTGGGCAGCTTCGGCACAACGACTGCAAAAGACCGCGTGGAGCCGACCGGCGGCGCTGTCGTCCTCCTTCGGAGCGCGAGATCGCCGTCGGTCGTGAAAGGCGCGTGTGCGCGGCCGCGGGCCGCGAACACGGCGCGAGACGAAGGCGTCGTCCGCGGTTCGACCGCGGGGACGTCGTGATCTGCCCGCAGGGAGGGGAATGATCCATGAGGTCCATTGCAAGCGCATGGTGGTGCGCAGCCGCCGTTCCGTTGCTGTTCGGGTGCAGCAGCTCCTCGAAGGACGAGGGGACCGCGAAGGCCGCGGTGCAGACCGACGGAGGATTGATCAACGCGGCAGACCCGAACCCCGCCTGCGGGACCAACGGCGTGATCAACTCGAACATCGGCGCGAAGTTCCTCGAGATCGAGGCGGCCATCGCGGCGGGGACGACCTGCCGCGGGCAGGTGCTCGCGAGCGCCGCGCCCTATAACGCGAACCTGTGGGTCGGGACCTCCGGCGACCCCGGCTTGGACAACCATCCGACCGACGGGACGCCGGTCGATTTCGACCACTGCTTCCCAGGCCCGGGCACTCCGGCCACGAGCTACATCGACTGGGCCGACCTGGCCCCAGCGAACCACACGTGCAACGACGCGCTGAACGATCAGACCGCCTTCGGCACCGGGCCCTGCGTCGTGGTGGGGACCTCGCCGCAGAAGGGCGACCTCACGGGCGTCGCGTTCGCGAGCAACTCGTCGCAGCTGTACCTCGCGTTCACGCGCAAAGACAACAACGGGGCCGTGTCCTTCACCGCGGTGTTCACCAAGGACGACGTCACGTCGACGAGCTGCAGCGGCGGGTTCGTGCCGACCTACCACGTGCAGACCAACGACATCGTCATCCGCGGGAGCTACCCGCAGAGCTCGGGCGCGATCCCGGTGATCAACGCGTGGAGATTCAGCGCAGCACCGACCGGTGACGCCGGCGCCGACGCGCCGGCGACGGCCACCTACGATGCGGAGACGCTCATCGAGTCGCTGCCGGCCTCCGGCGCGAGCAACACGACCTGGACGCTCGTCTCCAGCACGGGCGTCAGCGGCGGGATCGTGGCGGCGGCGAACGTCGACCCGACGAAGCCGACGCCGGTGCTGCCCCACGATCCGGGCGCGCTGGTCACGATTCCGAAGCCGAACGGCGCGCAGTACCTGCAGCCGGAGATCGCGCTCGAGATGGCCGTCCCGCTCACGACCCTGGTCGGCGGCACCTTCAGCGCGTGCTCCGCCGCCTCGTTCCACGTGGACGTGATCAGCCAGTCGTCGGACCAGTACAGCTCGGACCTCAAGGACTACATCGGAGGCATCTTCCTCAACCTCGGCGAGCTCTCGGCGACGCCTGCGGTCACCACCTCGTGCAACGGGGCCGGCACCAAGGTCGACTATTCGGTCGGCTCGATCACCGGGCGCAACGGCGTCACCCAGTCGGCCGACGCGACCGGCGAGTTCACCGGCTTCAAGTGCGACTGGAGCTGCACCGGGCCTTCCGGGGCCACCGCGTCGGCGACCAACGACTGCAAGGGCTCGCTCACCGGCCTCGCGGCGGGCAGCTGGACCTGCAGCGTGACGGTGACCGAGACCGCCGGCGATCAGTGCGCGAAGACGGTCGCGACGCCGGCGGTGACCGTCTACGGCGCCGTCGCGCTCAACCCGTCGATGGTGGGCTCGTGTGCCAAGTCGTTCACCTACGACGCTCAGGCGACCGGCGGCAGCGGCGGGCTCACGTGCGCGTGGACCTTCTCCGGCGGACCGACCGGCACGCCGACTTCATCCTCGTCCTGCTCGGGCAGCTCGGGCACCATCTCGGGCGCGTTCCCCAGCGGCGGCAGCTTGGTCAGCGGCACGGTCACCGTGACCGACAACCGCGGCTGCCAGGCGACCCTTGGCACCAACGCCGCCGTCTACCAGTCGGTGGACATCCAGATCTCGCCCGACGCCACCTCGCTGACCTGCCCGGGCCTCACGAACTCGAACGACCACGTGACGTTCACGGCCACCGTCACCGGCGGTAGCGCCGCGACCCCATCGATCTCGTGGACCGCGCCGGGAACCTGCAGCGGCACGAGCTGCGTGGTCGACTTCACCGCCGCGGACACCTGCCCGGCAGGCACCAGCTCGTGCGGGAGCGGCAGCGTGCAGGCCTCCGTGACCGACGCCACGTGCGGCAACGACGCATCCGCGACGTACAACGTGAGCAAGACCACCACGATCACGGCGGCCATCGCGCCCTGATCCCGGGCGACCCGCTCGGCGGACCGAGAGCCCGCGGCGGCAGACGCCCCGCGGGCGCTCGCGTGTGCGGCGGCTGACTCGGAAGGCCGAGCATTAGTCGTCAGTCGTCAGTCGTCAGTCGTCAGCACGAGAGAGCAGAGCGGGGGACGGCAGGGGAGACACCGTCGGCCGGGAGCGGGCCTCCGCTGGGTTTGTCGGAACGTGGCGCTCCACCCGCCGGCCGGAACTCGGCTGACGATGGACGACTGACGACCGACGAACGGGGTCGATCGGCGCGTCGCGTGGACACGTGCGGTTGCCCGCGTACCATGCGAGCGCATGGCGACAGCGCAGGGCGTGAGGACCAAGAAACTGCTTGCCGCGGCGAGGAAGGCGAGCACGGCGGCGGGCAAGAGGGCCGAGGAGCTGCTCGCGCTCATCGAACGCCGCAAGGCGCGCATCGCCGAGGACTTCTACGAGATCGGCCTCGCCCTCGCCGAGATCCGGAAGAAGAAGCTCTTCGTCGCCCTCGGCTACTCGAGCTTCGGCGGGCTGCTCGCCGCGCGGAAGGTGATGAGCCGGCGGACGGCCGAGAAGCTGATCGGCGTCGTCAGCAACGTGCCGCGGCCGAAGGCGATGGAGCTCGGGCCCGAGAAGGCGTACGCCCTCGCACGGCTCGTCGCCACGACGCCGGAGCTCGACACGATCGACGAGGTGCTCGAAGAGGGCGTGCGTGTCGGCAAGGGGCGCAAGAAGATCGCCGGCGCCTCCGCGCGTGAGATCGAAGAGGCGGCGCGCGCGGTGCGCGCGAAGACCGAGAAGCCCGACCCGCGCGAGGTCGCCGCGGACAAGGCCGCGCGCACGCTGCAAGCCGCCGTGCGCGCAGCGGGCGGAAAGGGCGCGACCGCGACGGCGTCGCGCGCGAAGGGCGGCTTCGAGATCGTGTTGCGCGTCGACGCGGCGCGGGTCGAGGCGCTCGTGAAGGCGCTCCGGTGACGATTGCGCAGGCGCGCTCTGCCGTTGGTTGGCTGCGACGGAAGGCGTCGCACGGAGAGAAATCGCTGCTGCCGACCAAGGCACGGCTGTTCGACGTCGCGCGTCACTTCAGCGTCGCCGTGCCGCAGCGCGGGACCAAGACGGACATCGCCACCGCGCTCGCGCGATCCGAGCAGGTCCGGCTGCGCGGGCTCGTCGAGTGGATGGGTCGTGACGAGCTGCGCCTCGCCTGCGCTGCCCACGGCCTCGACGCCGCGAGCCGCCAGGACCTGCTCGCGATCGTGCAGGAGAAGGTGAAGCCGGAGCGGGACAAGAACGGCCCGGCGCTCCCGGGTGCGAGGACGAGTGAGTGGGCCGGCAGGCTCATGGCGACTTCCGTGGTGTCAGCGTTGCGTTCAGCGGCTCGAAGAGCGGCGGATCTTGTCCCCGCCGCACTCACCGAGAGCGGCGCGTGAGAGGCTCGGCGGGTAACCGGCTCGTTCCGTGCTAGCCTGCCCGGCGAAGCCGCTCCGGAGCCCCATGACGCCGCTGAAGATCGAAGAAGAGGTCGCGTCGATCGTTCTGCTCGGCTCGTTCAACCCGGCGATCTTCCAGCCGAGCTGGCTGGCGCAGAAGGGTCTGTTGGGCGCAAGCGAGGCCGAGGGCGCCATCCTCGACGTCGTACATCCAGAGGTCGCGTCGTTCCGTACGGGATGGCTGACGCTCTCCGTGACGCGCAACAAGTTCATCGCGCTCACCTCGGCCGCGACGCACTTCGCTCCGCTGCGCGACCTCGTCCTGGGTGTGTTCGAGCTGCTCGAGCACACGCCGGTCACGGCGCTAGGCTTGAATCGTGCGCTCCAGTATCGGCTCGGCAGCAAAGAAGCCCGCGACAGCCTCGGCGACAAACTCATGCCGAAGGACCGATGGGACGGCGTGCTCGACCAGCCGAAGCTTCGTACGCTTACGGCCGAGGGCGCGCGCACAGACGCTCTCGTCGGCAAGCTCAACATCCGAATCGAGCCCGCCGCGAACCACATCGACGGCGTGTTCTTCGAGTTCAACAACGATCTTCGCCCGTCTCGCGAGGACCACCCGGTCGCAGAGCTGATGTCCATCGTCCGTACCCACCACGACCGACTGATGCGGGACGCCGCCGCACGCGCCGAGGCCATGCTGAAGAAGGCAGGTTTTTGATGGCCGCCGCGATCCGCGTCGAACCCAGCTGGGGCACGACGGATTCTGCCGGCGTCAGGACCGCGCACGGCTCGACCGCCGGCGCCGCGGCGCCACGACACTCCGGCCGGCAGGCGGTCGTCGTCAACGACTCGGTGCTCGTGGCACCGGTCGCCCAGCAGAGCGAACCGTCAACGGTTCTTGACCAGGAGCCGGACCGCCGTGCGTTGCTCCCAAGCCTTGAGCCGAGCGTCGTCCCGATGCCGCAGCTGAGGGTCGGGGCCGATCGGTTCGATCTCCGTCAGCAGTGGGAAGGGACCGTCCAGGCGATCGAGGGTGAGGACGTCGTGGCGGTGCTGCGCGACCTCACCGATCCATCGCGGCCTGAAGAAGAGGTCACGATCGGCCTCGATGAGGTCTCGCCCGACGATCGGCCGCTCGTGAGTCCGGGCGCGATCTTCTACTGGAGCATCGGCTACCGCACGTCGCCCTTCGGGCAGGTCGAGCGGGTCTCCGCGATCAGGTTCCGTCGACTGCCGGCGTGGTCGAAGCGCGACATCCGTCGCATCGAAGAGCGAACGCGCGAGCTGATCGATTTCCTCGGAGTCTCCGGTGAGATCAAGCGCGCCCAAGGAGAATGAGCTCGAGGTCTCGGTCTTCGGGCCAGGCTTCGGGGAGTGCCTCGTCGTCCACTTGGGCGCGGGCGAATGGATGGTGGTCGACTCCTGCCTCGACGCCTCGACACACCAACCCGTCGCGCTGACCTACCTCGCGGACCTCGGGATCGACGTCGCGACCGCGGTGAAGCTCGTCGTCGTGACGCACTGGCACGACGACCACATGCGCGGCGCCGCGCGCGTGCTGCACGCATGCGCCGGTGCGAGGTTCGTCTGCAGCGGCGCCCTGGCCAATGCCCAGTTCCTGGGTCTCGTCGCGTCCGAAGAGATCGTCCAACAGAAGGACGATCATGGCGCCGGTGTCTCGGAGTTCGCCGAAATCGTGGAGGAGTTGCGGCGTCGAGGCGGGAGGTCGCCGTCGTCCGGCCCCGAGTGGGCGCGTGCCGACCAAGACGTCTTCTATCGTCCCGCAGCGTCCTCGCTGCCCGAGGCACACGTTCGATCTCTATCGCCGTCGGCGGCAACGATGACCGTCGGATTCAAGAGTCTCCAGCAGCCTCGGGTCGGTACCACCCGCAAGGCGCTCGTCTCGCCCGAACCCAACGACACCGCGGTCGTGCTTCGAGTGCGCGTCGGCGAGGTGAGCGCGCTGCTCGGTGCCGACCTCGAGACCGGCAACGATCCCGGGCGCGGCTGGCTCGGTGTGATAGGCGCCGGCATCGGTCCGGTGGTCAAGTCGGAGCTGTACAAGGTCGCGCACCACGGCTCGAAGAGCGCTGACCATGAGGCCATCTGGTCGACGCTGCTCGACGCCTCGCCGCTCGCGGTCCTCACGCCATTTGTGAATGGCAGCGTGCAGCTGCCTCGCGACTCTGACGTCGACCGGATCACGCGCGTGGCGCGACGTCTGCTCGCGACTTCAACGCCCCGACCGATCGCACCGCCTCCGCGGGATGCAGCCGTCGAACGCACGATGCGCGAGGTGACGAAGAGTCGACGCGTGCGCACGGGGCGCATGGGACACATCCGCGTGCGGCATGACGGGCGCCATTGGCGCGAGGAACTCTTCGGCGCCGCGTTCGACATGTCGGCTGCTCGTTGACGCCACTCGGCGCGCCGGAGACTCGATCAGCCCGGCATCTCGGTTCGTGGGACAGCGGCGGCCGCGAAGAGAAGGGCTGCGATCAGAAGATCTCGCTCCTCGTCCGCAACGGCGAGCAGCGGGTACTTCTCCCAGTCGATGAGCGCACTCTCCATCGCTGTTGATCGCTGCGCAGGCACCTGCGCAATGGCGCGCAGGCGCCTGCGCAATGCGCCCGAACCCCTCTCGCTTCGGCCTCGCGTCAGGGATGCTCTCTCCTGCGCTCGCGCGAGGCGCCGAGCGCCGCGACCTTCTGCCGGAGGCTCCGCACGAGGCGCTTCACCCTTCCGGCGAGCGCGTCGTCGCCGTCCTTCGGCTCGTGCGACCGCGCGCCGGACGACTTTCCGGAGAACCTGGCGAGCCACTCAGCGAGCGCGCGGGTGTGCGTCGAAGCCGGGTTCGAATCGTGCGGCATCGGCACCGCCTCGCCCGAGGTGCGCGACGGCTGGGGCGTGCGCGGTTCGAGCTCGTCCGGCAGCGGATACGGGGTCCAGCTCGTCCTCCCGATCCTCGCCGTGTCGACCCGCTCGACGGGCAAAGGCGTGAGGCGGAGCTCGGGTGACGCATCGGAGCCTCGGCTGTCGGAATGGGCGCGCATGAACGGTTGCATCGCAAGGGGCGAACCATGCGACCGCAGGGCCGCGTCGCGCGCTAGAGCACGTCCGGACGCGCCCAATCGCGTTCCGGAACGTGACGCTCCCGGTGTCGCGCTCGCGCAAGACACGCACGACGCTGCGCCGCTCGAGAGCGCGGCGGCTCAGCCTCGGCCTCCGCATCTTCTGACCGGCAGCCGTTCGCGGCATCACGCGGGCTCTTCGCTTCGACCTTCGACCCCTCGACCTTAGACCCGCGAGCCACGGCCCCACGATGCCGACAGTCGGGACGGCGAACCAGCGCTAAGGCGGCGGCGGTCGCTCGGAGCGCGTGGCGCGCGGCGTCGAGCGCCCCTCGACGACCAGACCCTCGCGAGAGAACGCGAGGAGGCGATCGCCGGCCGCGTAGACGCGGATCAGCGAGGGGCCGTCGCCGGCGCCCCACCAGATGCGACGCCACACCGGGCGGCCGTCGGCGGCGATCGCGCGGGCGACGATGCGACCGGGCGCGACGGCCCACACCTGCGACGACGCGTCGAAGCGCGCGCCGGTGAGATCGTGACGCGTCTCGACGCGCTCCGGCCGGATCTCGGCGCCCGACGCGGTGAACCCGACGCGCGCGGCGAAGCCGCCGGCGCCGACCACCACCGCCTCGCCGAAGCGACTGGTGGCGACGGCGGACAGGCGCGGCATCTCGCCGTCCGGCGGGCGGAGATCGCGCAGATCGCCCGACGCTGTGGAGACGGAGATCAGCGCGCCGACGAGCAGATCGAAATCGGTGGTCGTGGTGGGGACCGCCTCGCGCGGCATCGCGTCGCCGGCGGCGAGCACCGTGCCGGCGGTGTGCGGCGCGAGCGACCACAGCGCGCGCACGCCCGGGACCTTGCGCGGCGGCAGCCACTCGCCGCCGCGCGCGCACCAGACGACCGCGCTGCGCCCCGGACGGCGACCGGCCGCGACGAGCACGCCCTGCTCGTTGCCCCACAGGGCGGTGTACTCGACGGTCGGATCGGTGCCGCGCAGCATCTGCCACGAGCCGCGCGTGAGGAAGGCGAGCAGCCCCTGCGGACCGCCGAGCGCGTACCGATCGGGATCGAGGCGCGCCACGCAGGTGAACGCGTCGCGCGTGATGCCCTCGGGCAGCGGGATCTCGAGCCACGCGCCGCCATCCCAGAAGCGCACGCCCTGGGCGCCGACGGCGAGCGCCTTGCCGTCCTCGCCGAAGGCGACGTCGGTCACGGCGTAGCGGCCTTGATCGCGGCCGCGCACGCGCCAGTGCCACGGCTCCTCGCGCGGGGTGGTCGTCGACTCGGAGACCTGCCCCGGCGGCGACGCCGGCACGCGTCCGGCGATGATCTCGGCGCGCACCGCCGGCATCGTGCCGACGGACATGCGGCTCGGGCTCTGCGCCTCGCTGGTCGGCGCGACGAGCTGCTCGACGGCGGCCAGCTGCGCGTCGAGCGCGCGCCAGAGCTCGCGGACGTCGTGCGGGCGCCCGTCGATCTTCGGCCAGGTGGCCTGCGCGATGAGCTTGTCGATGGCCTGCACGTGCTCGACCGCGTGCTGATACGCGGCGTGCACGGTGGGCGCGTCGAGCAGCGAGTGGCGCGTCGGACGACGCGCGGCCGCGAGCGACGCCTGCGCCTCCTGCGGGAACAGCGCGCACCCCGTGAGCACCTCGTAGGCGAGGGCGCCGTACGAGAAGATGTCCGACTGCGTGCCGACCTGCGTGTTGCCGGGCACGTACTGCTCGGGCGCCGAGTAGCCGACCGACACCGCGACCACGCCGCCGTGCGAGGCGTCGTCTTGGACGCGCACGATGCCGAAGTCGGTGACCTTGGCGACCTCCTCGCCCGGAGGACCGGCGACCAGGACGTTGGTCGGCTTCAGGTCGCGGTGGATCAGCCGCTCGGCGTGGATGTCGCCGAGGGCGCGCGCGATGTGACGCAGGATGCGGCGCGCGCGGGTGGGGGTGAAGCCCTTGCCCGTCTCCTTGAGCGTGCGGTGGATGCGATCGTGGAGCGTCGTGCCGTGGGGACCGCCGTCGACGTACTCGAGGATCAGGTAGCGGATCGGGATGGTCTCGTCGGAGAACGACCCGCTCGACGGACGCGCCTCGCGTGCCTGCCCCGTCTGGATCGGGACCTCCACCTCGCCCTCGTCGAAGAACCGCACGATGTACGGGCTCGGCGGGCGCCGATCGGAGAGGCGACGGAGCGCGAGGGCCTCGCGGCGCGAGGCCTTCACGAACGCGGCCCACTGCGCGGGCGCGAGCTGCGGCGCGATGACCTTCGCGACCACCGGCGCGCCGTCGGGCCCGTCGGTCGCGCCCAGCACGACGCCCATGCCGCCGACGCCGATCAGTCCCTCGACGATCCAGCGCTCGCCGAGCGTGGCTCCAGCGAGGGCGCGCGCGAGCGCCTGCCCAAGCTGTTCGCCTCGGTTCTCCGGGCGCGCCCGTTCGCGGGACATTCGGCGCGGAGCGTACCGTATGTCCGCGACGGCGCGGGCGATTTCCGTCGGCGGCCGAGGCGCGAACGTGCGTGGGATCACGAAGCGCCGGCAGGCGGGTTCGAGCGCGCGAAACAGGAGCGGCCCGCGCCGCGTTGCTCTAGAAGCGACCCGTGCGCGCAGGACTCGCCATCGCCGCGGTTCTGACCCTGCCCTGGGGGTGCTCCGGCCCCTGCCGGAGGAGCACGCCCTACGTGCCGTTCCTCGACGACGCCGGCGCCGTCGCTGCGCGCGACGGCGACGTCAGCGCGGCCGACGCGGCGCCCGACGGCGGCGGCAAGGCCGGCTTCCAGAAGGTGCAGGCGACCCTCGCCCCGCCCGGCACCGCCCGCTTCAACCTCGACGGGCTGGCGTTCGAGGCCCCGGCCGGCAGCGCGATCGTCGCGGCGATCGCGCGCGACGTCGACGGCGACGGCCAGAAGGACGTCGTCGCGTGGACGCAACCCGCGGGCGGCGGCGGCGGCGAGCTGCGCTACTACAAGGGCGCCGGCGGCAAGGAGGTGCTCGCCGGGCGCGCGGTGACCGGCACCACCGCGGGCACCGACGTCACCCTGCCGGCCCCGTGCGTCGCGAAGCCCGCGCCGACGATGCTCGTCCTCGTCGGTCCGCACAGCGTCGCGCTCGATCTGCGCCCCGCGTGCGGAGAGGGCGCGCCGACGCCGCGTCGCTTCGTGTTCGCCGCGTTCGCGCCCACGCCGTCCATCCGCTGGAGCGCGCGCGTCGCCGAGCCGCCGCCCGGCTTCGGCTTCACGCTCGAGGTCGACGCGCCCGACGCCGATGGCGACGGCGTCGACGATCCGACCTTCGTCCTCGGCGTCGAGGGCGGCGGCTCGCCGTGGGAGCCGGGCGATCGCCTCACCGCGAAGCTGCCCTACTGGGATCGCCCCGCCGGACTCTCGCGCGATCGCAACTATCCCGAGAGGTCCTTGCAGGGCCTCGCCGGCCAGGCGGCGGCGCGCGCCGGCAAGAAGGGCTCGGCCGTGCAGGCCATCGCGCTCGTGCGAAGGCTGCGCATCCTCCACGGCGCCATCTGCGCCGAGGGCGGCGCGCCGTGGCTCGAGATCGGCAGCGAGCGCGGCGTCTCGTGCGGCGCCTCGAAGGCCCTCGAGGACGCGGGCTTCGCCGAGGTCAAGGCCGCGATCGCGAACAACGATCTGATCTCCGCGACCGCCACGCGCGAGCGGCTCTCGGTCGCCTCGGTGGCGCGCACCGGCAAGACCCGCAGCGAGATCGACAAGGCGATCGAGGCCGCGTCGCACGCGCACTGGGGCACCTCCAGAGAGGCGAAGGACGCGAAGCTCGCGCCGCACACCCCCTCGAAGGGCGCGCCCGCGTGGGGCGCGCTCGCCTTCGAGCCCTCCGGCAAGCTCCTCGTGCGCACGACCACCGCGGTGGTCCGCGTCGACCCGGTCACCCTCGACGAGAAGGAAGCCGACGACGTGCCGAGCTGGCCGTGGGAGGTCGCGCTCCCCGGCAAGGACGCGCGCCTGTCGTCGGTCCTCGATCCGTGCGACGCGCCCCACCTCGCCGCGCGCGTCGCCGGGCACGACGTCCCGACCGGCGCCGCGCTCCTGCCGCTGCCGATGCTCCCGCCGATGGCGCCGAACCGCTGCGCCGGCGGCGGCGCGACGTTCCCCACCGTGCCGGTTTCGTGGGGAGCCTCGGGCCTCTACGCGCTGGTCGCGCACGAGCCGGTGCTGATCCCCGCGACCGTCACCACCGAGAGCGGCGCGCGCGCGACCGGCACGTTGCCCGGGCCCAACGCGCCGGTGTCGGGGCCGTTCGTCTTCGGCGCGCCGCGCTCCCCCAACGGCAGCTGGCTCGTCGTGCCGACCCGCTTCGGCGTGCTGCGGCGCGACGACTCGGCGGGCGGCGCGAGCAGCCTGGTGCGGACGAAAGAGCTCGAGGGCCTCTACCCCTCGCTCCGAGAGTGCGCGATCGCCGACGGCGGCGGCCGCATCGCCTGCGTGCGCGAGAACAAGGTGGTCGTCATCTACGCCACCTCCGGCGGCGGGGTCGACGCCGACTCCGGCGGCGGGATCGACGCCAGCGCCGGAGACGACTGACCGCGCCCTTGCCGCCTCTCTGCGCCGCGAATACTGCGCAGTCGTGGCATCCGTCGGTGACATCCAGGCGAAGATCGAGAAGCTCCAGCGCGCCGAAGAAGAGGTCCGAAGGCTGCAAGACGAGCTGATCGACGACGCGCAGGCCTCGCGCGGGGCCGCCATCGAGGCGCTGCGCGAAGCGGTGCTCGAGGGGCTCGGGCACGGCGAGGGCCCCGAGGCCGCGGCCGCGCTCGTCCCGCTGGCGGAGGTGCTCGGCGAGCTCGAGGGCGCCGAGACGGCCGATCTCCTCATCGATCTCCTCGGCTCCGACGAGCCCGAGGTCCGCTTCACCGCGGGTCGCGCGCTGCAGGATCTCGCCTTCGATCGGTTCAAGGAGGTCGCCGAGGCGACCGAGCGCGCCGCCAAACGATTGAAGGCCGACAATCAGGCGTTGCGCGAGCTGCCCTACGTGGTCGCCGAGGTCGGCGAGCCGGGCGTGCCGAAGATCCTCCGCGGCTACCTCGCGCATGGCGACGCCGAGGTGGTCGCCGCCGCGATCGAGGCGCTCGCCGCGCTCGGCGATCACGCCGCGATCGTCGAGCTCAAGCGGCTGGTCCGCGATCCGCGCACCGTGCAGCTCGACGAGGAGGAGGCCGACGCGCAGGCCTCCATCGGCACGCTCGCCGAGGAGGCGATCGCGATGATCATGGAGGGCGCCGGCATGGGCGCGCCGTCGCCCCACCAGCACGCCCCGCAGGGAGCGCCGAAGGGCGGGCCGCCGCCGCGCACCGGTCAGGGCGGACCGCGCACCCCACCGCGCAACCCGCGCGCCCCTGAAGGGGGAGGACGTCGTAGGTGACCTCGCGCGGTCGCATCCCGGCGCACGACGTCGCGAACACCGGCGGCTTCATCGACGTGGTGGCCGCGCGCGAGCGGGTCGAGCACTCGGTCGTCTCGCCGCTCGCTCCGGGCGACGCGGCGATCTTCGAGACGTTCGTCAACCCGCGCTACCTCCGCCACTTCGGCGAGCTGCTGCTCGACATGGTCTCGCCGCCGTCCAACCCGGGCGACGCCATCGTCGCGCACTACGGCTGCCGCACCGGCTTCCCCGAGCGCCTGCTGGTCGAGCAGCTCGGGCCCATGCGCCTCGTCGGCACCGATCCGTCGCTCGCCGCGCTCGAGCTCGCGCGCGCGAAGGCCGCTGCGATCCCCGATCTGTCGGCGGACTACCGCCTGTTCGAGGGCTTCCCCGCGCCGCTGCCCGATCAGGCGTTCACCCACGCCGTGGTGCTGCACCCGCCGGGGCGCGCGGCGAGTCGCCTCCTGTTCGTGAAGGACGCCGCGCGCGTGCTGGTCCCCGGTGGCCAGCTCCTGCTCGCGCTGCCGTTGCGCGGCTCGTTCGGCGAGCTCGCCGATCTGCTGCGCGAGCACGCGACGAAGTTCGATCAGAAGAAGGTCTCCGACGCCGTCGAGGCCGCGGTGGCGCTGCGTCCCACGCCGGAGTCGCTCGCCGAGGAGATGGAGGCGCTCGGCTTCGTCGACGTCGACGTCGACTTCCGCGCGGTGAGCATCCCCTTCCAGAGCGGGCGCGATTTCCTCGAAGATCCGACCACGCGGCTGCTGCTCCTGCCCGAGTGGCAGATGAACCTCGGGCTCGACGACTCGTCGATCCGCATCGCCTTCCAGTACGTGCGCGACGCCATCGATCGGTACTGGTCGGAGGGCGGCTTCGAGCTCAGCGTCGTCGTCGGCTGCGCGCGCGGACACCGCGGCTGACTCGTCGTCCCGCCGTCGCAGCAGGTTGCGCTCAGCCTGCACGCGCGGACCGGGTCGAACGTCGAAGGTCAAAGGTCGAATCAGCAGCTCGAAGATCGACCTTCGACCTTCGGCCTTCGACCCTCGACCTTCGACGGGGCACCGGCGGGGGAGCAGCGATTCGTCTGCTAGGCTCGACTCCGTGGGAGGTCGCTCGATGCGGGGTGCGTCGCGTTTTCTTTTTGTCGTCTCTCTGTTCGCGCTCTCCTGCAGCGCCCCCGATCGCGAGCGCTGCGACGCCGGCGCCGCCAGCGCCTCCCCGCTCGCGACCGACGGGCGCTCGGTGATCGACGTGATCGACGCGCTCGGCGCGTTCCCCGCGTTCGCCGATCACCTCGGCCGCGGCGGCGCGCTCTCGCGCGGCGAGCAGGGATGGACGGTGAGGGTCCCCGCGCCCGGCGCGTCGCGCGGGTGGTCGCCGGCGGGCGCGCGCCCGATGGCCGCCAGCCTGCCCGCGCGCGCCGACGGCTTCCTCCACCTCGCGACGCAGGGCGCCTCGCTCGAGGTGCGGGCCGAGGTCGGCGCGGCGCCGACGACGGCGATCGAGGGCGCCGCGATCGCGCGCACCTCCGACTCGCTCGATCTCGTCTTCGTCGCCGAGAGGCACCGCGTCGAGGAGATCCGCCTCGCGCGCACGCCCGACGCCGCCAGGACGGCGCGCTGGACGCTCCGCACGTCGCAGGCGCTGCGCCTGTCGGAAGGGCAAGTCCAGGTGCTCGGCGAGGGAGGCCGCGCGGCGCTGGTCAGCGAGCCGATCTTCGCGGTCGACGCGCGCGGTATCCGTCGCGAGCCGTCGCTCGAGCTCGCGCGGGTCGACGCCTCGACCTGGTCACTGGTCGCGCGGTTCGACGTCGAGGGCCTCGCGGCGCCGATCGCCATCGATCCGGCGTGGACCAGCACGGAGGCGCTGGGCGCCGCGCGCAAGAACCACACGGCGACGCTCCTCGCCGACGGGCGGGTGCTGGTCGTCGGCGGCTCCAACGCGACGACGGTGCTGTCGAGCGCGGAGATCTACGATCCGGCCACCGACGCGTGGATCGCCGCCGGCGTCATGGCCGAGGCGCGCCAGTACCACAGCGCGTCGAAGCTGAGCGACGGTCGTGTCTTGGTCGTCGGCGGCGCGAGCGCCACCGCCGTGTCGCAGACAGCGGAGATCTTCGATCCCGCGACCAAGACGTGGAAGACGCTCACGCTGCCGCAGCGACGCGCGTTCCACGCCTCGGCGACTCTGTCGGACGGCAAGGTGCTCGTGGCGGGCGGCCTCTCGACGCTCAGTGGCTTCGGCACGAGCGAGGCCGACGTCCTCCTGCCGCCGCTCTCGTTCCGCGCCGACACCGAGACGTTCACCGCGCTCGCCGCCGCGGGCGCGCCCCCCTTCCCCGCCAACCCGGTGGTCGTCGGGGGCGACAAGAAGGTCTTCTTCGTCGGCGGACGCAGGCCGGGGTGCGCCGGCATGTGCGGCACCGAGCGGAGCAGCGACGTCGTCGTCTACGAGGAAGCCTCCTCGACGTGGCGCACCTTCGGCACCATGCGCCGCGCGCGCGCCGCGCTCCTCGAGCAACAGCTCCTCGCCGCGTCGCTGTTCGGCGACGGCAAGCAGATCATGATCGTCGGCGGCAGCGACGACTCCGGCGAGCTGATGGACGTCGCGACGGGCAAGAGCGTCCTCGGCGGCGAGCTCCCCGATCTGTGGGCCGCGCCGCGCATGGTTCGGCTGGCGAGCGGCGACGTGTTCTCGGTCGGCGGCTTCGTGCCGACCGGTCCCAGCTCCGGCTCGGTGCTCAAGTTGTTCCCCGCGCCGCTCGTCCGCCACGCCAAGACGCTGAGGTGGGTGAACGCGAGCCCGCCCGCGCGGCGCCGGTGGGATCACACCGCGACGGTGCTCGCCGACGGCCGCGTGCTGATGGTCGGCGGTCAGAACAAGGACGAGGTGCTGGCGTCGGCGGAGCTGTTTCAGCCCCTCGGGCTCGGTCAGAAGTGCACCGACGCCGGCGACTGCGCGTCGGCCGCGTGCGTCGACGGCGTGTGCTGCGACACGCCGTGCGGCGGCCAGTGCGAGGCCTGCAGCTCGTCGGGCAAGTGCCTTCCGGTCACCGGCGCGCCGCGCGGGCTGCGGCCGCTGTGCGACGATCCGGGCACCGGCACGTGCAGCGCCAAGGTGTGCGACGGCAAGACGGTCGACGCGTGCGTGCTCCCGAGCGGCCTGACGTGCGCAGCAGCCGTGTGCAACGTCTCGAGCTACACCGCGGCCGGCACCTGCGACGGCAAGGGCGCGTGCACGAAGCCCGCGGCGGTCGACTGCGCGCTCTACGGCTGCAGCGACACCGGGTGTCGCACGTCGTGCGCCGGTCCGAGCGACTGCGCGAACGCCGCCATCTGCGTGTCGGGCAAGTGCATCGCGGCGAGCGGCGGCGCATGCAACGCCGAGCTGACGGCGAGCGTCGGCACCGACGGCAAGGAGACCCCCTGCCACCCGTACAGGTGCGTGCAGGCGAGCGGCCGTTGCTCCGACGCGTGCGTGCGGAGCGACGACTGCGCCGGCGGCTTCGTGTGCGGCGGCGCCGGCAAGTGCGAGCAGCCGACCGGCGCGAGCGAGGACGACGGCGGCGGCTGCGCGACGTCGCGCACGCCCCGCGGAGGCGCGGCCGCCCTCGCGATCGTAGGGCTGGCGCTCGGCGCGCTCGCGCGACGCCGTCGCGCGCGCTGATCACATGGCCGCTTCGGCGGCCTTGAGCTTCTTCTTGCCGTCTTCGAGCTGATCGCGCGCCTTCATGGCGCGCCCGTGCAGCGCGTTGAGCGTGGCCTGCGCGGTCTTCACCTGCGCGACGCCGAGGTTCACGTCGCGCGCGCCGTCGTCGATGGCCTTCTGGCCGGCGGCGATCTTCGCGTTGCCGGCCGTCTCGAGGCCGCGCTTGCGGAGATCGCGACCCTGGCGCTGGAGCTTCTGACCTTCGGTGATCTGGTGCTTGCCCTTGAGGATGAGCGAGTTGGCGGCCTTGAGCTGGCCGTTGGCCTTCTTGGTCTCGTCGCGGATGGCGTCGAGCTCCTTGTTGGCCGCCTCGACCTGCGCGAGCGCCGCCTTCAGCTGCGCGACCACCTGCGGGTGCGCGGGCTTGGCCGAGGCGCTGCCGCTGCTCGCGGGCTTGAGCGCGACGCCGCTCGGCGCCGTGCTCGGCGCGCTGGCCGGCGCGGCGGACGCGCCCCCGGACGCGAGGAGCATCGCGAGGAGCATCGCCAGGCCCATCGCAGGGAGCCAGTGCGCGGCGTCGGGTCTGGACATCGTGGAAGGCCCCCGGGAAGCGGCGCGGGCAAGCCTAGTACGCGCACGGGAAAAATCGAGCCGGGTTTCGGGGCCGCCCCCACCGTGGTAACAGCGCGTGAATCGGAGGCGGCGCCCGGTCGTCCCATCGGCGTCGCGAAAGGCTCGCCCATGTCGCTCGCTTACCGTCTGGCCTACCGTCTCTCTGGGGTCGTCTCGTTGCTCGGTCTCGCCTCCGCCCTCGGCGGCTGCCCCAAGGGGCATTGCTGGGTGCGCTACCAGGAGATGGATTCGGCCGGCAACGTGAAGAGCAACAAGTGCCTGCTCGACACCTGCCCGAACAACGCGAGCTTCGCCGAGGGCAAGGGCTGCGAGTGCAAGGCGGGCTTCGTCACCCTCGGCGGCGCCTGCGTCACCGAGGCCGACGCCAACGCCTCCTGCGGCACCGGCAACCGTTACGCCAACGGCGCGTGCGTCGCGATGACCTGCCCGGCCGGCCAGATCCTCAACGCGCAGACTGGCGTCTGCGAGAGCAAGGCCGCCTCCGATCAGGCGGTCGCCGCCAGCGCCGGCGTCACCCTCAAGGAGGGTCAGGCGGTCGGCTGCCCGGCCGGCTACACGTACGTCGTCAACGGCAAGGACGGCGCCTGCGTCCCCAACGAGTCCACCTGCGCGACCGGCACCGTGTTCAAGGACGGCGCCTGCGTCGCCTTCTCCTGCGCGGCCGGCACCGTGTTCGACGCGGCCACCGGCCAGTGCGTCAAGCTCGCGACCACCGGCGACGAGAAGACCTTCAGCGTCCAAGCCAAGCTCAAGGCGGCGATGGGCCCCGATTTCTGTGCGCCGCACGCGAAGAACCCGGCCGGCTTCAACGTCCAGCCCGGCGAGTCGCGCACCATCAAGGTCACCGTCTCGGTCAACGTCCCGGGCAACCAGATCGAGCAGGCGCAGGTCACCGTCCGCCGCGTCACCAACATCGGCGGCGCGGAGCTGACGCCGGCGACCTACCCGGGCGTCGCGCGCGTCTACAAGCAGATCGACGATCAGGTGCTCAAAGGCATCCGCTCGCTCGGCGGCAAGTCGGTCGAGCCGAACGCGACGGCCGAGGCCACCTGTGTCATCAAGCGCGCGCCGATCACCGTCGTCGAGACGCACGGCGGAGGCGTCTGATCGCCATCGCGTCGGGCCCGCGGCGCCGCTGCCAAGATGGCACGCCGCAGCCGGTCGACTGCCGTTCGTGTCGCGACGCGTGCGCTCGCGGAGGGTCCTCCGCGCGCGGCGCATGGGATTTCCTTGCGTCACCTGCTTGGCACGACGAATGCTGTGTTACGGAGAACCGTCGATGCTCCGCCCCGCCCACCTCGCCGCCGTCGCCGCCGCCGGCGCGATCGCAGCCTCGGCATTGCCCGCGCAGGCGCAGTTCGCCCTCGGCACGGGCTACCCCCGACGTGAAGGGGTCAGCGGCCGCATCGTCGCGGACTCGCCGTTCAACATCAACTCGCCGAACGTCGGGTTCAACCGCGCCGACTGCTTCGACACCAAGCAGAAGGTGCTGCTGCTGCTCGCCAACGTCCCCGGCGAGGCGACCACGGTCCAGATCTGGGCGCGCCGCGACAAGACCTCCTGCGCCGATCCCACGCAGCGCTCCGGCACCGGCGCCACCACGCCGCAGTGCTGGAAGGTCGCGAGTTGGAGCCGTGACGAGGTCTGGAACAAGCAGGTCTCCTTCGCGCCCATCCAGGTGATCCAGGCGATCGACAAGCAGACCAACGTCGAAGATCCGTCGACGCTCGACGCGGCCACCGTCTGCGACAAAACGGCCTCGATGCCGCCGACCGAGGTCTGGCTGCAGATCATGGCGATGAACGGCGATCGCGTCGTCGGCTTCGGCGGCACCGGCACGACGACGGGCGGGAGCGCCGAGCAGATCATCGGCGTGCAGACGCTCTACGACATCGCCGGTCCCAACGCGCCGACGGGCGTCACGGTCGAAGCCGGCAACACCATCCTCATCGCGAACTATACGAGCACCGCGCAGAGCACCTCCGACTTCAAGGGCTTCCGCGCGTACTGCTTCCCGAAGAAGGGCGCGGCGAGCGCGGGCCTGTCGACCAAGGCCGGCGACGGCGGCCTCGACGTGCTCGAAGAGGACACCGCGGTCGGCGACGCGGCGAGCGACGACACCGGCGCGGCAGGCGACGGCGACGTCGACGCCGGCACCGAAGGCGACGCCGAGACCGACGCGGGGACCACCGGCGGCGAGCGCCCCGCGGGCTGCCCCGCCAACGATCCTTTCGAGCCAGGCAAGCTCCCCGGACCCGAGCTCTCGCAGTACCAGTGCAGCGACGAGAGCGCGCCGACGGGCGGCGAGATCACCATCAGCGGCCTGACCAACGAGGTCGCCTACGCGGTAGCCCTCGGGACCACCGATCGGCAGGGCAACAGCGGCCCGCTGTCGGAGGTGGCCTGCGGCATGCCGAAGCAGACCGACGACTTCTACACCGTCTATCGCAGGGCGGGCGGCGGCGCGGGGGGTGGCTGGTTCGCGTGCTCGATGGGGACGGGCGCCAAGGCCTCTTTCGGGCTGCTCGGCTCCGCGTTCGTGTTCGCTGTCGCAGCTCGCCTCGCGCGTCGTGCGCGCCCCCGCCGATGAAGATCGCCCTCGCTCCCCTCGCCTTCGCGCCGCTCCTCGTCGCCACGGTCGCGCACGCGCAAACGCCGCCGCCGAAGGATCCGTTCCTCGCGGTGGAGATCCGCTTCGGTCCCTACCGCCCGAGCGTCGACGACGCGTTCTCCGGCGCGAGCGAGAAGCCCTACGACAAGGTGTTCGGCGACGCGACGCGCTTCATGATCGGCGCCGAGGTCGACTGGCAGCTGGTCCACATTCCGCACTTCGGCAGCCTCGGCATCGGCGGCCTGGTCGGCTACACGAAGGCCACCGCCAAGGCGAACTTCACGGACGGCAGCGGCGTCAGCGGCGAGGACACCGCGTTCTCGCTGTGGATGCTCGGCGCGTTGGCGGTGCTGCGCGTCGACGTGCTGGCGCGCGAGACCTGGATCCCCCTCGTGCCGTACGTGAAGGCCGGGCCGGCTCTGGGCCTTTGGTCGTCGACCAACGGCCTCGGCGCGTCGCGCGTCGGCGGCAGGCTCGGCGAGGGGCGCACCGGCGGCATGTTCTACGCCGTCGGCGGCATGTTCCTGCTCGACATCCTCGACCGGCAGGCGGCCAAGACGTTCTCCGCCGAGCAGGGCGTTCACCACACCTACCTGTTCGGCGAGCTCACGATGGCCGAGATCCGCGGCCTCGGCCAGACCGGCGCGATGCAGGTCGGCGATCGCACGTGGACGTTGGGCATCGCCGTCGAGATGTGACCCCGGGGGGCGTCGTCACGGCCACGACGCGACGCCGTCAGCGAGCGCTTGCAGCGCCCCGGCGCCGGCGGCGTAGCGCGGCGACCGCCAGCGCGAGGCCGGCGATCACCGGCACGTTGGCGCTCGCCGGAGACGCGCTCGTCGTGCAGCTCCCGCCCGCGTCGGCGCGCGCGTCGGCGCCGGCCGGATCGTCGACCTCGAGGTCCTGGCAGGCGTCGCCGATGCCGTCGCCGTTGGTGTCGGCCTGGTCGCCGTTCGGCAGATCGGGGCAGTTGTCCTTGGCGTTCGGGACCTCGTCGGCGTCGCGATCGTCGTCGCACGCGTCGCCGAGGCCGTCCTCGTCGAAGTCCGTCTGATCGGCGTTGGCCACCGCCGGGCAGTTGTCCTCGTCATCGGCCACGCCGTCCGCGTCGCCGTCCTCGTCGCAGGCGTCGCCCTTGCCGTCCTTGTCGGTGTCCTTCTGGTCTGCGTTCTTGACCAGAGGACGAAGAGGGAGCCGAGGAGGGCGAGGCGCGTGGAGCGGAACATGCCGGTGCCCCCGCGGTGGGCAAGGTGCACGCCAGCGACAAACCGCGGAATCTCCCTGGATTTCGCGTGTCTGCACCGCCGGTGGGGTCACGAGGATGTGACCCGGTCCGCGGGCCTCCGGCGGACGGTGGTCAGGCGCGTGACCACCAGTGATAGAGGAGTGGGCCGATGACCGACGGCCCTGCGGACCTCGATCCCGATGATCGCGAAGGCGATCACGAGGACGATCGCGAAGACGATCACGAGGACGATCACGAGGACGATCACGAGGCTGATCACGAGGTCGGTCACGAGCACCCGCGCGAGAGCATCGAGGCTGGGCTCGAGGCCGAGCGCATCGGCCGCCGGGCGACGCGCACCACCTGGATCGTCCGCGACGTGTCGCTCTCGGTCCGTCCGGGCGATCGCGTCGGCCTGGTCGGCCCGTCGGGGAGCGGCAAGTCGGTGCTCATGCGCGCGCTCGCGCTGCTCGACAAGCTCGACGAGGGCCAGGTGCGCTGGCGCGGGCGCGTCATCCGCCGGCGGCGCGTGCCTCGTTACCGCGCGGAGGTCATCTACGTCCACCAGCGCGCGCCGCTCTTCGACGGCTCCGTCCTGCGCAACCTGGAGCTGCCGTTCGAGCTGAAGGTCCGGCGCAGCAAGAGCTTCGACGAGGCGCGCGCCGTCGCGCTGCTCGAGCAGCTCGGGCGCGGCGCCGACTTCCTCGACAAGGACGCCCACGATCTGTCGGGCGGCGAAGCGCAGATCGTCGCGCTCGCGCGCGTGCTCCAGCTCGATCCCTCCGTGCTGCTGCTCGACGAGCCGACCGCGTCGCTCGACCGCGACGGCGCGAAGCTGGTCGAGCGGGCGCTCGCCGGGTGGGTGGCGGAGCGGCCCGATCGGCGCGCGTTCGTGTGGATCGGGCACGATCCCGAGCAGATCGGGCGCGTCGCCGGCCGGACGATCCGGATGGAGAGCGGACGTCTCTCGGAGGCGCCGTGACCTACGTCGTCATCCCCTGGTGGCGCGTCGGGCTCGCCGCGGCGCTGGTGCTCCTGAGCGGCGCGCTGTCGGCGGCGCTTCGCCTCGGCATGGGTCGCCAGCTGCTCATCGCGTCGGCGCGCACCGCGGTGCAGCTCGTGCTGGTCGGCATGGTGCTGCAGTGGGTGTTCGCGCGCGGCCACTGGCTCGCCGTCGTCGGCGTGCTGGTGCCGATGACCATCATCGCCGGCGTGTCGGCGGTGCAGCGCAGCCCGCGGCGCTTCCCCGGCGATCTCGCGATCGCCGTCGGCTCGGTGTGGGCGACCGGCTGGATCGTCTCGGCGTTCGGCGTGATCGCGGTGGTGAGCCCGCGCCCCTGGTATTCGGCGCAGTACCTCGTGCCGATCACCGGGCTCATCCTCGGCAACAGCCTGACCGGCATCGCGCTCGGCCTCGACCGCATGACCTCCGAGCTCGTCGGCACGCGCGCGCAGGTCGAGGCCCTGCTCGCGATGGGCGCCACGCGGTGGGAGGCCGCGAGAGGTCCGCTGCGGCGCGCGATCCGCGCCGGGATGACGCCGACCGTGAACTCGATGCTCGCCGCCGGGATCGTCAGCCTGCCGGGCACGCTCACCGGTCAGCTGCTCTCGGGCATCGCGCCGGTCGAGGCCGCCAAGTACCAGATCGTGATCATGTTCCTCATCGCGGCCGGCACCGCGTTCGGGACGTGCGCCGTTGTCCTCTTGGGTTTCCGTCGATTGTTCGACGAGGAGCACCGGTTCCTGCATCGGAGGATCTACAACCGGAAGACCGGCCCCAAACCAGGCTGAGCAGGAAGGCGCATGGAGACGAGGGATTTCCGCTTCGGCATCGAGGCCGAGCTGCTCCTCGTCGACGCGCGCACCTTCCGACCGCTCTGGTATCGCGATCTCGGGTTTCGCGAGCTGCTCGACACGCTCGAGTCGATCCCGCTCGATGACGTCTCGCGCGAGGGGCTGCGGCTCGAGCGCCCGCACCACTTCGCGAGCCCGTTCGTGGTCGAGGGCTATCACCTGCCGGACGCGGAGTGGAACCCGATCGATCTGCTGCCGAAGGGCGTCGAGATCCGCACGCCGATCTGCCGCTCGATCGAGGGGTGCGTCGCCTCGCTCCGCGATCTGCACGGGCGACTGCAGCGCGCGCTCGCCGCGCGCGGTCGCACCGCGGTGTCCTTCTCGTTCCACCCCTACGAGCACACCTTCCGCGGGCCGCAGAACAAGCGTCGTCACGATTTCTGGCAGTGGGCGATGGAGGCGATGCTCACCTATGGACCCGACATCAACGTCGGCCTCCCCGGCGACATGTTCGCGCGCCTCGACCTCGACGACCTGCAACGCAAGGTCGATTGCTACGTGCCGGCGCTCACGGCGCTGACCGTGGCGACGCCGCTGTATCGCGGCGAGCTGTGGCGGGTGCGCGGCCGGGTCGGCAAATCGGTGCGCACGCACATGCGCAGCGTGGTCGCCCCGGCGATCGAGATCCACCCCGATCAGGGCGGCCGCCTCGAGCTCAAGCCCTTCGAGATGCCGCTCTCGTTCGACGACTTCGGCGCCGAGCTCCTGCTCTGGCTCACCCTCCTCCTCGACGAACGGCTCGCGGGCCGCGCGACGCCGCAGACGCGCGTCTACGATCTCGGCGAGGTCGCGCGGTTCGGGCTCGAGGCCGAGGGCGTGCGCGGGCGCGTCGCCGAGGTGCTCGAGCGCGCCGAGCGCGTGCTCCCGGAGTGGGGCTTCGACCCTGCGCCGCTCGCGGTGTTCGCCGAGCGGCTGCGGACCGGCCGGGTGCCCGCCGACGACATCGCAGAAGCCTTCGAGCGGGAGCACAGCGTGGAGCAGATCCTGCGCGGAAGGGTGATGCGCTGAGCGGTCTTCCCGAGACGAGCCGCGCTGCCGCTCGACAGCGAAGGGGCGTCGGTTGAACATCGAGCCTTGGCCGCTCGTCTCGATCCCATGGGCCTCCGACGTCTCGCCCTGCTCTCCACGCTGGGCACCCTCTCTGTCTTGGCGCTCGGGTGGACGCCCGACATCGGCGCGCCGCCGACCGCGCCGCCCGGCGCGCCCAAGCCGGCGAGCGCCGGGCCGCGCACCTGGCAGAGCGGGCTGTTCCTCGATCCGGCGAGCCGCGAGGCCTCGCGCATCCTCTTCCGCGCGGTGTACGCCGGGTCCGAGGGCGTCGTCAGCGGTTGGACCGGCAACGTGGAGGCCGGCGTCGCCGGCGACACCACCGCCGCCTTCAAGGAGGCGACGACGAAGCGGATCAACTACTACCGCGCGCTCGCCGGCGTCCCCGCCGACATCGAGCACGACGCGAAGTACGCGTCGGCGGCGCAGGCGGCCGCGCTGATCATGGCCGCCAACGGCCAGCTCTCGCACACGCCGCCGAAGACCTGGAAGCACTGGTCGGAGCAGGGCGCGTTCGGCGCGTCGAAGAGCAACCTCGCCCTGTCCGACGTGGGGCCCGGGGCGGTCAACTCGTACATGCTCGATCCCGGCGGCACCAACCTGAAGGTCGGCCACCGCAAGTGGTTGCTCTCGCCGGCCACGCGCAACATGGGCACCGGCGACGTCGAGGTGGGCGCCTCCAATAAGGCGGCCAACGCGCTCTACGTCGTCGACGCCGCCACCGGCGCGTTCACCACGCGCGACGCTTGGGTCGCGTGGCCGCCGCGCGGCTACGTGCCCTACCCGGTCGTGTTCCCACGATGGTCGTTCGCCATCGACAAGGGCGACTTCTCGTCGGCGGTCGTCACGGTGCTGCGCGACGGCGCGCCGCTGTCGGTCACCGTGCAGTCGCGCAACGAGGGCCCGAGCTTCCCGGCGATCGTCTTCGTGCCGAGCGGCTTCTCGTCCGAGGGCTGGGGCACGATGCCGCGACCGTCGCAGGACGTGCGCTTCGACGTGCGCATCGACGGCGTGCTCGTCGCCGGAAAGGCGAAGAGCTTCACGTACACGACCGTCGCGTTCGATCCGGCCGCCGCCGGCGCCGACACCGTGCGGCCGATCATCGCCGGGCCGGGCAAGGCCGGCGTCGGCACGCAGGCCGGCTACTCGTTCCAGCCGGTGCCGCGCGCCGACGCGTATCACTGGCAGCGCGCGCGCCTCGGCGGTCCCTTCCACGACGGCGCGGAGTCCGGCGCCGGCGCCTGGAAGGTGCAGGCGTCGTCCGCGTACGCGGTGGTCACGGGCCCGGGCGCCTCCGGGGGCAAGGCGTTCCGCCTCGCGCACGCGGCGTGTCAGGACGACGCGCTGCAGATCGACCGCACCTTCCACGTCGACGCGTCGAGCAAGCTGCGGTTCAAGAGCCGCAAGGCGTGGGCGACCGTCGCGCAGGTCGCGCGCGTCGAGGTGAAGATCGAGGGCAGCGGCGCGTGGCACGAGGCGTGGTCCGACACGAACACCGCCGGCGCCGCCGGCGCGTTCTCCGACGTGCAGGTCTCGCTCGGCTCGTTCGCCGGCTACGGCGTGCGCGTGCGGTTCGTCTACGACTGCACGGGCGGCTCCTTCTACCCGGCGAGCACCGGCGGCGGGTGGACGTTCGACGACGTGTCGGTCGACGCGA
The DNA here is from genome assembly GCA_016182965.1 of Deltaproteobacteria bacterium. Taxonomy (GTDB): domain Bacteria; phylum Myxococcota_A; class Polyangia; order Polyangiales; family JADJMO01; genus JALHOE01. The sequence continues at coordinate 1,231 of JACPFM010000109.1, read as the reverse complement.
GCCAGATCACCGAGGCCCAGGAGCACGAGGTCGCCGCCGCCGCGACGAGCTTCTGGTACCCGGTCGAGAGCGGCCGCGTGCTGCTGCGCGTGCGTCCGCGGTTCCTCGGGCGCTACTGGCTCGACTGGGGTCCCGGCAAGGTCGTCGAAGGCGCCGGCGCGCCGCAGCCGCCGATCCCGCCGCCGGCTGGTCCCGCCACGCCGCCGACGCCGCAGCCGACGCCGCCGACCGCACCCACCAGCCCTCCGACTCCGACCCCGCCTCCGGTCGCCGCTCCGACGGCGGTGGCGAGCGGTATCCCGTTGCCCTGGTCGCTGCCGTGGCCGGCGCCTCCGACGCCGGGATCGACGCCCACGTCGTGGACACCGTGGACCGGAGGGTTCGCGTGGCCGTTCCCCTCGAGCACGCCGAGCGCGCCTCCGCCGTCGAAGACGCCGCCGTCGAAGCCCGAGGCGCCGGTGCCCGCGACGCCGGAGCTCCCCTTCCCTCTGCCGTTCCCGATCCCGAGCGCGGTGCCGATCCCGCTGCCGAAGTGAATCGCCCCATCGGTCGCATCGGAGGATCCGCGTCGGGCGGCCTCGTCGCGTCGAGGTGGTATCCGCGATGCACGACCACCGCTCATGCGCCCCCTGATGATCCTCTCCGTATTCGCCGTGCTCGCTGCGTGCACGCCCGCGAAGAACACGGCCGTCGGCGCCGCGCACGGCACGAAGGAGGCGGCCGAGAAGGCGGCGACCGCGACCAACGACATCGCGATCACCGCGGCCATCGAGGGCAAGCTGGCCGACGACGAGCTCGTCCACGCGCGCGACATCGACGTCGACACGGCTCAGGGCGTCGTGTACCTGCGCGGCACCCAGCCGTCCGAGGACGCGAAGCGGCGCGCGGAACAGGTCGCCCGCGACACCGACGGCGTCCGCCAGGTCGTGAACGAGCTGACGGTGCGTTGAGCCGCTCGAGGCGTCCTGCCGAAGGTCGAGCACCTGGGCCATTCATGGCGGCCGAGCGCCCCTGACACGGAGGAAGACCATGCGGACGACTGCTGCGATGGTGATCGGGACTGCGCTCTTCGCGGCCGGCTGCGAGCAGCGCGCGGGCGAGCGTCCGACGACGTACGCGTCGGAGCGGACGGCGCAGCTCGATCTCGCCGACGCGGGCGGGGCTCCCAAGGCGACGCCGCCGGCTCCGCCGAGCGCGGTCGGCGGAGGCCCGCCCGCCGCGGCGGAGCTGG
>JACPFM010000120.1 GCA_016182965.1 Deltaproteobacteria bacterium | reverse complement strand
CTCGCCGCTCACCTCGATCCACCACGCGGGCGCGCCGTGGGAGCTCGGGCTCGCCGAGACGCAGCAGGTGCTCGTGATGAACAACCTGCGCGGTCGCGTGCGACTGCAGGTCGACGGTCAGCTGAAGACGGGGCGCGACGTGGTCGTCGGCGCGCTGCTCGGCGCCGAGGAGTTCGGGTTCGCGACGGCGCCGCTGGTGGCCAGCGGCTGCATCATGATGCGAAAGTGCCACCTCAACACCTGCCCGGTCGGCGTGGCCACGCAGGATCCCGAGCTCCGCAAGCGCTTCCCCGGAAAGCCCGAGCACGTCATCCGCTACATGATGTACGTCGCCGAGGAGGTGCGGGCGCTGCTCGCGCAGCTCGGCTTCCGCCGGCTGCAGGACGCGGTCGGCCGCACCGACGCGATCGTGCCGCGCAAGCTGACCAACGGCGCGGCCAGGAAGGTCGGGCGGCTCGACTTCAGCGAGCTGCTCTGGCGCCCGCGCGAGGTCGCGGTGAACGCGAGCCACTGCGTCGAGAAGCAGGATCACAACCTGTCGACGGTGCTCGATCACGAGCTGATCGCGAAGGCCGGCCCGGCGCTCGAACGCCGCGACAAGGTCTTCATCGACCTCAAGCTCAGAAACCGCGATCGCGCGTTCGGCACCATGCTGAGCGGCGAGATCGCCCGCCGGCACCCCAGTTACGAGACCCCGCTCCCCGACGACACCGTCACCGTGCGCGCGCGCGGCAGCGCGGGGCAGTCGTTCGGCGCGTTCGGCGCGCGCGGCCTCACGCTCGAGCTGGTCGGCGACGCCAACGACTACGTCGGCAAGGGGCTGTCGGGCGCCGTCATCGCCGTGCACCCGCCGAAGGAGGCGCCGTTCCGCGCCGAGGACCAGGTGATCGTCGGCAACACGGTGCTCTACGGCGCCACCAGCGGCCGCGCGTTCTTCAACGGTCGCGCGGGCGAGCGCTTCGGCGTCCGCAACTCCGGCGCGGCCGCGGTCGTCGAGGGCGTCGGCGATCACGGCTGCGAGTACATGACCGGCGGCACGGTGGTCGTCCTCGGGACGACCGGCCGCAACTTCGCGGCGGGCATGAGCGGCGGCATGGCCTACGTCTTCGACGAGGACGGCGGCTTCGTCGGGCGCTGCAACCGCGACATGGTCGCCCTCGAGGCGATGGAAGACGCCGACGCCGACCGAGTCCGCGCGCTGCTCGAGGAGCACCTCGCGCGCACCGGCTCGCCCAAGACCAAGGAGATCCTCGGTCGCTGGGAGGCGGCGCTGCGGATCTTCGTCAAGGTGATGCCGTCGGAGCTGAAGCGCATCCTCGACGATCAGCGCACGCCCGAGACGGCGGGCATCCCGGCCGCGATCGGCGACGCGCCGCCGGCGTCGCGCCCATACGTGCCGAGCGGTGTCTGGTGGAGGAGCGATCGCGTGAGCGACTTCGGGCGTGATGCCGGGCGCGTGAGCCGGGAGGTGGTCAATGGGTAAGCCGCGCGGGTTCCTCGAGATCCGTCGGTCGAAGGCCGATCAGCGACCGATCGGCGAGCGCCTGAACGACTTCCGCGAGTTCGAGCTCCCGGTCCCCGACGCGCTGCTGCGCGAGCAGGCCGCGCGGTGCATGGACTGCGGCATCCCGTTCTGTCACCACGGCTGCCCGCTCGGCAACCTCATCCCCGACTGGAACGATCACGTGCTGTCCGGTCGGTGGGAGGAGGCCTCGATCGCGCTGCACGCGACGAACAACTTCCCCGAGGTGACCGGGCGCGTGTGCCCGGCGCCGTGCGAGGCGTCGTGCGTGCTGAACCTCGAGACGATCCCCGATCAGGGCGATGGCTCCGGCCGCGTGCAGCCGGGCGCCGTCACCATCAAGCAGATCGAGCACCAGATCGCCGACCGCGCGTTCGACGACGAGCGCATCCGGCCGCAGCGCTCGCCGGTGCGCTCGGGGCGCAAGGTCGCCGTCGTCGGCTCGGGCCCGGCCGGTCTCGCCGCCGCGCAGCAGCTGGGGCGCAAGGGGCACGAGGTCGTCGTCTTCGAGAAGGACGATCGCATCGGCGGCCTGCTCCGCTACGGCATCCCCGATTTCAAGCTCGAGAAGGAGGTCATCGACCGCCGGCTCGACCAGCTGCGCGCCGAGGGCGTGTCCTTCCGCTCGCGGGTGCACGTCGGCGTCGACGTCACCGGCGACGCGCTGAAGAAGCAGTTCGACGCGATCGTGCTCTGCGGCGGCGCGATCGTCCCGCGCGATCTGCCGGTGCCCGGCCGCGAGCTCGCCGGCGTGCACTTCGCGATGGAGTTCCTCGTCCAGCAGAACAAACGCAACGCGGGAGACATCGTCCCCGAGGAGGGGGCGATCCTCGCGACCGGCCGCAAGGTGGTCGTGCTCGGCGGCGGCGACACCGGCTCGGACTGCGTGGGCACCTCGCTCCGCCAGAGCGCGGAGAGCGTCACCTCGCTCGAGCTGATGCCGCGTCCGCCCGATCACCGACGCGACGACAACCCGTGGCCGCAGTGGCCGTTGATCTACCGCACCTCGTCCTCGCACGAGGAGGGCGGGCAGCGCGACTTCGGCGTGATGACCAAGGCCGTGCTCGGCGACGATCAGGGGCGCGTGCGCGCGCTCGAGGTAGTGCGCGTCGAGCTGAAGGGCGGCAAGCTCGTCGAGCTGCCCGGCAGCGCGCACGAGATCCCGTGCGATCTGCTCCTGTTGGCGATGGGCTTCGTCGGCTCGCCGCGCGCGGGGATGCTCGAGCAGCTCGGCGTCGAGATGGACGCGCGCGGCAACGTGCGCACCCACGAGTTCGCGACCAGCGTGCCCGGCGTGTTCGCCGCGGGCGACATGAGCCGCGGGCAGTCGCTGGTGGTCTGGGCGATCGCCGAGGGGCGCAAGGCGGCCGAGCGGGTCGACGCGTGGCTCTCGTCGACGGCGGCGCGCGTCGCCTGATCCGGCTCGCTCCGCGCCCTCTGCTCGAGCCGCAACGTGCCCGGAGCGAGCGCGGTCACGGCGCGGCGCAATCGAAGCGGGTCGCGATCGACGCGTTCGCGTGACCTAGACTTCGGCATGTCGAAAGTCATCCCGCACCTCTGGTTCGAGAAGAGCGCCGAAGAGGCCGCCAAGCTGTACGTCTCGCTGCTGCCCGATTCGCACATCGACAGCGTCACCACGATGCCGTCCGAGTCGCCCAGCGGGCCGCCCGGCAGCGTGAAGATCGTCGAGCTCACGCTCGCCGGACAGCAGTTCGTCGCGATGGACGCCGGGCCGTTCGAGCCGTTCAATCACGCGATCTCTTTCGTCATCGATTGCAAGGACCAGGCGGAGGTCGATCGGCTGTGGGACGCCCTCTCGCAGGGCGGGAAGGTCGAGCAATGCGGCTGGGTCAAAGACCGGTTCGGCCTGTCGTGGCAGATCGTCCCGAGCGTGCTCGGCGAGATGATGAAAGACCCCGATCGCGCGCGCGCCAAGCGCGTCACCGACGCGATGCTGAAGATGGCGAAGCTCGACATCGCCGAGCTGCAGCGCGCGTACGCGGGATGACTCACACGTCCGATCGTCGAACGTGAAAGACACGCCGAGCGCGTGACGCCCGGCGCAGCCTCACCTCACCGCGGGGTCGCCGCGATGAAGTCGACCATGCGCTTCGCGATCTCCGGACCCTGATCGTCCTGCAGGAAGTGGCTCGCCTCCGGCAGACGCACGTGGGGCTGACCGGCCGCGCCCGGGATGTTGTCGACGAGGTTCGCCTGCACCGACTTCGAGCCGAGGTTGCCCGGATCGTTGCTGGCCCAGATCGTGAGGAAGGGCCTCGTGTACTTCTTCAGGCCCTCCCACGGCGCCTGATTGACGCCGCCGAGCTGGTTGGCGAGCGAGGGGAAGACGCGGATGCCTGCCATGTAGACGCGGCTCGGGAAGGGCGCGTCGTACGCAGCGGCCGCTGCGGCGGGCAGCGGGAACCAGGTCATCGCCTCGATCACCTCGGCCGGGTGGAACTTCGGCGACTTCATGGCGTACGCCATCCACGTCGCGAAGGCCTTCATCGGATCACCACCTCCGAGCAGGTTGCCTTCGGCGTCGTAGAAGGACACCTGCTGGGCCGGGAACGCGGCGAAGGGCGGCACGATGGTGTCGTCGAGCTGGTCGGGGTTCTCGACGGGCGGGAACGGGACGAATCCCGCGGGGACGACCGGGAGGTTGCCGTCGCCCACGACGACGCGCGCGAACCAGTCCGGGTGTTTGCCCGCGACGTGCAGGCCGATCAGGCTGCCCCAGTCCTGGCAGAACATGGTGACGTTCTGCAGCTTCAGCGCCTCGACGAAGCGCTCGAGGCGACTGATGTGCCCGAGGTAGCTGTAGTAGCGGATGTCGGTCGGCTTGTCCGATCGCCCCAGGCCGACGTGGTCCATCGCGATCACCCGGTGGCCTGCGGCCACGAGGACGGGGATCATCTTGCGGTACAGGTAGCTCCACGACGGCTGCCCGTGGAGCAAGAGGATCGGGTCGGCGCCGGGCGGGCCTTCGTCGACGTACGCCTGACGCAGGCCGTCGATCTCCACGTACTTCGGCGTGTACGGGAAGTCGGCGATCGCCGAGAAGCAGCTGTCGGGCGTCCGCACGAACGGCACGCCCGCCGCGGTGGTCAGCAGCTCCGCCTCGGCGCGGCAGCCTCGCGCGGCCGGGACGTCGGGGGCCGCGTCGGCGGCGGGAGGGCCGGCGGGCGCGCTCGCCGCGTCGGAGCCACAGCCGGAGACCACGGCGAACAGCACCAGGGCGAGCGCCTTCGACGAGAGCGTCAGGGTCATCCGCTGATAGTGGCAGTGACAGTGCCACTTGGCAATACGGTCCGGCCGGGCGACATTGGGGCGCATGCACGAGGGCGAGAAGGCGGTCGTTCGGGCCCGAAGAGAGCCGGCGACGACCGACGGACGCGTGCTCCGCGGCGCGCGCAATCACGAGGCGATCGCCAGGGCGATGTACGACCTCGTCCGCGCCACGCACCTGCCGCCGAGCATCGAGGAGGTCGCGCGCCGCGCGCGCGTGGGCATCCGCACGGTGTTCCGTCAGTTCGAGGATCTCGACTCGCTGTACCGGAGCCTCAACGACCGCCTGCAGCGCGAGATCATGACCATGGTCTCGCTCACCGCGCCCTCGGGCGACCTCGAGGTCGATCTCCGCGCGCTCGTCGCGCGCCGCGCGCGCGTGTTCGAGCACATCACGCCCTTCCGCCGCGCCGGAAGGCTCGTGCGCCACCAGTCGCGCTTCTTGCAGGAGCAGGACGCGATGATGGCGCGCTTCTTCCGCGCCGCGCTCGAGGCGCACGTCGCGTCGCGCGTCGGCGGCGACGCGCTCGAGGCGCTCGACGCCCTCCTGTCGTTCGAGGTCTGGGATCGGCTGCGCGACGCGCAGAAGCTCGGCGCCAAGCGTGCCGAGCGCGTCCTTTCCGAGGCGGCGCTGACGATCGCCAGGAGCGGCAGGTGACGGACCGTCACGCGCGTGAGACACGCCTGCCCGGCAAACCGCAAAAAACGTCGCGGCTTCCCCGTGCGTTCCCGGCGGAGCACCGGTGGCCCGAAACCTGCTCGCGCGCGGGGGCAATGCGCGTCGCTCCCGCTCTGGTCCTCCTGCTCGCGGTGGTCGGCTGCGAACGCACCCCTTCGGGCGGGCCCGCGCCGGTGGAGATCGCCGAGCCCGCGCTGCGCGCCGACGAGTCGATCCTCGACGCCCGCCCGGACGGCTCGGTCGCCGACGCGCGCCACGGTGGCGCGACCCTGCTCGCGCGGGAGATCCCGCCGCGCCCCGACGGCGACGGTGTGCGTCAGCTCGTCGCCCGCAAGCAGATCGGCGCACGCGAGATCGCGCTCGGCACCGTGTCCGACGCGAAGCTGATCGATCGCGCGACCGTCGTCGTGCGCACCGACGGCACCCTCGAGCGCGTCGACGACGACGGCGCCGTCCGCACGCTCGACAAGCAGGCCTTCGGACCGATCTCGGTCCGCAACGGCAAGGTGGCCTACGTGCGCGGCGAGATGCCCGAGCTCGAGGTCGCCCTCGCGGACGTCGAACGCGGCGCCCCGATCGCGCTCACCGCCGGGTTCGCGCCCGCCTGGTGCCCGGCGATCGCCGACGACGGCTCGGTCGTCTTCGTCTCGGCGCGGAAGAGCGCGACCGAGCTGGTTCGCGCGCGCGTCGGCGAGGAGCCTCGCACGCTGGGCCTGTGGACGGACTCGCCGCCGCCGCTGCCCGAGGGACCGTTCGCGCCGATCGTCGCCGGCGATCGCCTGATCTTCGAGTCCGGCGACGGCCTCGCGGTGCTCTCGCTCGACGGCGTGCTCCGCAAGACGATCCCGGGCCTGCGCGCGCCGGTGCTGCGGGGAGATCGCGTCATGCTGCGCGGCGAGGCCGGCCTCCGCACGATGTCCGTCGCGGAGGTGCTCGCGCCGTGACCAGGCGTCTCCTCGTCACGACGGTGATCGCCGGCGCGCTGCTCGCGCCTGCGTCCGCCGAGGCGGTGAAGCTCCGTCGCCCCTACGCGCCCGCCATCGCGCGCAACTACGGCTTCGACAACAACGGCGGCGCGGCCGGCTGCCGCGACTACATGTGCAAGTCCGCCTGCTACGACACGCACACCGGCACGGACTTCCCCGTCCCGCTCGGGACCAACGTGCTCGCGGGCGCCGCCGGCAAGGTGGTCACCGTCGTCAACGCGTGCGCGAACTACGGCTCGGTCGGCAACAGCTGCGGCGGCTACTGCGGCAACTACGTGAAGATCCGGCACCCCGACGGCGACGAGACGCTCTACTGCCACATGATGCGCGACTCGTTGACCGTGAAGGTGGGCGACACGGTCGGGTGCGGGCAGAAGATCGGACGCTCGGCGAGCTCGGGGAGCTCGAGCGGCCCGCACCTCCACCTCGCCGTCGCGCCTGGCGGCGGCACGCGCGTCGACGTCTACGCCGGTCCCTGCACCGGCTCGAAGGGCTACTGGGTCGATCCGACCTCTTACGGCGCGCCGCCGGGAGCATCGTGCGCCTGCGCGCCGAGCGCCGAGGTGTGCAACGGCGTCGACGACGACTGCGACGGCGCGGTCGACGAGGGTGGCGTCTGCTGCACGCCGGGCGCCGAGGTCTGCAACGGCAAGGACGACGACTGCGACGGCAAGGTCGACGAGGACGAGGTCTGCGAGATCGACGAGCTCTTGCAGACGCCGGAGACCTACGCGCCGACGCGCACCAGCGACGTCGACGGCGATCGCCGCGCCGACGTGTGCGGGCGCGGCTCGTCGGGGCTCTTCTGCATGGTCAGCCAGGGCTCGAGCTTCACCAAGGCCGCGAGCGAGGGGCCGTTCGGCGACGCGGCCGGCTTCGGCGACCTGCGTTACGCGACCACCCTGCGCATGGGCGACGTCGACGGCGACGGACGCGCCGACGTCTGCGCGCGCACGAGCTCCGGCGTGGTCTGTCACCGTTCGACCGGCGGCGGGTTCGGCGCACCGATCACGGGACCGGAGTGGTCCGACGCGCACGGCTGGCTCGCGCCACGGTTCCTCACCACCCTGCGGCTCGCCGACGTCGACGGCGACGGCCGTGACGATCTCTGCGCGCGCGCCGCCGCGGGCCTCGTCTGCGCGCGCTCGAACGGCGGCGGCTTCGACGGCGCGTTCGACGGACCGCGGTGGTCCGACGAGAGCGGCTTCGGCTCCGCGAAATACTACGGCACGCTCCGCATGGGCGACGTCGACGGCGACGGGCGCGACGACGCGTGCATCCGCCACAGCGGCGGCATCGAGTGCTGGCGATCGACCGGCTCGGGTTTCGAGGGGAAGGTCGACGGCCCGGCGTGGCGCGACGATCAGGGCTGGGGCGCGCCGCAGTACTGGAGCACCATCCGCCTCGCGGACGTGAACGGCGATCGCAAGGCCGATCTGTGCGCGCGATCGTCCACGTCGCTCGCGTGCCACTTCTCCACCGGCGACGGGTTCGGACCGGCGATCGAGGTCGCGCCGCTCGCCGACGCCGCCGGCTGGAACGATCCGACCAACTACCGCACGCTCCGCGTCGCCGACGTCGACGGCGACGGCGCCATGGACCTCTGCGCGCGCAGCGACGGCGCCGTCGAGTGCTGGCGCTGGAACGGCGCCGCGTTCGTCAACGCGCTCCCCGGCGGCGGGCCGAAGCTCTCGGACGACCAGGGGTGGGCGCCGATCCGGTACCACGGCACGCTGATGCTCGCCGACGCGACCGGCGATCGACGGGCGGATCTGTTCGCGCGCGCCATCGCCGGCGGGCAGGTGTTCGCCTCGGCCGGCGGGGCGTTCGGCGACGGCGCCGCGGTCGGCGAGTTCAGCGACGAAGGCGGCTGGGGCGACGCGAAGTACTGGTCGACGCTGCGCTTCGGCGGCCCGCGGTGCGTGCCGAGCGCCGAGGCGTGCAACGGTCGCGACGACGACTGCGACGGGGAGGTCGACGAGGGCGCGGTCTGCGCCGAGGCGAACGGTCCCGACGCGGGCGCGCCCGGCGCCGACGCCGATCCGTCGCGCGATCTCGAGGGCAGCTGCGGCTGCCGCGCGCCTGGCTCGCGAGGAGCGCCCGACGCGGGCGTCGCCGTTGCGATCGCCGCGGCGTGCGCGGCGATCGCGTCGCGCAGGCGGCGTGCGCCGTGACGCGATGAACGTCGACGGCCCCGCCCACCCCGATCACTTCCCGGGGATGGCGACCTTCTTCCCGTCGGCGCCGACGACGACCTGCTCGTTGCCCTCGGGGTCGACGTGGATGTGCTTGGGCGCGTTGGGGTTCGGGTTCTCGCCGCTCTTCGCCTGCGCGGAGAGCTTCTGCAGCATCGCGATGCGCGCCGCCTTCTCCGGCGATTGCCACTCGTTCTCGGAGAACGCCTCGACGAGGTACGCCTGCGTCATGTGCGTGCGCTGGTCGGCGACCCAGATGTTCTCCTCGTCGCCCGCCTGGCGGAGGACGCAGCGCACGTCGCGGATCATGTACGGCCCGTCGGCCCAGGTGTCGCGGATCACCTTTCCGAAGAACGAGAAGGCGAGCTTCGCCGGCCCGACGCCGAGCGCGGGCTTCTCCTTCGCGTAGCCGATGGCCTTGCCGCCGTCGCCGGTGAGGAGGTTCGCCTCGCAGGTGTACTCGCCCGCGTCGTGGACCTCGACGTCGAGCTCGAGCACGAGGTTGCCGTCGCGCACGAGGTCCTTGGCGGCGCCGAAGGTGAGCACGTCGCGCGGCGAGTAGGTGAAGTCGCGGACGAGCGGCTTCTGGAGGCCGCCGATGTCGACGTGCACCATCAGCTGCGCCTGCCGCGCCTTCTTCAGCTCGGGGTACGACGAGGGGACGAAGCGGGTCGTGTAGACCAGATCGCCGGGCGTGACGTCGCCGTCGGCGCCGCGGTCACCGAACGCGAGCTTCACCGCGCGGCCCGGCGTCGGACCGCTCACGACCATCACCCACGCCTCGACGATCTTCACCGGCACGCGCTTGGTCTCGTCGTCGCCGCGCCACGCCTCGAACCACGCGGTGTACGGCTGGCCGGCCATCACGTGGGCCTTGTCGGCGGCGAACCGGTAGTGGATCGGGTCGCCCGGCTTGTCGCCGAACGGCAGATCGCTCACCACCGGCTCGTTCCACGAGAGCTTGTACTTCGTGCTGTCGTTGTGCGGGCGCGACCACGGCGGGTAGACCGCGAACTCGCGGTACTTCGCGAGCAGGTCGTCGAACTTCGCCGCCGAGGGCGGCGCCATCGGGAAGGGGGCCCCGGCCGACGGCAGCTCGGGCGGGAACTCCGACGCCGTCGGCGCGACGTACGCCATCGGAGCCGTGGCGCTCGCGGAGGGCGCCGGCCTCGCGACGGGATTGGGCTCCTCGATCCGTCGGCTACGCGTGCCCCACCACAGGGCGACGAGCGCGAGCAGCCCCGCGGCGAAGAAGAACCGCGTGCGTGAGCGATCGTCCATCCGCTGCGGAAACTATCACTCCTGCGACGTGTAGATGTAGCCGGCGACGCCCTCGTAGTTGTAGCCGACGTTCGAGCCCTCGTAGTAGTCGAGCGAGTAGAGGTGATCGTTCGCGCCGGGGCTGTAGCGGCGATAGAACGGCACGGTCCCCGGCGCCTGGTAGGTGTGGATGTAGCCGACGATGCCCTCGTTGTACGTGTTCGGCGCGCCCTCGCAGCTCGCCGACGTGGTGAGGAAGTGCCGGTAGTAGCTGGCGCGATAGCAGCGATAGAACGGCACGGTGCCGGCCACGTTCTGCGCCGAGATCCAGTGCGTCGCCTCGATCGTGAAGCTCGCGTTGACCGCCTCGCTCTTGCTCAGCGTGTAGAAGTGGCCGCCGGGGCCGTTGTACGAGCGGTAGAAGCGCCCGCGCGCCGCGGTCGTGTCGGCGTTGACCGCGCCGCAGTTCGCCGCGCCGTTGTAGTCGGAGCAGCAGTCGCCGTTCTTCGAGCACTCGGCGTCGCACCAGCAGCTGCCCGTGAACTTGCCGCAGCTGCCCTGGCAGGTGTTGTTCGGCGCGGTGTCGACGCTCGCCCCGGAGCCGAGGCTGCTCGGCGTGCAGACCTGCGTGCCGTCGTTGGCGCGGCAGAAGTGCTTGTTGGGGTCGGCGAACGCGTAGTCGCACTCGCCGCTGCTGTCGATGCAGTCGCGCTCGCTGGTCGCGTCGGACCAGTCGCGGGCGTAGTCGATCGCCGACGCGATCTGTCCCGAGTGGCTGCCCATGCCGCCGGCGAGGACGGAGCTCGCGCGGCCGCTCATGCCGAAGTGATCGCGGCTCTCGCCGTAGCAGCCGGCGTTCGCCGACTCGTATACGCGCCCGGGGTACTTCGCGCCGCCGTTGCACGCATCCCAGTACGAGCCCGCGCTCGCGAAGCCCGCCGCCGAGTCGAAGGCGACGACGCCGTCGTTGCGGCCGTTGAGGAAGCTCTTGCCGGAGCACAGCTTCACGAACCACAGCTTCACGCAGAGGTCCTTGCTCCCGGCGGTGTGGTACATGAACGCGCCGCCGGCGTCGGACGCCGCGTCCTGGATGTAGCCGTAGTTGTTGCGCGCGGCGCCCGGCGTCAGGTCGTAGTCGAGCGGCGTCTGCTGGCCGAACAGCTTCGCGAGGAAGCCGGTGATGCCGCGCGTCGCGATCTCCGCGAGCCGCGACCCGCCCGCGGCGCTCGCGCCCGCGTTCACGTACGCGAGACCGGGGATGCCCGCTGGGCCGCCGAGGTCGTGCATCGCCTTGAGCGTGCGGTACACGCCGGCCGAGTAGGCGTTGATGATGCAGACGTTTCCGTTGCGGCAGTAGGTCGCGATCGCATTGCGAACCGTGTCGTTCGTCGCGTCGGAGTTGATGCGCTTGTTGCCGTCGTACGTGAAGGTGACGTTGGTCCAGCCGGGCGGCGGGTTCACCAGCTCGCCGCCGCTCCAACCGGTCTGGCTGCGGCCGTGGAAGTACAGGATGTACTGCCCCGCCTGCGCTTCGCTCTCGAGCGCGGTCATGGTCACGGCGGCGGCGGTGAGGGCGGCGGCGGCGAGGAGGAGGCGCATGGGCGCGCCCCCTAGAGCAATGGCCGAGCCCGCCCGATTCCCCCGCATTTCTCGGCCTGTCGCATTCCGAGCGGTTCAGCAACTGAACCGCCGTTAAGAACCTGAACGCCACCCAGTTCGACAACTGAACGCTCGCCCGGGCGACTGCGAGATGGCGGCGCAGGCGTCGATTCGCTTCACTCGGGCGGTGGACTACCGGATCGAGGAGCTCGCCGACGCCGCCCGGACGACGGTGCGCAACGTGCGGTCGTATCAGGAGCGCGGGCTGCTCCCGCCGCCGCGCCGCGAGGGGCGCGTCGCGTGGTACTCCGAGGAGCACCTCGCGCGGCTGCGCGTGATCGGCATGCTCCTCGAGCGCGGGTACTCGCTCGGCAACATCCAGGAGATGATCGAGACCTGGGAGTCGGGCGGCGATCTGCGCGAGCTGCTCGGCTTCGAGGTCGCGGTGACGAGCCCCTTCACCGACGAGATCCCCGCGACCGTCGGCCTGCCCGAGCTCAACGAGCTGTTCGGAACGCTCGACCCGATCGCCATCGCGCGCGCGGTCGAGCTGTCGCTGTTGAAGGTCGACGGCGGACGATTCCTCGTCCCCAGCATGCGGCTGCTGCGCGTGGGCGCCGAGCTCCACAAGCTCGGCATCCCGCTGTCCGCGCTCCTCGACGAGCTCGCCGAGCTGCGCGCCGACGTCGATCGTATCGCGCGTCGCTTCGTGCGCCTGGTGCTCGTGCACGTGTTCGATCGCGCCTCCGACACCGTGCCGTCCCCGCGCGAGGCGCAGCGCCTCGCCGACGTCGTCCGGCGGCTGCGACCGCTGGCCGGCGTCGTCGTCGACGACGCGCTCGCGCTCGCGCTCGAGCGGCACATCCGAGACGGCCTCGGCGAGCGCCTCGACCGCCTTCTGGCGCAGAGGTCACGCGCGAAAAGCCGAGAATCAAGGCCCTCCGGGCGACGTTGACATCATTGGATGGCAACATATCTTTCGACGGTGGCGCTCGTCGCGCCCCGCCGGAGGATCATGCCGCTGCCCATCCGCAACCGTCGCTTCGAGCTGTCCGGGGTCCCTCGCGCCTGGCACGGCGGGCGCCGCGCGGTGACCGCGTTCTTCGACGGGCTCTCGGTGTTCTTCCCCGAGGGCGAGCGCTTCTTCATCGCCAGCGTGCGCGCCCACGCCGACCGCCTTCATGAAGTGAGCGACGCGGCGCTGCTCCGCGACGTCCGCGGCTTCTGCGGGCAGGAGGGCGTGCACTCTCGCGAGCACGATCGCTACAACGCCCACCTCGCCGATCAGGGCTATCCCGTGAAGGACATGGAGCGCAGGGTCACCCGCATCCTCCGTTTCGTGAGCAAGACCTCGCCCAAGCGCGTCCAGCTCGCCGCGACGTGTGCGCTCGAGCACTTCACCGCGCTGATGGGCCACTTCCTGCTCGAAGAGCCGCGGAACCTCGAGGGCGCACACCCCGAGATGGCCGCGCTGTGGCGGTGGCACGCCGCCGAGGAGAACGAGCACAAGTCGCTCGCGTTCGACGTCTACCGCGCCGCCGGCGGCAACGAGGTCGAGCGCGGCGCGGTCATGGCGATCGCGACGGTGATCTTCTGGGCCAAGGTGCTCGAGCACCAGGCGCGCACGATGAAGACCGACGGCATCCTCTTCGACGCGCGCGAGTGGGCCGATCTCGTGCGCTTCCTCTTCGTCGAGCCCGGCTCGATGCGCGGCCTCGTCGGCAAGTACCTGCGGTACTACCGCCCTGGCTTCCACCCGCGCGACATCCCGAGCGACCACCTGGTTTCGTCGTGGCTCGAGTCGTACGACCGCATGGCTGCGTGAGTGCGCCGACGTCGACCTCGCGGGTCGTCACTTGATGATGGGCGGACCGACGCAGACGTTCACCTCGAGGATGAGGTACAGCAGCGCGAGCGCCTGCGGCTCGAGCGGCGCGGCGCCCTCGGAGGTCGGCTGCGTGTGGTACGTCGTGTAGAGCACGCGCCCGCAGGAGTGCTCGAAGCTCGTGGTGGCCGGGGAGCCGGCGGCGCTCACCCACACCTTCGGCGTGCTCGTCACCGCCTTGCCGTCGGGATCGAGATCGGCGACGGCGTTTACCTTGTTGATGTGGGTCCACGCGTCCTTGACGGTGTCGAGCGACTTGCCCTGCGCCTTGAACCACGCAGCGAGATCGGGATCTTCGACCTTCGCCGCCTGATCGCCGCCGCCGCCTTCGCACGCGCTGCCGATCGTCGACGTCTCGCTGCGCCAGTTGACGAAGCCGGAGAAGGTCTGGCGCACATACTCGTACGACCAGTCCGAGACGTATACGCGGCCGCCTGCCTTGACGAACCCCTCGACCGTCGCCTTCGTGCCGGAGTTCCACACGCCGCTGCACTTCGGGCCATCGCCCTCCGACTCGGTTCCGCCGCTGCAAGGGATGAAGACGACGTGGTACTTGGAGATCTCGGCCGGATCGGTGAGGAGCTTCGTCGGGTTCGGGTAGGGGCTCGTCTCGCCGAGCTCCTGGACGCCGTAGATGGCGAACCCGGTCGCGTCCTTCGACAGCACCCGCGCCTTGGGGATGAAGCCGCCGACGGTGATCTTCGCCTCGAGGCCGAGGCGCGCGAGCACGATCTCGACCGGGTCCCACGCGCCGAGCGCCACGGCGATCTTCGGCACGTCGTCGCCCTTGGCCTTGTCGGTCTTGGGCGGCAGCGTGGTCAGCGCCTTGGGGACGGTCTGCTCGCCGGCGACGGCCTTGATCGTGCGGACGCGACGGAAGGCGCCCTTCTGCACGACGAGGTACTGCTCGCCGAGGACCGTCGGCAGCGTGAAGGAGCCGTCGGCTGCCGTCGTCGTGAACGGCGTGCCGTCGACGAGCTTCACGCACTTGTCGCAGTAGACCTTGTCGGGGATCGGGGGCGGCGCGGTCGGCGTCGTGTAGACCAGCGCGCCGAAGATGGGGATGGTCCCCTCGGGCGCGACGACCTTGCCCTTGAGCGTCGCGGGCTTCTCCACCGTGCCGTCGGACGACAAGCCGTCGACGTTGAGCTCCACGTCGAAGCTGCCGTCGGCGAGCGAGCCGTCGAGCGACCCGGTCGGCGAGCTCTCCTCCTTGCCAGCCGAGCACGCGAGCAACGCCGTGGACAGGACGCTCGAAACCAAGAAGAAGCCGAACCGACGCATCACGACCTCCACGCCCCTCAGGCCATCTTACCCGACGAGCGGGCTCGTGCCCGCATGAAGTGTGCGCGACGATTCGCCGCCGGATGCGGCGGCGTCGTTCGTCGCCCGAAGGCGGCGGCGCCCGCGCTAACCTCCCGTCCGCATGCGCGTCCTCGTCACCGGCGGCGCCGGGTTCATCGGATCGCACCTCGTCACCCGCCTCCTCGGCGACGGCCATGACGTGCGCGTGCTCGACGATCTATCCACCGGCAAGCGCGAGAACCTCGCCCACCTGGCCGCCGCCGACGTCGAGCTGGTGGTCGGCGACGTGCGCGACGGGGCGACCGTCGACGCCTGCGCGCGCGGCTGCGAGGTCGTCTTCCACGAGGCGGCGATCGTGTCGGTCCCCTACTCGGTCGAGCACCCGCAGACCTCGCACGACGTCAACCTGCAGGGCACGCTGAACGTGCTGCTCGCCGCGCGCGCGCAGGGCGTGCGGCGCGTGGTCTTCGCGTGCTCGGCGGCCGTGTACGGCGACGAGCCGACGCTGCCGAAGCGCGAGGACATGGCCGCGTCCCCCATCTCGCCCTACGGCATCGAGAAGATCGCCGGCGAGCAGTACGTCCTCGCGTGGCCGAAGCTCTACGGGGTCGAGGGGGTGTCGCTCCGCTACTTCAACGTGTTCGGTCCGCGGCAGGATCCGCGGTCGCCCTACTCGGGCGTGATCAGCGTCTTCGTCGATCGCGCGCGCGCCGGGCGCGAGATCACCGTCTTCGGAGACGGCGAGCAGTCGCGCGATTTCGTGTTCGTCGAGGACGTGGTGCAGGCGAACGTGCTCGCGGCCACGGTCCCTTCGGCGAGCGGCAGGGCGTACAACATCGGGCGCGGCGCGCGCACCACGCTGAACGAGCTGCTCGCCATGCTCGAGCGCATCGTCGACCGGCCGCTCGCCGTGCGCCACGAGCCGCCGCGCGCCGGCGACATCCGCGACTCGCTGGCCGACGTCTCGCGCGCGCGAGAGGAGCTCGGCTTCGCTCCGCGCGTCGCCATAGAGGAGGGGCTGCGCCGACTGATCGGCGGGTGAGGCGCCCGCTCAGAGGTCTTCGCGCGACACGCCGTCGAGGCTCATCACCAGCTCCGGGCCGTAGACGCTCGCCGGCGTCTGGTAGCCGACCTTTCGATCGCCCTCGAGGACCCGCTTGACGATGGTGAGCGACGCGTCGGCCGTCAGCGTGTAGCCCTCGGGCGTCTTCAGCCGCGAGACGCGCACGTCGCCGCGCTCGTTGCGGACCTCGCCCCAGAGGAACGACGAGCCCTTGGCGCGCTGCTCGTCGGTCGGACCGGCAGGCCGCGCGTCGACCGCCCTCTTCAGCAGGCGCTGCACCGGACCCGAGGCGACGATCGGCGAGATCAGCCCGATGGCGCGCGCGCCGACGCGGGTGGCGCGGCGGGCCGGGAAGTACACCTCGATGTTGGGGATGCCGGTCGAGTGGAACGCCGTCGAGACGTCGCCCCAAGGGATGGCCATCGTCGCGCGCGGCCGGCCGTACCCGAAGTCGACGGTGCGCGACAGCGACCCGGGCGGCACCGAGACGATCTTGCCGTCGCGGCGCACGCGCCCGCCCTGGTGCAGGCTCTCGACCATGGTCGTGGCGGTGCCGTGGGAGACCGACGAGAGCCCGAAGAACGCGAGCGCGAGGTGCGTCGCGTCGGGCAGGCGCTCCTTGAGGTGCGCGGCCAGGCAGTCGGACGGCACGACGTCGAAGCCGACGCCGGGGAGCAGCATCACGCCGGCGGCGCGTGCCTCGGCGTCGCGCGCCGCGCACGCCTCGAACACGTCGATCTCGCCGGTGATGTCGAGGTAGTGGACGCGATTGCGCAGGCACGCGTCGACCATCGGCTTGGAGGTGCGGGAGAACGGGCCGGCGCAGTGCAGCACGACGTCGACGCCGCGCAGCCCGTCGTCGAGCGCGCGCGGATCGTCGAGGCCGAACACGCGATGGTCCATGCCCCATCGCTGCGCGACCTCCGCGGTGCGCCCGGGATCGCGCCCGGAGAGCACGAGGCGCATGCCGCGCGCCTTCGCGAAGCGCGCCGTCAGCTCGCCCGTGTATCCGTACGCACCGTAGAGGAGGGCGGTTGCCACGGCCCCGACTGTACCGGGTCTTTCAGCGGAGCGCGCAGATCTCTCTCACGATCCGGTCGAGCCCCTCGACCAGCCCCTGCCCCTTGCGGAAGAACGCGCGGACGCCGAGCTGCCGAAGGATCGAGACGTCGCTGCTCTGCGCCGCGGCGCTGATCGACACGATCTGCATGCGCTCGGCGATTCCGGCGCCGCGCAGGTACATGCACAGCTCGAGGCCGTTCATCCCGGGCAGCCCCACGTCGAGCACCATCAGATCCGGTGCGCCGCGCCGGAGGTGCGAGAGCGCCGTCTCGCCGTCGTGCACCACGTGGATCATCGCGTTCGGCGCCGCGTCGCGCACGACCTCGGCGACCAGCTCGGCGCACGACGGATCGTCGTCGACCACGAGCACGGAGAACCGGCTCGACGGCGTCGTGGTGCGCGGGTCGTGGACGCGCGGCGCGCGGCGGAGCGCCGCCGAGATCTGCTCCATCGTCTGCGGGCGATCGCTCGGATCCTTGGAGAGGCACGACGCGATCAGCGAAGAGACGGACGGGGGCACGTTCGTCCGCAGCGCCTCGAGCGTCGCGGGCGTGTCGCGCAGGTGCTGCATCAGCACCGAGCCAAGCGGTCCACCGCTGAAGGGCAGCTTGCCCGAGAGGACCTCGAAGGCCACGACGCCGAAGGCGTAGACGTCGAGGAGGTGCGCCGCGCCGGGCGAGACGCTCGGCGCCGCGTGCATCACCGCGTACTCGGGCAGCATGATCCCGAAGTCCATGAGGACGACGCGGCCGCGCGGGGCCAGCATGATGTTGGCGGGCTTCACGTCGCGATGCGCGATGCCCGCGGCGTGGACCGCCGAGAGGCCGTCGGACAGCGCGCTCAGCAGCTGGATCGCCTCGGCGAGCGGGATGGACATCTTCGCGCGACGCGCGTGCCCGAGGTGCTCGGCGAGGCTCACGCCCCAGATGCGCTCCATCACCACGAACTCGGCGCCGTCGTGCTCGCCGAGCCCGTGCACCGTCGCGACGGCCGGGTGGCGGATCGCCGCGAGCGCCTGGGCTTCCTTGCGCAGCGAGTAGGCGCGCATGTGCCGCCAGTGCGCCTTGATCGCCACCTTGCGGTTGAGCGCGCGATCGTGGGCCTCGTACACCTGCCCCATGCCGCCGGCGCCCAGCAGGCGCTTGATCTCGTAGCAGCTCGAGAGGACATCGCCGATCGAGAACACGTCTCGGAACGGCGCGTCTTCCTCGATGGCCACGCGCGCCGGCGTTTCGCCTTCATCCAAGGGAGCGGCAGTCATTGCACCGCTGTGCAGATGCATGCCGCGGCGCGGCGTCGCGCCTGGAGTCGCCCCGCTCAATCGTCGAGGCGCCAGTCGACGGGCGCGTGGCCCATGTCCCGGAGCAAGCGAGCGATGCGCGAGAACGGCCTGCTGCCGTGAAAACCGCGGTGCGCCGACAGCGGCGACGGGTGCGCTCCGCGCAGCACCGCGTGCGGCGCGCGCTCGACCAGAGGCGCCTTCTTCGCCGCGTGGCTCCCCCAAAGGACGAACACGGCCGGCAGGCTGCGCGCCGCGACCGCGCCGATGACCGCGTCGGTGAAGCGCTCCCAACCCCGACCGGCGTGCGATCCGGCTGCGCCCTCGCGCACGGTGAGGACGGTGTTCAAGAGGAGCACGCCGCGATCGGCCCAGGCCTCGAGCGAGCCGTGGGTCGGGATGGGGTGGCCGAGGTCCGCCGCGAGCTCCTTGTGGATGTTCACCAGGGAAGGGGGCCGTCGCACGCCGCGGCGCACCGAGAACGCGAGGCCGTGGGCCTGCCCGGGGCCGTGGTACGGATCCTGGCCCAGGATCACGACGCGGACGCGATCGGGCGGCGTCCGCGCGAGCGCCGCGAAGACCTCGCCCTTGGGCGGGTGCACCGGGCCGCGCGCGCGCTCGTCGCCGACGAACCGCACGAGCTCCGCGAACCAGGGCGCGTCGAGCGCGTCCGCGAGCAGGTGCTGCCACGAGACAGGGACGCGCTCGCCGCCGGGCTCCGACACGGCTACGAGCCTAGTCCGAAAACCAGGCTCCGCGAGTCGCAACGACATGTCGAACCACGCCCGAGACGACCTCGACGCCAGGCTGGCCGCGGAGGCGATACGCCTCTTCCGTCGGTATCAGATCGAAGTCGTCGAGGCGTTCGATCTCTGTCCGTGGGCGAGGGCGGCGCGTACGCACGGCCGCGTGCGTGAGCGCGTCGTCACCCACCCCGACCTCGACGTGGAGCCGGCCCTCGCGGCGATCGCCGAGCTCGCCGCCGATCCCGAGGTGGAGATCGGCATCGTGCTGTTCCCGCGCGTCGAGGTCGAGCGTCCGATCTTCCAGCGCTTCGTCGCCGAGGTCCGCGCGCTCGACGAACGGCGCGATCAGCCCGACCCCTTCGCGATGGCCGAGTTCCACCCGTGTGCGCCCGCCGTGCTCGAGCCCGCGGGCGCGTTCACGAGCTTCGTCCGCCGTACGCCGGATCCGACCATCCAGCTGGTCCGTCGGAGCGCGCTCTCGCGCGTGCGCCGGCGCGACGACCACGGCAGCGGGTTCTTCGACCTCGCGATGGTCCACACGCTCGAGGTGCAGAGCGGTCCGCACGACGGTGTCGATGGGGAGGCGAGCACGTCCAACGACGCGCCGTTGCACGAGCGCGTCCTCGATCGCAACCGCGAGACGGTCGCGCGCGAGGGCCTCGCGCGCCTCGACGCCCTCTTCGCGTCGCTGCTCGCGGAGCGTGACGCGAGCTACCGCCGCTTCCGGTGAAGGCGGATAGCCGCGCGGGCCCGACGCGGCGCGGGGATCGAGGCGGACGGGGGCTTCGGAGGATGCTAGAAGCGCGTCAGTGTCAGAGGACGCGCCGATCGCGGCGACCGGCCACGCGCCGGCGGTCAAGAGCACCAAGGACCTGCTGAAGGTCGCGGTCGGCGCGCTCGGCGTCGTGTACGGCGACATCGGCACCTCCCCGCTCTACGCGGTGAAGGAGTGCTTCACCGAGCCGCACGGCGTCGCGCGCACGCCGCAGAACGTGCTCGGCATCCTCTCCCTGATCACGTGGGCGCTCACCCTCGTCATCGTCGTCAAGTACCTGTCGTTCATCATGCGCGCCGACAACCGAGGCGAGGGCGGCACGTTCGCGCTCCTCGCGCTCGTCAGCGACCGCCGCCGCGAGGGCAGCTCGCACAAGCGCTCCGGCGTGATCCTGGTGTTCCTCGGCCTCTTCGGCGCCTCCCTCCTCTACGGCGAGGGCATGCTCACGCCGGCGATCTCCGTGCTCAGCGCGATCGAAGGCCTCGGGGTGGCCACCCACGCCTTCGAGCGATGGGTGGTGCCGATCACCTGCGCGATCCTCATCGCCCTGTTCCTCGTGCAGAAGCGCGGGACGGCCAAGGTCGGCGCCATCTTCGGGCCCGCGACGCTCGTATGGTTCCTGACCATCGCCGCCATCGGCGCGCCGTGGATCGCGCGGCGCCCCGAGGTCCTCCAGGCGATCAACCCGGTGCACGCGGTGCGGTTCTTCGTCCACAACCGCTTCCACGGCTTCCTCATCCTCGGCTCGGTGGTGCTGTGCATCACCGGCGGCGAGGCGCTCTACGCGGACATGGGCCATTTCGGCAAGCAGCCCATCCGCGTCGCCTGGTACTCGATCGTCTTCCCGGCGCTGCTGGTCAACTACTACGGGCAGGGCGCGCTGCTGCTCGAGCGCGGCGCCGCGGTGAAGAACACCTTCTACGAGCTGGTCTCCGGGTGGATGCTCTATCCGCTGGTCGGCATCGCCGCGCTCGCCACGGTCGTGGCTTCGCAGGCGCTGATCTCGGGCGCCTACTCGCTGACGCAGCAGGCGGTGCAGCTCGGGTACTTCCCGCGCGTGACCATCGTCCACACGTCCGGCGAGGCCGAGGGGCAGATCTACATCCCGGAGGTGAACGGGATCCTCATGGTCGCCTGCCTCTCGCTGGTCCTGGCGTTCCAGGAGTCGACCAAGCTCGCGGCCGCATACGGCATCGCGGTGACCGGGACGATGAGCATCACCTCGTTGCTCTTCTTCGCGCTGGCGGTGAAGCGCTGGGGGTGGTCGCCGTGGAAGGCCGGCGCGCTGGTCGCCCTGTTCCTCGCGGTCGACCTCCCGTTCTTCGCCGCGAACATCGTGAAGTTCACGCACGGCGGCTGGTTCCCCATCGCCATGGGGGTCGTCGTCTTCAGCGTCCTGACGACCTGGAAGCGCGGGCGCGCGGCGCTCGGCGCCTACATGCTCGGCGCGGCGCTGCCGATCGACATGTTCATCACCGACGTCGAGCAGAGCAAGCCGTACCGGGTGCGCGGGACGGCCATCTTCATGACGTCGAACCCCGAGGGCGCGCCGCCGGTGCTCCTGCACCACTTCAAGCACAACAAGGTGCTGCACGAGCAGATCATCCTCCTCTCGATCCAGACCCGGCACGTCCCCGAGGTCTCGCACGAGGAGCGCGTGCAGGTCCGCGATCTGGGGCACGGCCTGTGGCAGGTCATCGCCACCTACGGCTTCATGCAGACGCCGAACGTCGTCGAGGTGCTGCAGGCGTGCGTCGACAAGGGGCTCGACCCCGGCCACGAGCTCAGCTTCTTCCTCGGGCGCGAGACGCTGCTCACCACCGGCCGCTCCGGCATGGCGAGCTGGCGCAAGGCGCTGTTCTCGTTCCTCTCGCGCAACGCGCGCCCGGCCAACGCCTTCTTCCGCATCCCGCCCAACCGCGTCATCGAGCTCGGCATCCAGATCGAGCTGTGACACGGCCGCGCTCGCGGTGGCGACGTGCTTGCATCGCCCCTCGCGCATGCGCGCCACGAAGCCGTGCATGGGGCGACTCGTCGCCACGGCGGCGCTCGCGGGTGCGTGCGCGGCGCACGGTTGTGAGCCGCGAGCGTCGGAGGGCGCGGCTGTCGCCGGCACCGCGGCGACCGGCGGCGGCCCGCGCGCCGAAGGGGATCTCCCCGCGCCTCCTCGCGAGGGCGAGGGCTTCACGAAGGCGCCGGCCGCGGTCGTGCCCGGAATCCCTCCGCCCCCGCCGCCGCTGTCGGCCGACGCACCCACGGTCGCCCTCCCGGTGCCTGGCCGGGCCGCCGCGGTGGTCGCGGCGCCGATCGGCGCCACCGAGCGCAAGCCGGTGCTGGTCGCGACGCACGGGCGCGACGACGTGCCCGAGCAGCTGTGCGACACCTGGCGCGGCATCATCGGATCGCGCGGGTTCGTGCTGTGCCCACGCGGCGTCCCCTCGCGCTCTCGGTCCGGCGCGTTCACCTACACGAGCCCCGAGGCGCTCGGCGACGAGATCGACGACGCGCTCTCCGCGCTGCGCGCGCGCTGGCCCGACCACGTCGACGAAGGTCCGGTCGTCTACTCCGGCTTCAGCCTCGGCTCGTTCCAGGGCGTGCGCGTGGTCACCCGCGCGCCGGAGCGCACGCCGCGCGTCATCCTGATCGAAGGCGGCCACGATCCGTGGACCGACGATCTCATCGAGACGTTCGCCGACGGCGGCGGCCAGCGCGTGCTCTTCGTCACCGGCCAGGCGGTGAACGCGCAGCGCGCGAAGCTCGTCGCCAGGGAGCTGTCGGAGGCCGGCATCGCGACGCGCGTCGTGCACGCCGAGGACGCGGGGCACGTGTACACCGGTGAGGTGCGCGACAACCTCGCCTCGTCGTTCGATTGGGTGGTCGAGGGAGACGATCGCTGGAGCCGTTAGTACGCCGCGCCGGAACTTCGTTCCGGGTTCGGCTGCCGCCGAACGCTCGGCTACGCCGAGCCGCGGGTACGTGGACACTCACAAGGGGGCTCGCTCCTCGCTCCGCTCGTCGCTTCACCCCCTGCGATAAGTCGCTCCGCGACTTCGCTAGTACGGCGCCCCCAACGGTCGGGAAGGATCCAGGTACGCACTTCCAGTGCGCCGTACTAGTACCGCCCGCCGGAAAATGGCCAGGGATCGCGGCTCCTGATAGCGGCGCGATCATGATCGATTCCAGCCCGTGGGCGTCCCGGCCGCATCCGGGGAGCCCGACGGTGC
>JACPFM010000110.1 GCA_016182965.1 Deltaproteobacteria bacterium | reverse complement strand
GTGCTCGACTTCATCCGAGCGGCCTGCGTCGCGAAGCTCCAGGGCTCCACGACCCCGTCGCTCGTCACGTCAAGCGAGCAGCCGATCCCGGTGAGGTCGAGGTTGGCCGCGTAGACGTGAGCAAGCCCGTGAACGGGTACCCGTTGGCAGAGGCGCCGCGCACCTTCGGGTTGCAGGCAATCGAGAAGGTCGAGGCGGGGCTATGGTAAGGCGAGTCGACACTGCGGCCCTCGTGCAGGAGTTCGCACAGGCAGTTGCGAACCAGACCGACGCGATCTGGAGGGGCGATCACCGCGAAGGGAACAAGCACGCGAAGAGGTACATCTCCGTTTTTCGCAAGCTTCGTGCTGTGGGAGATGAGGGCAGGGACGCCCTGTTAGCGCTTCTGAGCCACGAACGTCCAGATGTGCGGGTGATGGCTGCGGCCTACCTGTTGCGTCACCGAACTGCAGCAGCGATGGCGGTCCTGCATGAAGCGTCTCAGGGCACAGGCATGGTCGCCTTCGAGGCGACGGAGGCCATCAAGCGATGGAATGAAGGAGTCTGGGCGCTCGACCCTGCTGATTGATACGCCAGCCTCCGCAACAGCACCTTGCCATCCCGCCCCACCCGAGCCTCACTCTCCCCGAGGCCCCGAGGAGGCTCTGCGCCATGACCGCGTACGCCGACGCCATCGCCCAGCCCCCCAGGACGGAGTTGGAGCAGAGGCTCCTGCTGAAAATGCTGAAGACCACCGGTGAGCACCGCGATGGCTTCCGCGATCACGTGCTCATCAGCCTGGCCCTCGGCAGGGGCCTGCGCGAGCACGAGCTCCTGGCCCTCGACTGCGGGGATGTGTTCGACGAAGACGGCCGGGCCAGGCGCAGGGGCGCGCTCCCTGTGTTCAAGCGCAGCGCCGACGAGCCGGCCATCCAGTAGGTCGTGCTGCCCGACCTACCCCGAGTGGTCTACGCACGCTGAGGCGGCTCGTGCAAGAATTGGCTAGCTGATCGCGCACCATCCTCACGTGAACCGCCTCGTGCCTCGCAGCATCACTTCCCCCGCCCCCGCTTCCCCGGCAGCCGATCCCACCGTGGATCGCGCGAGGGCTTCTTCGATGCCTTCAGCGCCTCTTCGATCGCCGGCATCCGATCGGAGGCGCGCCCCTTCTTCAGAGCGGGCAGCGCCGACTCGATCGCGAGCCGCACGTCCTCGTCGCCGTTGGCCGCCTGCTTCACCAGCACCTCGGCGATCACCGGGTATTTCACGATCATCGCCGGCGCCGCGACCTCCATCGCACGCATCAGGCGGTTGAAGCCTTCGGAGCGGCGACCGGCGCGGCGCTCGCGGGCGATGCGCTCGTACGTCGCGTCGAGGAGCTCGGCCGCGCGCTCCGCACCGAGCACCGGGAGCAGCCGCGGATCGGCGACGGCGTCGATCGCGGCCCGCGCGAGGTACGGGTCGTCGTCCTCGATCCAGACGCGCAGGGTGTCGGAGAAGGAAGGGCCGACCTCGACGCCGACCGATACGAGGCCGGTCGTCGCCTCGACGCGGACCCGCGAGCGCGGATCGCACGCGGCCTCGGCGAGCGGCTCGAGCAGCTTGGTGCGCGCCTTCGGATCGGCGGCGGCGCGTGCGCCGGTGGCGGCCACGCCGAGGATGGCGAGGAACTCGTCGATGTGGCCGTAGGGAGCGACGTCGTCGTGATGCGCGCGCATCGCCGCGAGCAGCCCGTCGGCGGCGGCGCCGCGGCGGACGGCCTCGCCGGAGAACGCGCGGACCAGCGCGTCGTTCATGCGAGGACCGGGCATTCCCGACAACCTGCGCAGACGGTCGTACAATGGCGCACGCGCGGGCGGGCCTCCGGAGATGGCGGCGTCGAGGAGCTGGGTCAGCGCTTCGTCGCGGAACCGGTCGGTGGAGGCCTTCACCCGGACCTTCTACGTCAGCGGCGCGCGGCCGCAAACCGATCTACCCTGCTCCCGCCGTGCCGAGAAACCCCATGCTGAAGCGCATCCGCGCGCTGAGCGACACCCCCGTCGGTCGCGTCCTCCGCGACATCCCCATCGCCTACTTCCACGCCACGATGGAGGGCGCCGAGCACATCCCCGCCGAGGGCGGCGCGCTGCTCGTCGGCAACCACGCGATGACCGGCCTCGACGGCTTCGTCCTCGGCTCGCTCGTGCAGAAGGAGACGGGGCGTCACGTGCGCTTCCTCGGCGAGCGGAACCTGTTCCGGTTGCCCGTGCTTCGCGAAGTGCTCCACGGCTTCGGCGCCGTCGCCGGCGAGCCGAAGAAGGCGACGCAGCTGCTCGAGCGCGGCGAGCTGGTCGGCGTCTATCCCGGCGGCATCGACGACAGCTGGAAGCTCACCTCCACGCAGAAGTACCAGCTGCAGTGGGGCAACCGCGCCGGCTTCGCGCGCGTGGCCATGCGCGCCAAGGTGCCGATCATCCCCGTCGCCGCGATCGGCATCGACGAGATGTACGACGTCGTCGCGCGCGAGCCGGTCCTCGGCCGCATGCTCTTCGGCTCGCCCCGCTACGATCTGCCCCTGGCGCTCGGCGCGCTCGGCACCCCCATCCCGCGCCGGGTGCCCCAGCAGTACCTCGTGCAGGAACCGATCGACACCTCCGGCGATCCCGAGGACCGGGCCGACGTCGAGCGCGTCCGTGCGGCGACGTTCCACGCGATCGACAGTGTCTTGCAGGCGTTTCGCTGACGGTTGAGCGCAGCGGATCCGTTCCTGCAGCGTGCCTCCCTGAGCCCCACCTCGCCGCGCGAGGTGTGCACAGGAGGTCGCTCTCGATGATGCACCAGACCAGCATGCCGTCCCATCCGGGCGTCGTCCGCGAAGAGGCCCCAGTCGAACGGCGCGAAGAGGCCGTGGTCGCCAGGCACGCGCCTGCTCGTCAGGCGTTCCGCATCCTGCAGGCCGGCTTCATCGCCGCGCCCGTGATCGCCGGTCTCGACAAGTTCACCCACATGCTCGTGAACTGGGACAATTACCTCGCGCCGGCCATCGCCAACATGCTGCCGGTGAGCGCGCACGACTTCATGCTCGGCGTCGGCGTCATCGAGGTGAGCGCCGGCCTGCTCGTCGCGGTGAAGCCGAAGATCGGCGGCGCGGTCGTCGGCGCGTGGTTGATCGGCATCGTGCTCAACCTGCTGATCAGCGGCAGCTACTTCGACATCGCGCTCCGTGACTTCGGCCTCGCGCTCGGCGCGTTCGCGCTGTCGCGGCTCGCCGCCGCGCACGAGCGTGGCTATCTGAACGTCGCGTCGCGGACCTGGTGAGGCGGTGCGCGCGATCGATCGCTACGCGGCCATCGGCGATGGCCGCTCGGTCGCGCTCGTCTCCGACCAAGGCGCGATCGAGTGGCTGTGCTGGCCGCGCATCGACTCCGACGCGGTGTTCGCGGCCCTGCTCGACGATCGCGGCGGCGCGCTCCGCGTGGCGGCCGCCGCGCCGTTCGCCTCGTCGCGACGCTACCTCGAGGGCACCAACGTCCTGATCACCACGATGCGCACCGCGACGGGCGCGGTCGAGGTCATCGACTGGATGCCGGCGGCGGACGAGGCCGACAAGGGCCTCCGCCCCGAGCGCGAGATCCTGCGCCGCGTGCGCTGCGTCGACGGACGTGTCGAGGTCGTCCTGGAGATCGATCCGCGCCCGGGGTTCGGCCTCGGCGGCGCGCGCGTCGCGCGGACCGATCCGCTCGGCCTCCGCTGGGACACCCGACACGGGGCCTTCTTCGCGCGCTGCGACGTCCGGCTCGACCTCGACGGCACGCGCGCCTTCGCGGAGGTGCCGCTCGTCGCCGGCGGGCGGATCGATCTCTCGTTCACGCACGCGTGCGACGCGCCCGCGGTGCTCCCCGCGCTCGGACCGCGCGTCGACGAGGACCTCGCGCGCACGACCGCGTGGTGGCGCGCCTGGTCGGCGCGCGCGCGCGACACCGGGCCGATGCACGGCCACACCGTGCGGAGCGCCCTCGCGTTGAAGCTGATGTGCCACGCGCCGACCGGCGCGATCCTCGCCGCGCCGACCACCTCGCTCCCCGAGCGCCCCGGCGGCCCGCTGAACTGGGACTATCGCTTCTGCTGGATGCGCGACGCGTCGCTGACCGCGCGCGCGCTCTTCGGCCTCGGCTACGACGAGGAGGCGCGGGCCTTCGTCAGCTGGCTGCTGCACACGACCCGGCTTTCGTGGCCGAAGCTGCACGTCCTGTACGACATCTACGGTCGCACGCCGCCTCCCGAGCGCGAGCTCGCTCACCTCGACGGCTACTTCGGCGCGCGTCCGGTGCGCGTGGGCAACGCCGCGCACCGCCAGCTGCAGCTCGATGTCTACGGCGAGGTCATCGACGCGGCGGCGCAGCTCGCGCGCCACTGCTGCCGGGCGGTCGATCACGAGACGCAGGAGCTGCTCCTCGGCCTCGGCGCGGAGGTGCTGAAGACCTGGCACCTCCCCGATCACGGCATCTGGGAGCCGCGGAGCGAGCCGGTCCACCACACGCACTCGCGCCTGCTCTGCTGGGTGGCGATCGATCGCATGATCGATCTGCACGAGGGCGGTCACGTCGTCCTCCCCGATCGCTCCGTGTACGACGACGCGCGCGCGGCGATCCGCAGCGACATCGAGCGGCGTGCGTGGAGCGACCGCCTCGACTCGTACGTCGGCGTGCTCGATTGCGATGACGAGATGGGCCTCGATGCGAGCGTCCTGCTCCTCTCGTGGTACGGCTTCGAGCCCGCCGACTCGCCGCGCATGCGCGCCACGCTGCGGCGCGTGCTCGACACGCTGGGGACGTCGCGCGGCCTCTACCGCTATCTCGCGCCGGCGGGTTGGCCGGGGTGGGAGGAGGGCGCGTTCGGGCTGTGCGGCTTCTGGGCCGTCGAGCAGCTCGCGCGGTCCGGCGCCCTCGAGGAGGCCGAGCGGATTTTCGAGCAGCTCCTCGACAACTCCAACGACGTGGGGCTCTTCTCCGAGGAGATCGATCCGGAGAGCGGCGTGCTGCTCGGCAACTTCCCGCAGGCGTTCACGCACATCGGCGTGCTCAACGCGGCGATCACGCTCGCAGAGCACAAGCCGCGGAGGCGCTCGACGCCGCGTCCCGCGCGCACCACGCATCCTTCTCAACCCTCGCGCCCCTCGCGCCCCTCGCGCCCGTCGCGCCCGTCACGAAAGAAGGTGCTCGGATGAACGTCACCTCATGGCTCTTGTGGGGGTTCGGCGCGACGGTGGTGCTCACCACGCTGCTCGCCGCGTCCCAGGGTCTGCGCATCACGCGCATGAACATCCCCTACATGCTCGGCACGATGGTCACCCCCGATCGCAACCGCGCGAAGCTGCTCGGGACGGGGATGCACCTCGTCAACGGGTGGCTGTTCTCGTTGATCTACGTCGCGGCGTTCCACAGCTGGGACCAGGCGGGTCTCTGGCGCGGCGCGCTCGTCGGCCTCGTGCACGGCGCGTTCGTGCTGGTCGTCGGCATGCCGACGTTGCCCGCGATGCACCCGCGCATGGCCAGCGAGGAGCGCGGGCCGACGCCGACGCGGGCGCTCGAGCCGCCGGGGTTCCTCGCCACGCACTACGGCGTCCAGACGCCGGTGTCCGTCATCGTCGCGCACGTCGTGTTCGGCTGCGTGCTCGGCGTGTTCTACGACGTCGGCGCGTGAGCGTGCGCTACGCAGCCTCGCGGTCCGCCCGCAGCGCGCGCGCCACGTGCCGCGCGAGCGCCTCGGGCGTGAACGGCTTTGCCAGCACCGGGACGTCGAGATCGCGGAGCTCGCCGAAATCGTGTCCGGAGATGATCGCGACGCGCGTCGACGGCGACTCGGCGCGCAGGCGCTCGATGAGCTCGCGACCGTTCATCCCGGGCATGACCATGTCGGTCAGCACCAGATCGAGCGGCCCGTCGGCGGCCTCGACGATCGCGAGCGCCTCCTCGCCGCCGCGGGCCGGGAGCGCGCGATAGCCACGAAGGGTGAGCATGCGGACCACCGCGTTGCGCACGCCGTCCTCGTCGTCGACGACGAGCACCGTCGCGCCGACCGCGGGCATCGCGGCCACCGACGCCGGACCGTCCTCCGCGACGGCGGGCAGGTGGACGCGGAACGCGGCGCCGGCGCCGGGCGCGCTCTCGACCTCGATCCGGCCGCCGAGCTGCGAGACGATCCCGTGCGCCGTCGCCAGGCCGAGGCCGGTCCCCTTGCCCCGTCGCTTCGTCGTGAAGAACGGCTCGAACAGCCGCGCGCGCACCGCGTCGGTCATGCCGACGCCGGTATCGCGGACCTCGAGGTACACGCCGCCGGGCGCGGCCGACGCGCGCAGCGAGACGACGCCGCCCGTCGCCTCGCAGGCGTCGCGCGCGTTGAACACCAGGTTGGTGACGATCTGCTCGATCTGCGACTTGTCGGCGCGCACGCGGGGCAGGTCGTCGTCGAGCGCGACGACGAGGTCGATCGTCTTGGGGAGGATCTGCCGGAACATCGGCAGCGAGCGGCTCAGCACGGCGCCGAGGTCGAGGACCGCGCTCGGCACGTTCTGCCGGCGCGCGAACGCGAGGAGCTTGCCGGTGAGCTCGGCGGCGGTGTCGGTCGCGCGCCGGATCTCCTGGAGATCGCTGCGGTTCGGATCGAGCTCCGGCAGCGCGTCGAGGAGCAGATCGGTGTACGAGCCGATGCACGCGAGCACGTTGCTGAAGTCGTGCGCGATGCCCCCCGCGAAGCGCCCGAGCGCCTCCAGCCGCTGGGCGTCGCGGCGCTCGAGCTCGCGGCGGTGCAACGCCTGCAGCGCCTCGGCGGCCCGCTCGGTCGCGGCGCGGCGCTCGGCGGCGATCGCGTGCGTGGCGCGCAGCATCTCGATCGCCGACGTCGGCAGCGCTTCGCCCTCGCGTTTCCTCGCGACGACGGCGCGATCATCGGCGATCGGGAGGACGACCGCGGCGGCGTCGGTCGCGGCGCCGTCCGACGCGGCGACGATCCGCACCGAGTCCGCGCTGACCAGCACGCCGAGCGCCTCGACGAGCACTGCCTCCTCGTCCACCGCGGTGCGCGCGCTCGCCAGCCGCTTGCCGGCGACCGCGAGCGCCGAGGCGGAGGCGAAGTCACGGCCCTGCTGCTCGAGGGCCCGGACGAGGACGTGGAGGATGAGCGCCGTGAACGCGAGACCGAACGCGGGCCCGACCGCGATCGCCAGGGCGTCGCCGCCGGCGAGGATGACGGCGCCGATCACCAGCGCCTGGTACGCGACCACGAGCAGCCACCGGCGCGGGAGCGCCCGAAACGCCACGAGCGTCACCGGCGTGAAGACGAGCCCGACGCAGCGGCTCGGATCGGCCACCAGCAGCACGACGCCGATCGCGGCGAGCTCGACGAGCGTGCCGGCGATGCCGAGCGACCCGGTCCGGAAGCAGTTCAGCCACATGCCGCCGACCACGAGCAGCGCGACGGCGGCGAGCACCCGCCACACTGGCGCAGCGTCCGCACCGATGACGGCGATCGACGATCCGATCCACGCGGGAAGGGTCAGCAGGACGAGCAGTCGTCGGAGCCGATCGACCGTCTCGCGCGCGGCGTTGGGGCAGCCGTGCTGCGACGAAGGAGCCTGGAAGGCGGCCACACCTCGCTTAACGGCCGGATACCAAAATTACCTAAGCCCCCCAACACGAGCACGAGCCCCGTCCCACCCGTCTCATTACGACGCGGCGGCCTCGTCATCGTGCCACGCGCGCAGCTTCCGCCACAGCGTGTTGCGACCGATCCCGAGCACGCGCGCGGCCTCGGTCTGCGACCCGCCGCACGCCTCGAGGACCGCGAGGATGTGCGAGCGCTCGACGTCGGCGAGCGTGCGCGGCACGAACGGCGCGGGCGGCACGCCCGGATCGCGACCGAGCTCTTCGGGCAGATCGGTCGCGTGCACCACGTCGGCGGTCGCGAGCGCGGCGCCGTGCTTCACCGCGTTCTGCAGCTCGCGCACGTTGCCCGGCCAGCGGTGGCCGACCAGCCGCGCCTCGGCGTCCTTGGCGAAGGTCTTGTTCGGCGCCTCCTCGGTCAGGAAGCGGCGAGCGAGCGGCAGCACGTCCTCGCGGCGATCGCGCAGCGGCGGCACGCGCAGCGTGAGCACCTTCAGGCGGTAGTAGAGGTCCTCGCGGAACAGCCCGCGC
This sequence comes from Deltaproteobacteria bacterium, assembly GCA_016182965.1. Lineage (GTDB taxonomy): Bacteria > Myxococcota_A > Polyangia > Polyangiales > JADJMO01 > JALHOE01. The sequence continues at coordinate 51,136 of JACPFM010000110.1, read as the reverse complement.
GCGACCATCTCCTCGAGATCGCGGTGCGTGGCGCACACGACGCGGACGTCGACGCCGAACGAGCGGCTCTCGCCGAGGCGGCGGATCTCGCCGTCGGCGAGGGCGCGCAGGAGCTTCGACTGCAGCGCCAGCGGCATCTCGGCGATCTCGTCGAGGAACAGCGTGCCGCCGTGCGCCTCCTCGAACATGCCGGCCTTGGTGCGATCGGCGCCGGTGAACGCGCCCTTGGCGTGACCGAAGAGCTCGGACTCGAGCAGCTCGGCGGGCAGCGCGGCGACGTTCACCGCGAGGAACGGCTTGGTCGCGCGCGGACCGCTGCCGTGCATCGTGCGGGCGACGATCTCCTTGCCCGTGCCGCTCTCACCGAGGATCACGCACGGCGCGTTGCTGTCGGCGAACCGGCGCGCGCGCGCGAGCACCGCCCGCATGGCCGCGCTCTGGGCGACGACGCGCATCGTCTTGCGCGTCATGGCGACGACCGGGACCAGTCCACAGAACTCGCAGTGCTCGCAAGCCGGGTGCTCCATCCGGTCCATGTTGGAGCACCGGGATGGAACGCGCGCTGACGGAGATCAGGGCTCTACCCGAGTTTTCCCAAGTGGCACGGCCGGTGCTCATGGGCCCGTCCTTCGGGAGGAACCCTGCGCAATGATCAACCGTCGTGACACCGTGGCCCGCATCGTCCTCGAGCACTCCGAGTGCGCCCCCGTCTTCCAGAAGCACCGCATCGACTACTGCTGCAAGGGCAGCATGACGCTCGAGGAGGCGTGCTCGGCGCGCGAGCTCGACACGCCCGCCGTGCTCGCCGATCTCGAGTCGGCGATCGCCGCACGGCGCGGCTCACCCGATCAGGATCCGCGCGAGCTCAACACGCCCGCCCTCGTCGGCCACATCATGTCCCACCACCACGAGTACCTGCGCAAGGCGCTGCCCTTCATCCAGGTGCTCTCGAACAAGGTCGCGCGCGTCCACGGCGATCACAACCCGAAGCTCCTCGACGTCCACGGCACGGTCGAGTCGCTCGTCGAAGCGCTCATGCCGCACCTCGAGCAAGAAGAGGAGGTGCTGTTCCCCGCCCTGATGGTGCGCGGCGGCGATCCGACTCTGATCCAGAAGGAGCTCGCCTCCATGCATGAGGAGCACCTCGAGGTGGGCGGCATGCTCGATCGCTTGCGCACGGCAGCAGACGAGTTCGTGACGCCCGACTGGGCGTGCAATAGCTACCGTACGTTGTTCGCCGAGCTCGAGGCGCTCGAGGCCGACATCCTGCGGCACGTCCACCTCGAGAACCACGTCCTCATGCCCCGGTTCGCCGCTTCGTGAGAGTGCGTGAGCAAGGAGTGACCGCCTCGTGAAGATCAGCCAGTACCTGCACCAAGATCACATCCGTCTGCACGGCCTGCTCGGCGACGCCATCAACGGTCCCGAGCTCGATCTGGAGGCGTACGGGAAGTTCCGAGGCGGTCTGCTCCGTCACATCGCGATCGAAGAGAAGATCCTCCTCCGCGAGGTGCGCATCCGCCTCGGCGACGAGCCGCACCCCTGTGCCCACCGCCTGCGCGTCGAGCACGCCGCGCTCACGTCCTTGTTGGTGTCGACGCCCGACCGCGCGCTCATCGACGAGATCCGCGGCCTGCTCGCCGAGCACGATAGCCGCGAAGAGGGCGTCGAGGGCGTGTACGCCTCGTGCGAGCAGATCCTCGGCGACGACGCCGAGGAGCTCGGCGAGCGCGCCGAGACCTACCCCGAGGTGCGGATGATGCCGTTCTACGACGGCGAGGGCGTGATGCGCACCGCCAAGGAGGCGCTCGCCTCGGCCGAGCGCATGGCCCCGCCGAAGCCGCGCCGGGTCGCCTAGGGTCTCGTCGTTCGGGCGCGCATGCGCTAACTTCCCGGGCGGAAGTGCGCGCGGGACTGGTGCCCGCCCCCGTCTTCAAAACGGGTGGGCTCGTCCTTCACGGGGCGGCCGGTGGGTTCGATTCCCATGCGCTTCCGCCGATCGCAGGGGTTTTGGGGGTGATCTTGACCCACCGATCCCAGCGTTCGGCGCGGCGGTAGAGTTCGCTGATGTCGTCGTGGCGGGCGGTGACCGGGAGCGAGGCTGCGAAACTCGAACAGCAACTCGCCCGCGAAGCGACGCCGGGGCATCCGCTCCATGGGCGCGTCTTCCGGGCAGTGGCACGGCGGCTCGATCGTGATGACGTCGCCTTTGAGATCATGCCGGGCGGTCTGTGCGTCGTCCACTTGACCTGGGCGCAGCCGACGGACGCGCGGTGGCCGCGATTTGAGTTTGTGGTGTAACTGCCCCATGACGACCGCGGCATGTGATCGCTGGCGGCGCTAGTCCTTGACCCGACGCGGATCGCACCACAACTTGCCGCCGTTCGCCGGTTCAGGCCGCAAGGGGTCGGCAGCGTGGGGTTCATCCTCCTCGCCGCTCACTGGTTCTGTGTCGTCCTCCTCGTGATCGCACTCGTCGTGATCCACGCAACCGCGTCGGACCTTGCAAATACGTCCACCGGCACAACCGCAAGCTGGCCCGTCGGCTGAAGGAGGCGCGGCTTCCGAGCAACGCCCCGAGCATCGAAGAGGTGACGTGCGAGGCCGCACGCGGCCTCGAGAAGTCCGTGGTGCGCTCGCTCGCCTCGTGCCAGTGGGTGCGCTCGAAGCAGAACGTGATCATCGTCGGCGCGACGGGCACCGGGAAGACGTTCCTCGGAACGGCGCTTGCGCAGATCGCGTGCCGACTCGGCATGCGTGCGCTGTGCACGCGCGGGCCTCGCCTGCTGCACGAGCTCTCGATCGCGCACGGCGACGGCTCCTACACCGCGCTCCTGCAGAAGATCGCGAAGGCCGACGTGCTCGTGATCGACGACTTCCTCATCGCGCCGCTGAAGGACCAGGAGCGACGCGATCTGCTCGAAGTGCTCGAGGATCGCTATGACCGAAGCTCCACGGTGATCACCACGCAGGTGCCCACCAAAACTTGGCACGAGGCGCTGTCCGATCCCACCATCGCCGACGCGATCTGCGATCGCGTGATCCACAACGCGCACGTCATCACGCTGCGCGGAGGCTCGATGAGAAAGAGGAAGGCAACGGCAGTAGAGACCTGAGAACACGACCATCCACCCGTCGCTCCGCTCCGATCGTCGCCGGCACACCTGGCGCTTGGCACACCATGGCCAGCGTCGCTTCGCTCCGATGATCAGATCCGCTGGACCGGGTGCTCAGATGGCGGCCGACTGGTTGCTCAAGTCGTCCGGAATGCGCACGAGACCTACGGCCGCGTGCTCGTCCAGGCGTCTCGTCCGGCGCCACGGTGATCAGTCCAGGCTCGCGACGATCTCCACGCGGGCGCTCACCACCTCGTGAAGGCGGGCGACAAAGCCGCCACCGTGCGCGATCCACCGGCTCGTCTCGGGACTCCACGCGAACATCTTCAACGTGACCGGGCCATCGTCGGGAACGGACACGACGGCGGCTTCACGGTCAGGGCGGTGGGCGGGAGAACGACGTCGTTTACACCGCACCGCTTGGCGGGACCGCTTCTCCTCCGGCGGCGTCGGTAGTGTCTTGCGGCTTCGTCTTCGCCTTCTTCTGCAGAACGCCGAGCAGCTCCACCTGGTGCGGCTGGGCCATGATGCGGTCGAGCAGCTCTTGACCCGATCCGGTGTAGCGCTCTTGAACCGCGTCGCGGATCCGGAAGAGCCGTGCGTTGGCCGTGCGGATCAACTGCCCGAAGGTGACCGCCTGGACCCGACCCTGCTCGGGATCGCCGATGGTCTTCACGGCGGTCGTCCGAGAGTTCAGCTCGCGACCGACGACGAACGCCTGCACAAAGGGCGGCCCATCAAGAAGGCCGCAGTGGAGCAGATCCTCGATGTAGCCTTCAGCCTGGGTCATCTCTGTCGACGATCTCCCCGCAGCGCCTCGATCTGACGAAGTACCTGCGGCGTGATCGTTCCTCCTCGTCATCGTCGGCTTGGACGACGACGAGGCATCCTGCGCATGCAGACAAGCGGTTCGCGCTGTCGTCGTCGCCGAGGCCCCGGCAGGATCGCGGGCGGCGCGCCGTCGGGCCGGCGCGCGTCTCCGCTTCGTCACCGTCGTCGCCGGCGCCGACGAGGTAGAACGCGTTCGTCGGAAAGGTGAAGGCCCGGGGCTGGTACCCCCGAGCCTTCGTGGCGTGCGCGTCGGAGAACGCAACCGCCGCGTGGAAGCGTGGTGTCGATCCACGCGCATGTCCAGCCGCTCCGTGAAGGAGCGGCGGGAGCGTGGACGGTCGATTCGGTCGGTGCGGGGTGTGCGGCGAGGTTCACGTGTTCTGCCCGTCGTGCGCGTCGGTGGGCGCCTGCTGCGGCGACTGCGTGTCAGTGCGTCGGCGCAGGCTGAGCCGGGAGCGCAACCGGGTCTGGTCGAAGACGCCGAAGGGGCAGGCTTCGAACCGGCGGCGACAGGAGCGATCTCGCGAGAAGCGCCGTCGAGTAACGGACGCGACCTTGGCGGAAGCGATGCCCGCCACGAAGCCGTCTGCGCCGTCGAGCTCCACGTCGGAGCCGGCGCGCAAGAAGGTGGTTGCTGGCGATGGAACGAAGAGAATCGGCCGCGGAATCGACGTCGCGCGATGCGCACGGTGCCGACGGTTGCTCAGCGGACAGGTGCGACCGAGCGAGTGGAGCCCACCCCGGCGGCGCTCCGTGCGAGCCCCGCGACTGCCTGGCCATCGAGGTCACGGCGGACGGCGGCGAGGCGGGTCTGGTACGCAGACCGGTGACCGATGAGGAGGCGGCGAGGATCCTGAAGCTGCATCACGCCGAGCAGTGGCCGGTGGGCACCATCGGCGCGCAGCTCGGGCGCCATCACGACACGATCGAGCGCGTGCTCGCGCAGTCGGGGCTCGGCGTGAACAAGCAGTCGACGCGGGCGCGACTCGTCGATCCGTACGTGCCCTTTCTCAAGGAAACGCTCGAGAAGTACCCGCGTCTGCGCGCGAGTCGACTCTGGTCGATGGCGAAGGCGCGCGGCTACACCGGGTCGAGGAGCGGCTTTCGCGCCATCGTGAGCCGACTGCGCCCACGGCGCGTCGCCGAGGCGTACCTGCGCAGGGTGGTGTTGCCGGGGCAGGAGGCGCAGGTCGACTGGGCGCACTTCGGGAAGATCACGATCGGGCGCGCGACGCGCGACCTCTGGGCCTTCGTGATGGTGCTCTCCTACAGCCGGGTCCGGCTCCTGCGCTTCTCGCTCCGCGCGGCGATGCCGAGCTTCCTCGCGGGGCACGTCGAGGCGTTTCGCTTCTTCGGCGCGGTGCCGAGGGTGATCTTGTACGACAACCTGAAGAGCGCGGTGATCGAGCGCGAGGGGGACGCCGTGCGCTTCCACCCTACGCTGCTCGGGCTCGCCGGGCACTACCGCTTCGAGCCGCGCGCGTGCGCGCCGTACCGCCCGAACGAGAAGGGTCGGGTCGAGCGGGCGATCCGTGACGCCCGCGAGAGCTTCTTCGCGGCGCGCAGCTTCACGTCGATCGCGGACCTCAACGCGCAGGCGCGCGCTTGGTGCCTCGAGATCGCCAAGGAGCGGCGCGTGCCCGACGCACGCGACACGACGTGCGAGGCGGCCTTCCTCGAAGAGCGCTCGAAGATGATCGAGCTCGCGGGCGACGACTTCCCCGTCGAGGAGCGCGTCGAGGTGCGCGTGGGCAAGACGCCCTACGTCCGCTTCGACAAGAACGACTACAGCGTGCCGCACACGCACGTGCAGCGGCACCTCACGGTGCTCGCGACCGAGGAGCGCGTGCGCGTCGTGGATCCCGACGCGCCGCTGGAGGTCCTGGCCGAGCACGTGCGCACCTTCGACCGCGACCAGCGCGTCGAGTCGCAGGGCCATGTGCGAGCGCTCGTCGAGCAGAAACGCCGCGCACACCAGAGCCGCGGCTTCGACCGCATCTTCGGCGTCGTGCCGTCGTCGCGCGCGATGATGGAGCGACTCGCCGAGCGGGGCGCGAACCTCGGCGCCACGACCTCGGGGCTGCTCCAGCTGCTCGACCGCGTCGGCGCCGAGACGCTCGAGCGCGCCGTCGCGGAGGTCGTCGCGTACGACCAGCCGAACCTGCGTGCGATCCACCACGTGATCGACCGGCTTCGGCACGAGGCGGGCCAGCCTCCGCCGCTGTCGGTCGCGGTGACGGCCGACGTGCGCGCAACCGCGCACGTGCGCCCGCACGCGCTCTCGACCTACGACCGACTGCACGTCGAGGGGAACCACGATGAGGACTGATGACCTCGCCGCGACGCTCAAGCGCCTTCGACTCTTCGGGATGCTCGCCCGCATCGACGAGGTCCGCACCAAGCCATGGCTCGACGAGCTGCTCGCGATCGAGCTCGAGGAGAAGACGCGCCGCAGCCTCGCCCATCGCGTGCACATTGCCGGCATCGGTGCCTTCAAGCCCGTCACCGACTTCGACTGGAAGTGGCCGCGCAGGATCGACCGGGCGCTCATCGACGACCTCTTCTCGCTCGACTTCATCTCCGAGGGGATCAACGTCGTGCTCCTCGGGCCCAACGGCGTCGGCAAGACCATGCTCTTGCGGAACATCGCCCACCGGGCGCCGCTCGCCGGCCATGCCGTCATCGTCCGCAGCGCGAGCGACCTGCTCGGCGACCTCATTCGACAGGAGTCGTCCGAGGCGCGCGCGCGGCGGCTCGCCGTCTACGTCCGCGCCCACCTCTTGTGCATCGACGAAGTCGGCTACCTCTCCTACGACGCGCGCCACGCGGACCTCCTCTTCGAGGTGGTCACGCGCCGCTACGAGAAGGGCCGATCGATTCTCCTGACCACCAACCGGCCCTTCGTCGAGTGGACGACCACCTTCCCGAACGCGTCCTGCGTGGTCACCCTGGTCGACCGGCTCATGCACAAGTCCGAGATCGTGACGATCGACGGCGAGAGCTACCGACTGCGCGAGGCCGAGGAGCGACAGCGTGAACGCGCTGCCGCGCGCAAGCGGAAGAAGGAGGCCCCGAAGGGGTGAACGTCCACGGGCCCGCCGATGATCGGTATACGGCGTCGGCGGGCGCCGCGGTCAACTTGATCGCCGACGTGCGCGTCACCGCCGGACGCGCTCGCTCATGATCGCGGGACCTCGTCATCTTGCGGCGGTTGCGACCGATCGGCGACAGTCATCTCCTCGCGGCCGATCTTCGACCCGCCTTTCTTCAACTCGATGAGAAGGGACGACCAGCAGGACGGCATCAAGAAGCTGTGCGACGTGCGCAACACGATCCTGCACGGCAACTACGAGCAGGCGGCCCGCCAGGCGGGCTGCGCGTCCGTTGATGCGTACTTCCAGACGCAGTTCGCGTCGGAGGTCGAGGCGCTCTACAACGCCACCGATTCCATGATGCGGCAGATCGACTTGGAGACGGGTGAGCGACGATCGTGACGGTCACGAGGAAGCGCACAGCCCTCTGGAAGGAGCTTCAACTCCGGATTTTCCGCCGCGACGGCTGGCTGTGCCGGTGGTGCGGTCGGCCGGTTGTATTCCCGCCCGCGATGAGGCTCCTCAAACGAGCCGTTCGGTCGGCCGGCTTCGACGGGCCGCTCGCGTACCACGACCCGCGGTGGCGACGCGACGAGGCTCCCCTCCTCGATCACCTTGGGACCCTACGGCGAGCCGACGACCTGGGATGGGCTCTCGACCGTGTTCGTCATCTTCGCCGAGCAGAATGGGACGGACCAAACGACACGGAGCGGTACTCGTTGAAGGCGCTGCGGTCGTCGCCGTCGAAGCAGCCTTGACAGAGCGCGGCGTGGACGGGCCTGCTCTTCACGATGGCCCGGCGGTGGCAACGTGTACGCACGATCCAAAAGGATGCCCTTAGGTGGCTCGCGGACACGTACGCCAAGAAGGAAGCTGGCGCGCGCGTGTGCTACCTGGACGAAGCTGTCGTGAAAGACTCGAAGGAGCACTGGGGGCGCGCGGACGGCCTGATCGGAATCCGGTTCGCCGCCGTCTGGCGCTCGCCAAGCTCAAGACGGGCGAGCGGCGACGTCACTCGTTCTCACTGGCTACTTCGGCTGCGGGAAGGGCCGTGGTCCCGACCAGATGTCGTCCCCGGTGCGCCGAATGCCGTCCGGCCCAGCGCTCCAGGCCGAGAACTCGTCGCCGATGCAGACGATCGTGTAACCGTGACACCACGGATCGTGCCAAGCGTGCTTGGGTTGGAGTGCCCCTGATGCCCTGAGGTCCTGGATAGTCGGACAAGGGTGGCCCGATCCGGGATGGTTCAACTTCCACACTTCCGCAACCTGCACGAGGATCTTCGTCTCGGTCTGCGCGCTCTCTTGGGCACTTGCTAGGTAGACAACGCCGGGATCTTTCGAGGGAGCCCAGGGCGTGCACCCAGCGACGGGCTGTTCGGTTGGGGGCCCAGAGGGAGAGGCCGCCGTTGCCGTTGTGCCAGCGGGTGTGGCGCTTCGGGCGTTGAGTGCGGGTTGCCCGGTTGAAGCCGTCTGGCACCCTGCCACGAGCAAAGCGCTGGTTACGAAGCCCGGCCTGCGACTGAGCCACATGGCTCATACGTGTATCACGGCCACCGCCTCTTCGCGTGCGCTGACCGTCTTGGCGCGGGGGTTCTGGTAGTTTTCCTCGCGCAACGCCATGAACGACTTCATCGCCGCCTTCGGCGGCACAGCGACGGCAGCCGGGGCCATCTTCGTGTTCTTTCGCTTCTTCGGAGGGAAGTGGATCGAACTCTGGTTCTCCCATGATCTTGAGAAGGTCCGCGCGAGGCACGCGCGTGAACTGGGGGAAGATCTTGAGAGGCTCCGTGCGAGCGCCGCGGCCGACCTTGAAACGCGACGCCACCACGCGGCCGAGTACATCGAGCGACTGCGGGCCGAGCTTGCGCACGACGTTGAAGCGCGAAGGCTCGCCGCGCAACGCAAGGTCGAGATGCTCATGACCCTGCTTCGTGAGACTGACGACCTGATGGAGCTAGTCCAGCAGAGTCCGACGAGCGTGCCTGAGCTTGAACGCTACTTCTCGTCGCTGAAGCAGCGCGAGAAGGAGGTTCGTGCGCTCGGCCCGCTCGTGTGCGCTTCTAGCAATACGCGGTTGCACGAGCACCTTCAGGGCGTTCTGCGCGGGTCCATGCTGGCGACGATGGGGCTGCGCGCGTCGAACCAGTCCCAGCACGCCGAGGGTGTCGAGCTGCTCAACGCTGCGCGAGAGGCGCTGCACGACGTCGTGCGCGCGGAGCTGGGAATCGCCGAGAGGGCGCACACCCCGTCGACGCCAAGCCCTTGCTTGTCCGCGCAGTAAGGACCGGGATGTTCGTCGGGTCCGACTGGCGCCCCGTGCGAGAGATGGCGGAGGAGGCGGAGTCGATCGAAGGGCGAGGAGACGCAGACACCGGAGCGGCTGCGGAGCGGCGCCATGCCGAGGTTCAAGCGGCCGGCCTGTTCCAAGTTCCTACGCCGCGGAGCCCCTGAAGCTCGAAGCAGACGTTCGTGTTGCCGCCGACGCGGTCAGCGTTCGGACACCGCCGTTGGTTCGTTGGTTCGTACGTCTTGGCGTCAGCGTCCGGCAGTCGTACACCGGCCATGCCCGCGCGCACTACGGCGTGGGTACGCCCCAGACGCTTCCCGATCGACCTCTCCCCCAGGCAGACGCCCAACGCGCCTGCGCGGTCTGGGGGCGGGCGCTCGCCCGTCGCCGGCTGGAAGCCGTCTACTGCTCCGGCCGCTGCCGTGTCCAAGCCAGTCGGGATCGTCGTCGGGCCGACCTCGTGGGCCGACTTGAGTGGGCCGAGCGGGCGCTCGCCGAGGCGGCGGAGGCCCTGCGAGAGGGGAGGTGGTTCGTGGAGTGCGGCGGCAAGACCGCCGAGTAGGATCGACCTCGCCCGATGCCGGAGCACTACTCCATCTACGAGCACAAGCACCGCTTCGCCGCATGGGCCGCCGGGCGCGCGGCCAGTGTCATCGGCTGCCGCTTCTCGGTCGAGCAGGCGCGAGCGATCATACAGAGCGTGGGGCTACACCGACTGCTGGTTGGCCCCGAGCGCCTCCCGGAGCCCCACGCCGTGGACGCGATGCACGCAGAGTGGCGCAAGGTGGCGATCGAGCGGGCGGCCACGTTCAAGGTCCGCTTCACGCACGGGATCGCGGCCAAATTGATCAACGTGTACCTCAAGGCAGCCTTCGTTTGCGGGGGCCACCACGACGACGAACGGGTCGCCGCGCTGCACCCACCCATCGACGGCTTGCTCCTCGATGCCCTGGCGAAGGGCAACCTGGGCGGCCAGCGGAACGCTTGGAGAAGAGCGCGCGGCCTCCGTTGGTCGCACCTCAACTCGAAGCAGTACCAGGAGGTCATCGACGCCATCCGAGTCGCGCTCGACGGCGAACCTCTCTGGCGCATCGAGGAGCACTGGCGGGGGTACCAGTAGCGCCTCGTCAGGCGGGCGCGATCGACGACCTACGCTACGCCCACGTGACGTGGGTGGCTGCCCTCTGTCCCAGCACGAGGAGAAGCCGCTCGAAGCCCTGTCGAGCCGGTGCCGGAGCCCCTCCGCGTCGAGCGCGAAGACGACGACCCTGGGCACCGAGTGAGCTCCACGGCGCCGTCCTCCCGCCGACGAGCCCGTGACGGTACGACCTCGATCGGGCGGGTGTACCGCTCGGGGGTCCGGTCGAGGACGCGGGCGCGTATGACCGCCCGGCGGGCCTCGGCCATCGGGACGGAGCCGGAGAAGTCGCCGCCGGGCTCGAACCCGAGCAGGTCGAGGAGGGCGCGGGCATTCGCGTTGGTGACGTTGAGGAACGCCGGCTCGTCGGAGTCGATCTCGACGACGGCGGGATGGCGGCCGAACCGGCCGTGATCGACGACACGGGTGGCGTCGATGCCGTAGAACGTGACGCTTACGACGGGATGGACGAGCGGGGAGCGCGCCTGCCAAATCGGTCCGTCAACTCGATCGTCAAACCGCGAGGTTGTCCTCTTGCACCTCCCCTGACGCGGGTATCCCGGCCCTGGTGAAGAGGCGCGTTGCGCATTCCTCTTCTGGAGGCTGGAAACGATCAACTGGGCGCCGAGTCCCTGAGGCGCATCAACCACCGGCCACGAGACTCGTCGAACCACGGCTCCCAGATGTGGAAATCCTCCGGCGGGAACAGAAGCCGACTGCCGTCGGGGAGTGGGAAGAACGGAAGAACTCCAGTCTCTGAGCAGAGATCGCGCCCTCAATCGCCCGTGCCGCCTCAACCAACTCCGGCCGGGAGGGCGAGTTCAGGAGCGCCTGAAACCAGTACCCGCCGTAGCGCTGCTCGGCATCGCCGGTGACCTCGGGCGCGACGCCGGCACGAGCGACGACCTGGCAATGCACAGAATCGTTGTACCCGATCGACTCCAGCGTGATCCCGCTGGTCGTCACGTCGAAGAACCCGACGAAGCCAAGGTCCTCGCTGTAGATTCGAAGCAACGCGATCTCGTCGTCGGCCCAGCCGCAGGCGACCGCCGCTGCGAAGACCTCCCGGAGGTCCACGTTCGCCCTCGGCAGCTCTGTGCTCACCCACGAACGGTAGCGCGTCGACTGCTACGATCCACACCGTGCGCCTCGTACGCTGCAAGGACCAGAGCCACGAAACCCTGGAGGAGTTCTACGGCGCCAGTGGCGTGGAAGAGCCCACGGAGTTCTGGCTACGCGCAGGGCAAACGATGCTTGCCCTCATCGACCGCTTGCGCGCACTGCCCGACGACCGCGCGGCGTGGGGGCTCACGTCCCATTTCCATTTGATCCTGTTGGCGGAGGACACCAGCAACTCTCCGTGGCTCGTGCGCATCGTCGCCGCCGACGCGACGCTGTACTCGGTTGCGTACTTGATGCCGGAGCGCTTCGCGCCATGGCCCAACGCCTACGTGACCGGCGAGAGCCGTTCGGAAGACGAGGCGGTGGCCATGATCCTCAAGGCGATGGAGATGTCCAAGGGGTGGCCGGCGCCCCTTGGGAACGACAGCAGCCGCAGCGGCGTTCCATCAAGCCGTTGAGGAGGCTTCGTGGCGTCACTCTGCCCGAACTGGTCCGCGGTCCTGTGCGCCGGCTTCCTTCACTTCGGCTGCCGCGAGGCGCCCCCGCCGCCGCCGCTCCAGAAGGACAACGTGCCCGCGATCCCTGCGAGCACCATCGCGTTCGCGTCCTCCGCGTTGCCTTCACCGTCGGCTTCCGTCGCGGGCCCCAAACCAGCGCCACCGAAGCCGGCGCTTTCGTGCTGGGACTGGCTCGACCCAGAGCGCGATGCCCCAGCGGGACCGTTCCCGCATCCCATCGAGCCGGGGAACGCGATGGGGCGCGTTCTCGATTGGGCCGAGCGCCACAAGATCGGCAAGCAACCCAGCATCCTCCTTGAGAACGTCCACTGCCCTCGAACCCGGTGCATCGATCCCGACGACTGCTGGTTCCACATCAAGCTGGACGACAGCGCCTCGACGGCGACCTCCCACATGATCCTCTGGATGGAGTCCATGTGCCCGTCCCGCCCATCGTGCAGTCCATGCGCAGACCGGCGATCTTCGCTGGGAGGGCTCCCTCGCCGACGGCGGCTTCGGGTATCTGACCGCGCCCGCGAAGAAGAGTCGCGTGACGGCGCCGGGAGCAAGCCCCCACCCCAAGAGGCGACATGGTTGCTGGACAGGTGGGCGTGAACATCACGGTGGTCGATAGCCCGCGGTTGGCTTCGACCCCGGCGAGTTGGGCGCGCCCGACGAAGCCACCCTCCATGCGCCCGGCGCGGTCGCCGCTCACTTCGCGCGTAGCTTGATCGAGTACCCGACCGCGTAGCTGGGTCCCGAGTGGGTCACGTAAGCGATCGCCTTGGCGTCGACGGCGCCGACGGAGAAGAGGTCGGGATCTTCGAGCAGCTTCACCGCAGGCCCACCACCAAGCGGCACGCGGCTGACGCCCGTCGCGTCGGCTACGTAGATGCCATCGCTCTCCAGCGCCATGACGCGCGCGGCACCGATGGACTCGACCTTCGCTGGTGTCCCGCCGGTCTTCGGCATTCGGAACAGCTCGTCGCCGACGAGCCAGTAGAGGTCGGGCCCGAGCATCTTCAGCGACAGGCGGATCGAGCCTTTGAGGGTCCTGAGGGTCGTCTCGCCGGTTCCCGACTTCGACACACGTCGGATCGAGCCCAGATCGGAGGGGTAGACGGCGGTTTCGAGCCAGTAGACGTACCCGTCGTCGACGACGAGCGGACCGGAAGTGGTGGCGAGCTTGATCGGTGAGCCACTGGTCGGTCTGCGCCAGATCGACTCGGTCAACTTGCTGCTGCCGTAGTTCGCCCAGTACCTCTCGTCGCCGTCGAAGGCGAGGAAGCGCGGGCTGGCCTGCCCGCTCTCGACCGTCATCAGGAAAATGCCGCTCTTGGCGACCCTTCGGATCGTTCCCTCGCTCGGCTCGGTCCAGTACAGATCGAGTCCCCGAGCGGTGAGCGCCGTCGGCGACTTCAGGTCGCTCGCGAGGACGACCGGTGCGGTGGCGCCCGTTCGCGGTGCACGCATCAACCGCTCGCAGCCGATGCAGCCGGAGCTCTCGAACCAATACACGGCGCTGTCGTCCATCTGCACGGCCGTGACCTGCGTGCCCGCCGTCGAGATCACGACCGACCCGCAGACGCCACCGGAGCACGCGCCGCCCAGGCAGTCGTGCCCGCACGAACCGCAGTTCCGTGGATCGGTAGCGGTGTCGATGCACGCGCCGCCGCAGATCGTGTTGGGGCAGACGTCCTCGGGCGCGGAGTCGGCGACCGGCGTCGTCTCGGCGCGACCGCTATCGAGCGTCCAGTCCGGTTCGGCGACGTCGGTCGCGGTCTCCGTCCCGGCATCGCTCGGCGCGGGAGGTTCGCCGGCGGCCGGGGCTCCGCCACACGCGACTCCGGCGACGACGGCGCACACGACGGCGAGCGGCGCGGCGTGCCGGCTGGTGAACACGCGGTCGAGCCACGACCGGGACCGATGATGACGAGAGGATGCGTCGAGCGAGATCATGACATTCTCCTGAAATGACTCGGGCGAGGGCCCTGCAGCGTCGGCTTGGAGCAGGCGCACGCCGACTCCTTCGCACGGCGACTTCTTCCCCTATCGACCCGACGCGGCTCGTAGTTGCTCCTTGCCCCGAACGAGCTGGTCAAGGCGGCGCAAGCGCGCTGGCGGAGCGGGTGCCGGACTTCGTTGCGGGTGCTGCGAGCGTTCTAATCGTCGGGCCCGAGCCGCCACCGCCAGGGATCGTTACGACCGCCGCGCACGCAGGTCGTCGATCGCCGCGTGGCGGGGCGTGACGGGAGAGCGCAGCGATCTCCGCGTGCTTGTCAGCTCCGCCGCTCGGGCTTGGCCCTCGAGCCAGCAGTCACCGCATCGAGGTCGGCGGCACCACTACCCCCGACCATCCTGTTGCGTGCGGCCTCGATAGCCCGATGGAGGCGACCTTCGAGGACCTCACGCGGCGGCAACTCCGTCAAGTACTCGGCGACGACAATTGTCTCCGCAGCGCGGAGACAATCTCCGGCTCGGGAAATGGATCCGCGAACCGAACCAATGTGCCGGAGAGATTTCTCGCCGAGCCCGCGAAGCAGCCCAGGGCCGCGGCCCGCGCACGACCGATCGCCCACGGAGAATGGAAGGTGACGAGAGCGTCGCGGACATTTTCGCGACCACGGTCGCCGGACCCGGTGTATCGGTCGCAGGGGCGCGGCCGTCCAATCGGTCATGCAACTTCCTCCGCCCTGGTCCGCAGCCTTCGAGCGCCTCGTCTCCGAGGCCCGCACCGATCCTCCGTATCTCACCGACCAAGGCTCCTGGTCGGTGGAACTCGTTGGATCGAGCACCCCTGAACGCGTCATCGCCCTCCTCCCCGGCGCTCGGAGTCTGGTCGGCCTCCGCGAGCGAGAGGATCTCACCTCCGCGGTCTTCAGCTGTCCCGAGGAGCGCGCCGTCGTCGCGTGCCCCGACCACGTCCAGGCGGGCCTCTACGGCAGCGTGTCGGTCTACCCGGACGCGGCGTCCTTGCAGCGCCGAGGCCCGCGCGCTCGACCGCCCTGTAGCCGCTGATGTCGGCGGGTAGCGTGCCGAGCTCCGGTCGAGCCCCCCCGGTCGGGCCCCGGTCCGGTGCATCCGCGGCGCGACTGACCTATGCACGCACGGATGGAGACCTCCGAGCCGACGATGGAGCGCTACCGACACCTGCGCGCGATCCAGCGGTCGCTCGTCCAGCAAATGTTGAAGACGCTCTCGAAGCGCGCGATCGACGAGACCGCCAGGAGGCTCGGATTTCGAATGAAAGGCCGAGTCATCCTCGATGAACACGGCGAGCTCGACGTCTGCCTGGACAGCGCGGTGTACGACTACCTGGTGGACGGCCAGAACGCCGTCGGTCGCTTCGCGGCGCGCCACAAGCCCGAAGGCGACGAGCGCGCGGTCCTCGTGGCCATGCTCGATAGTTGCCCGACGGTGATCGAGATCCAGGAGCGCCTCCCGGGCCGCGGCGCACGGGTCCTCGACGTGCTCGCAGCCGTTGACCGGATCGTCTCCGACGATGGGCTCTCCACGACAGCCGAACCGGGCCTCTGCCTCGTCGCGCGACTCCTCGAGATCGACGGAATCGTCATGACCAGCGGAGCCCCTGGATGGGTGCCGCCGGCTGTCGCGGACATGCTGCGGCTCGCGTCGCCGCTCGAACCGAAGCGCTGGTCGCGGTCCCAGCGCGCCGTCGTGGGCTCGCTCCTGTGCCGGCTCACCTTGACGGACACGAACGAGAGCGCGAAGGAGACGCTCGTCGCGTTCATTCTTCATGGCACCGGGCCGCTGGCAGAAGCGTTGCGCGCGGCGATTGCGAAGCGGGAATCCGGGATCGCCTCGGTGCGGCGCTGATCCGTCCCGCGAGAGGCACGATGGCGCAGGAGCCGCAAACAACCCACTCGCTGCCGCTCACCGCGCGCGAGCGCCTCGCCGAGCAGATCCCCGTGCTGCTCCCGATGCTCGCGGACGCCGCGAAGGCGGTCCGCGCGCGCGGCTGGGACGACGGTCAGACCCTCTCGCCAGGCGCGACCGTCGACGTCGAGCCGGCGCAGCAGCTCCTCGCCATGTACGCGCGCGCGGCGCTTTCGGCGGGGCACCCGCGCGCGCGTGTATTCGAGGACACGAACCTCCTCGGACGCTACATCTGGAACTTCCTCAACTTCGAGCTCCATCACCGCAAGCTCTTCTGGGTCGACGAGTCCCTCGCTTGGATGCTCACCGAGACGCGCCTCGACATCGAAGGTCGCGAGCTGCGCCTCCCCTTCCCCAGCTTCGCGCTCGCGTTCGCCGACCGCGGCACGCTGGAGGTCGCGGAGGCATGCCTGCGGCGAGACCAAAGCTACCTGCGCGACGCGCCGCTTCGGATCATGACCGTGCACGTGACGCGCGTTCCCGAGCCGGAGGACGTCGTCGGCCTCGAGCTCGCCTTCTTCTTCGACGATGGGCGCGAGGGAGCATGGCCTTACCTGGTCGCGCGGAGCCTCCACGTCAGGCCTTCGGACCATCTCGAGCGGATCCTCGCGAGCCGCCCGCCGGGGGTCGACGTCGACGCGATCGACGACATCTTTCGCAGCGACGAGCTCGGACGCCTGGTCCACCTCGTGATCAACGCCATCCTCTTCACGACCTCGTGCGAGGAGCCGTGGCGCGTGCTCTCTTCGCCGGTCGCGGGCGTGCGCGCGAAGATGGTGGGCTGGGGCAAGAAGCGCCGCGCGGAGGGGGCGCGGCTGCTGCGCGAATCCTCGAGCGAGGAGGTCTACCACCTGCCCGGCAAGATCCCGATCGCGCAGGTGCGCGCGTTGCGTGAAGCTCGACGCACCGGCGGGCAGATGTTCGCGCGCTTCATGGTGCGGGGGCACTGGCGGCGCGCGCAGGCGAGCTGGGAGGATCAGCGCGTGCGGTGGATCGAGCCCTACTGGAAGGGGCCCGACATGGCGACCGTGGTGGAACGCGAATACGTGCTCAAGAAGTAACGACTCGCGCCCGCTGGACGACGGTCACGCGCAGGGCGAAGACGCTTTCCATGTCTTGGAAAGACCGCTGGCCCCGCTTCGAACGCCCTGCCCGCCCGAAACGCGCACGCCTAACGCCTGATGCGCGTGACCATCTGCTCGGCGCCCTTCGTCGCGCCGTGGCGAAGTCACCGGTCCTCTCCGGACTGGAGGTCGAGATCGCGGCAGCTCGTGGCTTCTTCCACTTCTCGCGAATCTACCCCGGCGCCGACCGCGCGTTCGCTTTCGCGCGCGCGCTGCCGCTCGCGGGTACTGGGGATCTGTTGCTCGAGGCGCAGAGCTCGCGGGGCACCTACTTCGAGGTCGCCGTCGGCAAACCGGCCACCGTCGTGCGGGCGCTCGCGATCGACACCACGGGCACCTTTCACGGCCTTGGCGCAATCGAGCTACGCGCGAGGAAGACCAAGAGCGGGCTCGGCCGCGAGCGCATGCGGCGAACCGCGAGCGGCTTCGAGTACGTCGCCGACCGCGCGCAAGCCTCGGTGCAGGAGATCCTCTTCCACCACTTCGGGCTCCCGCTGCACGTCGTCGCGGAACCCGGTGACTGGTACGCGTACCACCGTCGGCCCCAGATCGTGGAGCACTCGGCCGATCGCGTGCTCGTCGGCTTCACCGCTGTGTCGCTCAGCGGCGGCCGCTTCGGCGGCACGTGCCTCTACGCGCGACGGGACGCCGAGTGGAGCGCCTACAAGATCAAACCGAGCGCCAGCGAATCCGTCGCGAAAGCAGAGGCCTGGCTCGTGAAACGGAGCTGGGAGGAGTGGAGCTGACGGGTGCGCGACGCCCGGCGCTCATCCGAGCACTCGCACGTCCTTGGAGCTCACGCAGGCGCCGCAGCGGATGAGTCGTCGACGATCCAGAAGTTGAGTCGATCCGTCGCGGCGCGCCGTGCGTCGCCCCAGACGAGGTGCTGTTCGGCCCGCGGTCCCGACGACGTGCTCTTCCGGTGCGCGTGTTAGACTGACCCCCCATGTCCCAGGCGTTGCGAGCTCGCGTGAAGGGCGGCCGTCTCGTGCTCGACGAGCCCTGCGATCTTCCCGAGGGCACCGAGGTGGAGCTCGTTCCCGCGGATGACATCGACGAGCTCGACGAAAATGAGCGCGCGCGGCTCCATGGGTTCTTGGCGGCGTCGATCCGCCAGCACGAGCCCGGCAGCGGCGTGCCGTCCGATGAGCTGCTCGCTCGGATACGGTCGCGCCATTGAGCTTCCGGCTCGAGTTCACGGCAGCCGCCGCGATGCAGCTCGAGGCCGCCGCCGCCTGGTGGCGGGCGAACCGCGACGCGGCGCCCGACCTGTTCGACGAAGAGTTGGCGCACGCGATCGGGCTCCTCGCGAAGATGCCCACCTCGGCGCGGGTCTGGCGTGAAATCGAAGGCAAGGACGTTCGCAAGGCACGACTTCCCCGCACGCGCTACACGCTGTTCTTCACGATCGACGAAGACATCGTGACGGTGCACGCCGTTTGGCACGGGGGTCGCGGCAGCCTGCCCCCGCTGGAGTGAAGCGCACCACGGCGCGGCCGCGCCTCGAGCGCCGATCACACATCATCACTCGCGCGCGCCGCGCCTCACAGGCCGCCTCGGCAGCCGCTCCGCGACCGACGTCCAGATTCGCACGGCCGTCTCGAGGTCGTCGCGCGCGACCGCCCGCTTGAAGGCCTCCGCGAGTCGGTAGAGGAGCTCGCGCCCCGCGCGGTTCATTCCCGGAGGACTTCCCGGAGAGCCCGACTCTCCCGCGGAATTCGCGATGGTCAGCCTGCGCGGTCGAGCGTGATCCCGAGTGGCCGATTCATCGAGAATCTCCGCGTCACTCGGCTCCCGGGCGACCGTTCGATTCCCATGCGCTTCCGCGTTGCAGCCGGGTATCGACACCTCTGCCTCGCCGGAGGCGTCGCTCGGCGATGCGCTCTCCGCCTCGCGGGAGGCGCAGCCCGATGCGCAGAGCCCGGCGAGCGCCACACTCCACAGTCGGATCCGCATGACCGTCCTCCGTCCCTCACTTCGAGCACTTGCCCTCGGACGTACATCCGCCGGACCTGGCGCAGCACACCGTTCCCTCCGGGCAACCGCCGACCTCATCGAAGCAGCGGCATTCGCCCGCCGTGGCAGACACCCGGTAGCAGTCGCCTCGGCACACCGCGCCTTCGCAGCAGACTTGTCGAACGAGGTCCCGTCGAATCTCTGCGCCGCACGCGGTTCCGCCGTCGAAGAACTCCTCGACGACACCCTCGTCACGGACCGCGGCGGCCGTCGTGTCGGCCGCTCCTGAATCGAGGTTGAACTCCGTCTCGGTGGCCGCGTCGGCCGCGTCGACCGACTCCCCGGCTCGCTCGACGCTCCCGCCACAACCGAGCGCGGTGGCCACTGCCAACGCCGAGAGCCGCACGTTTCTGGTCGCACTCTGCATTGCAGCCACCATGGTAAGCGCCACGCCGAGCACGCGAGCGAGGGCTGAACGAGACCGAGCCATGCTCGGCGATGACCGTAGTAGCCTCGCGTCGGCTACGACCAGCTGACTGCAGATGTCCTGTGGTGGTCCCATGGCGCGGCGGGCCAGCACGAGTGTAGCAACGCACGCACCGGCCACCAGATCGCTTCGATCGGTTGTGACCACTCGTGGCAGGCAGGTCGGGGCGCACTGCAGCGCTGCCATGCGACGAAATACGTCGCGTCTCACCACGTCTTCGAGGTCGGCCGCCGAGGTTCTTCCCATCCGCACGTTCTCGTCCGCGAATCCGACCCGCCGGTACAGCGAACGCGCCGCATCGTCGTGGACCGCGACGTTGAGCGCGACACCCACACGAACACCTACCGCGTCCTCTGGTCCGACGAGGACGAGGAGTTCGTCGGGCTATGTGCCGAGTTTCCGAGCCTCAGTTGGCTCGCGTCCTCGCGTGAGGCGGCGCTCAAGGGCATCATCGTCAAGGTGGTGCGGCAGGCCGTGAAGCAGATGGCTGCCGGGGGGGGAGGCCGTGCCCGCGCCGCTGACCGACCGCTCACCCGGGCTGGCCCGGCTCGCCTCACGATCCAACGAGAAAACAAGCCGATCCACGCACAGCGAAGCTGCGATCGATTCCCATGCGCTTCCGCCATCGAGGATCACCGTTCACGGTCTCGCCACCGGCCCGCCAGACGGGAGGCGGCGCATGATGGTCTCGAGCACCAGCACGGAGACGACTCCGTAGACGAGGTGGCCGACGAGGAAATGCGGCTCGGGAGCCTTGACGATCATTGGGTTGATCAGGGGAGCCACGATCTTGCCCATCACGATCCACACGCCGACGCCCCAGAGCAGCCCAACCGCCAGACCTCCAGGCCATCTCAGAGTTGCCGGAGGAGCAGCGCCTGCGAGGCCGCCGAGCCTCGTGCCCCAGAACGCGGCCGTGACGAGGTGCATCGCGAACCCGACCAACGCGGGGTGTGCTCGCGCGTCCGGATGCGAAGCGCCGACCAACGCCAAGGGCGCGAGCGGCCCGGGCCCGATCGCCCAGGTCGCCATCATCTCGTACGCTGCCATGCAGAATCCGCCGATCGCACCCGCGATCGCCGAGCGGAGGCCCGGGATGTCGAGCAGCCATTGCAGCTCCCGCATGCGCATGGCTCAGCCGCGTTGGAGGCAGCGCCTCCCTATCAGGCACGCTGCGGGCGCGCACAGGCGTTGCTCGCTACCTGCATGAAGGAACATCCGGCGGACCTCCTCCCACCGCTACGCGCTCGCCGCGGTCCGGTTTCGCGAGTCCGTACGGTTCACCCGGGACCGACGTGCCCGCACGTCGTAGAGACGGGTCGGTTGAACTTCGGGCCCACGACCCTCGCCGAGGATCGCCGCGAGATCGCGCTCGTGTGCCGAGGCGCCGTTCGCCGAGCACGGGCGCGTGCCCTGATCAGAAGCTGCAGCGCGCGAGCAGCGTCAGCCGATACGCGCGGCCGACGCCGAGGTTTCCGACGATGGCAGGTGGCGCTGGCCATCCACGGTCTTGCCACCGACCCGCCATACGCAGGACTCACGGCCGCGCCGCGACTAGCCGGTACGTTCAACTCAGATTTCGTCGTGGCACGGTTGCCAGGTGGTCGACCACCGACAGTGCGGCGCGCCGAGCTCCACGCACTCGAGGGACGTGGTCGCGACGTTCCGGCAGCCCGCCGCCTGGTAGAGCGAGCTCGTCGAATGGACCTGGACGGCGCAGAGGAACGGGTGATGACCGCGCCAATCGCGGACGATGCCATCGTGCCGTCTGGGCGAGACCACCTCGGTGCGACGTTCCCCCGAGTCGAAGTAGGTGCGCCAGATCCGTGGCGCGAATTGGACGATGCGCGCGGGCGAGGCGAGCTGCTCGAACAGCACGCGATAGATACCGCGGAGGGTGGCGTCCATCAGCACCCGAGCCGCATCGCGGGCCAGCGCCGCGCGCTGCGTTGCTGCCATGCCCTCGATCACCGCGTCGCACACACCGTGAATCACCTCGGCCGGGTACCAGCGCGACGCGAGAATGCCGAAGGCCTCCGCGGACACGTCGAGTTGGCAACGGCCGGCCCCGGGAAGCACCGACCCCGTCCTCTCCCCCTTTGCCACCGCAACTGCTCGTCAGCCGACGTAGGTGTTGCAGATGTAGCACCAGGTGAAGTGCCCCTCGCCGAGCGGAAGCGACTTGATCACCGGGTGGCCAGACGCCTTGGCGTGGGCGGTGTTGTGCCCACGCTGGGACTCGCAGCAGCCGACGTGCCCGCACGTCGTGCAGACGCGCAGGTTGAACGTGGACCCACAACCCTCGCAGCGATCTGCGCGAGGGGGCGTGACCGTGCCATCGAAGTGCGTGCATCGCTGTGCCATCGGAACCCCTGCCCTCCATCCAACCGCAACTCGGGCTCGACGTGTACGCACGGGTGGCCGAGGCGTTTCGGGGAACTCCGTCGAATTCTCCGACCGAAACCGCCGAGCCCTTCGCGCGTAGCCACGGAGCTCCGCGGACTCACCTCCGAGCCGCGCAAGCCGAGGAGTCGAAGATGCGTTGGAGTCGGTTCGTGTTCGTGATCGCGTGTGGTTCGCTCGTCGCCGCCTGCAAGAAGGACGACAAACCTGCGCCCATCACCGAGCAAGCGCCGCCGTCCGCGTCGAGCTCACCGCTCGAAGTCGGCTCGTCGAGCTACGTCATCAAGGCCGCGGGAAAGGCGTCGGTGTACATCGACGCGCCGCTCGAGAAGTTCAAGGGCGCGACGCCCCGTCTCGGGGGGTACTTCCACCTCGACCCGAAGAAGCTCGACCAGTCCTCCGGGACGATCACGGCGAGCCTCCTCGAGTTCACCACCTCGACGTTCGACGACAAGGACAAGAACGAGACGCAGACCGAGCACGCGCACAACTGGTTCGAGATCGGCGACGACGTGAAGGCCAAGCGTCCGAAGGACTTCGAGAACTACAAGGACGTCGTCTTCCGCATCGAGACCATCGAATCGGTGACTCCGTCCTCCGACCTCTCCCAGGTCAAAGAAGAGAACGGTGCGCGAACGGTGACCTTCAAGGCCAAGGGCACGCTCTGGGTGCACAGCCGGCCTGCCCCCAAGACCGTCACCGTCGACGTGTCGTTCAAGGGCCCCGCCGATGCACCGACCGAGGTCTCGTTCAAGAGCAAGGAGCCGATGCACGTGAGCCTGGCCGCCCACGACGTGAAGCCCCGCGACACCGCGGGAAAGTTCCTCGACGGCGCGCTCAGGGTGGTGGGCAAGAAGATGGACGACGATGCCCAGATCAGCATCGAGGGCACCGCCACCCGCGAGACCGATCCCAAAGCGGCCTCGATGGCGTCCGCTTCGGCGAGCGCGGTGATCGGGCGTCATGAGGGCGCGCCGGCCGCCGACGCCAAATAGAAGAGATGTCGAAGCCGAGCTCCGAGCCAGGTCCGACACGCGCGGCGCGGCTGCGCTCGATGTTGTTCACGGTCTTCATGATCACGTGCGCGCTCGGCTTCGTCATCGTCTCGCGGCGAGTGCTCGCCCATCACCACGCGCTCGTCGGTACTCCTACGCCCGCGCTGAAGCTCGCCGGGCTCTCGGGCGATGAGGTCGTGGATCTCTCCGCCTTCAGGGGGCAGGTCGTGGTGCTCGACTTCTGGGCGCCATGGTGTGGTCCCTGCCGACGACAAATGCCGATCCTCGACGATCTCTCACGTCGCCTCTCCAAGAACATCGTGGTGGTCGGCGTGCTCGTGGATCCCGACCGTGCTGGGGCACGAGCCCTGCTCCAGTCGATCGGCGTCGGCTACCGACAGCTCGACGACCGGGAGGGCGCGGCCGCGCGTGCGTTCTCCGTGAGCTCGCTCCCGAGCGTCGTGGTGATCGATCGCCAGGGCCGACTCGCCGCCTACCACACGGGCCTCACCACGGCTGGGGAGCTCGAGTCGTCCATCGACGCCGCTCGATAGGCGTCATCGCGCCCGCACTGCCACGCCCAGCCACACGCCTCGCTCGATGAGCTCGCCAGCGAGCTCGGCGAAGGTCGCGTGTTCCTTGCGTGTCTGGGTTTCGGGGCCCGTCACGCTAAACGAGAAGCTCGCACGCGAGCCATCGACCCATCCATTCGAAGGCCAGCTCTCGCGCCTCATCCGCCGAATGCTCGCGGGCGAGCGCCTCGCAGAGATCGCCGAACGCGATCCCCCCGCACGCCGCCACGAGCGCGCGGGCTTCCTCGCGGTCGAGCGCGCGATGGCGAACGACCACGCCCTGGCGGAAGACGAGGATCGTGCGAGGCTCGGGCGCGGGGGGCACGAAGTCGAAGGCCCGCGTCGCCTCTGCCTCTTCGATGGCGCGCCAGGTCTCGTCGATCGACCACGCGACCTCCACGATCGCGTGCGCGCGGACCCATCGGAGCACGCGTTGCGCAAATGCGGTGGGATCCATCGCGCGCACGTCGTCGAGCCGGAGCGGCGTGTCGTCGGCGGCGTCGAAGACGTCGAGACGCGCGAGCTCGAGGCGCGCGAGCTCGGGGAGCCATGGGCGCGGATCGTCGCCGGCGAGGAACGCGGGGAATCGATCGCCGGCGAAGCGGATCGACGGGTGGTGAGGCGGGTACGCGTGCAGGTAGCGCTCGGCCGCTGCGACGAAGGCCTCGTCGCCGAGCACGACACGAACCTTGGGATAATCCTCGGAGAGCGCGTCGACGAGGCGATCGACGTACATCCGCGCGTAGACGGCGAGGCGCGCGTCCGCAGGGAACGAGTCGTCGCCTTCGATGAGCTCGAGGAGATCGCCCGCGTCGGAGGAGAGCGCGCCCGGCGTGCGCGCGCCCGACGTGGCGGCCGCATGCACGCGCGCCTGCAGCTCATGGAGCGAGGGTGGTTCGCGGACCATCGGATGCGGGCTCCTTCCCCAGCGTCGTGGCCTCGACCCGCGAGGCCCTCCTCGACTCCTCGATCAGCCGCTCGAGCGGCGGAATCTCGTCGTCCCACTCGATCAGCGTCGAGATGGGCCCGGCGCGGCGCACCACCCGCCGGTAGAGCTCCCAGACGGGATCGCACACCGGGCGATCGTGCGTGTCGAGCAGGTGCGTCCCTTCGTCGCTGTGCCCGGCCAGGTGAATCTGCCCGATCGAGTCCGCGGGGATCGCGTCGACGTACGCGTTGGCATCGAAGTGGTGGTTCGTCGCGCTGACGTACACGTTGTTGACGTCGAGGAGCAGACCGCACCCGGTCCGCGCGGCAACCTCGGCGAGGAAGGTCCACTCCGGGATCGTGGTGTGTCGATACGCGAGATACGAGGACACGTTCTCGAGCAGGACCGTGCGATGCAGGCGCTCCTGCACGTGCGCGACCCTCGCGACGACGTGCCCGAGCGACTCCTCCGTGAACGGCATCGGCCAGAGATCGTGCACCGTGTGGCCGCCGAAGCTCGACCAGCACAGGTGGTCGGAGACCCACGCCGGCTCGATCTCGTCGGCGAGCGCCGCGAGCGCGGCGAGGTACCGCTCGTCGAGCGGATCGACCGACCCGATCGACATCCCGACGCCGTGCATCACCACGGGGTACCTCTCGCGCACGCGACGCAGGACGCGCCTCGGGTTGCCGCCCGGGGCAAGGAAGTTCTCGCTGATGATCTCGAACCAGTCGATCGCAGGGTGCTCCTCGACCACCCGCGTGTAATGCGGCGGGCGGAGCCCCACTCCGTGGCCGAGGTATGCACTCTGGAACGTCATCGGTCTGCTCACTTCTTGACGACGGTGCCGCCCTTGTCCTTGCACTCCTTCTCGCTCGAGACGTACTTGATCCCCTGCCCTTTGCAGCCGTTCTGGCCGTTGCACGCGCTCTTCGCGGTCTTGCAGTCGCTCTGGCCCTTGCAGGCATTGATGCCCTGACAGGCCACCTTGCCCTTCTCTTCCGCCGCCGCGACGGCGGGGAGCGTCGTCGCCGCGGTGAACAGCCCCGCGACGGCCGTCGCGATCGCCATGCCTCTGCTCGTCATCTGGACCTCCTCTGCACGCGCGCGATGCGCTTGCACCTGGATCTACGCGAACGGCCATCCGCGGTTTCATGGATGATCGATGCGTGCGCGCCGAGATCGAACCCGTGCATGACGGCACCAGCGGCGCTCTTCGGTCCGTCGCGTATGCGCACGCTCGGCCGGTCGCGGAGCACGGCAGTGCCTCGATCACGCGCGAGGGCCGCGATCCTGCGAAACCCGGGTCAGGCCACGGCGTATCGCCGTCAGGAGGATTCGAGCGATGTCCCCACATTCCGTCGGCGAAGCCCGAAAGCGCGTGCTCGAAGGGCTCGCGAAGGTGACGTGGTTTCCGCCTCTCTTCGCGCGCGTGACCCTCGGCGTCCTGTTCGCCTCCACCGGTTGGGGCAAGGTTCACAACCTCGAGAACGTCACCGCGTTCTTCGTGGACCTCGGCATCCCGTTCCCGGCGTTCAACGCGGCACTGGTCGGGTGGAGCGAGCTGATCTGCGGCACGCTCCTGCTCCTCGGGCTGCTCAGCCGCCTCGCGACGATCCCGCTCATGGTGACGATGACGGTGGCGTTGGCGACCGCGCTCCGGAGCGAGATCCACAACCTTCCGTCGCTGTTCGGGCTGGTGGAGCTGACGTATCTCGTGCTCCTCGTCTTCGTCGCGATCGGCGGGCCGGGCGCGCTCTCGATCGACGCCTGGATCGCGGATCGGCTCGAGCACCCGCCGCACCCGCGCGAAGAGCCCCACGCCCCGGTCGGGAGGCTCAGCCAGCATGGCGCCTGAACGCCCGTCCGCCTCCAGCGGGGTCGTCATCGCGTCGCAGACGCTGGCCTCGCGTGGGTCACGACGCTTCCCATTGCCGCCCTCCTCGCCGTGATCGGCCGTGATCGGCCGTGATCGCGACGCGGCCCCTACGCCAGCGCTGAAGCCCGACGGAGCGCGGAACCCGCGTCGAGGCCGTGCGCGTACCCTCGCGATGAGCGTTCTCGCCCTCTGCGCCGGGAATTCGTTCGGGAGCGATCTCGAGCGGCCCAACGCATGCCGAAGGTAGGACGCGAAGGGACCAAGAGAAGCGACGACGGAACGAGACGGGTTGCCGCGACCATCGTATATGAGCACATGCTAAATCACTCCGCAGGCTCCGAAGGAGGCCCGCCGATGTCCACCGACAGTCCAGACCGGTTGAAAGGCGCGACCATCGGTGGAGCCGTCCTCGCGGCCCTCGCTGCCTCGGCGTGCTGCCTCGGTCCGCTCGTGGTCGCCGGGCTCGGCATCGGCGGTGCCGGCGCACTCGCCGCCCTCGGGGCCTATCGTCCGTACATCCTCGGCCTGACGGCCACGCTCCTCGCCGGAGGCTTCTACCTGAGCTACCGCTCGCCACGCGCCGGCGCCGCGGGGGGCGGCGCCTGCGGATGCGAGCAGCCACGGCCCAAGGCGGGGCGGGCCGGACGGATCGGTCTCTGGATCGCGACCACGATGGTCGCCGTGTTCGCAGCCGCTCCGAACGTCCTCGCCTACGTCGCCCATCATCGAGCCACCCCGAAGGTGGAGCCCGGGGCCGCGGCAACGGTCGAGCACGCGAGCATTCGCGTCGTCGGAATGGACTGCGAGGCGTGCGCGATCAACATCCGCAGCGAGCTCGCGAAGGTCGGCGGATTCCACGACGTGACGCTCGACCTGAAGGCGCAGACCATCTCGGTCACTTACGAGCCGGCCGCGGGCCGCCTCGAGGCATACGTCGCTGCGATCGGCGCGCTCGGCTACGAGACGTCGATCCCCGGACAGGCCACCACCAGCTCCCGCTGAGGACTCCAGACATGCCCATCAAGTGCGACCCCCCCGAGACCGACCGCGGGCGGATCAAGCGGTGGAAGAAGACCATGAAGTTCACGCCCGACCTCGACGAGCGGGCGGCGCTCCTCGACGTCGTCGCGCAGTCGACGCGGCTGCGCCTGTTCTACCTCCTCGACCAGCTCGGCGAGGTCTGCGTCTGCGATCTCGCGGAGATCCTCGGCGTCACGCAGTCCGCCGTCTCGCAGCAACTGGCGAAATTCAAGGCGTATGGGCTCGTCGCAGCCCGACGCGACAACCAGACGCTCTTCTATCGCCTGAGCGACGGCGCCGACGTGAAGCTCCTGCGCAGAGTCGCGCTCGCGGGGCTCGAGACGCAGCCATGACAAGTGATCCCACGAAGCGGGAATCGATTCGTCTCACCATCGAGGGAATGACCTGCGACCACTGCGCCGTCGGGATCGCCAGAGCGCTGAGGAGCGTGAAGGGCGTCACGCACGCCGAGGTCTCCTACGCGACGAAGGCCGCCATCGTCCAGGTCGAGTCGCCGACGCCGGTCGACCACCTGGTGCACGCGGTGTCGAGCGCCGGGCGCTACTCGGCCCGGGTCGTTGCTGCCCCCACACCATCCAGCGCAGCGCGCGGTGCGCTCGACGAAGGCACGGCCGACCTGCTGATCGTCGGAGGAGGCTCCGCCGCTTTCGCAGCAGCCATTCGCGCAGCGGACCTCGGAGCCACCGCGAGGATCGTCGAGGCCGCCACGATGGGCGGCACCTGCGTGAACATCGGCTGCGTTCCCTCGAAGACGATGATCCGCGCCGCCGAGAAGCTGCGCGGCGCCGCTCACAATGCGTTCTCCGGCATCTCGCTCTCGGCCCGGCTCGTCGACTACGCGGCGACCGTCCATCAGAAGGACGGTCTCGTAGCGGACCTCCGAAAGGCGAAATACGCCGACGTGCTCGAGTCGTACCCCTCCGTCTCCTACAGCCAAGGCACCGCGCAATTCGCTGCCGGCGGAGCCCTGACCATCGACGGTCGACCCGTCGCCGTGTCCAAGATCTTGATCGCGACCGGCGCTCACTCGTGGGAGCCGCCGATTCCGGGGCTCGCCGAGACGCCGCACTGGAACAGCACCGCTGCGCTCGCGGCGACGACGCTCCCCGCGCATCTCGTCGTCATCGGCGGAGGCGCGGTCGGCATCGAGATCGCCCAGATGATGCTCCGCATGGGGAGCAGGGTCACCGTTCTCGAGGCACTCCCGGGCGTCGTGCCGAACGAGGACGTCGACGTTCGGATCGGCCTCGCCGCCGCGTTGCGCGACGAGGGAATGCGCGTCGAAGTCGGGGTGCGCGTCGCGCACGTCGGCGGACGTCCGGGCGCGTACGAGATCTCTGTGGAGGTCGGCGGTCGAAGCGAGACGATTGCGTCGGACGCGCTGCTGGTCGCGACGGGCCGGCGAGCGAACACGGGCGCCCTCGGGCTGTCCGAGGCGGGAGTCCTGACCGACGCTCGCGGCGCCATCGTCGTCGACGAGCACCAGCGAACGTCGAATCCGGCGATCTACGCAGCGGGCGATGTCACGGGCGATCCGATGTTCGTCTACGTGTCGGCGCACACCGGCGCGGTGGCCGCAGAGAACGCTCTCCGTGGCGATCGGGTCGTTCGCGATCTCGTCGGCATGCCGCGGGTGACGTTCACGGATCCCGGTGTCGCGAGCGTCGGCCTGACCGAGGCCGAAGCGCGAAGGAGCGGCGCCGAGGTCATCGCCTCGACGCTCGGCCTCGAGCACCTTCCCCGCGCGATCGCCGCGCGCGACACCCGTGGGTTCGTCAAGCTCGTGGTGGACGCGAGCACGCGCCGGCTGCTCGGTGCGCACATTCTCGCGCCCGAGGCCGGCGAGATGATCCAGGAGACGGTGTTCGCGATCCGTCACGGCATCACCGTCGACGACCTCGCGCGCACGATGCACCCGTACCTGACGCGCGCAGAGGGCATCAAGCTTGCGGCGCAGGCGCTCGGCAAGGAGCCGAGCAGACTCTCGTGTTGCGCCGCGTGAATCAGAGTGTCCAGCGCGACAGCTTCATGGCGAGTCTCCCCGCCCGCCCACCGACGAAGTCGTCGACGGCGACGGCCGCGGCCAGCTGCTGAATCGCCATCGACCAGGTCGGATACGCGTGAATCGTCGCGGCCAGATCGGCGAGCGTGAGCCCGTGCCGAACGGCGAGGGCAAGCTCGCCGATCATCTCGCCGGCGCGAGACGCGACGATCGTCGCGCCCACGATCCTTCGACCACCACGGGTCACCACCTTGACGAAGCCTTCGGTCTCGCCGTCGCAGACGGGTCGGTCGGCGTCGGCCATGTCCCACGAGAACACCTCCACGTCGCCGAACCGATCGCGCGCGGCCGCCTCGCCGAGGCCCACGCTGGCGACCTCCGGGTCGACGAACGTCACCGCCGGCACGACCTCGGCCGCGCCGCTCGCGTTGCCAGGGATCAGCGCGTTGCGCACGGCCTGGAAGCACTGCCAGCCCGCGAGGTGCGTGAACTGAGCGCCGCCCGTGACGTCGCCCGCCGCGTACACGCTCGGGGCATGGGTCCGCAGGTGCTCGTCGACGACGATGCCCCTGTCGCTGTAGGCGATGCCTGCGCGCTCGAGCTCGAGGCCGGAGACGTTCGGCCGCCGCCCGGTCGCCACGAGGAGCATGTCGCCGACCACCTCGCCGCTGGTGGTGCGGATCGCGATCCGCGAGCCCTCCATTCGAACCGAGCTCGCACGACCCTGCAGACAACGAATCCCCTCGGCTACGAGGACGCGCTCGAGGACGGCGCGGGCCTCGGGCTCCTCACGCGGCAGGAACTCCTCGCCGAGGACGGTGACCTCGGCGCCGAGACGGCGATACGCCTGCGCGAGCTCGAGACCGATCGGGCCCGCTCCGAGGACCACGAGGTGCAACGATCGACGCGGTCCTGGTCGTAGGTGTGCGCGTCCATGAACGGCTTGATCCCGATGAGGACGAAGTTCTTGTAGTCGGCCCAGTTGGCCGAGTCGTCGCTCTCGGCCATCAGGTCGAGCAGCTGGTCGAGCAGATCGTCCTCGGCGAGCGCCTCGAGCATGTGCTGCGGCATCCGATCGGTCAGCTTGGCGATCGTCGGGGCGACAGCCGCGTCGCCCCAGGTCGCGAACTTGGGGAAGTAGCGCGAGACCGGGATCACCTTCCCGTCGCGCACGAACGCCACCGCCAGCGCGAAGCAGTTGGGGTGCGAGCAAGGGATCGGACCGAAATCCTCGGGGAGGAAGAGGCCTCCGGTCTGCTTGGAGACCTCGATCGCCACCTCGGCGAGCGTGAGCCGATCGACGAGCTTCTCGTTCTCGTAGCGACCCGCGTAGAACGCCGGCTGGAGGATGAACGTGTTCATCTTCGGGTGGTGCTCGACGAGCATGCGGACCACCGCCCCGATCTCGTCGAGGTTCACCCCACGCGCCACGGTCATCACCGGAAGCGCGTACAGCCCGCGGGCATGGAGGTTCTCGATGGCCTGCCGCTTCACGGGCGAGAGCCCCTTGGCGCCACGAATGAGCGAGTGGGTGCGCTCCGAGAAGCCGTCGAACTGGAGGTAGAACTGGAGGCGATCGCGGCCACCGTCGATCGCCGCGAGGCGCTTCACCAGGTCGGGCTCCTTGGCGATCCGGATGCCGTTGGTGTTGACGTAGACCTTGCGGATCCCGCGTTCGAAGAGCAGCGCCACCATCCGCTCGAGATCGGGATGGAGGGTGGGCTCTCCGCCCGAGAGCTGCACCATGTCGCTGTCGCGCTTGCCCCTGGCGAGCAGCGCGTCGAGCTTCCGCTCGAAGTCCTCGAACGGCATCTGCCAGGTCTCGTGGGGGCTCGAGCCGGAGAAGCAGGTGGGGCAGGTGAGGTTACAGCGCTCGGTGATCTCGAAGATCATCGTGCAGCTGTGGTTGAGGGCGCAGCACCCCTTGCCGCCCTCGGGGCCCGCGTTCCAGTAGAGGCGCGCGTCGCTCGACAGGAGGGCGTCGTCGGCGCCGTGGCTCGGGCACTCCTTCGAGAGGAACACCCGGCCATCGCGCTCGAACACGCGGGCGGGCACCTTGCGCAGGCACTTCGGGCAGACGCTGGTCGTCGTCTTGGCGGTGCTCATCGGACAGCCCGACATTCCCGCTCGACCGCCGCCATGGCCGCTGCGCGGCGCGCGTTCGCGATGAAGGAGATGATGACGCCGCCGCCCCAGGCGACGCCGACCACGCAGGTCGAGAACAGACAGGCCACGCACATGGCCGAGGGTACGCAGACCCGCCGCGGCGGTTTCGCCGGCCGCCGCGATCGGACGGCTCCGCCGAGGCGCGACGTGAGCAGGTGAGATTCTCGCGAAACGAATCGCCGTGAGCTTCGTAGGAGAGAAGGGTGGCTCTCGCGCACCTCCCTCCGTTGTCTGCCCCCGAGCACCGGACTCCTCCCCGCGCGGGAGCCACCGCCTACCTCGCCCCCGCGTGGCCGGTCGTCGGACGCATGCGGAACACGCCGAGGAGCGCGATCGAGGCGAGCAGCGCGGTCAGACCGAGCACCCCGTCCATCTGCCAGCGCATGGCGAAGGGAGCCCCGAGGGCATTGCCCAAAAGCTGCCCGGTGCCGAGCAGCAGGGAGTAGAGCCCGAGCGCCGCTCCGCGCGAAGCATCGTGCACCTCGGTCGCGTCGGCGAGGTGGGCGAGCGCGGCGGGCGTGAAGCCGCTCTCGACGAGCACGCACACCATCGCGAGGCCGAGCGCCCAGCGGCCCGCGCCGTGGTTGCGGAGCGCGAGGAAGCTCACGACCCCGAGCATTCCGACGAGCGCGACCGCGAGCGCTCGGCGACGGTGCATGCGCGCTCCGAAGACCGACCAGAGGGTGACGCCGCCGAGGAACGTCAAGCCGAACACCCCGAAGATCTGGCCGATCTCCCGACCGGTGAAGCCGCCGACGAGGCTCTGCGTCGGCGATCGTTCCGGCAGCTTGAGCAGATAGGGCGACTGCTGCATCCACACGCCGACGACCGCGTTGACCGCGAGCCACGCGGCCGCGAATGGGAGATTGCCTCGCTCGGCACTGAGGGAGCGGGCAAGCCGAAGCACGGAAAGGTGCTCGCGCGACTGAGTTGACCGCTCGGGAGCCGGAGCGCCGACCAGCGCCCACCCAAGCGCGTAGAGCAAGGGCAGGACGAGGAACGCCCGCGGCCCCGCGGAGTCCCAGGCAATCCCGGCGATGGCATACCCGACGATCATCGCGACCAGCGAGCTGATCTCGAAGATCCCCATCATGCGCGTGCGCCGCGCGGCGTCGCCCTCTGTGGCGCGAGAGAGGAGCACGAGCGTCGTCGGGGTCGTGCACGCGGCGCTGAGGCCTTCGCTCGTGCGGGCCACGAGCAGGACGAACACGAGCGATCCGAGCCCGAACGGAGCGAGCGCCGACAGCGCGCCGACGAGACCGCACGTCGCACCGAAGACCGGCCCGTAGCGCATCACCCTCCGATGCCCGCGGCCGTCGGCGATGCGTCCCGCGATCGGCGCGCCGACGATCTCGGTGAGGAAGAAGCTGGCTCCGAGCATCCCGACCAGCATCGCGCCGACGCCGCTCCGACTCGCGAGGCGTTCGGCGAGCACGAACGCGAACAGCTGTCCCGATGCGGCCGCGGCGGCGCGGATCAGCGCGTTGACCCACAGCAGGCGCGCGACCGTCACGTCCCGTCCACGTCGCGCGTGGCCATCGCCGGGCAGAACCCCTGCGAGGGGATCGCGAGCGCCGCGTTGAACTTGCTCGAGGCGTTCTGCCGCACGCTGCTGTCTTCTACGCACGACCAGGCCGGCCGTTTCGCGATTTCAGCTGCGCGTGAATCGGGCGAGCGAGAGGCCGACCACGCCGGCGACCACAAGGCCGGCACCGTGACCGAGCAGGAGGTGCAACTGCCCGTCGACCGCGCAGCGGAGGTTCATCGCCGCCGCCGCCACCGCGCCACACGCCACCCCGAGCGCGGCCGTGCGCCATCCGGCGGCCGACGCGAATGCGCGACGGAACGCGAAGATGGCGAGCGCGAGCGGCCCTGCCGCGAGCACCACCGTCGCCATCACGCACATCGCCGTGGTGGACCAGTACGCGCGACCGGAGAGGGCGATCGCGCCGTGCGCCGAGAGAAACGTCGAGAGCGCGAACAACCCGAGCGGAACGAGCAGCACGGCTGCGACACGGAGCGATGCACTCCCGACGCCACTCGTTCCCGTTCGCTCCGCAAGCATGAGCGCGAGCAGCGCGCTCGCCAACGGCGCGAGCGTCCCGACCGCGAGGATGGCGGGGGGAAGCGCTGAGAGGTCGGGCCGCAGCCCCGCCAACGCGAGGAGCCCGGCCTCGTAGAGGAGTGCGCATGCGAGCGCGACGACGCGAAGGCGATGCACGCCGGCGCGGGTGGGCGAAGCGGGAAGGTCCTGGCTGACGACCGGGGGGGGCGCGTCGTGCCCGAGATCGGCGTACGGATCG
The DNA here is from genome assembly GCA_016182965.1 of Deltaproteobacteria bacterium. GTDB lineage: Bacteria > Myxococcota_A > Polyangia > Polyangiales > JADJMO01 > JALHOE01. Next base: position 17,298 of record JACPFM010000110.1, on the reverse strand, counting down.
GGAATGTCGAGCAGGCGATCGAGATCGGGGTCCATGACTCAGGGCTCCTCCTCGCGTCGTCGTAACGCGGCGCGAAGCGCCTCGTACGCACGGAACGCTCGCAGCTTGACCGCCGTCTCGGTGGCCCCGAGCACCTCGGCCGCTTCGGCCACCGAGAGGCCCTCGAACCGCAGCAGCACGAAGGCCTCGCGCTGCGACACGGGCAGGGCGGCCAGCGTCACCCGCACGAGCTCCGAAACCTCGCGGGCCATCGCGACGTCTTCACCGTGCGGCTCGGCGGACGGCAGACGACTCGCAGGGTCCTCGGTGGGCTCGCCATCCGCCTTGGTGCCATGCGGGGAGACCAGGCGCGCGTTGCGCCGAAAGTGATCGAGATATGCGTTGCGCGCGATCGCGAGCGACCACGGCACGACACCCGCGCCCGCGATGAAGGAGCCGCGCGCCCGGTGGATACGCAGGAAGGTCTCTTGCGCGAGGTCGTCAGCCAACGCGGCGTTGCCACACATGCGGAGGAGGAACGCGCGAAGGCGTGGTCCGAGCCCGCCGTGCAGCACCGTGAACGCCGAGGCGTCGCCCTGGGCATACCGATCCATCGCGCGATCGAGCTCCGCGCCGGCCGACGCGTCCGTGGCTGCGTCAGGGCCCAGGTGGGGGCGCGTGGCTTTCGAGGGAGTGGACATGATCAGCGACGCTGAGGTCAGCGAACGTCCCAGATCGGCCGGCCTCACGTCAACCTCGGCGACCGCCCAGATGAGGAATCTCACCGGGTCCCTCGAGGCGAGCGCGCCTCTCGAACCCGGGCAATCAGCGTCGCGGAAGAGGGGCGATCGTCCACCGTCTCGCCGACCTGTTTCCAGCCGATGACGCGATCGCGTCGGACCACGAACACAGCCGGCACCGCGATGTCCTCTCCCGCCATCGCCACTCCGTACGCCGAGGCGACTCGCAGATCGACGTCTTCGAGCAGGGGGAATCCGAGCCCGAGTCGCGCGGCCAGCGCGACCGAGGTCTCGCGCGAGTCCACGCTGATGCCGACGACCTGTGCGCCGATGGCGCTCAACTCTGCTCTGGCTTTCTCCAGCTCACCGAGCTGGCTTCGACAGTAGGGTCACCAGTGGCCTCGGTAGAAGACCAGCACGGCTGGCCCATGCGCGAGGAGCCCGCCGAGCGAGACACCGACGCCGCGATGATCGCGAAGGACGAACTCGGGGGCGGCGCCGTTGCTGACCACACCTGGTCCGCGCACCGAGAGCTTGTGGGTGCAGGCGAGAGCGATTGCGGCTGCGCCAACGAACGCCACGAACGCGCGGCGCCGGATGAACCCGGCGGGAGTGCGAGGGGAACGAAGCACGTCGAGGCCCATACGTTGCGCGCTCGGATTCGTTTCGGTGCAACCGACGATTCTTTCGGCGCCGCGTTGAGGACGATTCCCCGAAACGTGGCGCGGCAGGCCGCGTAGTGGCGCCGACGACGGACACCCGCGCGTCACGTCACGCGCCAACGGCAGGAGGTCGACCCATGTTTCCGAAGGCTCTCACCATCGCTCTTCTTCTCGGCATCGGCAGCCTCACCGGCTGCGGCAGCAGCGACGACGGTTCGACGGCCACCACGACCGCGCCCTTGGGGCCCGGCGACTTCAAGGCGGACTACAAGACCTCGTCGCAGTTCTTCACGAACATGAAGGCCCCGGTGAAGGGTACGAGTCCGCACGGAACCACTCGGATCTGGTACTCGAGCAACGTCAAGGAGCTGGTCGCCAAGGACTCCTTCACCGCGCCCGAGGGCACGGTGGTCATCAAGGAGTTCGACATGTTGGGCGACGGCACCAAGAAGGGCATCGCCGTCATGATCAAGAAGGCCAAGGGGTACGACGCCGCCAACGGCGACTGGTACTACGACATGCGCGACATGGCCGGTGGCGTGATGGCCGATCCGCCCGCGGGCAAGATCGCCATGTGCATCGGCTGCCACGCCGGCTACAAGTCGACCGACTTCCTCGCGGGAACCAAGCTCCGCTGAGGTCGCGCGGACGCGCCGGCACCCTCCCCTTCTTCGGGTGCCGGCGAGTCAGACCGCATCACACGAACGCGACCGCTTCGCAGAGAAGCGCGAGCCACCGCCGGCGATCGGGTTTCGACTCAACGCCGGCGGCGCGCGAGCGAGCGGAGCAGGGCGAATCGCGAGTACGAAGCGACCGAGAGCGGCACGAGGTAGTTCAGCGCCACACGCAAGTAGTCGCGCTGCCCGAACGTCCCATTCACGAGGCAAAGCACCGTGCCGACGACCAAGGCGGTCTTCGCGGCAGGAATCAGCTCGACCAACCACCCGCGGATCCGGGGTCCGAACCAGGGCCGAGCGGCCGACCGTCGAATGCCGACGGCGATTGCCACGAAGAGCGCGAGCGTGCTCAGGACTATGGCGACCGGTCGTCGCGTCGGCACGTCGATCGGAGCGACAGCGGGCGCAGGAGCTACGGGCGGCTCGCGCCACGCTGCCCACCGTCGGACGCTCGGTTTGCCCGCGAGGTCGAACGCCTGTGAGACGATCCCCTCGGCCGCAACGGCGAAGCTCGCGTCGGCACACCCGGCTTTCGCCGCGAGGGAGAGGATCTCGTCGTCGACCCGAACCACGGCACTCGGCGGACCAGCAGCGGGCGCACCTCGCGCCGCCGGCCAGAGGAAGACGAGCGGCCGCGCGAGCGACTCGGTGGGCTCGGCGAGCAGCGCGTTCGAGAGACTCGCTTCGGGCCCGCAAGACGATGAGTCGCCGTCGACACGTTCGACGCTCGAGAAGCCACTCCACGTAGGACCTTCTTCGACGTCGGGCGTGGCCACGAACGAGAGCAGCCTTCGATCCGCGACGACCGACGGCGCTCCACTCGTTGCGGCATACGAGGCCTCGACGTGGACTTCGACGTTCACGCCTCCCGGCCAACGTTTCTGCGGGGTGAGCTCAACCAAGGTTCGTTCGAGCAGTGGTCGCTCGAAGGCATCGAGGGTGAGGCGGGCTGGGTCGCTGTCGACGAGGGCATAGTAGCGAAGCGCCGTGGTCGGTACCGCCGGCCGGTCAGGCAGGAGCCCATGAAAGGACTCCGAGAACCAGAGCCATACGTGTGCGTCGGCGGTCACGCTCTCGCCCTCGTCGGGGGCCGTTTCGACGGGTCCATATGCCTCGTGGCCACCGCACGGACACGCCGACGCGGTTCGCGCGGCGAGCAACGCGAGGAAGCCGACGGCGAGGCCCACGTTCATCTGGCGTCAACCCGCCGTCATGCAGGCGCGGAGGTTCACCTTCGCACGGTGGAGGAGCACTGCGACGTTGCCCGGCGTGGTGCAGAGCTCGTCGGCGACCGTCTCGCCGGGGAGATCCTCGAGCATCCGCAGCGTGACGACGTGCCGCTGAGCCTCGGCCAGCCGATCGACGCACGCACGCAACCTCGCGTGCTCTTCCATCCGCTCGATCAGCTCGTCGACGCTGGGCGAGGCATCGAACAGCGCACCGAGCCATGCCTCTTCGGAGGTGTGCGGCCGCGAGCGATGATGGAGTCTTCGCATGTTGCGCGCGCGATTCCGCACGAGAGCGACGAGCATTCGTGAGACTTCGTCCGAGCGAGTCGTCCACGTGCGCGCGTCGGGGCGTTGCACGAAGCCGATGAGCGCCTCCTGCACGCAATCGAAGGCCTCGTCCGGCCTCAGCCCCTCACGCGCCGCGACGCGCAAGAGGACGGGGCGGTGAACGTGAACGAGCGGGCCGATCCAGCGGAAGTGGTCGTCGCCAGGGGCCATGGGAGCTCAGGCACGGGTGAAGCGCGAGAGCAGGAGCCCGACGACTCCGCCGAGCACCAAAGCCGCGCCGTGGCCGAACAGAAGGTGCAGGCGCTCGTCGATCGGGCACTGCAGATGGAGTGTCGCCGCCGCGAGGGCACCGCTGCCAACACCGAGTGCGACGGTACGCAGCTTCGCACCCGTCGCGAACGAACGACGGAAGGCGACGAGGGCGAGCGCCAGCGGTCCGGTGGTGAGGACGAGCGAGCCGGCCAGACACATGGCGGTGGAGAACCACCAGTGCTCGCCCCGCACCTCGCCACCGAGGACTGCTGCAGAGACCGCGAGGAAGACCACCGGAGCCCCGACCAGGAGCGCGATGCGATCAGCCGAGCTCGCGAGCCCACGGCGCCCGGTGTCGGCGGCGGCCCGAATCGCGAGCGCCGCAGCGATCAGGGGGCCCAACGCACCTAGCGCGAGCGGCAGCCGCGGGATCGTCGCGATATCGGAGCGCACCCCCATCATCGCGAGCATGCCCGCGCCGTAGGCGAGCGCGCCGAACAACGCGAGCCAGCGGCTCCGACGCACCGACGCGCGGGTCGGCGACGACGGCAGCAGGCCTGGTGCGGGAGGAGCGAGCGCACGCGCCGCCGGCCCCGCGATGGGGTCGGGGATGTCGCAGAGTCGTTCGAGCTCGCTTCGTTCCGTCATGACCACTCCGGCGTAGCCGTGGGGAGCACCCGTCTCCCCAGGGCTACGCACGACCGGCTTGCGCGTTTCGGTCCGGAGCGCTTTCCTCTCGTTCGATTCAGCCCTCGAGCTCGACGCCGAGATTCCTCCCGATGCGCTGGATGAAGTTGGCCGATGCGACGACGACGGCGATCTCGGCGATGAGCTCGGGGCGGAAGTGCTCGGCCAAGGCCGCGTGCGCCGCTTCGGATGCGGCCACGTGGCGCGTGGTCTCGATGGAGAACCGGACCACCGCAGCCTCGGCCGGCGACAATTCGGTCGCGGCGCGATCGGCGTCCGAAAGCGCCTCGATCTGCTGGTTCGACAGACCGGCCTTCTGCGCGAGCGGGGTGTGGTGTCCCTGGCAGTACGCGCAACCGTTCGTCGTGGCGGCGGCGAGGTAGGCAATCTCCCGAATGCTGCCAGGTGATCGCCTACTTCAACTTCGTCAATCGCATGGCGCACGGCCTGGGCGTGGAGCTGGAAGGCGAGACGTAGAGCGTCGACGCCTCGCCCACAACAGCGCGATTGCAGACAGTCCGACCCTTTCCGGCACGCTCGACGAGGAGGCCACGGTTGCACCTCCGCAGCCGTAGGTCAGGTCCGGGCCCGTGAGGCTGACGCCACCGGCTCCGTTCGGATCGCGCCCGGCCCGGAGCGCGTCGAGATCGGTCACGCCATCGCCATCGCTGTCCACGCGATCGCGAGTCATCGCGGCGAGGGCCGCCTTCAACGCCGCCTCGTCGCCCGCGTGGAGCCCACGAGCGATCAACGCTCGACCGAAGCTCGTCGTGACCGTTCCGAGCCCGACCCGGCCATCCTGGTGACAGATGGCGCAGGGAGGGGCCGAAGCCAACGACAGCTCTGCGCGCAGAACGTCCGGGTAGCTCGGCGAGGCGTGTGCCGGCGCGCTCGAGCCGAAGGAAATCGTGACCACGCCGAGGATCGCCCAAAGACCAGAAGGGAGCTTCACGTTCACCGCCTCTCAGAGAAACGCGTGCAGTTGGAAGAGGACCGCGGTCGAACGCACGTTGCCGGCTGGCGTGGGGATGTCGCGCACCAACGCGTCGACGCGGGCGTCCGCGTGGGGCGCAAAGAACCACCAAGCCGACAACCAGCCGCCGATGCCCGTCGACACGCCAGGCCGCGCGTCGCGGAGCGCCTCACCCGTTGCGAGGAGATGCAGCCCCTGGAGAGGCTCGAGGTCGACTTGGACCATCGACGTCCACCCGGTCGCGAGCTCCCCGCCCTCTGGCCTTCGGAGCAGCACGTCTGCCTCGGCGAGCAGCGCCAGCTTCTCGAGGGGGGCCCCGCGCAGGAACAGCCCATGAGCCTCGCGGTGGAGCTTCGCGCGCGTCGCCCGATCGCGATCGGCGAAGGCACCGAGCGTGCTCGCGCCCAACACCCAACGGGAGCCGAACGCTCGCTCGACGAACGCGCTCCACCCGCGTTCCCGGTAGTCGTCGGGTCCGATCTGGAAGTTGCCGAGGATGGCCATCGCCTCTCCACGCCACGCCTCGCCGGAGTACGCCGCAGCCACGCCGTGTTGCTGGGCGTCGTTGAGATCCGTGCGGGTCGCGCTTCGGACCCACGCGGTGTGCTCGAGCGAGCGAGTGCCGAACGGAAGGTTCATCCGACCCGACGAAAAGAATCGGGTGCCGGGCGAAACGAACGCGAACTCCTGACGTATCAGCGACCCATGCGACCTCTTCTCTTCGCCGTGCTCGCCTCCCTCGCTGTCGCCGGCTGCGGTACCGCGAGCCCGGCATCCGCGTCGTCGGACGAACGAGCCGACGCTGCCACGAGCCCGGAGGAGGGCTCACCCGTCGAGGACGCGCCGCCGATCACCGTGAGCCCCGACGCGTGGGGCCCCACCTACTGCGCTGCGGCCGGGGAGCCAGCCATCGGCTTCGCGGTCGGCGACCAGATCGGGAACCTGCCGGTCAAGGACTGCGACACGGGTGCCACGGTCTCGATCGAAGAGGCCTGCGGCGCCAAGGCGACCTGGATCTTCGCCGCCCACACGCATTGCCCGACGTGCCGCGCGACGGCCGACTTCACGGCCGAAGTCGCCGCCTCGGTCGCAGACCAGAACGTCGCGGTCCTCCACATCGTGCACGATGACAGTGGCATCAGCTGCCCCACCTGGCGGGAGCGCTACGAGCTCGTCGGGCTCCCGAACGTGAAGGTCTATGCCGATCCGTCAGGTGCCGCCTGGAGCGCACTCAAGACCAGCAACTACACCGCGCCCTCTGCCTTCCTCGATGCGCGCCGCGTCATCACCTACAAGGCCCACGGCCTGACCCGGGCCGGCGTTCAGTCGAAGATCGAAGACGCGCTCGCGCGTTGATCTGCGCCGAAACCGATGCGCGTCAGAACGTCACCAGCGCCGCACCCGAGAGCGCCATCGGCGCCCAGTAGCCGAGGCCGATCGTCGTGACCGTGCTGCGATCGCCGTCGAGGATGGAGACGACGCGACCGGCGGCCGCGGTGGCGAGGATCGCGCAGCCCCACACGATGGCGGGCGACCAGCGGCCCTGCGCGATGCGGGGAACGGCTGGCACGAGGGTCAGCTCGGTCACGAGCGCCGTCCAAGGGAGGAGCGCCCCGTCGTCGCGCGCGCGCCGCGCGAACGTCCACGACGCGAGCGCTGCCGACGCAGCGACGTGCACGAGGACGAGCCCACGGAGATCGCTCTCGGGCGGCGGCGACACCGGATCGGCCGCGAGCGCTCCGAGGAGGACGATCGCGCTCATGGCGCGCCGGTCAGCAACTGGCGCGCCATGCGAAAATCGCCCGCGAGCCACGCACCGCGCGCCGCGCCGTGCGACAGCGCTGTCATGCGGCGGTCGCGGATCTCGATGCGTGCCTGGCCGATCCGAGGTGCATGAAGCTCGCGACCTGCATGAACGGCCTCGAGCTCAGGCGGTCTTCCTCAGGAGGCGCAGGTCCTCGGCGATGTCGGCGGCATCTGCGCGCCGAACGTCCGCCGTCGTGAGCGCGTGCGCCGCGAGCAGCGCTTCGAGCGACTCGTACCAGAGCAGCGGCGCGTCGCCGTACCACGCGACCGCGCTGCCGTCGTCGTGCACGTCCACGCGCGAAGGGACGATCCGCGCGCGAGGGTCACGGCGAGCGCACGCCGACGCGTGCGGCACGAGAGTCGCGGACACGACGCGCGACGCGCTCGACATGGACTGCCCCCTGTGACCCGGTGATCTTGACGCCGAACGAGACGCTGCGCCAATCCGGACGCTGCCGGACGCGCGCCCCACGCGGCCGCGAACGAGCGACGCTGCGCTGGCGTCCCGCATTGGTGCGGAGGCGCTGATTCGAACGGCGCCCATGCGATTTTCGCATTTCCAACGCGCCGGTCTGCTGGCACAAAGTACGTCCCGCCGGGGGGCGCATGGGCGCGAAGCGCGCCGGGGCTGGGCATGCGTCCCCCGCGTTGGGCCAACGGGAGGTCAGCTCGTGCCGCAGCGCTCCGTGCGAATCCTGTTCGTGGCCGATTCCATGCAACTCGTGTCGCTCGCCGCGGACGCGCTCGCCGGGCAAGGCTGGCACGTGGTCGTCGCGGCCGGCGCCGCCGACGCGAAGTTCCTCACGCACCGTCATCGCTTCGATCTCGTCCTCTGCGCCGAGCTCCCTGCCGCGCACGCAGTCTGCGAGTTCGTCTCCGGTCACGGCACATCCGTGATCGTGTTCAACGACGGCCAACTCGAGGACGCGGCCGGCGGCATCCACGTGGCGCCGCGCCCCAGCTCCGGGCTCGAGTTCCGCGCGGCGATCGAGTCGTGGCTCGCACGTCGCGCCGTCGCGGCGCGCCTCGCCTCTTCGCCTGCCGAAGCCTGCATCGACACGTCAGACGCGCCGACGGTGAAGGCCAATCGCCGCTCGGAGGGCGATTGATCGCCGGCCAACTCCTCCCTCTGCGGCCCCCAGGGCCCGCGCAAGCGCGGCGACCGCGGCGGCACCATGCCGCGCACGGGCCTTGCGTCCTCTGTCGCCACACGGGGAAGCGAGCACGACTCGCGAGGCAAGGAGGCACGGCGATGCGTTGCCGAGAGCTGATGAAGACGGACGTGAAGTTCCTGTGGGCGAGCACGACCATCTCGGAGGCGGCGTGCCTCATGCGCGACTCGTCGGTCGGGTTCTTGCCCGTTTGCGATTCGGGCAAGCACGTGATCGGCACGCTCACCGATCGCGACATGGTCGTGCGCGGGATCGCGGCGGGCGTCGGGCCCTACAGCCCGGTCTCCGCGATCATGACGAACGACGAGCTGGTCGCGTGCAAGCCCGACGACGACGTCCGCGTCGCCGAGGATCACATGGCCCGCGCCAAGGTGTCGCGCATCCTGGTCGTCGACGAGGACTTCCGGCTCCAGGGCGTGATCAGCCTCTCCGACGTCGTGCGCCGTGACCGGGCGCGCGCGGGCGCGACGCTCGAGGCGGTCGCGAGCCGCGAATCTCGCCCTTCGTTCGACTGATCGGCGCTCGACCCCGGCGTCGTGACGCTCGAGGTGCTGCGTCCGAAAGACGGCGCATGCTGACAGGTCCAAGAGCGGGACCACGACGGCCGGCGCGGTCGAGCCGTGGACGAGATTTCTCCCGCGGCTGCGGTGTGCTTCGTGCTGCCCTCGCGGGCTAGCATTCATCCCACATTCGATGGCCCGCCCCGCGCAGACGCGAACGCTGGCGGATGTCGTCGCGGACAGGACGAGCGACATCATCCGTCGCTGGACGGACCGGGTCGCTCGCGACCGGCCGAAGGCGGAGCTCGCGACCCCGGAGCTCGTCGATCACATCCCCGAGTTCCTCGCCGGCCTCGTCGAGTCGCTGCGCCATCGCCGCCCCGCCGACACGACGTCGTCCGGGCCGTCGACGGCGGCGCACGCTCGGCTCCGCCTGCGCGAGGGGTTCCGTCTCGACGACGCGATGGACGAGTTCGGCGCGCTCGGCGACGCGATCTGCGAGATCGCCGCCGACGAGGGCGTGCTGCTGCACCCGTGGGAGGCAAGCGTCCTGAACGACTCCCTGAAGCTCGGGATCTCGACGGCCGCGAGCCTCTACCTCCGGTACCGCGAGGACGAGGTCCGAAGGTCGAGCACGCGACCGGACGAAGCGCGGTTCCTCGCCTCGTTCGAGGAGGCGCCGCTCGGGCTCGCGCACATCGCGCTGAACGGTGAGTGGCTCGAGGTCAACCAGCGCTTCTGCGAGATCCTCGGCTACCGGCGCGACGAGCTGATCGGACGAAGCGGGTTCGTGGGCTTCACCCACCCGGACGATCTCGGCGAGGAGATCGCGCTCGCCGAGGAGATGCTCGGCGGCAGGTCGAGCCGCTACACGGTCGAGAAGCGGTACGTGCGCAAGGACCGATCGATCGTGTGGGTCGAGCTCACCGCGTCGCTCGTGCGCACGCCGTCGGGCGCGCCCGACTACTACGTCGCGGCGGCCCTCGACATCTCCGCGCGCAGGCGTCTCGAGTCCGAGCGCGCGCGCGCGGCGGTGCGCGTCGAGACGCTCTCCCACACCTCGCGCGCGCTCTCGCGCGCCGGCCTCGACGTCCACGAGGTGCTCTCCGCGGTCGTGCACGAGGTCGCCGAGCGCATCGGCGACGCGTGCGCGCTCCGGCTGTCGTTGGAGGACGAGCAGGGCCTGCACCCGACCGCCGGCCACCACACCGATCCGGAGGCGCGCGCGCTGATCGTCGATCTGCTCTCGCGGAGCAGGCAGCGAAAGGACGAGGGCCTGCACGGCCGCATCGCGCAGACGGCCGCGCCCGTGTTCATGCCGCACGCCACGTTCGAGGCGCTCCGCGCGAGCTCGTCGACCGACTACTGGCCGTACATCGACAGGTTCCGCCCGCACAGCGTGATCGGCGTGCCGCTGATGCTCGGCGGCGAGGTGATCGGCAGCCTCGTGGTCCTCCGCGACAGGACGCCGGAGCCGCTCCTGCAGGAGGACGTGACGCTCATGGAGGAGATCGCGCGGCGCGTGGCGGTGGCGGTCGAGAACTCGCGGCTGTACCAGCGCGCGCTCGCCGCGACCCGGCGGATGAGCGAGCGCGAGGCGGAGCTGCGCATCTTGATCGAGACGCTGCAAGAGGGCGTCATCGTGCAGGACGTCAGCGGCGCCATCCGCGTCGCCAACTCGGGCGCCGAGCGGCTCCTCGGGCTGTCGCGCGAGCAACTCGAAGCGCGCACGAGCCACGATCCCGAGTGGCGCGCGATCCACGAGGACGGCACTCCGTTCGCGGGTGAAGAGCACCCGGCCATGGTCACGCTGCGCACGGGGGAGCCGCAGACCGGCGTCGTGATGGGCGTCCAGCATCCGGGCGGGCGTCGCGTGTGGCTGATGATCAACTCCAGCCCGCTCCGCACGGCCACGGCCGGCGGCATCGCCGGCGTGGTGGTGTCGTTCTTCGACATCACCGAGACGCGCGAGGCGAAGCGCGCCGTCGACGGCGCGCTCGAGCGGGAACGAGCGGCGCGCGCGCGCGTCGAAGAGGCCGCCGACCAGCTGCGCGACGCGGTGCGCCTCCGCGAGGAGTTCCTCCAGGTCGCGAGCCACGAGCTCAAGACCCCCCTCACGCCCCTCGATCTGCGGCTCCACGCGCTCGAGCGCCTCGCGCGCAAGAGCCCCGACGAGGCGCTGGCCGCGAAGATCGGCGCGGACGTCGCCGGCATGCGGAAGCACGTCCAGCGCCTGACCGCGCTCATCGACGACATGCTCGACGTCGGCAGGATCGCCAATCGGAAGCTCGCGCTCCACCCCGAGCGCGTCGACGCGGTGGCCGTCGTGCGCGAGGTCGTCGCGATGTTCGAGCACGAGGCGGCGCGCGCGGGGACCCCCGTCCATGTCGACGCCCCGTCCGGCATCGAGGTCACCTGGGATCGGCTGCGCGTCGATCAGGTGTTCACCAACCTGCTGTCCAACGCGCTGAAGTACGGGGCGGGCAGCCCGATCGACGTCACGGTCGTGGCCGACGACTCGATGGTGCGTGTCTCGGTGCGCGATCAGGGCATCGGCATCTCGGAGGACGCGCACGACCGCATCTTCCGGAAGTTCGAGCGCGCGGTCTCCGAACGCAACTACGGCGGCCTCGGCCTCGGCTTGTTCATCGCGCACGAGTTCGTGCGCGCGATGGGCGGCACGCTCCGCGTGCAGAGCGCGCCGGGGCGGGGCGCGACGTTCACGGTGGAGCTGCCGCGCGACACCCGCCGGTGAGCATCGCGACTGCGCGCGCCACGAGCCGCGCCGAGCGGCCCGTCAGCTCGGCGCGGCCCGCAGCGCGAAGAAGAACGTGCTCCCTCGCCCGAGCGCGGTGTCGACGCCGATCCTCCCGCCGTGCGCGTCGACGATCCCCTTCGCGATGCTCAAGCCGAGCCCCGTCCCGCGGTTACCTGTCGCGCCGCCCTTCCAGAAGCGCTCGAACAGATGCGGGAGATCGGCGTCGGCGATCCCGGGGCCGGTGTCCGAGACGGAGAAGCGCACGCGATCGTCGTCGCGGGCGACGGTGACGCGCACCTTCCCCCCCGGCTGGGTGAACTTCAGCGCGTTGCCCAACAGGTTCGACAGCACCTGGACGATGCGTGCGCGATCGCAGACGACCCGAGGCAGGCCAGGGTGGATCGTGGCGTGGAGATCGATGCCGCGCTCGCGCGCCGAGAGCGACGCGGCCTCGACCGCCTCGGTCGCGAGCGCCCCCGGGTCCTCCGCTGCGAGCGTGATCGACAGCGTCCCCGCCTCGATGGCGGCGGCGTTGAGCAGATCGTCGATCATGCCCTCGATCCGACGGGCAGAGCGGAGGATCGCGCCGATGCTGCGTTGCTGCTCCGGCCCGAGGCCCAATTGGAGCTTCCTCGCCTGCAGCATGATCGACGAGAGCGGCCCGCGGAGATCGTGCGACACGACGGCGAGCACCTCGTCTCGCGTGCGGACCGCCCGCCGGGCGTGTTCGTGCAGCTCGGCGTTGATGAGCGCCATGCCGGCGCGACGCCCGAGCTCTTCCACCAGCGCGATGTCCTTCGGCCCGAACCGGCGCGGCACGTGGGAGGTGACGACGAGGGCGCCGACGGCGCGCTCCGGTCCGGCGATCGGCGCGACGACGAAGGAAGAGACCTTGCCCGCGAGCGCCCTCGCGTCCTCCGGCGAGAGCCCGAAGAGCTCGGTGAGCGTCGCCTCGTCCGTGTCCTCGACCGCCCAGGTCGCTCCCTCGTGGACGACCGCCGCGACCCGCGAGGGCAGGTCGAGGCGGGGCGGAGCGTGCGACAGCCTCTCGAGCACCTCGGCATCGATGGCTTCGGTTCGCACGCTCATGCGCGCGTCCAGGTGCGGGTGCTCGCCGTCCGCCAGCACCCAGGCGATCGACCAGTCGCCGATCTCGGGGACGCACACCGAGGCCACCTTCTCCAGCGTCGCGTCGAAGTCCAGCGATTGCGTCAGCGTCGTGCCCGACCTCGCGAGCAGATCGAGGCGGCCTCGCTCCTCGGTCAGGGCGCGGTAGAGGCGCCGGTTGCCGAGCATGACGCTCGTCTGCGCCGCGAGCAGGACGATCGCCCGCTCGTCCTCGGCCGTGAACTCGTCTGCGCCGACCTTGTTGGCCAGATACAGGTTGCCGATGCTCGTCGCGCCGGCGTGGAGCGGCACGCCCAGGAAGCTCGTGATCGGCATGTGGTGCTGCGGCACGCCGATCGAGCTCGGGTGTTCCCTGACGTCGCGCAGCCGGAGGATCTCGCCCGTCCGTGCGACGTGCCCGAGCACGCCCACGGGTCGAGGCGCGTGTCCGAGCGACGCCACGGTCGCCGGATCCGCGCCGTCCGAGATCCAAGGATTGAAGGGTCGCGTCGGGTCCCCGCCGACACCGACGGCGCTGAACCGGGCGCCGACGAGCTCCCGCGCGAACTCGACGACCCGCTGCAGTGCCTCGCGCTCGTCGAGCCTCGCGTCCATGGTCGCGCCGGTGATCTGCAACGACGCTCTCGCGACGTGCTCGAGCATCCTCGACAGCTCCTTCTCGCGCCCGAGGGTGGCTTCGAGCTCGCTCGCTCGCGCACGGAGCTCTGCCTCGATCGCCGTGAAGCGGGCACGCAGCTCGTCGCGCGTGTCTTCCTGCGCCGCGATTGCCATGACACGGTCGGTCTCGCTGACGTCTGCGACGGAGTGGACGATGTACTCGACCTCCCCCTCGCGGCCGAGCAGGGGCGTGTTGACGACGGTCCAGCGGCGCTCTTCGACCGGGCTCCGCGCCCCGTCTCGCACGTGGATGCCGTACTTCTGCACGGGCACCGTGTCCGCCTCGCGCGTCGCGAGGACGCGCTCGAGCGACTCCCGCAGCCTCCGCATGCTCATCGCGTGCGGCTCGGCGGCGTCATCCGTGAAGACGTCGAAGAGCTCCGCGTCGATCAGCTCGTCGCGCGTGCGCATCGTGGCACGCAGGTACGCGTCGCTCGCCGCGACGATGCGCAGCGCGGGCGACAGGACCACGCACGGGCCCGACGCCTTCTCGAACAGCTCGGGGAAGTCCGGCCCGGAAGCTCGTCGGCGCTGCTCCTCGCCATCGGTCATGTGCCAGAGTCTCCCCGGTCTCGACGGCATCCCATGGACCCTGGCGGAGTTCTGCATTCTCCGGGCCTCGCAGCGTCCTTCACGGCGACCCTCGAGTCGGCTCACTTCCCCCGCGTGGCCATCCCCCGGGCAGCCAGCTCCCGCACGATCTCCTCGAGCGACGCCACCGAGAACGGCTTCTCGAGCGTCCGGTTCGGCACGGCCTCGAGGAACGCGCGCAGCCGCGGGGTGAACGCGCCGCCGGTCATGAAGACCATGCGGTCGAGGACCTCGGGGCGCGACGCGGCGAGCCGCTCGTGGATGTCGGCGCCGGTGATGCCCGGCATCGTGAGATCGCAGAGGATCACGTCGAAGGTCGCGCCGCCGAGCAGCACCTCCAGCGCCTCGGCTGGATCGCAGGTGACGGTGACGTCGTGGCGCCGGCCGAGCGCCATCCGCAGCCCACGCGCGATCGCGGGCTCGTCGTCGATCAGGAAGATGCGCGCGCGAACCTCGCCGCGCTCGGGCTCGGAGCGGTCGGGCGGACGCGTCGCGACACCGTCCGAGACCAGAAGCCGGACGCGCACGGTCGTGCCCTCGCCCAGGCGGCTCTCGAGCGCGATCGATCCCCCGAACTGCGCCACGATCCCGTGGCACACCGCGAGCCCGAGCCCTGTGCCCACGCCGGGCGGCTTGGTGGTGAAGAACGGATCGAACACGCGGCTCACGATCTCGGGCGGGATGCCGGGACCGTTGTCGCGCACCTCGACGGCGACGTGATCGGCGCCGTCGGCCGCCGCGTGGATGGCGATCTCGCCGTCCGGCTTCCTCTCGGGCATCGCCTGCGCGGCGTTCACCAGCAGGTTGACGAAGACCTGCTCGAGCAGCTGTGCGTTGCCGCGCACGCGCGGGAGCGGACCCACGTCGCGCGAGAGGCGCGCGCGCGGCTTGATCTCGTGGGCGGCCATGCGCGCGGCGGCGGCGAGCACGTTGGGCAGATCGACCGAGCCCGGCGTGTCGTCACCGAAGTGGGCGAACACCCGGAGATCGCGGACAATCGCCGCGACGCGATCGGTGCCCTTGCGGATGTCGTCGATGAGGTTCGCGACCGCGCTCCGCTTCGACGGCGCGAGCGGCGCGTCGGCGAGCGCGTGGATGAGCGCCTCGATCCCGAGCGAGACGAACGCGAGCGGGTTGTTGATCTCGTGCGCCACGCCGGCGGAGAGGGTGCCGAGGGAGGCGAGCCGGTCCGCGCGGGCGAGCTGCGCGTGGAGCGCCGCCCGCTCGGTGACGTCGCGCACGAGCGCGACGATCGCGGGGCCGCCCTCGAACTCGATGGGCAGCGACGTAATCTCGGCGACGACGGTGGTGCCGTCGCGGCGGCGAGCCCGGTACTCCCGCGGCGGCAGCGGGCGCCGCGTGCGGATGGTCTCCATGATCCGCGCGCGCATCACCTGGACGTCGGCGGGCTCGAGGTAGCGAGCCAGCGAGTCCCCGACGAGCGTCGACGGCGCGTCGTGCCCGAGCATGCGCGCTGCGGCGCCGTTGGCGTAGAGGATCGTCCCGTCGCGCGAGATCACCACACCGTCCGGCGCGCCCTCGATCAGGTTGCGGAAGCGCGCCTCGGAGGCCTTCAGCGCGGCGACCGATCGCTCTCGATCACTGAGGTCGACGAAGAACCCGACCGACAGTCGCTTGCCCGCGTGCTCGAGCTCGCAGATCGAGACCTCGATCGGCACGCGCCGACCGTCGGGTCGGAGGATGGTCGTCGCGAACGACGGCGGCACCGGCTCGCCCCGAGCCCGGCGCGCGTGCGGCTCGGCGAGCCTGTCGCGCTCGTCCTCCGGGAGGACGTCGAGCGGGGATCCCCGAAGCAGCTCGTCACGAGAGCGCCCGAGGATCTGGACGGCGACGTCGTTGACCCAGAGGTGGCGGAGGTGCTCGCCGTTCCACTCCGTGATCGCGACGCCGAGCCGCGCGGCGCCGGCAGCCGCCAGGATCGCCGGCCCGAGGAGCGCGGGCTCGATGTCAGGTGGGCCGAGCCGCTCCGCGTCCATCGCCTCCGAACTTACCAGAACGCGCTCGAAGTTCCCGCGGGCGCTCGGCGCGCTTCGAGTGCCGGGCGATCGCCTCGCCGGTGTGCGGGGTCCCTTCTCCGCGGCGATCCGCCACGGGCGGACGCAGCGACGCGCGCGCATCACGCATGCGCGTCTCCAACATCGAGACCAGGCGACCGCGAGCGCATCGTTTTCGCCTTGGATCGCGCAGCATTCGCACGAGCCAACGCCGCCGGCACGGGTAGAATCTCGTCGTGCGCAGCGCCACGCGATGGCGCATGCACGATCGATCACGCGCAACGCGCGAGAGGTGAGTAAGCCATGAAGATTTCGCTTTGGCTCACGGCCGCGGTCGCCGCAGGCCTGGGGACTATCGCAGCTTGCAGCAGCGGCAACGGCACCGAGACGCCGCCCGACCCCGATGCGTCGGTCGACGCCGGCGCCGACGTGGAGCGCTGCCCGGGCGCCACGTCGTGCGGCGACAAGTGCGTCGACACCAACCTCGATCCGGCGAACTGCGGCGGCTGCGGCGTCGCGTGCGCGGCCGGCGAGGTGTGCTCGGCGGGCAAGTGCGGCATCAGCTGCAGCGCGGGCACGACGCTCTGCGGATCGCGCTGCGTCGACACGCAGTCCGATCGCGCCAACTGCGGCGGCTGCGGCGGCTCCGATGCGGGCTCGTTCGCTTGCGCCGCCGGCGAGGTGTGCAGCGCCGGCAAGTGCGCGGTCTCGTGCGGCGCCGGGCTCGTCGAGTGCGGCGGCACCTGCGTCGATCCGAAGACCAGCCGCGGGTGGTGCGGCGCGACCGCGGGCTGCGGCGGCGACGGCGGGTCGGCGGGCAACGTGTGCCGCAGCGGCGAGGTGTGCGCCGACGGCGCCTGCACGGCGAGCTGCCTCGTCGGGCAGATCCTCTGCGGCGGCAAGTGCGTCGATCCGCAGACCGATCGCGCCTTCTGCGGCGCGACCGACGGCTGCGGCGTCGGCGACGCCGGCAGCGCCGGGACCGCGTGCGCCTCGGGTCAGGTCTGCACCGCCGGCGCGTGTGCGACATCTTGTGTCGCAGGGCAGGTGATCTGCGGCGGCAAGTGCGTCGATCCGCAGACCGATCGCGCCTTCTGCGGCGCGACCGACGGCTGCGGCGTCGGCGACGCCGGCAGCGCCGGGACCGCGTGCGCCTCGGGTCAGGTCTGCACCGCCGGCGCGTG
>JACPFM010000021.1 GCA_016182965.1 Deltaproteobacteria bacterium | reverse complement strand
CCGCAGGTGCCGCAGTTGGCGTTGTCGGTCTGCAGGTCGTGGCACTTGCCGTCGGTGCACAGCGACGTGCCGCTGACGCAGCTCGTCGTGCAGGCGCCGGCGCTGCAGACCTTCCCCGCCTCGCACGCCGTCCCGCAGGTGCCGCAGTTGGCGTTGTCGGTCTGCAGGTCGTGGCACTTGCCGTCGGTGCACAGCGACGTGCCGCTGATGCAGCTCGTCGCGCAGGCGCCGGCGCTGCACACCTGACCGGCCGGGCACGCGCTGCCGCACGTGCCGCAGTTGGCGTTGTCGGTCTGCAGGTCATGGCACTTGCCGTCGGTGCACAGCGACGTGCCGCTGACGCAGCTCGTCGCGCAGGCGCCCGCGCTGCACACCTGGCCGGCGGGGCAGGCCTTGTCGGTCGTCCCTGCCGAGGAGCACGCGCCGCAGTTCAGGTTGTCGTTGGCGAGGTCGTGGCACTTGCCGTCGGCGCAGAGCGTGGTGCCCGCGACGCAGCTCACCGTGCACGCCCCGGCCACGCAGGTCTCGCCCTTCGCGCAGGTCTTCCCGCAGGTGCCGCAGTTGCCCTCGTCGGTCGCGAGGTGCGCGCAGTACGCGGTCGTCCCGCCGTCGGCGCCGGCCTCCGGATCGGTGTCGGCGCCCGCGTCGCCGCTCGTCGACGCTCCGCAGAGCGTGAACGGCGCGACGCAGTCGTGCGCGCACGCGCCGCCGGTGCAGACCTAACCGGCGCCGCACGCCTTGCCGCAGGCGCCGCAGTTCGCCTTGTCGGACTCGAGGGTCACGCACTTGCCGCCGCACGCCGTCTGGCCCGTCGGGCACTCGAGCTTGCACGTGCCGGCGTCGCAGACCTCGCCCGCCCCGCACCCGGCGCCGCAAGCGCCGCAGTTGTCACGATCGGTCTTGGGGTTCGCGCAGGACTTCGCGGCGCCGGCGTCGCCGGACGCGCCCTCGCACGTCAGGAACCCGGTCGCGCACGTGGTGCCGCACTTCGAAGCGCTGCACACCTGGCCCGCCTCGCACTTGGTGCCGCACGCGCCGCAGTGGGCGTTGTCGGACTCCAGCGTGACGCACTTGCCGTCGCACACCTGCTGACCCGTCGGGCAGGCGATCGCGCACGTGCCCGCCGCGCAGACCTGACCGCCCGGGCAAGCCGCGCCGCACGCGCCGCAGTTGCGGTTGTCGGTCTGCGTGTCGGTGCACGCGCCGCCGCAGGTCGTCTGTCCGGTCGGGCACGTCTCGGCGAAGACGTCGACCCCCGCGTCCTCCGCGGCCGGCGTGACCTCCCCGTTCGAGCCGCTGCTACATCCCATCGAGAGCGTCATGGCTGCCAACATCAGCCATTCGCCGGCACTTCGTCGTCGCATTCTAGGCCTCCCAAAGCGCCGGTTCCGGCGCCGAGCGAACGTACTCGGCGGCGGCACGCGAAGCGAGGGGGATCGTTGGTTACGGGCCCGTAACTCAGCCGTTGTTCCGATCGAGATCGAAGACGCCTGCCGCTCTCAGCCAGAGACGCGCACGCGCGCGAGAGGCGAAGCGGACGCCGGAAGCGGCCCGTGGGTGGAGCGGAGAAGGTCGATCACAGCCACTTCCTCCGCACGAAGTACGCGGCCACCAGCGACGACACGAGGAACGACACCGCGAGCACGGCGTAGAACGCCCAGCGTTCGTGCTGGCCGGGCAGCGCGACGTTCATCCCGTAGAGGCTCGAGATCATCGTGGGGAACGTCAGCACGATCGTCAGCGACGTCAGCACCTTCATCACGATGTTGAGGTTGTTGGAGATGATCGACGCGAAGGCGTCCATCATCTCGCCGAGGATGTTGCCGGACGTCGCGGTCATCTGGGCGGCCTGCGCCAGCTCGACCTCCACGTCGTCGAAGAGATCCTGCTCCCCCCCGAAGGCGTTGTCCTTGCGGAGGCGCTCGAGCAGCAGCTTGTCGGATGCGAGGGCGGTCTCGAAGTGCACGAGGCTCTTCTGCAGCTGGAGCAGCGCGTAGACCTCCGCGTTCCGCAAGGACTCCTGGAGTCGGTCCTCGTGCTCCCCGACGCGGCGGTCGATCTCGCGCAGGTGATGGAGGAAGCGATCGGCCGCGGTGAGGATCGTGCGCAGCACGAAGCGCACTTGATCGTCCGGATCGAGCGCGTCGAGCTCGCGGAGCGCATCGATGACATCCGTTCGATAGCGGCAGATCGTGACGACGCCGTGCTCCGTGAGGACGACGCCGAGCGCCACGGAGCGGTGGACGCCGCCCGACTCCGGCTCCCACGGGACGCGCACGACGATCAGGCGCACGCCGGCCGCGTCGTCGAGCCGCGCGAGCTCGTCCGGGTCGAGCGCGTGCGACAGGAAGTCGTCGGGGATGCCCCGCGCTGAGCACAGCAGCGCTCGCTCCTCCGCCGTCGGATCGACGACGTCCATCCACGCCGCCTTGGCGAGCTCCCCCGCCGAGACGAGCTGCCGCGACGCCACGTCGAGCTGCCGGATCATGCGTGCTCATGCTCTCGGATGCCGGACCCGGCGTAGCCGCGTCGCGGCTCGGATCGCCGGCCCACCGATTTGCGTCGCGACCTCTGCGCTCGCGAGTCGGCGCGCAGCGCGAGCGACACGTCGCCGCTAGCGGCCGAACCCCTTGCCGGTCTGCTCGATGGCGAGGCGCAGGCCGTCGGCGAGCGTCGCCGCCGTGGTGATCTCTGCGAACGGGACGCCGAGGTGCACGAGCGTGCGCGCCATCGCCGGGCGTACCCCGGTGAAGATGGCGCGCGTGCCGAGCACGCGCGCGCCGCGCGCGAGGTCGAGGAGCGCCTTGGCGACGTTGGTGTCCATCTCGGCGAGGCCGGTGACGTCGAGCAGGAGCACACGGGCGCGCTTCTGCTCGAGGAAGGCGAGCGTCGTCTGCTGGAGCACCTGCATGCGGCGGAGATCGAGCGAGCCGACGATGGGGGCGAGGGCGATGCCCTCCCAGATCTGGAGCACCGGCGTGGACAGCACCTCTTCTTCGAGGCGGGCGATGGCCTCGTTGGCCTGCTGGTTTCGGAGCAGCAAGCCGAGCTGCGCCGCGACGGCGGTGACCAGCTCGACGCGGCGCGGGTCCTCGGCGCGCGGGCGGTCGAGGTAGAACGCGAGGACCGCGAGCACCTCGTCGCCGGCCATGACCGGCACCCCGAGCGCGGCGTGGAGCCCCGCCCCGCGCGCGAGCTCGACCCGGAGGTACTGGCTCGCGGGCAGGGCGGCGATGTCGGGGATCCACTCGCGCGTGCGGCTCACGAACACGCGCCCGGGCAGCCCGTGCCCCTTGGGGATGGCGATGCGCTCGCTCGCCGAGATGAACGCGCGCAGGGCCGGATCGGCCGCGGCCGGGCCGGTGCGGATGTGCGAGACGACGAGGTGCTCACGGCGCTCGTCGCGCGGCACCCACACCTCGCCGAGCGCCCAGCCGGTGTGCGCGCAGATCTCGCGAATGGACGCGTTGAGCGCGGCGGAGACGTGCGTCTGCTGGCTCGCCGCGCGGACGACGGCGAGCACCAGGTCGAGCGCCTGTCGATCGCCGATGTCGTCGCCGCTGATCCGCTGCTCGGCCAGAGCGAGCCGGGTGCGCAACTGCTCGTTCTCGATGCGCAGTCGTTCGAGCTCGTCCATCGCCAGCGAACGATGCCCGGCCCGCGCGCGACGCGCAACCCCGGAGTCAGCCGGCGAAGCCGCGCGTCACGAACCAGAACACACCGGCAGCGAGCGCGGTCGCGGAGGCGAGCTCGAACGCGTGCTCGCGGGCGCGGGTGCGCGAGAGGGCGCGCCACAGCGGCCAGGCGAGCGCCACGATCGCGAGCTGACCGAGCTCGACGCCGAGGTTGAACCCGAACAGGGCGCCGGCGAGGCGCGCGCGCGGCAGCGAGAGCTCGGCGAGCACCGAGGAGAACGCGAAGCCGTGCACGAGGCCGAAGAGCGCGGTGACCGAGCCGCGAATCGCCGTACGCCGCGGCGCGCGAGCGACCAGGCCGAAATAGCTGGCGACGAAGATCAGCATCCCGAGCGCGATCGACGGCGCGATGGCTCGAGAGAGGAGCGACGCGGCGAACGCGAGGCCGAGGGCGCCGAGCAGCGCCCGCTTCAGCCACGGATCGCGGCGCGCGAGCCAGACGTTCTCGACGGCGACGATCGCGATCGTCGCGCCGACCAGCGCCTCGACGGCAGCGGCGTCGGGGCGCACACCGGACAGCACCGCAAGCGCCAGCGCCGCGCTGTGGCCGACGGTGAAGCCGGTGACGATCGTCACCAGCGCGCGGAAGGAGGTCGCCGCCACCACCAACATCAGCAGGAAGACCAGGTGATCGGCCCCCGACAGGATGTGTCGCACGCCGAGCGAGAGCAGCTCGGAGAACCGCGCGCCCTCCCGCTCGCGCGGCAGCGTCCACTCCGGCCGGTCGCGCGACAGCATGTGGTCGGCGATCGTCGCCCCGCCGCGCGAGACGCTCACGAAGTGGAGGTGCGACGGGATCTGCTCGACGAACAGATCGGAGGTGACGCGCAGCGCGACGCCCTCGGGGCACCGCGCGTGGAAGGTGCGCACCACGAAGCCCGGCTCGTCCGCCTGCGCCGCGCTCGAGGGCGTCGACGGCCCGACCACGCACTCTCGCGGCAGCCGCAGGTGCTCGCGCAGGTACGCGTCGAGCGTGCGCGCGTCGAGCCCGGGGACCGCGCTCAGGTCGAGGCGTGAGAGGCGCACGCGCACGTCGACCTCGGCGCCGGCCGATGGACCTGCGGCGGCTGGGGCGACCGCCCAGGTGGACCACGACACGCTGCGAACGTGCGCGCGCGCGAAGGACGGCCACGCGAGCACGAGCAGCGTCGCGCACAGCAGCAGCAGCCGCCTCACGGGAGCGGCTCCCGCACCGCCACGCGCGTGTCGAGGCGGCGTCGATCGAGCCAGCGGCGCAGCGCCTCGTCGTCGCGCGCGCGACGCAGATCGGCGAGCACCTGCTCGCGCACCACCTCGAACGCCGGCACCTCTCCGTCCTTGCGCTCGAGCACGCGCACCACCCACCGCCCGCCCGACGCCTCGATCGCCTCGGTGACACCTCCCACCGGCGTCGTCGCCACTGCCTGCGCGACCACCGGACCGAGGTAGTCGGTGAGCTTCACCTGCGGGATGGACGCGGTCGGCGCCACGAGCGCCGGCGGGTCGGCGTCGGTGACCGGCTGTCCGGCGAGCAGTCGAGCGCGCGCGGCGGCGGCGCGCGCGCGCGTGTCGCCCTTGTCGAACCAGAGCGCCTCGACGCGCACGCGACCGTTCCGGGCGAAGAGGCTCGTGTTGGCCGTGTAGTGCGCGCGAAGCTCCTCCTCGGTCGGCGCCGCCCGCGGCCCGAGGACCGCGTCGATCATCGCCGAGGCGATCTGGCCGCGGAGCGCGGGATCGCGCACGGCGAGACCGCTCTGGAGCGCCGCCTGCACCAGCAGCTCCTCGTCGATCAGCCGATCGAGCACGTGCCGCTGCAGCGCGCGATCGGGCGCGTTGCGGCGATCGCTCGCGACCGCAGCGAGCGCGCGCGCGTACTCCTCGGTGGTGATTGGCACGTCGCCGACCATCGCCACCACGCCGGGCGGCACGGGGCTCGTCGGGCCGCGGAGCATGCCGTGCGCGGCGAGCCCGAGCCCGATCGCCGCGCCGCACGCGAGCCAGAGGCGCGCCCGCTGCCTGGGACCGATCACGCCTTCACCCGGCGGACGAAGATCGGCGACGACCACGCGCGCTCCTCGTTGGGCGCGAGGCAGTCGTCCTTGAAGTCGGTGCGGTAGTCGCCCCAGCAGGGGTGCACCTTCACGCACACGCCCTTGGCGTCGCGCTCGCAGCGCAGGCCGCTCGCGTTGATCGCGGGCGACGGCGCCTCGATGGCGCGGACGTAGTAGGTGACGTCTCGCGCGCCGGAGGCGAAGTCGGGATCCTCGAACTCCACCTTGCAGCCGGCGTCGGTCTCCGGACAGGGGAAGGTGCGCCACGGATCGCTGATCAGCGAGGCGATCGGCTCGCCCGGGGCGGTCTGCGGGCGGATGCGGATCACCTCGATGCGGGTGATGCGTTTGCGCTTGGCGCCCGGCCGGTAGCACTCGCCGCGGCAGAGGCTCTCGAGGCGCGCGGCCGGCGGTCCGCCGGGGATCGCGTCGCACCCGGGCAGCTGCTCGAACGCGCCCGCCGCGCGCACCACGAACTTCGGCGCCTCGCCGAGGGTGACCTCGCTGCCCATCGGCCGCGAGATGCCGCCGTTGGTCAGCTCGAACCAGAGGAGGATGCGATCGCCGGAGGTGCCGTAGACGTTGCGGCTCTGCAGCGCGCCCCAGACGGCGTCGCGGCTGCGACCGCGCGCGTGCACCGCGACGAGCCCGCCGGTCATGAAGAACGACGCCTGCCGCTCGAACTCCAGCGCCATCCACGGGATGATGTTCGGGTTCGCGGGATCGACCGTCTGCGCCTCGGGGGTCGGCGCGGTGGGAGGCATCATGAACTCGTGGAGCGCCTCGTCGCGCGCGCCGGTGGCCTCGGTCATCAGCCGCCGCGAGAACTCCTTGAACCCGGTGCCCGGCCGCGCGCTGTGGTTGTCGCTCGACGCGATGAACCCGAAGGGGTGGTTCTTCGGGTGCGCGGGATCGCCGAAGTCGGTGGTCGCGAGGACGAACTGCGCCGCGCCGCCCGGGCGGTAGTTGAAGGCGGGGTCGAAGCAGTCGCGGCACTGCCCGCAGTCGCCCCACTCCTCGGGCTTCGCGCCCGGGACGGCGAGGTGGCCGGCGGTGCCGCCGGCGAGATACCGCACGCGCGCCTCGGCCACGCGCTTGTCGCACTCCTCCTTCGGGAGATCGCCGCAGCGGCCGCGGATGATCTCGCCGGCGCGATGGCAGCACGGCTCGTAGCTGTCGCTCGGCGCGGGGCAGACGAGCGCGCCGTTGGGGTCGTGATCGATCGCCTTCCACGACCGGTACTCCTCGGAGTTGCCGTGCCCCGAATAGACCTCGAACAGCTGCTGCCGCGCAGGGTCGTGCTGCGCGAGCGTCAGCTGCTTCTTCCAGTCGCTCCCCGGCGGCGTGTAGAAGCCCCACGTCGTGCCGTGGGGGATCACCATCGACTCGAAGCCCCAGTCGGCCAGCCGATCGAACAGCTCGCGCGGCGTGGCGACCTCCTCGCGGCACTCGAGCGGCATGTTGCGCTCGGGGACGCCCACCGGGCACGGCTGCAGCGCCCCGGTCTCCTGCGTGAAGCGCAGGAAGTCGAAGTACGCGTGTCGGTTCGACCAGTCGAGCAACGGCACCTTCCACACGCCGGGAGCGCGCTTTCGCATGGCCGGGCCGAGCGGCCCGGTCGCCGAGATGACCCGGGTCGGCAGGTGCGCGTCGTCGGTGTCGCGGAAGATGACGTTCTTGTGGCCGTAGTGGGTCTCGGGCGTGAGCCCGACCTGCGTCCACTCCCACCCGGAGAACGCGACCAGATCGGGGCTCTTTGCGTCGCCCGCGACAGCGTTGCACTGCCGGATGGTCTCGCGCTCCTCCGCCCAGCGCTTGGGGGTGATCGTCTCGGCGTGATCGGTCAACGCGAAGAAGTCGAGCCCGGAGCAGAACCGCGCGAAGTCGCACGCGTCGGCGGGCGGGTGCGCCCCCTCGCCTTGCAGGAGCGGGAGGCTGCGCAGGAACGCGTCTCCCGAGTAGGTGGTGTGCACGTGCAGATCGCCGAAGAGGATCTGATCGTCCTCGGCGCCGAGCGCCTGCGCGGCGGCGTGATCGGGCGCGCTGCGCGCGGAGACCACCGCCTGGGGCACCGGCACCGGGTGCACGCGCCCAGGTCCGCTCGACCGACCTCCGCAATAGAGCGCGTCGATTGTGAGGCCACCGAACAGCGTGGCCGGAATGAGCGCCCCCACCAGGATCCTTCGCCGCCGGACGGCCATACTCCGATTTGTACACGGGTTGGGTCCGGGTGCCCGCCGGGCGAGACGATTTCGTTCACGGTCAGGGGGAGCGCCTCTGCCGCTCCCCCCGACACCCCCCACCAGCGACTCGCCACGCTCTGTGCTGCGCCTGTTCGGCGCAGCTACCTCACGGCTCGTGTCGGTGGGCCTTGCGGCCCCCGGATCCCCCCGGCGTGTCAGCCCCTGGCGGAAGACATCCCCCGGCGGGAACCGTGCGCACCAACGCCGCGCTTGGCCGCGCGCGCGCCGTGCATGGTCGAGGGGCGTGCCGCGCGCGTTGGTGATCGAGTCCGAGGAGGATCTGCGCTCGTTCGTGACGGAGGCGCTCCACACCGCGGGGTGGGACGTCGCCGTCGCGCAATCGATCCGCCCGCCAGCCGACGAGGTCGAGCGGGCCGACGCGATCATCACGGACCTCGGCGGTGCCGTGCGCAACGGTTGGGTCGGAGAGCCGGCGCACAAGCCCGGGCACGCGAAGCTCATCGTGACCTCGCCTGTCAAGGCGTTCCTCGAGGACGTGCGCGAGCAGGTCGACGGGGTGCTCACGACCCCGGCCACCCGCCACGACGTGATCGAGGCCGTGGAGACGGAGCCGCACGACTCGAAGGGGCACCCGAAGTCCGAGCCCGAGACCGACCGCCTCGACGTCCCGGCGCCACGGCGCGCGATCGACGAGCACGGCATCCGCACGGCGACGAGCGATCCCGAGCTCTCGGCGATCGCCTCGCTCGCCGCGCGCGCGGTCGACGCACCGATCGGGCTGGTCACGCTGGTCGACGCGCACCAGCAGGTCTTCCTCGGGCAGCGGGGCCTGCCGCCCGATCTCGCGGCGGGCGCCTGGTCGCTCTGCCAGGACGCGGTCGAGTCCGACGCCTCCCCGGTGCCGCCGGTGCCGCTGGTGCCGCGGGTGCCGCTGGTGATCGAGGACGCGCGGGCGCACCCCACGCTCTCGACGAACCCGCTCGTGAAGGCGGGGCTCGTGCGCTCGTTTGCAGGCGTGCCGGTCGAGCTCCCCCACATCGGGTCCATCGGCACCGTCTGCGTGATCAGCGACCGCCCGCGCTCGTTCGACCAGGGCCACCTCGCCGCGCTGCGCCTGGCCGCCCGCGTGGCGGCCGAGCGGCTGGAGAAGATCGCGAAGGACCACCCGATCCGCCTCTCACAGAGCTCTGCGGCGCCGCCGCAGCTGCAGGTCGGCGACGTGATCGACGGCAAGTACGTGGTCACCGCCGCGCTCGGTCAGGGCGGGCAGGCGCGCGTCTACCTCGCGCGCGACAGGCTCCTCGGCCAGCTGGTGGCGATCAAGATCCAGCTGACCGCCGCGGATCGGGCGCTGCTCCACGAGGCGCGGGTGCTCGCGCGGCTGCGCCACCGGTCGATCGTGCAGCTCCACGGGTGGGGTCGCATCCCGGGCGGCGCGATCTACCTCGTGCTCGAGCTGGTCGACGGGATCACCCTGCACTCGCGCCTGTCGGGGCTGCGGCGCCGCGGCGAGCTCATGCCGATGCGCGAGGTGCTCGAGATCACGCGCTCGATCGGCGGCGCGCTCGCCACCCTCCACTCGGTGGGGCTGCTCCACGGCGACGTGAAGCCCGGCAACATCATGCTCGATCACGCGCTCGATCGCGCGGTGCTCATCGACTTCGGCCTCGGCATGCGCATCGACGGCTCCTCCACGATGGCCGGCGGGACGCCCGGCTGGTCGCCCCCCGAGCAGCTCGATCGCGATCGCGCGCCGATCGCCACGCCCGCGCTCGACGCCTACAGCCTCGCGTGCATCTCCTACGCGATGCTCACCGGCCGCGCGCCGTTCGAGGGGTCGCGCGAGGTGCTGCTGCGGCGGCAGCGCACCGGCGTGATCACCCCGCCGCACGAGCTCCGCCCGAACCTGTGCGAGGCGACCGACGACGTGCTCGAGCGCGCGCTCGCCGCCGTGCCCTCGGAGCGGTTCGACTCGCCGCTCGCGTTCGCCGACGCGCTCGACGCCGCGTGCGCCGCACGCATCAGCCTGATGCCGCGCGTGAGCCTCGTGCCGCGCCCGCAGACGCAGGATCTCGAGAGCCGCGGGGTCGTCTTCCGCAGCCTCCGCCGCTCGGTGCAGGTGCTCGTCGGAGAAGAGGAGGAGGCGCGTGCGTATGCGGGGCTGTCGCCGGCCGCGCGCCGGGTGTTCGAGTCGATCGACGACGATGACGCGCTGTACCCGACCAGCGCGTATCACGAGTACCTGCGCGTCTTCACCGGCGGCTCGCCGGACCGCATCGATCGGCTGGGAGCGGTCGTGGCCAAGGCGATCGCGCAGCAGGCCCTCCGCGAGATGCGCGTGACCCGGACGCCCGAGACGCTGCTGCACGTCAGCGCCGATCTCCTGCACCGCTACCACGACTGGGGCCACGCGCGCGTGCGCCGCATCGGCTCCCACGCCGCGGTGCTGGAGCTCGGGACGCCTGACGAGCTCGCGCCGATCATGTGCCGGCTGTTCGGCGCCATCCTCGACGCGCTGATCGCCGCGACCGGACGCCACACGAGCGTGCTGCAGACCGCGTGCGTGGCCGAAGGCGCGCGCAGCTGCGTCTTCGACGTGCGCTGGACCGATCACGCGTGAAGGCCCGTCTGCTAGGATGCGCGCCACCTTGACGTGCACCGAGCAAGAGGTCCGGCTTCCGAGGGGGCCGGTGCGGGTCCGTCGGTACGGCCAGGGTGTCCCGCTGATCTGGACGCACGGGATCTTCCACCCGATCGACGTCGACGATCACAGCGCGATCGGCGACGCGCTCAACCGCATCGAGGGCGCCTCCGTGGTCCGCTGGGACACCCGCGGGCACGGCCGCACGCCGCCGGCGGAGCGCTGGGAGCACCACCGCTGGGAGGCGCTCGGCGACGAGCTGCTCGCGCTCGCCGACGCGCTCGGGTTCGAGCGCTTCGTCGCGGGCGGCATCTCGATGGGCGCGGCGATCACGCTGCACGCCGCGGTGCGCGCGCCGGAGCGCATCGCCGGCCTCGTGCTGCTCGCGCCGCCGACCGCCTGGCACACCCGCCCTCCGCAGCAGAGGGCCTATCGCGAGCTGGTCTCGGTCGGCGGCCCGACCGAGGTCGCGCGCGTCGTCCAGCGCGCGATCGAGCCTGCGTTCGAGGGCGGGCTGCCGCCGCCGATCCAGGTGATGTTCGATCACCTGCGCGCCGCCGAGCCGGTCGCGCTCGAGCGCGTGCTCCGCGGCGCCGCCGAGAGCGATCTGCCGCCGCGCGAGGCGCTCTCGTCGGTGCGCGCGCCGACGCTGGTCATGGCGTGGCGCGGCGACGCCGGCCACCCGTTCGAGACCGCCGAAGAGATCGCGCGGGCGGTCGCCGGCGCGCAGCTCCGCGAGATCGGCGGCTTCGACGACGCCGAGGGCGTGGCGCGCGGCATCGCCGAGCAGCTCGCCGCCGCCTGCTGACCGAGGCTGACAGCAGATAGCCCCCCGGGCTGATGAAGCTGTCGCTGCCTGGCTTGCCGGAGTCATGCGGCGACAGCCGCGAGCGAAGCGAGCACCAGTCCTGCAATGACGTGAAGGCCGGGGTTCATCCCCCGGCCTTGAGGTGCAGTCGGTGCCCCGGCCATCAGGCCGGGGGGGGGGAAATTCATGCCGGCCGAAGCCTCAGCTCCATTCCCGGCCCGCGAGCTCGTCGCGCATGCGCCCGAACTCCGCCTCGTTGGCGGCGACGCCGATCAGCATCCCGAAGCCCTGCACGGCGTTCCACCCCCAGGGCAAGAGCGCGCGCCGCTCGCGCACGAGGTTTCCGGGGTCGACGAGCGAGCCGACCTGTTCGGCGAACCGGCCGTAGTCGAGCCCGGGCACCTTGGTGTGCAGGTGGATTAGGCTCGCGAACAGGTCCTCGCCGGTGAGCTTCCGCGCGAGGAAATAGGCCATCGCCGTCGCCGTGTTGCCGGTGGGCCGGATGCCCGGGTCGTAGATGATCGGGCCGTCCTTCGTCTCGAAGTAGTCGGACATCAGGAAGCCGAACGCCTCGGGGTGCTTCGCCCAGATGCGATCGACCATGTCGAGGATCGCGGCGCCGATCGGCTCGACGTTCTCGCGCGTGATCGGGTGGTTGATCGAGGCCTTGTAGGTCTTGCCGTCGGCCTCGACGAGCTGATCGGTCAGCGCGATCACCTGGATGCGATCGCGCGCCGACGGATCGAGCAGCACCTGGAAGCTCCGGTTGCGCCCCGTGATCTCGGGCTGGATCACCAGCTTGCGACTGAGCCCGTAGCGCCGCTGCTTGTCGCGGATCGTCGCGAGGTGGGCCTCGAACTGCTCCGCGCTGTCCGCGATGAACACGCCGGCGCCGGCCGACTCGGTGTTGCAGGTCTTGAGGAACACCCTGCCGCCATCGCGACGCATCGCCTGGTAGTCGGCGAGGGTCGCGTCGTACATGTCCTTGACCACCTCGGCGGGCGCGTGACGCGTGATCGTCGAGAGGCGCTCCTTGGAGTTGAGCCACGCTGACAGCTCGGAGCCGATCACCGAGTGGTCGTCGAAGTCGGGGCCGAGGTCGTCGATCGAGTAGACTCTCCGCCCCGACGCGCGGACGGCGCGCTTCAGCTCGTGGATGTCGCCGACGTACGCGTGCGCGCCGAGCAGCCCGATTCGGCGCGCATACTCGACGATGGTCTTGTCGACGTCGGCGGGCAGCAGCACCAGGTTGTCGTCGCGGAGCGCGCCGTGATCGGCGTCGTGTCCGGTGGACATCCAGCTCGCGACGAAGGGCATCATGCTCGCCGAGCCGGGGCCGTAGAGCTTGTCGTACGACGGGCGGAAGCCCTCGCGGCTCGGGTCGTAGCTGTCGTCGATCCAGATGGCGCTCACGCACAGATCGCGGAACGTCCGCCGGATGGTGTCGAACGTGGGGCGCACGAGCCGCCGCAGCGGGTGTCCCTCTGCGAAGAGCGGCTCGACCTCGTCGGAGCTAGTCAGGGCGTTTCGGATCACGGAAGGCTCCCCCCGGGTGATCTCGCGTTCATCAACGCTGCGGCGGCAGCTCGTAGTGCGGCATCACCGCGAGGAAGTCCTCGCCGAAGCGGCGCGCGTACGCGTCGAGCAGCTGGACCACGCGCGCGTGGCTCGGCGAGCGCACCACCAGACCGGCGTGGTGCGGATCGTTCACGTGGAAGACGACCTCGGGATCGTCGTACTTCGACAGATCGGGCGACTCCTGCTTCGCGAGGCTCTGGATGAGGCCCGCGTACTCGTAGCGCTGCTTCGGCAGCACGTAGGGGACCTCGCCCTTGTCGATCTCGATGTCGGCCCACTCGGCCCACAGGTTGATGCCGGTGGCCGCCTCGACGACGTCGGCGACGTGCGCGCCGCCGACGCGCGCGCCGGCCTCGAGGAAGTAGAACACCCCGTCGCGCCCCTTGATGTACTCGAGGTGCGACACGCCGCGGAGCAGGCCGAAGCGCGTGAGGATCTTCTCGTTGAGCGCCTTCAGCGCCTTCTCGTCGTCGGAGCCGCGCTCGACGGTGTAGGTGCTGAACACGCCGCCGCCGTGCGAGACGTCGAAGGGCGGGACGCCGTTCTTGTGCACCTCGGCGAAGACGACCTTCCCCTCGGTGACGATCGAGTCGACGTGGTGGACCTCGCCGGGCAAGTACTTCTCGAGGAGGAAGTGCGACTGCCGATCGCCGAGCTTCTCGATCGCCGCCCACAGCTCGTCGGCCGATTGGATCTTCTGGATCCCGGTGCTCGACGCCTCGGTGCGCGGCTTGAGCATCCACGGCGCCGGCACGCGCTGCGTGAAGTCGCGGATGTCGTCGTGGTGGATGATCCCCACGAAATCGGGGACCGGCACGCCCTCTTCGACCGCGCGGATGCGCATGGCGAGCTTGTCGCGGAAGACGCGCGCGCGCGTGTCGCCCATGCCGGGGACGCGCAGGTGCTCGCGCAGGCGCGCCGCGGCGTCGACCTCGACGTCGTCGAACGGGATGATCCGGTCGAAGCGCAGCGTGCGGGCGAGGTAGCTCACGGTGTTGATCGTGTGCTGGAGCGACGCGTCGTCCGGCTCGGCCATCACGTCCTCGAGCAGATCGCGGCGCCACTTCTTCTTGCGCAGGTAGGTCTCCTTGGTGAGCACCCACACGCGGGCGCCCCGCGCGCGCGCCTGCTCGATGAACTTGTCACCGGTGTTGAAGCAGCCGAGGCAGAGGATGTTCAGCGGACGATCGGGCATCTGCTCTCGACGATGCGCGGCAACGCCCCCGTTTGACAAGACACCTGATGCGAGGCGGAGACGCTCCTGCGGGCGACATCGGCCTACCTGAACACCCGGCAGCGGGATCGCGCTCGTGGGCGAGGGCTCAGGGCCGGATGCCCTTCGCGGTCGGGTAGCCGCGGCCCTTCCAGACGAAGTAGCCCTCGTCGAGCACGCGGAGCCTCGTGTAGCCCTTGCGGGCGAGCGCATCGAGGGCGGCGCCCGACTCGGCGTGGGGGCAGCCGCAGTAGGTGACGACGAAGACGTCCTTGGGGATGCGCGCGGCGTGCGCGTCGACCTCGTAGAACGGCGCAGAGATCGCGCCGGCGATGTGCTCGAACACGTAGTCGCTGGGCGGACGCGCATCGAGGATGACGAGCCTCGCGCCGCGATCGAGCTCGCGCTTGACGTCGTCGACCTTCGCGAACCTCCCCTCGGCGAACGTCGCCTCGGGCCCGGTGGGGTTGAGGACCGCCGGCGCGGTCGCGTCGGGGCGCTCGAGCGACGCGTCGACCGGCGGACGCTGCCAGCTGCGGATCAACACCACCAGATCGTCGATCTGCTGCGGGGTCAGATCGCGGATGAACCCTGGCATCGGCGTGCCGTAGCGGCCCTTCTGGATGGCGCGCTTGAGGAAGCCGTCGCTCGCGCTGGCGAGGAGCTCGGGGTTGGCGATGGAGATGTGCGTGCCGCCGGAGCCGCGCTTGCCGTGGCACTCCTCGCAATGGTCGGCGTACACGGGCTCGCCGCGGGCGACCTCGCCGGTGATCTTCAGGTGGTGGATGTCGACCGAGTCCTCCTGCTGCCAGTAGCGGAGGAACACCACGAGATCGTCGACCTCGCCGTCGCTCAGCGGACCGCCGGCCGACGAGCTCCAGCCGCTCATCGTGGTGCCGGGGCGCCCGCGCGCGATCGCCCGGCGGAGCAGATCGTCGGTCGCGCTCTTGAGGAACTCGGGGTGGGCGAGCGCGTTGGCGTTGTCGGCCACGTACCCCTGACCCCGATCGCCGTGACACAGCGCGCAGTAGCGCGAGTAGGTCGCGGCGCCGCGCGCGAGGCGCTCCTCCTCGGAGCGATCGGGGCTGCAGGCGAGCGCCAGGGCGACGGCCGCAGCAACCGGGACGGCCGCAAAACGGAACGCGCGCATGGGCCAGAGGTTGGCCCGATGCGCGCGCCCCGACAAGCGGTTCAGTCGGCCGGGGTGCGAGCCCTCAGGACGTCGCCTGCGCAGCGCCCTGGCGCTCGGCGAGCTTCTTCTTGACGTCATCCATGTCGAGCTCGCGGACCTTCTTGATGAGGTCCTCGAGGACCCGCGCCGGGAGCATGCCCGGCTGCCCGAACACCGGCACCCCGTCGCGGAAGACCATCAGGGTGGGGATCGAGCGGATGCCGAACGCCTGCGCCAGCTCGGGCTGATCCTCGGTGTCGACCTTGCCGAAGACGATGTCGGGGTGCTTCGCGGCGGCCGCCTCGAAGATGGGGGCGAACATGCGGCACGGCCCGCACCACTCGGCCCAGAAGTCGAGGAACACGATCCCCGGCTCGGTGACCAACTTCTCGAACCCCTCCAGCTTGACCTCGCGCGTCTTCATGATCGCCTCCACCCGTCTGGGAGCCGGGCCGGCCCATGGAGGATTCACCCCGGGTCACAGGCGGCGCGCGAGCGCGTCCGCGCGTGCTTCGCGAGCACGGGCGTAGTAACTCCGGACGGCCATGCTCGATCCGCTCGCCGAAATCCGTCGCGTGCTCGTCGACCGCTACGGCTGCCACACGGTGCTGCTCTACGGCTCGCGCGCCCGCGGCGAGGCGGTGCCCGGCAGCGACTGGGACGTGCTCGGCGTGCGGCAGAACGGCGAGACCGTCCGCGAGGTGCGCGAGATCGGCGACGCCTGGCTCGATGCCTTCATCCACTCCGAGTCGCACTTCGACAAGCTCGACGAGGGCTGCCTCCGCCTGCTCGATGCCAAGGTCCTCGAAGACACGCGCGGCTACGCGGCGAGGCTGCTCGCGCGCGTCACCGAGTTCGAGCGCCAGGGGCCGAAGCCGCTCGCGGCCGACGAGGAGGCGACCCTGCGCGCGTGGTTCCCCAAGATGCTCCAGCGCATCGCCCGCGGCGACGTCGAGGCGCGCTATCGCCGCGCGTGGTTGCTCGTCGACGCGCTCGAAGCGTGGTTCCGGCTCCGCAAGCGCTTCTACCGCGGCCCGAAGCAGAGCCTCGCGTTCCTCGAGAAGCACGATCCCGACGCCTACGCGGTCTTCGACCGCGCGCTCTCGCCCGACGCCACGCAAGAAGACCTGGCGGCGCTGGTCGACTGCGTGCTGTCGGGTTGACGTCCTTTCGCGCGCGTCACTCCTCCTCGGCGCGCGCCGTCGTCACCGCCTCGTCGAACGACGCACGGAGCGCCGGGGCGTGTTCGTCGAGGAACGCGCTCACCCGCTTCACGTCGATGCCCGCCTTGATGAGCTCGATGACGTCGGCGCGATCCTTCGCCCGGGGCGACTTGAGCTTGAGGTACACGAGGACGGTGATGGGTGCGACGCCCTCGTCGCGGAAGCTCTCGTCGACGAGGAACGGCTCGTCGTCGCGGGGCAACAGGTAGTCGACGATGACGTCGTTCGCGAACGCCACCGGAAGACCCGGCTTCATGGTGACGAAGCCGCCCGCGTGGTGCTCGAACGCCTCGGGACCGACCAGGAAGTCCACGTCCTTGGTCGCCCGCGGGAAGCCGTGCGCGCCGACCGCGAGCCCGCCGACCAATACGTGGCGGATGCCGAGCTCTTTGAGCCTCGCGTCGACCGCGCGTGCCGCTTCGAGCACGGGCGACGCCACCACGCCGTCGAGCAGCGAGAGATCCGGTCGCGGCTGCCCGCGACGCTCCATCGCAGCGCCCTTCCGCACGGACAGGTGCACCGGCCGGAACACGACGACAGCGTAGCATGCACCCGGAGCGCTCGGCCTCGAGCGTGCCGCTCCCGTTCAGGATCAGCGTCCGTCGGACGACAGCTGATAGGTGTTCAGCAGCTCGTCCTGCACCACCGTCGCGACGCCGTCGATC
Source organism: Deltaproteobacteria bacterium (assembly GCA_016182965.1). GTDB lineage: Bacteria > Myxococcota_A > Polyangia > Polyangiales > JADJMO01 > JALHOE01. Next base: position 52,912 of record JACPFM010000021.1, on the reverse strand, counting down.
GCGGTCACGCGCAGATCGGCGGTGAGCGTGCGGGTGCGGAAGCTCCAGCCCGCCGGCGGGACCAGCTTCGAGCCGAGTGCCGCGAGCGACGCCTCGGTCTGCGCCTCCTTCTGATCGCTCCACGCTTGCATGGTGAACGTGCGGCCGGTCGGATCGACCAGCTCGTAGACGGGCTTGCCCGAGGCGAAGAGCACCGTGGTGTTCCGCTTCACGCTGCGGGCCACGTACGGCTTGTTGCCGGCCATCGCCTCGGCCGCCGGCAGGTTGATCTCGCCCGCCTTGCGCATCTCGATGCCGCCGAAGGTCACCTTGGTCTCGTCGAGCAGCGCCGACTTCTCGAAGGCGTCGAGCGTCCAGTGCCGCGGGCCGTTGAGCACCACGACGTCGGCCGAGCGCTCCGCCTTGATGGTGACGGGGTCGACCTTGGCCCACGCGTCCGCCGGGCAGTCGTTGAGGCCGAAGGTGTTGTAGACGTCGATGCGGATGTCGGAGCCCGAGAGGAAGCCGACGAGGACCTCGCAGTAGCGCGACGCGCGGATGCTCGGTGAGGGCGCGTCGACCGCGACGTCGGCCGCATCGGCGCCGGCGTCGGTCGCGGCGGCCGGCGCGTCGGCGCCGGATGAACAGCCGCAGGCGGCGAGGAAGAGGACGAGGGCGGCGCGCATCGTCGGTACGCTAGTGCACGGCGCGACCGTGGGCCAGCGGGCTCACGCGAGTGACGAGACGAGCAAGTTCGGGGCGCACGCAACCCGAGCTGGTCGAGCGCCGACCCGGGGCCATGAAGGCCACCGATCGTCCTTCCCAGCTACACTCTCGGGCGATGCCCGCCCGCGCGAAGTCACTCGACCCGGTGGTCTATCCGGAGACGGATCACATGGGCGAACACGAGCTGCAGCGGTTCATCGCCGAGCTGCTGCGACCGCTGATCGAGCGGTACCTGCGGCAGGCCGGTGTCGTGGCGCACGTCGGTGCAGACACGTTCATCTACTTCGCCAAAGGCGATCCGACCCAACGCATCGCTCCCGACGTCTACGTCCTCGAAGGCGTCTCGCAGGACCTCGCCGTCTCCTCCTGGAAGCTGTGGGAGGGCACGCCCGCTCCGAGGTTCGCGCTCGAGGTCGTCACCAGTGACGCGCTGAAGGACTACGACGACGTCCCGGCCATTTTCGGTCGTATCGGCGGGTACGAGCTGGTCCTGTTCGATCCCGAAGCCCGGCCCACCAGCCGGAGAAGGGCGCGCTTCACGGTGTTCCGACGGAGCGCCGAGGGTTTCCGGCTGGTCGAGCGGACGCACGGCGACCGGGTGCGAAGCGAGGCGCTCGGCTGCTGGCTGCGGGCCGTCGGAGAAGGGGCGTCGCTTCGCGTCCGACTCGCGCTCGACGCTGCCGGGGACGAGCTCGTGCCCACTGAGGCCGAAGCGCGAGACGCCGCCGAGGCGGCACGTGTGGAGGTCGAGGCCGAGAACGCGCGACTACGCGCCGAGCTCGAGGCGCTCCGAAGACGACGTCGGTGAGACTCAGCGCGCAGTGCCATGCCCAGCTGCCCGTGTCCTTCGCCGTCGACGCGGCGGCGCGCACCGTGCGCGCCGAGCGCGGCGCCGCGGGCGTGGCGAGCCGCACCGAGGCGGCGAGATGACGGGCGCGACGCGAGGCCATCGTCTCAGCCCTTGGGCGCCTCGCGGACGGGGAAGCTCGCGTCGACGTCGGGCGGCACGAAGTCGTCGTCCTCGTCGTCGAGGTTGCCGGCGTCGAGGTCGTCGACCTTGCACGCCGGCGCCGGTGCCGGCGCTGTGGTGCTCTCCACGCTCGTCGCCGCGGTCTCGCCGCCCAGCAGCCGCGTGTAGCCCCGCGGCTTCCCGTCGTCGGGCACAGGACGATTCGCCTCGGCAGCTTCACGCGCGGCCGCGACGATGGGCGCGACCAGCTTGGAGTGCGCCTCGCGCCACTTCCGCATCTCGGTGAGTCCGACCTCGATCGCACCGAGGCCGGTCACGGTCCTCTTCTGCTGTGCGGCGAGATGATCGCCAAGCTCGCTCGCGGCGACGCGCGCCTTGCGCGATGCGAGATCGCCGCCGTCGATCTCGATCGAGGCGAGATGCCACGGGTCCGATCCGATCTGCTCCTCGCCGCGGCGCGGCGTGCGCTTTGCCGTCGGCTTGGCCCTCGTCGTCGACATCCTCACGTCCTCCATGACCTCGTCGACATCGTCGTCGAGGGTCGCCGCCGCAGAGGCCGGCATGATCGACAGGAGATCGATCCCACCCTCGTTCGCCGCCGTCGTCGCGGTGCGCGGCGTGTTGATCCTGCCGATGTACCCGAGGCGGCGCTCTCGAGCCGCAGCGTTCGCGACGTCGTCAGCATGCATCTTCGCGTACTCGGCCGCATAGCGCGCGACGTCCTTGGGCGCGTAGCCGTCCTCGACGACGATCTGGACTTGGTTCTTGCCGCTCGCGAGCAGGCGGAAGATCTCGACGCCTACCTCGCCGTTCTACACGCCCGCGCGCATCAAGGCGCGCATCGTGGAGGCCCTCGGGCACCCCGTGCGCGGCTTCTCCGCGACGAACATCCGCCGCAAGATCGACGAGCAGGAGATCGCTGGATGGAAGGAGGGCAAGGATCGCTACGTCGCGGGCGCCGTCGTGGACGAGTTGATTGCACGCCTCACGCCGCGATCGAACAGCCGCACGCGCCAAGACGCTGACGTCGACAACGATGGTGCCCGTGCCGAGCCCGGAGCGGTCGAGAGGACCGAGGCGACGCGTCCGCGCCGAACGTCGCCGCGACGCGCCTCGCGCATGCGACGCGACGAGAGCGGCGAGCGGGTCGCCGTGTGCCTGCCGCCGGACCTCGCGACGGAGCTGCGGATGCTGTGCGCCCGCGAGCGGCGGTCGGTGTCCGACGCGGTGACTGATGCTGTTTCCGCGCTCGTGAAGCGAGGCAGCCCTAAGGGGAGACAGGGCTAGAGGGCTAGAGGACTAGAGCCACACGGACGGGTCTACAGGGCGCTTCGCATATGGCGCGCTCCGCAGCGTCAGCCGTTCACTTCGCCACGCGCATGATCGCTCCCGCTGCTTCGGTGAGCGACCAGTAGACGTACTTGGCGTCCGTCGCGATGTACGTCGCGCCCTTGAGACCTCGAGCGAGAACGAGCACACGGCCGTCGGCCTTGCCGTATCGCGCGATGGAACCGTTCGAGCCGCCGCTGTCCGAGTTGGCCCAGTAGACGAACGAGCCATCGCTCAGGATTCCGCGCGGAGTCGACTGCCCAGTGACGATCGCCTTGGGCGTTCCACCCGAGATCGGCATCGACATGATCGCGCCATCGGGTGTGATCGCCTTGGCCCAGTAGATAGTCGTGCTGTCGAGCGCGAGTCCGTACGGGTTGATCTGTCCCGTTGCGAGCGCCTCGGCGGGGCCTCCGGCAATCGGGGCCCGCATGATCGAACCATCGGTGTACGCACCGGCGCCCGAGTTCGACCAGTAGATGTACGAGCCCTGCATCGCCATCACGCGCGGATTGAGTTGCGCCGTTGCCACGGTCGTTGGCGTGCCTCCGCTCGTCGGAACCGACGAAACCTTCCCAGCGCTCTCGCCGCTCGAGAAGTAGAGCGTCGAGCCGTTGATCACGAACCACCACGGCTCGAACAGAGAGGATGCGACCGTGGTTCGCGTACCTCCCGCAGCGGGCACCCGATTGATCGAGCCGTCGGTATACGACGCGCCCGAGGACCCCAGCAGCGTGAAGTACAGGGTGCCGCCATCGAGCACGAGACCGTCACCTGGGTAGAGCAGTCCGGTGGTGATGGCCGACGGCATGCCTCCGGCCAAGGGCATGCGGAAGATCGCTCCGTCAGCGATACTGCCCGCAGTGGAGGCCTGCAGCCAGTAGACGTTGCCTCCGTCGACGACGATTCCTCGCGGGCGCGGCGTCAGCATCACACGCGTGGCGGCACACAAGCTGTCGGAACACACCGCACCAAGGCAGTCGTGGCCGCACGCGCCGCAATGCGCCGCGCTGGTCTTCAGGTCGACGCAGCGATCCCCGCACACCGTCTGTCCCGTGGGGCAGGTGCACCCCGCGTCGCTGCAGGTAGCCCCCGTCGGACACGCGCCACATCCGTCATCTGCGACGTCGTCTGCGTCTGCAGTGTCCGCATCCTTGCTGTCGGCGTCGGTATCGATCGCGGAGTCCATGCCAGCGTCGGACGCGGCCACATCCGTCGACGCGTCCTTGTCGCCGCAGTCGCACGTGGTCCACGCCAAACCGTCGGACGCGCAACTCTGACCGCCTGTGCACGCCGCGGGGCCGACGCAGACACGTGTCTCGCCAGGCGTGCAGACCCGCGCGTCTGCTGGGCCAGTACCGACCTCCTCAGCTTCGTCGCCGCTGCACGCCTCGACTGCTAGGAGCGCTGCGAGCAGCGCGAACGGGATGATGTGGGCTCGGCGCATGACGTCGTGCTTCCTTCAGATGTCGAAGTATGTGCAGTCGACCTTTTTGAAGCCCTGACCGTCCCAGCGGTGCTCGATGGTCGAGTTGAACGCCTGCGGGCACTGCTTCGGGTCGGCGTTCGGCGGAAGTGTCCGGACCTGCTTCGTGCTCCACGACCGGAAGTCGTCCTTCTCGCCCTTCTTCTTGGGTCTACGCCACAGCGTGCTCACGAGCGTGATGTTGCAGAGACCCCCGGCCGTCGTTGTCGAGATCCACGTGTCCTCGTCGACCTTCGTGTACTTCGCGCTCCAGGTGCTCGGCGGATCGATCCAGCACGTCTTGGCCGCGATCTTCCTGTCGAAGTCCGCAACCGCGTCGAGATAGGCCTGCAAGTCCTTCGACTTGCAAAGCTTCTGCAGTTGCTTGCCGTTGAAGCCCCTCCGATCGCCGGGTGCGATGAGCGGCTTGCCGCTGCCGACGTTCTCCTTCTCCGCGGCGGCGAAGTCGGCGTCGAGCTTCTTACAGAACGTCGGGAACTTGGCAGAGTTGACCAGTGCTGTGACGTCCTTCTCGCGCTCGGCGATGTCCGCCTCGATCTTCTGCGGGTTCGGCACGCGGAGCATCACCTGCGTCAGCGTGCAGTCGGCGTCGCCGTCGCTCCGCAGCTTACACTCGACCTGAAGCATCGAGCGCTCGTCCGGCTGAGGGTTGTACGCGGCCGTGATGTACGGCGTGCCATCGAGGATGCTCGCCGAGGCGTCCGACGCGAGGCCAGACGTCGCGACCAGCGTTGCTCCGAGAGCGAGTAGGATGGGAGCGCCGCGCATCCCGTGATCCTACGCCACATCGTGTGTGGTCGGTCGTCGTCGCCACCTGCGACCTTCTCGGTCGCTCGTTTGTCGCAAGGCGTCCACCGCCCGCGTTCGCTCGTACTTCCGCGCACTTGGATCGAGCGAATCGTGCCATCTGTTTCAACGGCTGGCCTGCCGCATCTCTAGAGTCGGGGCGGCCCGATCGATCTGGCTACCCTATCAAGCAGTCAGCCCAGAAATGGGGTGGCACGCGTGTGTGGTGCAGAAGGGCGCGATGGACATGGCTGTCACGTACCGAGAGATCGCCGAGACCGACGACCGCAAGGTCCGGAAGCGCTTCACCTCCGGCGAGCCGGTGATCGACAGGTACTTCCGCCAGTTCGCGCTCGAGAACCATCAGCGCCGCCTGAACACCACGCACATAGCCACCTCCGAGGGCGAGATCGTCGGATTCGTGACGACGGTGGTCGGATCGCTGAAGCTCCCCGACGAGCTCTATGAGCGAGCGAAGCTGCCTCGCTATCCAATGCCCGTGCTCCTGATCGCGCAGCTCGGCGTCCATGTCGAGAACCGTGGTCAGGGTATCGGCAGCGCGCTCGTGGCCTTCGCCGTCGAACGTGCGGAGCGGCTCCGCGAGACGCACGGCTGCATGGCCGTCACGACGGACCCCTTGAACGAGAGCGCCGTTCGCTTCTACGCCTCGCTCGGGTTCAGGGCGCTGCCGCTCGTCGCCGATCCAGCCGTACACCGTCGCCCGTCGATGTACATTGCGCTCGCAGAGCTCGCGAACGTCGATCGGATCGTGCCGCCGTGAACGTCAGCGCGCGGCGCGATGCTTCCGAACGAGCTTCACGAGCTTGACGAGACCGCGCGAGGGCTTGGAGGGACGACCGACGAGCGCCGCGAGGACGTCCGCCGCGCCTTCACTCGCCAGCGTGAGATGCGCGCGCACCGGCGCCTCCTCGACCTGCTCGATCGAGTCGCGGACCGGCTCGGCCGGCGTGGCGCTGGAGGTGCGGGGAGACATCTGCCCAATATTGTGGGGTCGGACCGCTCCGAACGCGAGGGCCCCGTTGAAAATGCCGACTAATCACGTGGTTGCGGCCGGGCCCGGAGCGCCACGGACGAGTGCGGAACACCTCGACGCTGCGGCGGCGGGCGCTGCCGTAGCCTTTGGCGCATGCGCACCCGCACCGTCCTGACGCTCCTCGCCGGATCTGTAACCGTGCACCTCGCCATCAGCTGCGCGAACGTCGCTGATCATGGCGGTTCTGGTTCGCTCGCCGACGCGATCGCAGACGTCGTGCGTGACGCCCTCGGGGGCGAGACGCCGAAGGCCGACGCGGCTCCGCCCGCTGGATGGACTTCCGACGAGGTGCCCTGTGACAAGAGCTTTGTCTCGTCGGGATTGACGCTCTACTACGCGGAGAAGGCATACCCAGGCCGCACGAAGGAGGACCTCGCTCACGCGATCGTGCTCGACTGCGCGACCGAGATGATGGGATTTCCGGTTCCGCCGACCACGGAGTGCGGCGTTCGTCCGCCACTGTTGAAAGACGGCGCTCTCATCGCGCAATGCGGACGCGGTTCCGCCGGTCGCGTGCGATTCCTCGTTCCACCGCCCTGATCGCGTGGCGCCGGTCGTCGATCGCCACCTTGCTCCGTACGATCGTTCCATGGCGAATGGTCTCGCGATCGCTCTCGGCGTCGGTGCTCTGCTTCTCGTCGGCCGCTCGATGTCCCGCGCCAGCGGCCCACGCGCGTGGCCCGTGCGCCCGCACCGCGGCATCCTGAGCGGGTGGGGCGTGTCGCGTGCGGACGGCGCGCGGCGGCACGGCGGCATCGACCTCGGGGCGCTGCCCGGCGACGCGATCGTCGCGATGGACGACGGCGTCGTGCCGCATCGCGTGAGCGCATTTCAGATCGGCGCCGGTCTGCAGGCGGTGGCGATCCGGCACTCGGATGCGGACTACCTCTACACCGAGATCAAGCTGCGCGAGGGGCTCGCCGCGGGGCAGCGCGTGCAACGCGGAGAGCAGATCGGCACCGCGACGAAGAACGGCGACGGCAACAGCATGCTGCCTCTCGAGGCGTGGACGGCGGGCAAGGCGCCACGCGGATTCGTTCCGTGGATCGCTGGCGACCCGCCGCCAGCGGGGATGCTCGACGTCGGGGCGATCGTCGCGACGATCACGCCTCCTTGAGGCGGCGGTAATAATGGGGCGAGCCCCCCCTGTTCGAGCTTCGCGGTTACGCAGTCCGCCGCGTAGCAGCCGCCGCACTCGGCGACGAATTGGGCCGAGACGATGCCCGTCGCCCGGGTGGCATCGCGATTGCTCGTAGCCCGCGCGGAGGACGAGATGCGTTCTTGGACGATGCTCGCGAGCGCGGGGGCGCTGATGATCTGGTCGCTGACCGCAGGTGCCCAGCTCGCAGCCACCTGTCCGGTGCCCGAGAAGGCGGCGCCGGCGCCGCCGAAGGAGCCACCCGAGATCGTCCCTGCAGAGGGCGGGCCGACGCCGACCTACGATCCGAGGAGGCCGGTGCCGCGCGGCTATCACGTCGAGGAGCGACCCGACATGGGGCTGGTGAACGCCGGCGCGGTGGTCGCCGGGGTCGGCACCGTGCTGTTCCTGCTCTCGTTGCCCGAGGCGAAGCGCGATCCCGACAACCGCGGGCTCGGTCCGATCCTCGCCGGGGGTGTCGTGGTCACCGGCGTCGCGCTGGTGACGACCGGACTGCTGCCCCGCAGCGTCCTCGTCCCGAACAAGGTCGCGGTCGCGCCGGCGGTCGCGCGACACACGCTCGGCGGCGCGGTCGCCGTGCAGTTCTAGAGCCTCATCGTTCGCGCCGATGACAACCTGGCATCGTTTCAACGGGGTCAGGGCGGGAGGAATCGAACCTCCGATCTCGAGCTCCCCGAGCTCGCGCGTTGGCCTCTGCGCTACGCCCTGAGTTGGCCCCTATCTTCCGAGCGCCCTTCGGCGCCGCCGGAACGTCCGGGGCCATCCGAGCGCGCGCGTGCCTCGGTGCGTCTCGCGCACCAGAAGCCGCGCAGCCAGCGCTCGGGGACGTGTCGCTCGCGGCCTTCGGAGCCCGCATGAAGCCGAGGGAGCGACGGGTGGTGGTCTACGTCTCGAAGCGGATGACGAGCCGCGCGGGAAAGCCAGCTCGCTTCTGCGTCACGGGCACCGCCGGCGGTAGAGCCTGCGGCCGGTCACCCGCCCCGGGGAGAGGGGCGCGATCGAGTCCATCTTGAAGTCGAACGAAGCTCGGGAGACGACGCCGGACCTCCGCGTTGCGGATCCACCAATGAACCATGGCCAGACGAACACGCGTCAGGAACGACATCGTCCCTCTCCTCTCCGACTCTGCGTGCAGAGCCTTCGTTGGTGCGGGGCGAGGGGATCGAACCCTCCTCGCCGTAGACGTGGGCCACGTGCCGTCACCAGACGACGCGCCCCGCGCGAGAACATCTCGCGAGGTCGCTGTGCGCAGAGTCGAACTGCGTCCGCGCTCCTTATGAGGGAGCCGTTCCTCCGAGGATCACAGCGGCAGGCCGGGAGGGAATCGAACCCCCTCGCAGGAGTTTTGGAGGCTCCGCGGTCACCATGACTCTCCGACCCATGTGCGGGCACACCCCGCCGCGGGCGCGCGGCAGCGACTGCCCCGTTGGTGGAGACCGAAGGGAATCGAACCCTCATTCCTGGAGTGCAAATCCAGTGTCCTCCCGTTGGACGACGGCCCCGTTGATGACTCTGCGCGCCGTACGGGAATCGAACCCGTCCCGAGTGATCGACAATCACCCAGCCACCCAGCAGCTTCACGACGCATGATTGGAGCGGGAGAAGGGAATCGAACCCTCACCTCCGGGTAGGCGCCCCGGCGCTCGACCTTCGAGCTGCACCCGCAACTGTCGACCACGATGAGCGAGAGCTCCCCGACGAGGAGCGTGAAGACCGCCGGCACATTGCCCGCTGCCCTTCGACAGCGCGCCGTTCGCCCCGCAGCACGCTCGGTTTCCCGGCGTGTGCCATCGTACCGACGCTCCCGGTCCTCACTCATGAGGGCTCATGAGAGAGAGGGCCGGAGACGTAGGGAACTACCTTAGGACCGTTATAGTTACGTGTAGTCCTCACTGCATTCGGGGATGATGAATGGTGTTTCGAGCAGCCCCTCTTGGTTGGGCCCCTCGGGGTCATTCGACGAGAATGAGTCGGGCGACGATGGTCGATCGAGCGCGACGATTCGACGCCGCGGCGAGCCAGGTGCCACACCCTCCGCGCGTGAAAGGGTGGAGCCTCTCACGCGCGGAAGGCGAAGCTAGTTGGCCGCGACCAGCGAGGCGTACTTCACCGCGTCACCCGCGATGACCACCTGCCCGCCGAGCCGCATGCCCGCGACGGTCCACAGCTGCGCGTCGTCGAGGGTGTCGTCCGCGCGATCCGCGCGCTCGAGGCGAAGCGGACGAACGAACGACATCAGCTGCTGCGTCAGCACCTCCTCGCGCGTACGAAGCTCCGCGAGCGCGCTTCGCAGCGCCTCGAGGGTCTTCGCGCCGGTGATGAGGGGCAGGCGCGTCGCCGGCGGCGTCGCGCGGGACCTGCCCGCGGCGATCGCCAGCGATCCGTAGCAGACGCGCACCAGCGGCTCCCACGTCGCCGCGAAGTACGCCGCCGACGGCGCACGCTCGACACCCACGATCTCGCCGCCGACGAGCACGATCGCGCCGATCTGGCGCGGGACGAGCTCGAACTCGGCGACGAACTCGTCGAGCTCCTTCGCGAAGCTGCGGAGGAACGTCACGAGGTTCGCCGCCGCGTCGATTCCGAGCGCCGTGTTGAACGCCGTGATGTGCTCCCACAGCTTGTTGTACTGCTCGACGTGACGAACCGCGAGCGCCTTTGCCCTCAGCTTCGCCGGCAGGATCGTCATCGCGCGCTTTGCGCGCGCGATGAGACCCGGCTGCGACTGCTGGATGCACATGGCCTTCCCCAGGACCTTGTGCTCGCCAGCCTGGAGGAAGGCGCCGCTGCCGATCGCGTGGTCCTGCGCGCGCTCCTCGACGACCCATCCCGCGCCGTAGGGCACGATGGTGGGCTTGTCGTTCGCGTTGCGCAGGGCCACCGAACCGTAGCAGCTGGTTCCGACCTCGAGCTGCGGCGGCGCGTAGGTCGCGTCGTCGTCCGTCGCGTCAGCCGGGGCGACGATCGGAATGACCTGCATCTGCCCGACCGACTGCATCGGACCGATGCCCGTTCCCTTCAAGATCATCTCGACGGTGAGCGTCATGACTCACGCCTCCTTTCCCAGCAGCTGCGGGAGAGCGATGTCGGCGAGCTGCGCGAGGCCGCGCGCCGGATCGGTCTCGAGCAGACCGCGAACGAACCCGAGGCCGAGCGCCTCCGGTGCACGCACCGGCAGCGTCACTGCCCCATCCTGTGCGAGCTGCCGAACACCCTTCGACTCGGCCGCGAAGACCGGGTTGAGGTGGTAGATCGGCGTGGAGATCCCGATGGCGCGCACGGCCGCGACGACCTCGGCGAACCGACCTGCCGGCCCGTTCTCGTAGCCGTCGGAGAGCACGAACACGGCGTCCACCCTCGCTACGAGCAGCTCGACGAGGCCCTCTGCGAGGGACGTCGCGCCGCTCGGACGAACGAGCATGCCGTCTCCGTCTCCGCCGGCGCGCACGATCGTCGCCTCGGCGGCGTGCGCGAGCACGTCGCGAAGCGCGAGCGCGGTCGCCATCGGGCGGAGCGGCTGCTCGCGCGATCCCGTCATCGACGCCGAGGCGTCGAGCAGGATGCCGATGCGGCCGTAGCCGAGACGGAGCCTCACCTGGAGGGCGGTGACCCTCGCCTTCGCCACGAGCGCCTCGAGGATCTCCCGAGTCATGCCCATCTCGAAGGCGTAGAGGTACAGGCGAACCGCGTCGTACTCGGCGACGTCCATGCGGACGTCGACGCCGGCCTCGGCCGCACGCCGCTGCACCTGCATCTTCTGCCCGGTGGTGAGCGAGTCCTTCGCGAGCGCGAGGACGGTCTCCTTCTTCACGTCCTTGTGGAACGTGCTGCGGATGCCCTCGAGCACCTCGAGCGGCAGTCGCTTGCCGAGCGAGAGATCGGTCTTGGCCGCCTCGTACGCCGAGAGCAGCGGCAGCGAGGTCGCAACCGATGCGCGGAGCACGAACGCCACGCACGCACGCGCCTTCTCGACGTCGCGCGCGAAGCGGTCGAGCGCCTTGCGGACGATCGCCTGCTCCTTGTCGCTCCACGTCTCGACCGAACGCCCGAGGATCGACCGGAGGATGCTGGTCGTCCGCTGCCCCCACGCGTGCGTGAGCGCCTCGGCCATCTTCGTCCGGTACTTCACCGCCCACAGCTCCACCTTCGACGATCCGAGGATCACCCGGAGGATCAGCTTGCGGGTGCGCGCGTTGTTCGCCCGTTGGATACCGGCCTTCTCGTCGCCGGCGCGGAGCGCGACGAAGAGCTTGAAGACACGGGTCGCCGGGAGCTCGGCGACGAGGTGCGAGAGGACACGCCGCTCGACGTCTGCGCCGATGGTGGTGTCTCCCTTCACGCCGAGCAGGTTCTTCACTCCGACCTGCCGCGCACGGTCGGTCACGCCGGGGAGCGTGAGGAGCAGCGCGTAGAGGCCGCGGTCGAGCCGGAGCAGTGCCTCGTGGACCGCGAGCTCCGCGGCCTGGCCCTCCTCGCGCGTGTTGTACGCCGTCGCGCGGCCGAACGCGGTCGACGCCGCGTCGAGGAACGCCACCGTCGCACGCGCGAGCGCCGCCGGCTCACAGGTGGGCGCCCATCCGCTCATGGGCGCCCGAACATCGGTCACCATCGTCATGTCGGTCATGGGTGTCCACCTTTCTGTGTTCGGGAATGATCCCGGGGAGAGCTCGTACGTCGGTGTTGTCTCTGTTAGACGACGCCCGCGTAAGGAGCGGGCGGTTGGAGTTGCACCAACGCGTTTCGGTTGGAGGCCGAGTGTCCTGAAACGACGTCACAGTTCCCCGGAGAATGGTTTGCAGGGGCAATTCGGGAGTTCCGTCTTCAGCCCCCGTGAGGTGGAGGCTGTTGGAGTCGAACCAACGTCGGTGTTCGAAGCCGATGTCCCTGTAGGAACGCCGCAGTTCCCCTGCGAAGAGTTCGATCGAGGCGAGATCGTCGGTCGTGTTCATCGGCGGGGCTCGAACCCGCATATGACGCATTAACAGTGCGTTGTCCTACCATTGGACTACAGTAACGACCGAACAGTGCCTCGATCCGGAGCCCCCGGCCGGAATCGAACCGGCTCTTCCGCGTTACGAGTGCGGCACTCCACCAGGTGAGTTTCGAGGGCAGTATCGGTGGGAAGCGGAGGAATCGAACCTCACAGTCGAGAGACAGGTGGGTTACGGCCACCCGGACGTCCCAGCGTCACGCTTCACTTCCCGTGGTATCTCGTGGGGAACCCCAGCGCTTCTGCGGAAGGCGGGCGAGTCGAACGCCATGCCTCGTCTTCCAGTCGCGGAGAGCGGAGGAGTCGAACCCCAATGGCGCCGTGCCATCGCACCGTTTTCGAGACGGGCCCGGGACCGACTCCCGGTTCGCAATCCAATGACAGTCCGGGCAGGTGGACTTGCACCACCGACCTCACCGGCCCGAACGGTGCGCGCTGCTTCTGCGCCATACCCGGGTGACTGGGCTCGGGTCACGTCGAAGCCCATCGACGGCGACGCGCGCGGCGCGTCACGGGTCATCACGCGCTGCCTCTCGGGACGAATCGAACGTCGGCGACCGCGGTTCGAAGCCTCGGCGCCGGGTCGACCGGCGAGGGGAGAGCGCGTGCGAGCGTGGGCAGCGGGAGTCGAACCCGCGTACGACGATCGAGAATCGTCGGTCCTGGCCGCTAGACGATGCCCACATGGCGCGCGTCGTGACCGGTCACGTCGTCACGATGGGCGACGAGGCGGAGACGCGCGCGGAGACCAGGAGGGGAGTCGAACCCCGCGGCTCCGTTTTGCAGACGGAGCTACTCGCCGGAGCACCAGGTCGACGAACGAGACACGAGAACGAGACACGAGAACGGGGTGACGTACGGGAATCGAACCCGTCCCAGGAGGGTCACGACCTCCCCTCTTCGCCAGTCGAGTAACGTCACCATGGGTCGCGGGCCCGGCTTCACCGTTGCCCTCGACGGTGGTTCGGGAAGGACTCGAACCTTCACATTCCGGGCTTCAACCGGACGCTCGACCCTCGAGCTGCCGAACCGCCTGCACACGCACGAGAGCGAGCAGCGGGAGTCGAACCCGCACCCCAGGGTTTGGAAGACCCGGACCCTACCTTTGGACCATGCTCGCGATCCCCTTCCTCTCGCGAGGATTCAGGGTGGAGCCGCTCACGGGAGTCGAACCCGTCCTCTCCTTCGTACCAAGAAGGCGTCGTCCCTCGACGACCCGAGCGGCAGTCTGCCGATCAGCTGCGACGGGTGGAGTCGAACCACCACCGCACCGCTCGAACAGCGGGCGCTCTGCCATCGAGCTGCGTCGCAATGACGGTGGGGCCGCTGTGAGCGCCTGACCGAAGTCGTGACGAGGAGACGTCCCGTAGGACCCTCGTCGGCGCCCGCGCGAGAACCCTCGCGTTCGCGGACCCACCCTGGCGACGGGCTGCACCCGTCGCTTTCTGCAGACGACGCGACTCGGGCGAGTCGCGTCGTCATCGATGCCAGGCTGTCAAAGAGCGAGGCCGAGCGATCGAGATCGCTTCGGCGTGCCGAGATCCGGAGGGTGGATTCGAACCACCATCACGAGGTTCAGAGCCTCGGGTCCTTCCGAGCTAGACGACTCCGGAACACGAGAAGAGGCGAGGTCTTCGGGAGATCCGCGCGACGACCGGGACGAGGGCGCACCTCACCCGGGGCCCCATGAGCGATCGGCTCGCGGGGCGGTGGGATCGAGGGGAGTCGAACCCCTACCTGGCCGCTTAAGAGGCGGCTGCGCTCGCCATTACGCCACGATCCCGGCGATAAACCACGTTTGACGTTGCGAGAGAATTACGTTTGAAGACGCACCGATCCGTGGCCGCCGCGGGCGGCAGCCGACCCGTGTCGGGACGGGAGAGGTCAGGCGCGCTTGCGGGCCGGCAGCCCCGATCGGCCGCCGAGCTCGGCGCGCAGACCCGGGCGCGGCTGCACGAGGCGCCGACCGACGAGTCTGGATGAGCATGGGAACCGCATGGGGATCTCCGGGATGGGCTGGTGAGACGTATCGAGAGCCAAAACGTTGGAGGGCCGCGCCCGGTCTGCCCGGGGCGGCCCTCGAAACTCGCGGCGCTTGCGAAGCGCAGCGTATTACGAGAAAGCCGCCCTAGCGACCCACCTCCGGGTTCATCGGAAAGCCGATCGCGGGCGTGCGATCGTCGACGGAGGCGCCGGCCGCCGGGGAATACCCCTGGCTGCTGGCATCGGCCTTCGACCACCCCTGATGCGCACGCGACGAGCCGGCGACCGGCTGGAGGCCGGCGAGCAGGCGTTCGTGGTGGGCGCGAAGGGTGAGCATGGGGACCGACAGGTGTTTGTCTTGTTCGAGCGTTCTACCAGAGAACCCGGGACTTGTCAAACGAACATTCGTTGAACCGACCGGGGGGATGGCTCGCGCTCTTCGGACCATCAGACGTGCGAGCTCGGATTTTGTTTCCGAGAATCTTTCGGCGGTGTGGATGACGCAGCTGGTCAGGGCCGCCAGGGATGCACCTCCAGCGAAACCCCGCCGTCTGGTTCTTCCTCGCGAGCCTGGTCCTCTCCGTCGCGGTGATGTGGGAGCTGATCGTGCCGTTGAGCGTCGGCGCGACGCTCGCCTACGTCTCCGAGCGCCCGATCGACTGGGCCGCGCGTCGCCTGAAGCGCGAGGGTCGCGGCGCGCGCGCCCTCCTGGCCATGGGCTTCGTCGCGCTGGTGATCCTGGTGGTGCTCGTGCCGCTCGGCATCGCGCTCTACGTCGCCGCGCGCGACCTCGTGCGCCTGGTCACCTCGAGGGACGCCGACGACTGGACCGAGCTGCTCGCCCGCGGCACCGAGCTCGCGGCGACGCAGCTCGCGCGCTTCGGCGTCGAGCTCGCGCCGACCGAGCTCGCGGCGAAGGTCCGCGCGCTCGCCGTGGCGAACGCGGGCCGCGTCGGCGTGTGGGTCGGCTCGCTGCTCTCGACCACGCCGGCGGCGCTCTTCCACAGCATCGTGGTCCTCCTGACGTGGGTCACGCTCGCGGTCGAGGGCAAGGAGGCGCGCGATCGCGTCCTGCCGCGCCTGCTCCCGTGGGAGCGCGAGCGCGAGACCATTCGCGCGGTCACCGCCGAGGTGATCCAGTCGACCATCGTCGCGAACCTCGCGGTGTCCGCGCTGCAGGCGTTCGCGATGTCGCTCGTGCTCCTTTCGCTCGGCGTGCCGCGCGCCTTCGTGTGGGGCGTGCTCACCTTCTTCCTCTCGTTCGTGCCGGTCATCGGCACCGCGCCGATCATCCTCGGCGCCGCGGCGTATCTCGTCGCCCACGGGCGGCTCGGCGCCGCGATCGCCGCGCTCGTGTTCGGCGTCCTCGCCGCGAGCCTCGACAACGTGCTGCGCCCGCTGTTCCTGCGCGGCAGCAGCGTCGAGCTCGGGTTCCTGTGGGTGCTCGTCGCGCTGATCGGCGGCGTCGCGCTGTTCGGCCTGCCGGGGGTCATCCTCGGGCCGCTCGCCTTCTCACTCACCGTGGCCTCGCTGCGCGCGCTCGAGGCGCTGGAACGAGAGCCTCGGCCCGAGGCGCCGGGCTGATCAGGCGCACCGCCGTCGCTGCGTCGAGCTCGCCGGTCACGCGCTGCGCGTCGCCGAAGGCGTTCTTACTCTTCCAAGGTGGGCCGCCACAAGCCGACCGCCGCGCACGCCCCGACGGCCCGCCATCTGCGCGACGTGGACGCCGTCGCGGAGATGTCACGCGCCGAGCTCGAGGCGCACGCCAAGGCGCTGCGCGCGGTGAACGCGGTCACCGACGCGCTGCTCCTCGCCACGGACGTCCACGACGTGTTCCGCCGCACGCTCGACGCGGTGGGCGCGTTCACGCACTTTCCGGGCGTGGCGATCTTCGCGCTCGATTCGGGCGGCCAGACGCTCGAGCTGATGGGCGCACGAGGCTTCGGCGACGACGTGTTGCGCGCCGCGCAGACGCTGCCCGTCGAAGGGAGCCTGACCGGCCTGGCGGTCGGCCGCGGCGAGCTCGTGACGAGCGAGGACGTCGCGCACGACGCCCGCACGGCGCCGAAGGTGCGGCGCCTCCTCGGCAAGGAGGGCTTCGCAGGCCTCGCGTCGGTCCCGCTCTCGGTCGCAGGGCGCGCGATCGGCGCGCTCAACCTGATCTACAAGGGCCGCATGGGGCTGACGCTCCACGAACGCGCCCTCATCAACGCGCTCGCGAAGGTCGTCGCGCTTGCGGTCGAGCGCGCGCGGCACCTCGAGCAGCTCGAGGCGGAGATCACCGAGCGGAGGCGCGAGGAGTCGTGGCGCAGCTTCCTCGCGGAGTCGAGCGTGGTGCTCGCGTCGTCGCTCGATCTCGAGCAGACGCTCGCGAGGGTGGTCAGGCTCGCGGTGCGCACGCTCGCGACGTGGAGCGTGGTCGACCTCGTGGAGGAAGGTGGCGAGCTCCGTCGCGTCGCGGGCGCGCACCGCGATCCGGCGAAGCAGCCCCTCGTCGACGCGCTCGTCCTCGCGACGAAGCTCGACAAGGACGCCCCGGAGGGCGTCGCGCTCGCCGTGCGCTCCGGCCAGACGCTCGTGCGCCAACTCGACGAATCGAAGCTGCGGCCCGGCGGCGGGCTGCCGGTCTCGACGACGGACGAAGTGCACCTGCAGCGCCTGCGCGAGCTCGGCGGCCGGTCGTACATCATCGTCCCGCTCGTCTCGAGCGGGCGGACGCTCGGCACGGTGTCGCTCATCGCGAACGAGCCGGGCGCCTTCGGGCTGCGCGACGTCGCCCGCGCGGAGGAGCTCGCGCGTCGGTGCGCCTCGGCGATCGACAACGCCGCGCACTACCGCAAGGCCCAGGAGGCGATCGCCGCGCGCGATCAGTTCCTTAGCATCGCATCGCACGAGCTCAAGACGCCGCTCACGTCGCTCCATCTGACAATCGAGGCCCTCGGGCGCCGCAGTCAGGAGGACCCCGCCGAGAGGGCGCGCCTGGGCCTCGCAAAGCAACAGGTGCGCCGGCTGACGCAGCTGATCGAGAGCCTGCTCGACGCGTCGCGCATCGCGACGGGGCGCTTCCCGCTGCAGCCGGAGGACGTCGAGCTCGGAGAGCTCGTCTCGGAGGTCCTCGCGCGCTTCCGCGACGAAGCGACCCGCGCCGGCTGCGCGCTCGTCCTCCGGCGGAGCGCGGTCGTGAACGGACACTGGGATCGGCTCCGGATCGACCAGGTCGTCTCGAACCTGGTGTCGAACGCGATCAAGTACGGGCCGGGCGCGCCGATCGAGTGCGAGGTCGACCGCGACGCGGAGCAGGCGCGCCTGCGCGTGATCGATCACGGCATCGGGATCGCGAAGGCGGACCTCTCGAGGATCTTCGGACGCTTCGAGCGCGCGGTGTCGGCGAGGCAGTACGGAGGGCTCGGCCTCGGGCTGCACATCGCCGGAGAGATCGTGCGCGCCCACGGAGGCACGCTCGGCGCCGAGTCGTCGCCCGGCGCGGGCTCGACGTTCACGGTGACGCTGCCGACCTCCCC
The DNA here is from genome assembly GCA_016182965.1 of Deltaproteobacteria bacterium. GTDB lineage: Bacteria > Myxococcota_A > Polyangia > Polyangiales > JADJMO01 > JALHOE01. Next base: position 34,929 of record JACPFM010000021.1, on the reverse strand, counting down.
GCCCGCTCCCGCGGCGAGCGCCGACCCACTCGCTGGTCGACCATGACGCGCACGCTTCCGCGGTGATGAGGCGCTCGTTGGCGCGCCAACCCAGGGCCGAATGCGTACCATGCGCCTCGTGCCCCTGCCCTCCCAGCTCTCCGTTGCAGCGCTCCTCGCGATCATCTCGACCGGCTGCGCCGCGGGCGCGCCCGTCAGCCCGACGCCTCCGCCCGTCGCCGCTGCGCCGAGCGCGCCACCGGCGAAGCCGCTGCCCGAGGAGGTGCACTTCGGCGCGTTGCGACAGCTCACGACGGAAGGCGAGAACGCCGAGGCCTACTGGTCGTTCGACGGCAAGCAGCTCATCCTGCAGGCGCGCAGGGGCGACGAGGGTTGCGATCGCATCTACCGCATGCCGGCGCTCGGGCCCGACCCCACGCGGCTCCCGGTGATGACGCCGGTGTCGAGCGGCAAGGGCGCGACGACCTGCTCGTACTTCTTCCCGGGTGATCAGGAGGTCCTCTACGCCTCGACCCACCTCGGGGGCGACGCGTGCCCGCCGAAGCCCCCGCACGGCAAGGACTACCTCTGGGCGCTCTACGACAGCTACGACATCTTCAAGGCGAAGGCCGACGGCAGCGGCGTCGTGCGGCTCACCGAGACCACCGGCTACGACGCGGAGGCGACCGTCTGCGCCAAGGACGGCTCGATCGTCTTCACCTCGACGCGCGACGGCGACATCGACCTCTATCGCATGGACCGCGACGGCAAGAACGTGAAGCGCCTCACGAGCCTCCCCGGCTACGACGGCGGCGCGTTCTTCAACGCCGACTGCTCGCGCATCGTGTGGCGCGCGTCGCGGCCGCGACCGGGCAAGGAGCTCGACGAGTTCCGTGAGCTGCTCGGCAAGCGGCTCGTGAAGCCGGGGAAGCTCGAGCTCTGGGTCGCCAACGCCGACGGCAGCGACGCTCAACAGATCACCTGGCTCGACGCGGCGTCGTTCGCCCCGTACTGGCACCCGTCGCAGAGGCGGATCCTCTTCTCCTCCAACCAGGGCGACCCGAAGGGCCGCGAGTTCGACCTCTGGGCGGTGAACGTCGACGGCACCGGCCTCGAGCGCGTCACCTTCGCCAAGGGCTTCGACGGGTTCCCGATGTTCTCGCCCGACGGCAAGCACCTCGCGTTCTCCTCGAACCGCGCCACGCCGCCCGGCAAGCACGACACCAACGTGTTCCTCGCCGAGTGGATCGACGCCGGCGGCGCGCGCGTCGAGACGGCCGCCGATCGCGTGAAGGCCGACGTGTCGTGGCTCGCCGATCCCGCGCGCGAGGGGCGCGGCCTCGGCACCAAGGGGCTCGAGGAGTCCGGCGCGTGGCTCGAGAAGCAGCTCTCGTCGATCGGCCTCGCGCCCGCCGGCGATCTCGGTGCGTTCCGCCAGAAGTTCACCGTGGTGACCGAGCTGAAGACGGAAGCCGGCACCAAGGTCGATCTCGGATCCGGCGCGCTCGGCGACCAGGACTTCGTGGTGCTCGGCTACTCGCCGGAGAAGGCGAGCGCCAAGGGGCAGCTCGCGTTCGCCGGCTACGGCATCACCGCGACGGAGCTCGGCATCGACGACTACGCCGGCCTGAACGCGAAGGGGAAGATCGTCGTGGTCCGGCGCTTCGTGCCGGAGCACGACAAGCTGAAGACGCCCGAGGCGCAGCGCCGCTACGGCGACATCCGCCGCAAGGCATGGACCGCGAAGCAGAAGGGCGCCGCCGCGCTGGTGGTCGTCGACGTGCCCGAGAAGCCCGCGAGCGCGCCGCCCGACCGGAAGCCGCCGCAGGAGGCGAAGCTCCCGCCGCTGCAGCCCGAAGGGTACAGCGACGCGGGCCTGCCCGTGGTCGCGGTCAAGCGCGCGATCGGCGCGCCGCTCGTCGAGAAGCTCGCGAAGAAGGCGACGATCACGGCGTCGGTCGTCGTGAAGCTCGCGACGATCAAGGGCGAGGCGTTCAACGTGGTCGGCCGGCTCGCCGCCGAGCCGAAGACCGGCGGCAAGCTGCCGGGCGTGCTGGTGATCGGCGCGCACTACGATCACCTCGGCCACGGCGGGCGCCACTCGCTCGCCCCGCAGTCGAGCGATCCGCACCTCGGCGCCGACGACAACGCCTCGGGCACCGCCGTGGTGCGGTCTTCGTGCTGTTCTCCGGCGAGGAGTCGGGCGTGATCGGCTCGTCCCACTTCGTGCGGACGCTGCTCGGCGCGAAGAAGGACAGCCTCGCGCCGACCGAGGTCTTCGCGATGCTCAACCTCGACATGGTCGGTCGCATGCGCGAGAACAAGCTGACCGTGCTCGGCACCGAGACCGCCACCGAGTGGCCCGGCCTCGTGCGCGCCGCGTGCGACGACGCGCGCGTCGAGTGCGGGATGACCGGCGACGGCTACGGCCCGAGCGATCAGATGCCCTTCTACGCCGCCGGCGTGCCGGTGCTGCACTTCTTCACCGGCGCGCACTCCGACTACCACAAGCCCGACGACAGCGCCGACAAGATCAACGCCGCCGGCGCCGCGCAGATCGGCCGCATCGTCGCCGCGCTCGGCGGCGTCACCGCCAACCGCGACCAGCCCCTCACCTACGTGCGCGGCGCCGCCGGCCCCGCCCCGCGCGGCGACGCGCGCAGCTTCAACGCCTCGCTCGGCACCATCCCCGACTACGGAGGCCCCGGCCCCGGCAAGAAGGGCGTGTTGCTGTCGGGCGTGCGCCCCGGCGGCGGCGCCGACAAGGGCGGCATGAAGCGCGGCGACGTCCTCGTGCGCCTCGGCGGCAACGAGATCGCGAGCGTCGAGGACCTGATGTTCGTCTTGAACTCGAGCAAGCCCGGCGAGACGGTCGAGGCGGTGGTGCTCCGCGAGGGGAAGGAAGTGAAGCTGAAGGTGACCTTCCAGGAGGGCAAGCGCTGACGCACCGAGCGCAGCGAGGTGCGGGTGACCCGACGCGTAGAGGCGCCGTCACGGCTTCGGCGGCCTGATGCACTTGCTCCATCCGCCGGCTCCCTGGTGCGCGCACGCCCATCCTTTCGGGCAGCAGATGTCCATGCACCGTAGGTGCGCGCACTTGCATTGGCCGCTCTCGAGATCGGCGCCGGCGCACAGGTCGCTCGCGGGAACGCCGCTCGCCTTCGGCGCCGGGGCATTTGGTGGCGTCGCCCCCGAGGTCGATGACGCTGACGGCGACGACGCTGACGGCGACGACGCTGACTGCGATGACGCTGACGGCGACGACGCTGACGGCGACGACGCCGGAGGCGGGACCGACGCGCGCTCCGAGGGACCGTTCGCGTGAGGGGAGACGACGGTTCCCTTCTCGGCCGCGCAGGCGACGAGCAGCGCGGCGACGACCAGCAGGCGATTCGGCGACATGGCAAGCGGCTCCAGCGCCCCCCCGATTCGCCTCGACGCATCGTGCGATGGCGCGCCTCGATGACCCTACCACGATCGTGCGGGCTGCCGCCGGCCGTCACTCGAGCGAAGGCTCGCGAATGCACTGATCGATGACGCGCGGTGCAAAGTCCCCTCTGAGGTACTCGCGGCGCCGGGTACACGAGTACGTCGCGCGGTGGCCGCACGCGTCGACCTTGTACGCTCCCGCGCCAAGGGGCGTGACGAGCACTCGCGCGGCCGGGCACCCGAGCTCGTTGACGACTCGGTTCTGCAGCGACGCCGCGAGCGGCGGCGTGGGCGGCGCGGTCTTGCAGGCGAGCAGGGTGAGCCCGAGGACGATCACGCCAAACGTCGTGTCGCGCATGTGCCCGACGCGCTGCAAACCGCGTGCACGCGGATCTTGCCGCGCGGCGTGGTCTGCCCTCGAGGCAATCCGTCGCACGTGCGACGTGCGGCCGCACGGGTCTGCCGGGTGCGCGTCCCAGACATCTCACCTGGATTTGGCGCGCGGTGGCTGACGTGCGCCTGGCCGCGCTCCGCCGCTGCCGCCCTCGCTCCTGCGCGCGCGTTCACGGCAACATACGCCGATATTCGAGGTCATCGGTCGCGCTTCTCGGACGTCCGGCGTGTCGCCGCTCGGGGCAGCGGCGATGACCGACGACCGATCCGGGCGCCACGGCGGGCGAACGTGCGGCGCTGAGGCGAACGCGAACGCGCAAGCGGACGCGGCGCGCAGGCGGACGCGGCGGGCCGTTGGACGCGACCTACGAATCCGACCGTGGCGTGTCGGTCCAAGGTCGCTCGAGTCGATGACGACCGATGACAAGGGGACCCTGGCGAGTCGTCCAACTCGATTCCCAGCGCATGTCGCGGCGTTCCTCCACGGCTCCGCCAACTCCACTCAGCGAGGACACGAAATGTCCGCAGCGAGTTGGCGATTCACCGAAATGCGTTACTACGCATTCATGACCGAACAGGTCGTCATTCCCTTTCCGCACCGGTGGGGCGGCCCGCGCGCCGGCGCGGGTCGACCGCCGGGCTCGAGGCGCAGCGAGCGCATGCCGCACACGACGAGGCCGGGCGTCTCGCGGCACCGGCCGCACCACGTCACCGTGCGCGTCGCGCGCGGCACGTGGAACCTGCGCAGCCAACGCTGCTTCGCGCCCATCCGCGCGGCCCTCGCGGCGGTGCGGCGGCGGGCCGACTTCCGCGTCGTGCACTTCTCGGTGCAGCACGACCATCTGCACCTCGTCACCGAGGCGTCCGACCGGCGGGCCATGAGCAACGGCCTCCGCGCCCTGCTCATTCGCGTCGCGCTCGGTCTCAACCGCGCCATGCGCGCCCGCGGCCGCCGCCTGTCCGACCGCTATCACGAGCACGTCCTCGCCACGCCCACCGAGGTGCGCAACGCGCTCCGCTACGTCGTGGGCAATCGCTTCGTCCACCTCGCGCGTTGGGGCACGCGCGTGACCGGTGAATCGGTCGACGCGTTCTCGTCACTCGCTGCCGCCGACCTCGTGGCGTCGCCGAGCGGTTGGCTGCTGCGGGTGGGGTGGACGAGAGCCGGGCCGTGGTGAGAGTCGCTATCGCGCCAAGCCCCAGCGAGCGGCCGAGCCGGCCAAGCGACTATCGCTCTTGCCACACGATGTGTGCGATGTCGGAACGTGACTGCACGGCCGCATCCACCGCCTCGAGCACGTGAGCGAGTGCGGCGCGTCCGCGCCGCGTGAACCGCTGCAGGACTCGACAATCCCCATGGCTCACGAAGACGAGCCACGTGCGCGGCACGACGAACCGTGAGCCGATCATCCGTGGAGGCGGTGCCCGGCTTCATGTCCGATCCAAGGTGTAAGGTCCCGGCCCTCCCTCCCGTTCCATGCTCGTGACCCCGCGCGCCCTCCTCCCGGCGACCCTCGCCCTGCTCTTGGCAGCGACGACCGCGCGCGCGAGCTTGAACGAGACGCTCGACATCTCGGCGCAGGCGACGCGATCGTCCATCGCGCCGCCGCCACGTGACACCTTCGATGCCTTCGGCTTCGGCACCCGCCTCGGCGTGACCCTGCACGACATCCGCTTCGGCGCGGGCTTCGGCGCGCACGCACCGCCGCCTGGCGAGCGCGCCCCGCTGCTCTCGGCCGAGACGTACCTGGCGTTCGCACCTGGCGGCTTCTGGGAGCTGCGCCCGTTCGTCGAGATACGCGCGCACGCCGATCGTTTCGACCTGCGACAGGAGCAGACGGCCTTCGGCGTCGGCCCGCGCTTCGGCGTCCTCGCGCCGCTCAGCGAGTACTTCTTCGTCGACGCGGGCCTCGGGATGGATCTCGTCGGCCCCGAGCGCCTCCGAGGGTCGATCGCCATCGGCCTGCCCATCCCGCTGTCGCACCTCTGACCGCGACCGAACGCGTACCTCGGCGGAGGCGGAGCCTCTCCGCCTTCGCTCGCTTCGCCCGCTCGGCAGCGGCATTCTCGCGCCATGCGCTCGGGGATGGGTCTCGTCTTGCCGCGATGATCGGCGTGGGCAAGTGCGGCCCTGTTTCGACTCGCAGGCCGAGGCGCCCTGCTGAGATGCACTCACCAGTCCCGCAAGCGTTTCCGTGAATTCCCCGTAACCGCGGGCTGAAGCCCACGGCAGCTCGCCCAAGCCCCGCTTCGCGGGGCTCAACGAACCATTTCGGGAGGGCGAGACCGGAGCTCCCGAGATCAAACCTGCGGCGGACGTCCGAGCAAGCCCAGCGAACCTTCAGCCCGCGGAGATCAGGAAGCTCCTCTCGTCCGGGGTCAGCGAGGTTGCTCTTGCGGGGCAAAAACCGGGCGAAACATCGGCCGGGTGGCACTAGGGGGTCGCGCGCTCGGCCCCCAGGTCGCCGGGGTGCGCCTGGTCGAGCGCACCCTCGATCTCCTCGATCGCGACGGGACGCCGCGGCTCCGCATGGCCCCACCGTTCCTGATCGGCGGCGACGGCGCGCGCGTCGATGCGACGGTGCGTGTCGAGGGTTGCGCGTTCGACGCGAGCCCCGGCCGCGCCGTGGGGCCCGAGCGCCGATCGCTCCCGGCGCGCGAACGTGCGCGGTCCGCATCGCGTGGGGCGACGTCGCGACGCCTGCATTGCTCGGCCCGGCGTGGACGACGACCGGCGCGATGGTCTCCAAGCGCCTGGGCCACGGCCTCGTCGCGCTATCGTCGACCAAGGCGCTGCTCGTCGGCGGCTCCTTCGGCACCGGAACCTTGTCGACCGCCGAGCTGTGGGACGCGACGACCGGCACGTTCGCAACGACGTGCGCGATGGGAGCGCCGCGCGTCGAGACGAAGCCGCACCTGCTCTCGACGGGCAAGGTGCTGGTCGCCGGCGGCAGCACGACCACCGGTGGAACGATCGTCGGCCTGTCGACCGCGGAGCTCTACGATCCGGTGGCCGGCACCTTCGCGGCGACCGGCTCGATGGCCAGACAACGGCGCAGCAACGGGATCGCGCCCGTGGTGTGGACCACGCCACCGGGCAAGCCGGTGATCTACGGCGGCGTCTCGGGCGCCGCGTCGACACCTGCGTTCGAGACCTACTCGACCGCCGAGGCCTACGACACCGTGGGCGGCACCTCCATCGCGCTGTCCCCCACGATGGCGGTCCCCAGGCGCGGGCTCACCGCGACCCCGCTCGCGAGCGGCGCGGTGCTCATCGCGGGCGGCGGGAGCACGTCGGCCGAGATCCACACGACCACCGGGACGTACGCCGCGACCGCCGCGCCGATGGCCACGGCGCGCACCTACGATCGGCCACGCGCCTCTCGGACGGCCGCGTCCTCATCGCCGGCGGCGCACCGACCGTCGCGCTCTCGACGACCGAGATCTTCAACCCCGCCACGAACACCTTCGCGGCGGGTCCGTCGATGACGTCGCCGCGCAACGGCACCGCGCTCATCCTCCCGTCCGGTCACCTGATCGTCGCCGGCGACGGGAGCGACGCCGACGTGCTGCCGTCGCCGAGCGGCGCGTTCGTCGCCACCGGCCCCGCGACGGCTCGGCGAGGCGGCGAGGCACTGATGGTCGGGAGCAAGCTCCTGCTCACCGGCGGTCTGGACTCCGTCGGCGACACGCTCTCGACCGCCGGTGTGTTCGTGCGGCTCGGGCGCCGACGGCGTGTGCGGCGTCATCGCCGACAAGGCCTGCAAGACCTCGTGCGCGACCGTCGCCGACTGCAGCGACAAGTATGGCTGCGTCAGCGGCAAGTGCGTGCCCGGCCAGTCGAAGTGCGCAGACGACCTCACCCGCTCGATCGGCTTCGACGGCGCGGAGACCGCGTGCGGCGCGTACCTCTGCGATCCCGCGCTCGGCGCCTGCCGCAAGGAGTGCACCGCCAGCGCCGAGTGCCAGACCGGCTCTTGTGCAACCTCGGGAACAAGCAGTGCGAGCCCCCGACCGCCACCGCCTCGGACGAGTCCGACGGCGGCTGCACCGTCGGCGCGCGCGGCACCTCCCCCGGCATGGGCCTCGCGCCGATCGCGTTCATGATCGCGATCGCGATCCGGCGTCGGCGGGACCCCCGGCGCTGACGGCACGCTCGCGCGCTGTGTCGTGCGGGATCGGGGCGAGCGCGGCTCCCTTCGTCGAATGTCACTCTCCTTCGCGACGCGAGCGACGTGCGTGGTGGTGCGCCGCGTGCACGGGATGCCCGGCTTCCGTCCTGCCGTCCTGGGAGGAAGCCACCATGTCGTCACTCGTCTGCCCCGTCGACCTCGACACACGCAAGCTGCAGGAGGAGGTGCGCGCGATGTACGCGCGCGTCGCCACGACGCCCGACGGCGAGTTCCACTTCCACACCGGCCCGGCGTACGCGGCGTCGCTCCTCGGCTACGACCGCGTGGCGCTCTCGGCGATCCCCGACGAGAGCACGCGCGCCTTCGCCGGCGTCGGCAACCCGCACGCGATCGCCCCGATCGAGGACGGCGCGACCGTCCTCGACGTCGGCTCCGGCTCCGGCACCGACCTGCTGCTCGCCGCGCGCGCCGTCGGTCCGCGCGGGCGCGCGATCGGCGTCGACATGACCGACGAGATGCTCGGGCGCGCGCGGGCGTCGGCCGAAGCGATGGGGCTCGGCAACGTCGAGCTCCGCGCGGGCGATCTGCACGGGCTACCGGTCGAGTCCGGATCGATCGACGTGGTGATCTCGAACGGCGTCCTCAACCTGTCGCCGGACAAGCGGGTCGCCTTCGCGGAGGTGTTCCGGGTGCTGCGCGCCGGCGGGCGGCTGCAGCTCGCGGACATCGCGGTCGAGAACGAGCTCTCGGAGGGCATACGCAGGAACGTCGATCTGTGGACCGCCTGAATCGGCGGCGCTCTGCCGGAGGCAGAGCTGATCGACGCGCTGCGCGAGGTCGGGTTCGCCGAGGTCCGGATCGTGCGGCGTCACGACTGCTTCGCGGGGACCTCGAAGGAGAACATCGCGCGGAAGTACGGCGTGCGCGCCGTCGACCTCCTCGCGCGCAAGCCCGCGTGATCCCCCGGTGAGGCGCGTCCAGGCGCTCGACGCGATCGGTTCGTCCGGTCAAGCCGTCGCCGACGAGATCGCCTCGCCGCCGAACTCGATCCCCTGAGCGAGCGGCAGCGTGCGCCCGTAGTTGATCGTGTTCGTCTGCCTTCGCATGTACGCCTTCCACGCGTCGGAGCCGGCCTCGCGGCCGCCGCCGGTGTCCTTCTCGCCGCCGAACGCGCCGCCGATCTCGGCGCCGCTGGTCCCCACGTTGACGTTGGCGATGCCGCAGTCGGAGCCGGTCGGCGAGACGAAGCGCTCGCACGCGCGCAGGCTGTCGCTGAAGATCGCGCTCGACAGGCCCTGCGTGACGGCGTTGTTGCAGGCGATCGCCTCGTCGAGGCCTTCGACCTCGAACACGTAGAGGATGGGCGCGAACGTCTCCTCCCAGGCGATGGGGAAGCGATCGTGCGACGTGCCCCTGACGATGGTCGGCTCGACGAAGAAGCCCGGCCGGTCGAGCGCGCGGCCGCCGCAGAGGATCTCGCCGCCTTGCGCGCGCGCGGCCTCGAGGGCGGCGACGTACCGCCGGACCGAGGCCTCGCGGATGAGCGGTCCCATCAGCGTCGCCGGATCGAGCGGATCGCCGATCGGCACCGTGCGATAGGCGGCGACCAGCCGATCGAGGAGCGTCTTGGCGACGCCGCGCTGCACGAACAGCCGCCGCGTGGTGGTGCAGCGTTGCCCGGCCGTGCCGACCGCGCCGAAGGTGATCGCGCGCGCGGCGAGCTCCAGATCCGCGTCGTCGAGCACCACGATCGCGTTGTTGCCCCCGAGCTCGAGGAGCGAGCGCCCGAGGCGCGAGGCCACGCGCGCGGCGACCTGCTTCCCCACCGCGACGGAGCCGGTGAACGAGACCAGCGGGAAGCGCGCGTCGTCGCCCATCCACTCGCCGACGTCGTGATCGCCGACGGTCAGGCCGAAGACGCCGTGCGCGTCCTCCGCGGCCATCGCCTGGTTGCACAGGCTCTGCACCGCGAGGCTGCACAGCGGGGTGCGCGGCGAGGGCTTCCACACCACCGTGTCGCCGCAGACCGCGGCGAGCGCGGCGTTCCACGACCAGACCGCCACGGGGAAGTTGAAGGCGGTGATCACCGACACCGGCCCGAGCGGGTGCCACTGCTCCATCATGCGGTGGCTCGGTCGCTCCGAGGCGATGGTCAGGCCGTGCAGCTGCCGGCTGAGGCCGACGGCGAAGTCGCAGATGTCGATCATCTCCTGCACCTCGCCCAGGCCCTCGGCGAGGATCTTCCCGTTCTCGAGCGCGACCAGCTGGCCGAGCGGCTCCTTGTGCGCGCGCAACAGCTCGGCGAGGCGTCGCACCAGATCGCCGCGCTTGGGCGCCGGGCGGGTGCGCCACTCGGCGAACCTGGTGCGGGCGCGCTCGACGACGGTGTCGTACTCGGCGCGGGTGCAGGCGCGGACCAGCGCCAGCGCGCCGCCGGTGCTCGGGTTCAGCGACTCGAGATCGGCGCCGCTGGTCGCGATCCAGCCGCCGTCGGCGGCGCCGGCGAGATCGGCCAGATCGGAAGCGAGATGGAACCGGGAGAGCAGCGCGCTGACCATTCGAGACCTCCTCTCTCGGACGGTAGCCCCGCTCACCAGGTGAGCGGTGACGTTTCTCACAATCTCGACCGGGAGTAAGCTGCCCGCCCCATGAAGCGCGCAATCGTTCTCGGTGGTGGGATGGTCGGTTCGGCGATGGCCCGCGATCTGGCGGCCGATCCGGAGCTCGAGGTCACCGTGGCCGACGTCCGCCCAGAGGCCCTGAAGCACCTGCGCGAGCGGTACGGGCTGCGCACGGTGCAGGCCGATCTATCCGATCCGGCCGAGGTCAAGCGGGTGATCGCCGATCACGATCTGGTCCTCGGCGGGCTCGCGTCGACGATCGCGCTGCAGGCGCTGCGGGTCGTCATCGAGTCGAAGAAGAACTACGTCGACATCGCCTTCATGGCGGAGGACGCCACGCAGCTCGACGGCCTGGCCAAGGAGCACGGCGTCACGGCGGTCGTCGACTGCGGCGTCGCCCCCGGCATCAGCAACATGATCGCCGGCTGGGGCGCGAAGAACTTCGATCCGTGCCGCCGCATCGAGATCCTCGTCGGCGGCCTGCCGGTGATCCGCCGCTGGCCCTACGACTACAAGGCGCCGTTCGCCCCGCACGACGTCATCGAGGAGTACACGCGCCCCGCGCGCATCGTCGAGCGGGGCCAGATCGTCGTGAAGGAGGCGCTCTCCGAGCCCGAGCTGCTCGACTTCCCCGGCGTCGGCACGCTCGAGGCCTTCAACACCGACGGCCTCCGCAGCCTCGCCTACACGCTGAAGGTCCCCGACATGCGCGAGCGCACCATGCGCTATCCCGGGCACATCGCGCTGATGCGCGCGATGCGCGACACCGGCCTCTTCTCCAAGGAGCCGATCACGGTCGCCGGCGGCACCGTGCGCCCGCTCGACGTGACGGCGGCGCTCCTGTTCCCGAAGTGGACGTTCGACGAGCGCGAGGCCGATCTCACGGTCATGCGGGTGAGCGTCGAGGGTCGCCACGAGGGCGTCGACACGCGCATCGTCTGGGATCTGCTCGACCACTACGATCCGGTGGCCGACATGCGCAGCATGTCCCGCACCACCGCGTTCCCCGCGACGATCATGGCGCGCATGATCGCGCGCGGCCGCTTCGTGCGCCCCGGCGTGCACCCGCCGGAGGTCCCGGGCGCGGAGCCGGGCCTGCTCGACGAGATGCTGCACGAGCTGCAGGCGCGCGGGGTGAGGTACGACAAGCGCGTCGAGCGGTAGGGGGAGCGCGTCTTCACTGGGCGATCTTGCCCTCGGGTTGGCGTTCCCCAACGGGAACCTCACGCGGTGGGTCAGGATCGCGGCGGAAAGAGACGCGCGACCTCGAGCTCGATCGAGTCGAAGGGAGGAATGCGGGCCGTTGCTTCCTCGTCGAAGCTGCCCGCGTCGACCCAGACGCCGTCCACGAGTCGTAACGCCTCGAGTGTTCGTTCGGCAGGATCGATGATCCAGTAGAAGGCAACGCCCGCTTTCGCATACAACCGGCGCTTCTTCACACGGTCGTGCGCCTCGTTGGTCGGCGAGAGCACCTCGCAGATCCAATCCGGAGCCACGGTGATCGGCCGCTTGCCCCATGGGCTCGGGAGGCGCTCTCGCTTCCAACCCGCGACATCGGGACGGACGACGTCGTGGACATCGAGCTGTACATCGACCTCGACGAGGATCCACCAACCACCGGGACCGCCACGACCGTCATCATCGTCGAAGGGGCCGCCGACGTGGCGCGACAGTGTGCGCTGCACGCGACCGTGCTCGGGGAGCGGCGCGGGAAGCTTGGTGATGTCGCCGGCGATGATCTCTGCGCGGAGATCCTCCGGCAGCGCGGCCAGATCGCCATACGTCGCCAGCTTGCGCGCCGGGTCCATGCCCTCGAGTGTAGTAGCTCCCGAGCAGCGGGTTGTACGGATTGCCTCAGGGCTCGACGAAGGACCTGTAGGTCGGCGGCGGCCGGCCGTGCTGGTGCGTCGAGCCGCGAACGGACGTCGGCCGAGGTCGGCGGGGCGACGAGCGAGCCGGCGGCGAGCGGCGGAGGGGGAGCATGTGCGGGGAGCGTTCAGCGGCCGGCGACCGTGGCGAACTGCGTTGCGTCGTGTTGGCCGTATTGAGCGGGTGCCGCGTCGTGCTCACAGCGCAGTCCATGTCCACGTCCAAGGCGTGTCGGCCCAAGCACGCAGCGCGTCCAGCAGCTTCGCGGTGGGTGTCATCCCGACGAAGGCCAACGGGCTCTCGATCGCGAAGGACGTACGGGCGAAGCCGCTCAGGTGCTTCCAGTCGAGCGCCGGAACACGGTCGTGTGCGCCGCACGGACAGTGAGCCTGAAAGCTCGGGTCGTTCCACCAGGCGTCCAAGAGGTCCGTGAGCTCGCCGAGGTACTCCGAACCGCACGGGCGACAGCAGGGCGACTCCATCTCACAACTGACGATGACCATCGGACGCGGTTGGAGCTCGGCTCCGCGGATCGCCGTCGCGTGGAGAGCCTCGGCGAGGGACGCTCCCTCGTGCTGCCGCAGAAGCCGCTGCACCACGTCCACACTGACTCCCTCGACGTCGATCAGCTCCGCGAATCTCGGCCCTGGCCTGCCCTCGCGCGCGAGGTCCTGCGCGATCAGCCACGCGTCCAGCGCGGCGGGCTCGATCGCCACGGTCTCGTCCTGCGGGTGGATGACGAGGCTGTTCTGCACGCCGACAGCGTACTCCCACTCGCCGAGACACCGGTGCGACGTCGCCGTGAGCTTCGGACGCCCCCATGGGCCGCAAGTGACCTCTGGGCTCAGTCGTCAGCCCTCCGCGATCAGCGCGAGAAAGGCGGGAGAAGCCTCCTGCCGCCTCGCGCTGACGACTGACGACTGACGACTGATGACCGGGCCTCCGCGAGCAGCCATGCGGCGGGCGCTCGAGATTGCGACCGTCATCTAAGCCAACAGCGACAAGTACTTCTTCACCCGCGCCGCGCTCGCGTCTTCGATGCGCTTCTTCTCGTCGTCGGTCAGCCGCAGCACCTTCGCGAGCTCGTCGAGGAAGGCGAGCTCCTTCTCGTGCTGCGACCCGTCGACGAACGTCAGCAGGACCGCGTGCGAGAAGAGCGTGCGGCGGTCGTCGGACGAGAGGTGCTTCAGCGGGATGTCGGCGAGCTGGCGCGGGGTCTTCGCGTAGGCGCGGAGCTCGCTCGCCTCGGCGTCGGTGGCGCCGAATGCCGCGAGCAGACCTTCGAGCGCCTGCGACTCGGCGTCGGCGAACTCGCCGTCGGCCCACGCGACGGCCACGAGCCCCTTCACGATGGCGACGTTCTGATCGTGCATGCCTCTGGCGTAACGCCAAACGCAGCCCGACGGAAGGGGGCGCTCAGCGCGCGGCCTTGGGCCGCACCGAGGGCGCGGGCGCCGTGCGCGCGTGCAGCTCGCTCTCCTCCGGGAAGAAGACGCGCGGCAACGGCTCGTTCTCGACCAGATAGCGGAACTCGCGCTCGAAGCCCTCGATCGGCAGCTTCACCACGTTGGCGAGCTCAGCCAGGAGGTGCGGATCGTCGAAGTCGTCGCGGCGGAGGCGCACCATGTAGCGGCGGGCGATCATGTAACGGTCGGACGAGATGTCGACCATGCGCACGCGCATGCGGCCGGTCGAGCGATCCATGATGCTGTCGAACGGCACCGGCACGAAGCGGCTGTTCTGCATGCTGACGAGCGACGCGTTGCCGCCCTCGATGACGTACTTCGCCGCGCTGTAGCCGAGGTCGCGCGCGTACTCCATGTCGAAGGGGATGGGATCGGCGCAGCGCAGCTCGTAGCCGATGTTGGTCGACTGGACGGTCATCTTCACGCCGAGCGACGCGAGGCGCTTCTGCACCTGCTCCTTGAGGATGTCGCCGAACGGCACCTCGGCGATGCGCACGTGACCGTGCGCATCGCGCTCGACGCCCTTGAGGTGCGCGAGGTCCTCCTCGTCCATCCGCTCGACGAGGCCCTCGGCGATGACGGCGACGCCGTCGTTCCGGCCAAGCGCGAGGCGCTTGATGATCGCGCCGGCGAGCGTGTCGACGATGGTCTTGAGGCCGACCTTCTCGTCGCCGAACTCCTCGGGGATGAGCGACAGCGTCACGCCTGCGGCCTTGCCGATGCCGAGGGCGAGGTGGCCCGCCTTGCGGCCCATCGCCACGACGAAGTACCAGCGGTGCGTCGTCTTCGCGTCGACCATCAGGTTCTCGACCAGCTCGCAGCCGATGTGGCGCGCCGTCTGGAAGCCGAAGGTGTCGACGCTGGGCGGCAGGTCGAGATCGTTGTCGATCGTCTTGGGGACGTGCACAACGCGCAGACGGCCGTTGCTCTGCCGCTCGATCTGCGAGGCGGAGAAGCAGGTGTCGTCGCCGCCGATGGTGATCAGCTTGTCGACGTCGAGGCGGAGCAGCGACAACACCGTCTGCTCGAGGTCCTCGGGGCGCCTGGTCGGGTTCGCGCGCGAGATGCCGAGGTAGCTGCCGCCGCGGAAGTGGATGCGGCTGACCTCTTCGACGCTGAGGTGACGGACCTTGGAGACGTCGCCCTTCATCAGGTGCGAGAAGCCGTCGTTGACACCGACCACGTCGACGCCGGAGAGCACCGTTCGGATGGTCGCGGCGCCGATCACTGCGTTGATGCCAGGGGCGGGGCCACCGCCGACGAGGATGGCAAGCTTGCGAGTCATGTTTCCGTGCAACCTCGTGGCGTGGCGTCGCGCGGTCAAGATCGACGTCGACGAAAGCTTTGACGCAACCGCTCACGAGCCGTCGCGAGTTGCTCCGAGGACGGCGTCTCCCCGCCGTACGCGGCGCGGTGCAGCGGCTCGATCGCGGCCCGGATCGCCTCGGCAGCGCCCGGATCGATGCCGCGAGCTTCCGTCGCGGCGGCGTGCTCCTTCAGGCCGGACGAGCGCGGACGCGGGTGACCGGCGCGGTGCCAGGCCGCGTCGAGCTCGCGGAGGAACGCCTCGAGCTCGGGCGCGAGCTTGTCGCGCGCGCGCACCTTCCGCTTGCCGCGCGCGTCGGCCAGGCGCCGCCGGACCTCGTTGCGCGCGACGTACGCGACGCCGAGCGCCGAGAGCGCGATGGCGATGGGCCACCGCGCCTGCAGGGCGAGATCGGTCGCGCGCCCGTAGCGGATGGCCGCGCGCAGATCGGCGAAGAACGCGCGGATCGCCGCGGCGCGGGCGGCCCAGCCGCTCTTGCTGCGCCGATGCAGCGTCGTGTACTCGGCGATCGGCGTCGCATCGAGCTCGAGCCAGGCGGTGCCGTCCCACGCCTCGACCCAGGCGTGCGCGTTGTCGTCGCGGACGAGGTAGTGCTCGCCCTCGAGATCGCCCTCGTCGACGCGGAACCCGGTGACGTAGCGGGTCGGGATGCGCTCGAGGCGGAGCAAGATCGCGAGCGCGCTGGCGAAGTGCTCGCAGTAGCCGGCGCGCTTGTCGAACAGCAGCTCGGCGGCGATGTCCGGCCCCGCGTAGCGCGGCGCGTCGAGCGTGTAGCGCGCCGCCGCGCGCACGTAGGCGACCGTGCGCTCGATGCGCTTGGCCACCGGGAGCAGCGGCGCGCCCTCGGGCGCGTCGTCGCCGCGCGCGAGGCGATCGGCGAGCGCACGGAGGCGATCGTCGACGCGCCGCGGCAACGACACCGCGAGCGGCAGCGTCGCGTCGTCGGGCGCGCGATCGTCGCCGACGCCGATGCGCCGCCGGTGGACCACCACGTACGGATCCGGCTGCCGGCGATCGCTGCGCAGCAGCAGCCCGGCCTCGGCGACGCGGACCTCGTCCTCGGTCTTGACGGCGAGCGCGTCGCCCGGCGTGACGAGCAGGCCCTCGTCCAGATCGATCGGCTCGATGCGCGACGCGATCACCTCGTCGCCGGCGAGGGCGTCGGCGCGCACCCCCGGGAACAGCCGCAGCGCGCCGCCCATGCGCGCGAGCAGCGGCTCGGCCCGCGCCCCGATCACGGCGTCGACCGGCTGCGGCTCGACCGGCTTGTTCGTGCGCAGCGCGTGCCAGAGGCGGCCGTCGAAGCGCAGGTACACCTGCGCGCGCAGATAGCGAGCGGCCGGCCCATAGACGCGCAGCACGGGGCGCTCGGAGCGCGCGAGCGACTGCACCTCGCCCACGCGAACGTCGTCGTTCGACAGGCCGCTGCGGCCCTTGAGCTCGATCACGCGTCCGGACAGCAGCGCGCGCTCGAGCTGCCGCTGCGCCGGCGGCAGGCCGAGGGCGATCGTGCCGGCCAGCGTCGCGGCGATGAGCACGGCGAACGCGCCGCGCGCGATCGACGGCCGCCGTCCGCTCCGCGCCGCCCCGTGCACCGCGAGCATCGCGTGCACCGCCGCCGCCGCGCCGCCGACGGCGAAGAAGGGGCGGATCTCGACGAGGCGATGGAGCCCGGCGATCCCGAAGATGCCCATCGCCGCGAGCAGCACGGCGGCGTCGGCGCGCGGCCGCGCCCCCGCGCCGGCTTCGGCGTAGCTGTGAATCGAGAGCGGCAGCGCGCACGCGGCGAGCACCAAGCCGACCGAGCGCAGGACGTCGTCGGTGCGCTCGCCGTGCAGCATCGGCGCGACGGTCAGCACCCAGCCCGCGAGGACCGCGGCCACGACGGCGACCCGCGACAGCAGGCGCGCCAGCCGCTCGATCGACGGATCGAGGCGCACCGAGAGCCCCGCCCCGAGCACCGCGACGAGCGCGAGCCCGTAGGCGACCACGCTGTCGAGCGAGCGCCCGAGCGCGGCGAGCGCCGCCGCGAGCACCACCGCGAGCGGCAGGCGCGTCATCGATGCTCCTTCAGCGCCGCGGCGACCGCCGCAGGCGTCATGCGCTCGAGCTCGTCGCCCTCGACGAACGCGGTGGTGGTCGGGCGCTCGCGCACCACGACGGCGAAGACCTCCGCGCCGAGCGCGCGCATCCGCTCGAGGAAGGCTGCGCGCGCGTCGTCCCAGTCGAGCAGCACCGCCACCACCGTGCCGATCCGCGCGATCTCGTCCTCGACCGCGGGCGCGACGTTGGCGAGCGGCGCCGCGTCGGACGGCTCCACGCACGCGAGCACGTCGAGCACGCTCTCGAGCTGCCCGAGCCCGCGCCCCGCGGCGACGCGATAGAGCTCGGGCCCCGCGGCGAGCAGCTCGACGACGTGATCGTTCTGCGCGAGCGCCGCGGCCAGCGAGCCGGCGACCGACAGCGAGGCCTCGAACGCGGCCCGATCGACGACGGCCTGCTCCGGCGTGGCCCGCTCGTCGAGGTGGGTGTCGACGACGATGGCGATGCGCGGGAAGTACTCCTCCTGGAACTCCTTGACGATCGGCGTGCCGCGTCGCGCGAACGATCGCCAGTGGACGTTGCGCAGCCGATCGCCCGGTCGCCACTCGCGCGTCCCGATCAGCTCCATGGCGTCGCTGGTGCTGCTCGCCAGCGGGATGCCGCCGGGGTTGAGCCGGCGACCGAGCACCCCGGATCGCAGCTCCCACCGGAATACGGGCGGCGCGACGAGGATCACGTGCGCGCCGCGGGTCGAGTCGATCGTGGCGCCCGCGACGAACCCGAACGGATCGAGCGGGCGCAGGGTCGCGCGCCCGAGCTCGTAGCGACCGCGACGCTTGGGGTGCAGCACGAAGCGCACCTCGGTCTCGGCGCCCGGCTCGGCGCCGACGATCACCTCGTCGGGCTCGATCGCGAAGCGCTGCGGATCGACCACGCCGCCGAACGTCGCGCGGAGCAGCGCCCCCTGCCCCTCTTCCATGACGACGCGCCCGCGCACCGGCAGCGGCTCGCCGACCGTCGCGCGCGCCGGGACCGGCAGCAGCATACGCGCGCGCGGTCGCCCGACGCGCACCATGATCAGCGCCGCGACGTACAGCCCGGCGGCGATCGCGAAGAGGAGGAAGGTCTGGTTTCGGCGCGTGTCGATGGCGAGGACGCCGAGCACCATCATCGTCACCAGCGCGCGCCGCCCCGTCACGGTGAAGCGCTCGCGCCACGCCCGCACGAACTGCCGGTATGCGGCGAGCTCGTAGATCGGCGTGCGCAGCAGCGATCGACGCGTGCCCTGGTTTCGCTCCCACGCGGGCATGCTCAGACCGGAACGGCGACGGTGCCGAGGACCTCGCGCACGAGATCCTCCTTGCGCATGCCGCCGTAGCGCGCCTTCGGATCGAGCACGACGCGATGGGCGAGCACCTCGACCGCGACGTCCTTCACGTCCTCGGGCACGGCGTAGGCGCGGCCGTCCAGGTACGCGCGCGCCTGCGCGGCGCGGAACAGCGCGAGCGACGCGCGGGGCGAGGCGCCCATCTTCGCGGCCGGGTGCGAGCGCGTCGCCTCGGCGAGATCGACGACGTACGAGCCGACCTTGCGATCGACGCGGACCGCGCGCGTGGCCTGCTGCAGCGCGAGGAGCGCCTCCTCGGAGAGGACCTTCTGCACGTCGTCGACCGGGTGGTGGTCGGCCTGCGCGTACAGCATGTCGACCTCGTGCTCGCGCGCCGGGTAGCCGAGCTCCACGCGGAGGCCGAAGCGATCGAGCTGCGCCTCCGGGAGCGGATAGGTGCCGTGGAGCTCGATCGGGTTCTGCGTGGCCAGCACGAGGAACGGCCGCGGCAGCGGGCGGGTGACGCCTTCGATGGACGCCTGCCGCTCGCTCATCGCCTCGAGGAGGCTCGACTGGGTGCGCGGCGACGCGCGGTTGATCTCGTCGGCCAGGAGCACGTTCGCGAAGATCGGCCCTGGCTTGAACGTGAAGCTGCCGTCGCGCGGGTCGTAGACCGACGAGCCGAGCACGTCGGTCGGCAAGAGGTCGGGCGTGAACTGCAGCCGCTTGAAGTCTCCGGCGAACGTGCGCGCCAGCGCCTTGGCGAGCGTGGTCTTGCCCACGCCCGGGACGTCCTCCATCAGCACGTGCGCGTCGGCGAGCAGCGCGACCAGCAGCCGGTCGAGGATCGCGTCCTTGCCGAGGATGACCTTCCGCAGCTCCGCGCGGACCTTGGGGATCGCGTCGCGCGGCGCGTCCGGCATCACATCGTGAGCCATGGCGCGCCAGCGTAGCACCTGCCATTTCGCCGGCGGCCGGCTACAGTGCGCCGGCCGATGGCGTTGACCGCGACCATGCACCGCTTCGAGGTCTCCCTCTCCGACGTCGACCGCGACGTCTACGAAGCGCTCGATCTGCGCATGGCCCGGCACCCGTCCGAGACCATGCGCTTCCTGTTGACGCGCATGCTCGCCTACTGCCTCTCGTACGAGGAGGGCATCGCGTTCAGCAAGGGCGGCGTCTCGTCCACCGATGAGCCTGCCGTCTCGGTCCGCGATCCGACCGGCCTCCTCCTCGCCTGGATCGAGGTCGGCTCGCCGTCGGCCGAGCGCCTGCACAAGGCGGCCAAGGCGTCGCGGCGCGTCGCCGTCTTCACGCACACGGAGCTCACCGCCCTCCGGCGCGAGGCGACGAGCACTCACATTCACAAGGCGCACACCATCGAGGTGTTCCGCGTCGATCCGGCGCTGCTCGACGAGCTCGAGCGCGCGATCCAGCGGAACGCCGCGCTCGAGGTGGTGCGCAACGACGGCATGCTCTACGTGACCATCGAAGGCCGCACGATCGAGGGCGAGATCGCGCGCACGTTCCTGGGGGATTGAGGCCCCCGGACTGAAGTCCGGGGCACCGACTGCGACCGCAAGTCCTTCGGACTTCACCGAGTCGCTAGCCTGGCTTGGGGCTGTCGCTGCAGGATTCGCGAGCGTCGCGCTAGGTCCAAACGACTAGCGCCGCCGCGAACTTCAGTGCGAGTCGATCGACCGCACTTCCTCGGCACGAGAGTGTCGCCAGCCCGAAGGGCTTCGCCCGGCTTTCGGTGCCCCGGACTTCAGTTACTTCAGTCCGGGGGCCCTCTCATCACTCGCAGCGCGGCTGCGCGGTTCCACCCGGGAGGCTGCCCTTGATCGAGAGCCGCTCCTCGATCTTGCCCGAGCCGCCCTTGTCGTAGGCGATCAGCTCGAGCACCGCGTCGTCGGCCGGAGCGACCTCCTGCGCGGCGCGGAGGACGACGCGATCGAGCGTCGCCTTGCCGCGGACCTTGTAGGTCGCCTGCACCTGCACCGAGTGCCGCACGTTGGCGATCTTGCCGGTCCACGCCGCGGGCTCCTTCGCCGCGCGCGGCAGCCAGGCGTCGATCTCGCTCCGGGTGAAGATCGGCGCCTCGTCGAGGAGCACGCAGAGATCGACGAGCTCGAGATCGCCGCCCACCTGATCGACGAAGCGGATCGCGTAGTGCGTGCTCGATCCGGGCGGCGCGTGGTAGATCATCCCGCCGCAGCGCTCGAACACCGACGGCGCGGGGAGCGGCAGCGCGCGGCACGGGCGGCCCTTCGAGCGCGGGGCGCAGCCGCCGAGCAGCGCGACGACCGAGAGGAGGACTCCGGCGCGCAGGGGGGGCATCGGGCGAATCTTCGCACGACCGGCCCACATGCCGAAAATCGTGAGTGATTTCGGGGAAGCGGGCTCGACTGAATGGAAGAGGCGCGCGTCCGTCTCACTGGACGCACGCGGAGGCCCCGTGGATCTTCTGCCCAGCGCCATGCGCACCCGAACGTTCCTCCATCCGTCCTTGCTCGTCGTCTTCGCCCTGTCCGCCGTCGGAGCGGCAGGTTGCGATCGGCACGACAAGAAGAAGACCGACAAGTCCGATCAGGCGACCGAGCCTGCCTTCGTGCCCAAGGGCGCCAAGGGCGCCGGCGGCGGCAAATCGAAGGGCGGCAAGGAGGCCGATCCGAGCTCGCTCGACGACGCCAACCTCGTCGCCGACCTCGGCTTCCGCCCGACGGTCGACGGGTTCCAGTTCCCGAACTTCCGCCTCGACGATCCCGACGATCTCCAGCTCGGCCCCGCCGACTTGAAGAAGATGTGCGGCGAGAAGGCGGTGTGCGCGGGCGGCGGCGACGGCGACGACGGCGAGTGCACCCTCAAATCGGGCGCCCAGGCCTTCCTCGATGCGAGCGCCAAGCTGCTGCGCGGCGGCCACTGCGAGGGCTTCAGCGTCGGCAGCCTCCGCCTGTGGGCCGGCGAAGACAGCGTGTCGAAGCTCGGGGGCGACAAGACCTACGACCTCGATCGCGACAAGAAGAGCGAGCGCTACCTCGCCTACTGGGCCGTCACGCAGATGAGCCCCAGCGTCGCCCACGCGACGTACCGCGCCGCGCCCAACAAGGTCCTCGAGCGCCTGATCAGCTCGATGAAGAAGAAGAACGAGGTCTACCTCCTCGGCATCCACAGCCCGACCGGCTACGGCGGCCACGCGATCGCGCCCTACGCCGTCGAAGATCGCGGCGACGACATCTACTGGGTGTACGTCTACGAGAACAACTCGCCCGGCAAGCTGCGTCACGTCGAGTTCGACAAGGGCAAGAACACCTGGCGCTACGACGACGCGGCCACGAGCCCCGACGAGTCGGCGTCGACCTACTACGGCACCGCGTCGAGTCCGCGCATCGAGCTCGTGCCGCAGTCGGCGCGCAAGAAGATGAGCTGCCCCTTCGCGGCCGGCAGCTCCGCCGATGACGACGACGACGAGGAGGAGACGCCGAAGGTCGCCAAGAAGAAGCCGAAGGCCGTCGAGGACGACGACGACGAGGACGAGCCCAAGGTCGCCAAGAAGAAGGAGAAGCCCGCCGACGACGACGAGATCGACGGCGACGGCGAGGACGGCGACGACGACGTGATGGTCATCGGCCGCGGCGCGGCGAGCCTGAGCGTCCAGGACGACTCCGGCCACACGCTCGGCATGAAGGACGGCAACATCGTCAACGAGATCCCCGGCGCGACGTACGTCATGCCGCGCGGCAAGCTCGCCTCCGACTCGCCGCCCATCCTCTTCATCCCCGCCAAGACGAAGGTGAAGCTCACGGTGCGCGGCACCGAGGGTCAGAAGGACGACGTCTCGATCATCGGCAAGAAGTTCACGGCCACGCTCACCGGCGTCAGCCTCGAGGCGAAGCCCGCGCAGTCGGTCGAGATCGACGGCAAGCACAAGCAGCTCGCCTTCGTGGGCGGCGCGCCCGTGGCGCAGAAGATCGAGCTCTTCGTCGACAAGGGCAAGAAGGTCGAGAAGCTCGAGATCCCGAAGCTCCTGCCCATCGTGGCCGGCGGCAAGCTGCAGATCGACGCCAAGGCCGGCAAGCTCGCGCTGTCCGACGGCAAGGGCGGCGCGCTCAAGCCGTTGGCGGCGCCCATCGTGGTCATCAAGGCCCAGCCGATGAAGAAGCTCCCGCCGCTCGACGCGGTCGGCACGGGCAAGCTCGCTCCGATCGGCGGCCCGAAGGCCGCTCCCGGCGCGGCGCCCGACAAGCCGGGCGTCGTCGGTCCGCTCAAGCCGGGCGCGCCGAAGCCGGGCGCCATCGAGCCGGTGAAGCCGGAGGGGCCCGCCGGCAAGCCCGAGGGCGGGCCGGCCACGAAGTCCCCTGCCCTCGAGCCGGTCAAGCCCGGTATGCCCAAGCCGGGCGCCATCGAGCCGGTCAAGCCCGGTCCCAAGCCCGAGCCGCCCGCCGGCAAGCTCGGCGGCGTGCCCGCGAAGCCCGCCGGCCCGTCCGCGCTCGAGCCGGTCAAGCCGAAGCCGAAGATCGGCGGAATCGCGCCGGTCACCAAGAACTGAACGCCAAGCCAAGGTGCGCTGACGTCGGCGGCACGGTCTTCTGACCGAGCCGTGACGGTAGCGCGCGCGCCGGTCACTACCTTGTGCCCCATGGCTGCGGCACGAAGCGCGCTCTTCTCAGGTTTCGATACGGGCGCGCGCTCGGCGCGCGACGACCACTCGAGCACCCGCGACGCCGGCGCGCCGCGCACGCGCGTGGTCGAGCGTCTCCGCGTGCACGGCGCGCCGGTCGACTTCCGCGAGCTGTGTCTGCGCGCGGTGCCCCCGAGCACGCGCGTGGTGGTGCTCGATCTCGATCGCACCATCCACCTCGGCCGCAACATGGGCGAGCTGCTCGGCTGGGAGATCGTCGCGCACCTCGGGTACGGCCCGTCGTACCTCGACGAGATCGAGCCGCAGCGCGGCCCCGGTCGCATGCACTTCGAGCCCTCACGCCCGCTGTCGATGCTCCGCTACCTCGCGGTCGGCTCTGCGCTCTGGGCGCCGCCGGGGCTGTTCTACTTCGTCTGGGGCAAGCTCGCCTCGCGCGCGGAAGGCCTGCGCCGCCTCGCGTTCAAGCGGTTCGGCCCCGAGGCGGTGCGCGCGGTGCAGCTCATCCCGCAGCACGCGCTGCTCCACCAGATCGCGTCGCTCCCCCGCGCGGTGGTGCGCGAGCTCGCCGCGCGGGTGTTCAACCGCTACCGCGACGATCAGACCATCGATCGCGACGACATCGCGTGGCTCCGCGCGCGGTGCCCCGGCGTGAAGGTGGTGATCAGCAGCGCCTCGCCGCGGCCGATCGTCGAGGTGGTGGCCGAGGCGCTCGGCGTCGACGCCATCGCGTGCAGCGAGGTCGAGGAGCCGCCGCCATGCGAAGACGGGTCGCCCGACGACTTCGCGAGCGCGCCCTGCGATCTGTCGCGCATGGGCCGGCCGAGCGGCGCGCCGCGACGCATCTCGCGGCCCAGCCGCCAGTTCATCAACGCCGGGCCGGCGAAGATCGAGGCGCTCGTCCGGCGGTTCCCCGAGCTGCTCGACGGCTCGGTCGAGAGCGTCGGCATCACCGACACCGGGTACGGCGAGGATCATTCGTGGAGCGAGCTGTTCCGCACGCTGATCGACGTGAACAGCACCACGCCGTTCCCGCCGATCGTCGCGGCGACCTCGCCCACGCGCGCGGTGCACTCGGCGCAGCTGCTCACCCGTCGCGAGCGCGAGTCGCGCGAGAACGGCGCAGCGTGGCTCGATCCGCGGCGCGGCGAGCCGCGCCCCGAGCTGGATTTCTCCGACTTGGACCTGGTGCGCCAGCTCGGGCCGATGGTCGCCGAGATCGAGGCGCTCACCCGCGCGGTCGACGCCGTCGGCGACCTCCTCGAGCGGGCTCGCGCCGAGGCGCGGCGCGATCTGACGGCGATCGAGCCGGAGATCGAGCGCGCGGTCGAGCGCTACAACGCCGCCGACGACCGCGATCGCGTCGGAATCCTCGACACGCTGTCGCGCATGCTCGACGTGCGCCGGGCGCAGGCCGCGAAGGTCATCGCCGTCGAGCGCCCGCTGTCGCAGCGCGCCTACGCGCTGACCGTCGCGCTCGAGCGCGCGCGCGCCGCGATCGAGCGTCTCGACGACGAAGGTTCGGCCCTGCCACGTCTCACGGCGCAGACGGCTTGAAGGCGCTTCGGCGCAATGCCCGCGGGCTCCGCAGGCGCCGAGCCGCGCTTCAGGGGAGGGTCGCGAGATAGATGCTGTCGTCCTCGGAGTACGAGCTCGTCGACAGCACCACGCTCGTCGGCGATAGCCACATGGCCCTGTCCTGCCACGTGACGGGAATCGCTGGCGACGTGGCGGCAGCGTCCCGCACCGCCAGCGAACACTCGGCCGCCCCGCAGCTCCAGAACGACAGCCGTGCGGAGTCGGGAGACCACTGCGGGGGAGGCGAGCTATATGCAGTGGAGGCCACGACGGAGATCGCGCCAGTAGCGGTCGCCGTCTTCAGTGGGCCCGAGCCGTAGCCCGACCCTTCGCTCCAGGCGAGCCTGCTGGCGTCAGGGCTGGGAAGCCACTGCAGCGCGGAGCCGAGCAGGGTCGATGCGCCGCCGCCGATCGGAAGGAGGCGTAGCGGGTTGCTCTCGTAGCGCCCGCCGAGGATGACCGTCGAGGCGCCGAGGAACTCGAGGCTGCGAGCGACGGGAACCTCGCCAATCAGCTTCGAGGCCGAGAGCGACGTCACGTTCGCCAGGCGCACCGTCATCGGGCCGCCGGTAGCCGATGGCACTCCCCAGGCGACCTGCGATGAATCGGGGGAGAATGCGGCGGGAACTTCCGCCATGTAGGCCCCGCTAGGGGTCTCCGCGACGAGCACGGGCGCGTCGGACAGAGCAGGGCGCACGAGCCAGACGCTCTTCTGCGAGCCAACCTGCCGCCATACCAGCAACGACTGGGCATCGGGCGACAGCTGCCATCTGATCACGCCGTCGGTGAAGAGCACCCGCTCGGGAATCGTCGTGGCGCCCGGTCGCGTGAGCGCCAGTCCTGCGCCGGCGGTGGAGTGAACCAGGCGTCGGTCGGAGGTCCATTCGACGCGCGAATACCCGACGTTGACCACCGTGATCGCTCCCGGCTCCGAGACCGGCGCGAGGTGGTACGCCCCGCCCGCGCTCGGCGCCTGACATGCTGCGTAGGTGACGTCGCGCGTGAATTGACACGGCATCGTTCCGTAGTAGCCACCAACGTCCATGACGCGCGTGGTCTTGCCGGTGGCCAGGGCGCGGACGTTGAGCGTGTTGGCGTACCCGTCGCTGGTGACGTACGCGAGAAGCTTGCCGCCATCGAGGTACTGGCGCGGCAACGAGTACGATGCCGTCGAGAGCACCGCCGGGGTTCCTCCGGCGGTCGAGACGATCTCCCACTGCCTCCCCGCGGCGGTCTGCCGCATGTATGAGAGGTGGGCGCCGTCGGGCGATAGCAGCCACGACTCCGAATAGGAGACGTCGCTGGCGACCAGCGTCTTGGCCGTGCCCGTCAGCGACAACACATCGAAGCGGCCGCTCGTTCCGGGCACGAAGACGACGACCTCGCCGGACGGCGTGGCGCCGACCGGGCGCCCGCGACCGATTCG
Organism: Deltaproteobacteria bacterium; assembly: GCA_016182965.1. GTDB lineage: Bacteria > Myxococcota_A > Polyangia > Polyangiales > JADJMO01 > JALHOE01. The sequence goes on along the minus strand of JACPFM010000021.1, from coordinate 8,699 downwards.
CTTGCCGCGCACCAGTCGCGCGAGGGGGATCGGGCGCAGGGTGCTCGCCGCCATCACGAACGCTCCGCCGCCGGGCATCAGCAGGACGTCGTCGATGCGCGCCTCGTAGCGACCGTCCTTGGTCTTGAAGGACAACGAGCGGAGCCCGGAGGCCGCCACCTCGAGCTTGTAGCTGCCGTCGGCGGCGGTCGTGGTCGTCGCGGTCGAGCCGGAGAGCGAGACGACGATGTCGTCGTTCGTCGTGCGCCCGAGGACCTTCGCCACGCCGGAGATCGAAGCGGCGGCGCTCGGATCGAGGGCGAGGTCGATCGTGCCGACGGTGGCGACGCCGCGCCAGGCGAGCGTCGGTCCGTCGATCGCCCCGAGCGCGTACCCCTCCTTGGTCGCGCGGACCGTCGATATGCCCGTGCGCGCGCCGCGGATCTCCCAGTTGCCCGCGTCGTCGGTGAGCGCGACGGCAGAGTCGGTGACCCAGACCATGATCCCGGCGTTGCCGCTGACGCGCCCCTGCAGCGTGGCCTTGCCACGAAGGGTGCCGAGGGGCGTGAACGATACCGGCTCGACGGTCGTCGTCTTTCCGTTCTCGACGACTGCGACGGCGGTGCGCGTCGCCTCGAGCGTCGACGGCGCGCTCAGCGTGATGGAGTACGTGCCCGGCGCCAGGCTCTTCACCGACCATGCGCCCGCCGCGTCCGTGATCGCGGCCGAGGTCCCCGACGGTCCCACGGCGACGACGGTGATGCCGTCGTTCGCCGCTTCGCCGCTGACCTTCACCGCGCCTTCGACGGACCCTGCGTCGACCGGGGCACGCGTGAGGATGACATCGGGAGCGGTCGCGAGCCTCCGGTATTCGACCGGAACGCCCTTCGCGACGCCGCCCGACCACCCGGGCAGCGCGGCGACGACGTCACGTGCGCCCGCCGGCACGCCGCGGATGACATACGTACCGCTGTCGTCGGTGATCGCAGACGCTGCCGTCCCTGCGACGACGACGCTGATACCGGCGTTGCCCGTCGGCGCTCCGAGCGTCACCTTGCCAGTCACGTCGCCGAGCGGGCTGAATTGGAAGTCCGGCACCACGACGTCGGTACCGGCGACGTCCACGATGGTCACGCTCGACCCTTCGGTCGTGGATGGCACCGTGATCGACACGGCGTATCGGCCGATCTGCGCGCGCTCGAAGACGAAGGCGCCGGTCGAATCGGTCGCGACGGCGGCCGTCGTCGGGCCGACCATCGTGACGGCGAAGCCAGCGAGATCCGCGACTCCCGGCAGCACCAACCGGCCGCGAATCGCTCGCTGTTCTGCGGCCTCCGGGACGTCCGAATCGACGCCCGAATCGGACGGCTCGGCCTCGTGACCCGTTTGGCAGGCAGCGAGGGCGGCGAGAACGGACAGACCTGCGGCCCGAAGTGCTGCTCGGAGCATCCGACATCAGAGCACGGCCCCAGGCCAGGCTCCATCGTTCCGCGCGTGCTGACGACATGCGACACCAGCGATCGCAAGCTGCTGTTCCAGCGCAGGGCCGCGACCGTGGAACGCAACGGGCGGAGGTCGGCTTTCCTCGCGCCGATGACAGTCGTCCGCCTGCTGCTCGTCGCCTTCGTGTCGGCCACCGTCCCCGCGTGCCTCGACGGCCTGCCGAAGAAGGCGCAGTACGAACTGCAGAGGCACGACAACGCCTACAAGCTCGACGGCGGCTCCAACGCCGACGTGCGCAAGGTCGGCAAGTACTGGGTCGCCGTCGAGATCCCGCGCAAGGACCCGGCGGGCATACGGCTGAGCGTCTTCACCAACCAGCCGTTCGAGTGACGCGTCCTGCGGTCAGTGCGAGAGGCGACCGGGGTCGGAGAGCCGCTCGAGCTCGACGTGCTTGATCGGGCCGGTCTTCGGCGGCTCGCGGGTGAGGATGCCCTTCGCCAGCTGGAACGCGCGCGCGATCATCGGCCTGTCGGCGCCGTAGTACTCGGCGTGGGTGGGCACGACCTCGATCAGGAGCAGCGCGGGATCGTCGGGGCCGCTGAACCACGCCTGCAGGCCGGGGCTCCACATCGCGTGCGCCCTCTGACGGTCGCGGACCAAGCGCGCGTGACCGGACACGGAGATCCACGCCTCGTCGCTGCTGCGGTGGCAGACCACGGCGACGGCGGCGTCGCCGGTGATCTCCCTGATCTTCGGCGAGTGATCGGTGGTCGCGAACCACACACGCGCGTCGTCCTCGACCTTCACGATGACGAGCGGCCGCGCGCGCGGCATGCCCGTCGTGTCGTGCGTCACCAGCATCGCCGTCCGGAAGTGACGGAGCATCTCGCGGAGCTCGTCGCGGCTTCCAGGGGTGTTCTGCTGCGCTTCGGTCTTCTTCGTCTTCTCGCTCATGACACGGGCAGATGCCGCCCGACGGCCGCGCTCGCGCGACGGGAGCTCAGCGAGGTCACGGCGAGTGGTCGAGCGCGCGCGCCAGCGTCTCGGCGAAGCGGCGCCCGCGCTCGAAGGCGAGCAGGCGACGGCCGGGGACGTCGTAGAAGCGCGCGTGGACGATCGCGTCGGGGATCTCGGCCGGGAGCAGCGCGCGCGCGGCGCGGATGTACGACGGCACGAACCTTCGCGGCATCTCCGCGATCAGCCGATCCGCGGCGCGGAGGAAGACCTCGCCCATCGACAGGTAGTCGCCGCGGAACCGCACGAACGACGCGTGCTGTCGGTAGCGACGCGCCCACACCTCGGCGAGCGCGCGCGGCAGGTCCTCCTCGATGTGCGCCTCGACCGCGAGCAGGAGCCCCTCGGCGGTGGTCATCGCGTCGTGACGGGCGCCGCCGATCTCCATGCGGCGGAACGCGCGCTGCCACGGGCGCTCGACCGCCGCGACGTCGCCGTCGACCCAGTGCTCGAGGTTGCCGGCGTAGTAGCGGTGGAACTCGGGGATGAGCGCGAGCACCCAGTCGACGTGCGCGACGGCGCCCTTGTCGCAGAGCGACAGCTGCGCCTCGGTGACGTACTGGTAGACGCGCGCGAACCAGTACTTCGGGTCCTCGCCGTGCTGCAGCGCGTCGGCGAGGGCGCGCTGCTCGTCGAGCACCGAGGACGCGCGCTCCCGCAGCGGGCCGAGGTCGAACCTGGGCAGCGCGCGCGGCGTCGACGGGCGCACCGGCTCGTCGTGCCGCACCTCCTGCACGATGGCCGCGACGCTGTCGGCCAGCTGCCGCTCGAGGATGGCGCGCGCGACGCGCCCGAGGCCCGGCAGGTAGAACTCGAACTCGACGTCCCAGACGAGCTGCGTGCCGCGCCGCAGCTCGTGCAGCTGGATCTCGCCGCGGTGCACGCGCACCGGCAGACCGCGGAACACGCGGTAGCCGAGCCGGTGCGGCGGCTCGCTCGCGACGATCACCTCGTCGAACGAGACCTTCCGGCCGAGCGCGTGGACCTCGATCCGCCGCAGGGCGCCGACGTCGCCCGGACCGCCTCCGTCGCCCGGATCGAGCAGGCGGATGGGCGCCTTCGACCAGCGGTTCATGCGCGCGGGATCGGAGATCAACGGCCACACCGCGGCCGGCGATGCGGGGATGAGCTGCTCGATCCGCAGGCGTTCCATTGGGCGCTCCTCGACTCGGTTTCGATGAGCTGCGCATGCGTCCGTCGCGCCGGGCGCGAGCGTCGACGCAGGGCTTCGAGCGCGACGGGGCGTCGGCACCGCGGATGCAGCGCTCGGGTCACCATGCGGGTCCTCGCCTTCGCCGCGTCGCGTCGTGCCTCGTCGTTGAACCGCCGCCTGATCCATCTCGCGGCCGAGATCGCGGGCGCCAAGGGCGCCGACGTGGATCTCGCCGAGTTCGGCGAGTTCGAGATGCCCATCTACGACGGCGACGTCGACCACGACAGCGGTCTGCCGCGCGGCGCGCTCGAGCTGAAGCGGCGGGTGATCGCCGCCGACGCGCTGATCATCGCCACGCCCGAGTACAACTACTCGATCAGCGGCGCGCTGAAGAACGCCGTCGACTGGGTGTCGCGTGCGCGCCCGATGCCCTGGCGCGGCAAGAGCCTGTACCTCTTGTCGGCGTCGCCGTCGGCGATGGGAGGCATCCGCGGGCTGTGGCAGACGCGCATCCCGTTCGAGGGCTGCGGCGCCCTGGTGTTCCCCGACATGTTCGCGCTGCCCCACGCGCACGAGGCGTTCGACGAGAACGGCCGCCTGAAGGACCACGCGCTCGCCGAGCGGCTCGAGAAGGAGCTGTCGGGGTTCGTACGCCTCGCCGAGGCGTACGCCGACGTCATCGCGCCGCCGGAGCGGCGCAGCGCGATCAACAAGGCGCTCGAGGAGCAGACCGACATCCAGCCGGCGGCGGAGTGATCACGCGGCGTCACACGAAGCGATACCGCGCGGTCGCCTTGTCACCGGTGCGCTTCAGCGCTCGGGCCTCGACCCCCCGCGCGCAGATCGCGGCTCGCCGTCGGCATCGAGACCGCCGGGAACAGCTCGCTACTCGGCCCGTGAGAACTCCTCACGACGGCGTTGATAATATCGTCTGACACTATCACCGGCCGTAATGCTCAGCTCGGCCGCGCGCTCGCATGCGCACCGCCCGGCGTGCGGCGATCGAGCTGGCACGGCCGCGGCGCGTACCGTCGAGGTCGCTGCGCGAATGGTGCGACGGTTAGTGTCGCATGGTCGGCGATCGGTGGACGCTTCGCATGATCAAGCCGATTGACGCACCGATCACCTCAGCGGATCTTCCGCGCCCTGATGCGCTTCCTCGTGTTCTCCGCTCTGCTCGTGGCCTCGACGAGTTGCAGCCCGCGGGCGGTCACTTCGGGCCAGATCGGCTGCCCGGCCAGCGAAATCACGATCACGAACGATGAATCCGGCTGGTCCACGAGGACGTGGACGGCCCACTGCCGCGGCAAGACGTACTACTGCTCGTCGCACTCCGGCGGCGGCTCGCAGGCGACGGCGCAGGTGTCCTGCAAGGAAGCCCAGCAGCCGGCCTCGGGCGCCGTCGAGAGCTCGTCCGACGTCGGCGGCTGCAAGTACGACACGCAGTGCAAGGGCGAACGAGTCTGCCAGAACGGGCGCTGCGTCGAACCGCAGTGAGGAGCCGCGCCCGGGCCTTCGCCGCGAGCTGCAGCCGTGCGGCATCCCTGATCTCAGGTGCGCGCCGTCGATGACGCGAGCGATGCCGCGCGCTCCCCGCTCTCGAGCGCGCCCTGGATCGTGCCGCGCGGCGCCGCCTCCGCGAGCGCCTCCCCCGCGAAGAAGATGGTGTCGTCTACCGGACGCCCGAGCACCGACGGCGCGTCCTCCGCGCCCGCGACGACCCAGCTGTAGGCGCCGCCGGCGTACGGGTCGTTCCGCCAGTCGTGCGTGTGCACCGCGATCGGCTGCACGTCGCGACCGAGGATCGCGGAGAGCGCGGCCACCGCGACGACGCCACGATCGCCGCGGATCCTCGCTGCGGCGGGGCCGCCCGCCCATCCGACGATCGTCGGCGTCGCCGCGTGCGGCTCCGTCCAGAAGACCGGCAGCGCCGCGTCGAGGGCGTGGAGGAACGACGCGTCCGCGGGCCACGTACGCTCGCTCAGGCGCAGCACGACCCGCGCGACGTCGCCGAAGCCGATCGCGCGCGCCGCGTTCTCCCACTCGACGATCCCCGGCGCGAAGCGCAGCCGCGGCAGCGCCCCGATCGGCACCGTCACGATCACGGCGCGCGCGAGCAGCTCGCCACGGTTCGTCGCGAGCCTCACGCCCTGACGATCGTGCTGGACCTCGTGGACGATCGTCCCGGTCAGGATCGTCAGCCCCTCGGCGAGGCGATCGACGATCGGACCAAGACCGCGCGGCAGTCGCCGCAGCGCTTCGCCGCCGACCGCCTCCTCGTGGACGAACGCGCGCGTGGAGAATCGAGCCGGATCCGCCGCGTGGAACCCCTCGACGTACGAACGGGGCAGCGACGGCTCGGCGAACGTGGCCAGGCGATCGACGATCGGGCCGTCCCAACCGCGCGCGTGCTCGGTGAACCGCTCGATGACGTCGAAGAAGCGATCGTCGCGCACCAGCCCCTCGGGGCGCCGCTCGTGATGGACGTCGGGGACGTCGACCGTGTCGATGCCGTCCAGCAGCTCGCCAAGCGCCGCGTCGTCGCCGTGGATGAACTCAGCGCCGAGCTCGAAGGGGCCGTGCGCGTCGTGCGCGGTGAAGACGCGTCCCCCGAGCCGATCGCGCGCCTCGACGACGGTGGTGTCGACGCCCGCCCGCGTGAGCCGCCGCGCCGCCGCGAGGCCGGCCACACCGGCCCCGATCACGATGACCCGCATGCGGCTCGTGCTTGCGAGGCGCGTGCCGGCCGCTCTCGAGACGAGCTCCGTGCCGGGGGGGCCGCAGGCGAAGCGAGTGCACGCGTCGCGCGCGTCAGCGCACGGCGAAGCCGTAGACCGCCGTCGTGGTCAGGTACGACGTGCACGTGGTGTCGCGCCAGACCTTCTTGCCGTAGTAGAACCCCGCGCCGCACAGCTCTCCGGCGCTGCAGTCGCCCATGCCCTGCAGGCCATTGCCGTCGGTGTCGCAGATCCAGCTCGTGGGATTGCTGCTCTCCGTGAAGCAGATCGGGATGTTGACGTTCGCGAGGTTCGTGCAGTCGGCGCCGTTCCCGTAGTAGCCGGCGCGCAAGTCCCACCCGTCGCCGAGCACCAAGCGCTTGCCGACGTAGCCCGTCGCGCCGGTGTACGTCGTCGCGTCCCACGTCACCTCGGCGGTGGCCGTGTGCTTGACCGAACCGGGTTTGGTGAAGTTGTCGATGCGGACGTCACGGAATTTGATGCCGGTCAGATCGATGCCGAACTCGGTGCTCGGCGAGGGCGCGGCGGCGACGCCGAAGGTGGTGATGCCGGCCAGCCGCGAGCGGGTCGCCGAGGTGGTGACCGTGTTCACGATCATGCCGTAGGTCCAGCCACCGCCGTCCGTGGTCATGTCGCAGTACGTCGCGACCGGGGCGCGGCTGCCCGCGCCATCGAGATCGACGAGGTAGACGCCGCTCGGGAGCGCGGGCGAAGCGGCCTTGAGCGCGCTGCACGCCGTCGCCGCCGCACAGGTGGAGGCGGTGCACATCCCGGTCGCACAATCGCCGGCGCCGGAGCACTTCTTGCCGATTTCGCAGCTCGGGCAGGCGCCGCCGCAGTCGACGTCGGTCTCGGTGCCGTTCTTCACGCCGTCGCTGCACGTGGCCGCGGCGCACACGCCGCTCGTGCAAACGGCGCTCTCGCAGTCGGCGACGCCACCGCAGCTCTTGCCCGTCGGGCACTTCGGGCACGTGCCTCCCCCGCAGTCGACGTCCGTCTCGCCGCCGTTCTTGCTGCCGTCGGTGCAGGTCGGCGCCGGCGCCTCCGGTGCGGTGTCGACGATGCCGGTGTCAGCGACGGCAGTGTCGGCGACGGCGGTGTCGGCGATCGCGGAGTCGGCGACGCCGGTGTCCGCGACGGCGCTGTCGGCGATCGCGGAGTCGGCGACGCCGGTGTCCGCGACGGCGGTGTCGAGCGACGCGTCGTCGCGACCACTGTCACCTTCGATGGGCTCCGTCGTCGAGCCGCCGCATCCAACGAGGAACCAGACCGCCACGCACACGTGCAAGGAGCTGCGCATGGTGGAGAATCTAATCCACTAACCAAGCCCCACGGCGTCTCGTGTTGAGTCGTCGCGACGCACGACGACGACGTCGGCGGCAACTCACGCGGAGGGCGCGCGAGCAGCAGGAGCGACGGGGCGGCCGGCCGCGGTGCACTCACAGCAGCCGTCCTTGTTCTCCGATGAAGGAGACGCGCATGCGTTGGTCACGCTCTGGCCGCCAGCGCTCGCCGAGGACCCGTCATGGTGGACGGCGCTTCATCGGTGAGGCCGACGAGGTCCCAACGCGCAAGCTTGAACCCGGACCGGCCTCTGTCGTGTCACTTCACAGAGCGGGAAACGGGGCTCGAAACCGCGACCCTCAGCTTGGGAAAATCCTCCGACTCGCCCAGCCCCATCCCGGGCGTTCGGCTTCGCAGCGTATCACCGCCGCGGGATCACTTCTTCGGCCCTTCGCTTCCTGCCGCTGCGGCGGCACCGACAGCTGCGGCGAAGTCCTTCAGTCGATCGATGACCGCCTCTCGATTCAACAGGAACTCGGCGAACGCGCCGGCGTACGGACGCCAGTCCAGCCAGGGACGCACCTGCTCGCAAACGAGACGCTCGATGAACCTGTTCATCTCGGTCAAGTTCGGCTCTCTCGATTGGTCCGGCCTCCCGTCTTCACCCGCGAGCGACGCGTCAACTGAGCGCAACGCCTCGATGTAGGCGTCGCGTTCGCCGCAGATCCACGCCGGCAGCGGCCTCTCGCCGGGAATCATCATCTCGGCACGCATGCACAGCGCGAGGTAGGCCGCGGCTCGCGCGGTACGGCCGTTCCCACCCGCAAAGGGGTGAATCCAGTTCACGCGCCAGAGGATGTACGCGGCGATCTCGACGCCGTGCACCTTCCGTTCGAACGCATCGTCGACCCACGAGACGAGATCGGCCACGAGGTGGGGCACTTGGCTTGTACGTGTTTAGCGGGAAACTTGCCCCTGCTCGCGCGGCCAGTGCACCTGCACACGCGTGCCGGAAATGGAGCGCGCCGCCTACGAGCGGATCATCGAAGAGCTGCGACGCGAGAATGCGGCGTTGCGTGAGGAACTCC
>JACPFM010000113.1 GCA_016182965.1 Deltaproteobacteria bacterium | reverse complement strand
TTGTCGGCCCGCACCCTCACGACGCGCAGGACGTTCTTGTCCTCGACGTCGGTGCCGATCGAGGCGACGACGAGCAGCGTCGACGCCCGCCCGCCGAGCGTCGTCCAGCGCTTCCTGCCCGAGAGGCGGCCGTCGCGCAGCGTGGTCTGGATGGCCCGCGGATGGTTGCCGGCCGCCTCGGTGGCGCACAACGCCACGAGATCGTGGCGCCCGAGCGCGGGGGCGAGCGCGTAGAGGGCCGCGCGGTAGCCGGCGACGAAGGCGAAGCCCACCCGATCGGCGCGCAGCGCGCCGAGGACGGCGCGATCGTACGGGCGCTCGACCGACTCGACCCACGCGGTGTGCCTCGGCCAGAAGGCGTCGAGCGTCTCGGCGGCATGCGGCGTCGGGTCGTCGGTGAGGAGGCGGTGGAGCAGCACGCGGCGAGCTTAGCGCTTCCGGCGTCGAAGCGTCCCACCCGAGGCGAGCGACGTGTATCCTGCGCCCCCACGATGAAGCGCGAGAAGAAGCTGACCAAGAAGGAGCGCCAGGCGATCACCGGGAAGGGGCCGGCCGGCGGCCGGGCGGCTGCCGGCGGCCAGCACATCCACTGCGTCGCCTGCGGGCGTCACCTCGACCCCCACGAGTTCGATCCGCCGGCGTCGGCCACCTTCGTCCAATGCGCGCACGGCTCGCAGTTCGCCGCGTGCCTCGGCTGCCAGATCCCCGCCCAGAAGCTGCTCGACGAGCACGATCGCACGGGGCAGCCGGTGAAGAGCGCTTCGGCCTGGCACTGACGGAGTCGTCAGTCGTCAGTCGTCAGTCGTCAGTCGTCAGTCGGCAGGGAGAGCGAAGCTCTCGTCGACCTAGGACCTTCGACCGGGTGTAAGGACGCGCCGGCGGCTCCGTTCACCGGGCATGCGTCGCTTCCTGCCCCTGCTCGCCTTGCCGCTGCTCCTGGCCCCGTCGCGCGCCTCGGCGCACGAGGAGGACCCCGATCCCGAGTACGACAACCCGTCCGATCGGAAGCCCGAGATCGGGGTCTCCCTCGAGGCCTACCGGTCGTCGCCGTCGATCGGGATGGGACCGGGGGTCAACGGCGGCTACCTCGGGATGCACGGTCGGCTCGGGCGCCGCGTCGCCCTCGGGTTCGGGATCGATCAGGGCTACGGCGACGATCCGAGCGGCTGGAAGCGCTTCGACATCGCGTGGAACCTGCCGAAGCTCTACGTGTACCTGAACCCGAAATCGAAGACGCAGCTGTATGTGACCACCGGCCTCGACATGCGTGTCAGCCACTTCGAGGACGCGCCCGACAAGCCGCTGCCGGGCGGCACGCCGTGGGGCTTCTTCTATTTCGGCTCATTCATCGGCGGCGGCATCGAGCACCGGCTCGACAAGTCGATGGCGCTTCGCGTGGAGACGCGCTGGTTCGTGCGCGGTCGCGCGAGCAGCAAGGGGCCCAACGATCCGCCGCTCGACGAGGAGTTCTCCAAGCGCGATGGCCGGGTCGTCAGTCGTCAGTCGTCAGTCGTCAGCTCGAAGAGAAGAGGGCGCTTCTTGCCTTCTACCGACTCTTGACTGACGACTGACGACTGACGACTGACGACTCCTTTGAGCCCGAGCGTCCCCGGACGGCATCAGGTATGGGCCCAATATGCCGTCCGTCGTGTCGAGAGCCGCAGTTCTCCTGTTGATTCCGCTACTTGCCGCGTGCCAGCGGCGGGGCACGCCCGCTTCAGCCCCGCCTCCCGAGCCGCCGATCTCGGTGAGCTCCGTGGTCATTGCCGAGCGGCCGATGCCGAAGCTCCTGACGCTGACCGGGTCGATGATCCCGAACGAGGCGTCGGACGTCGCGGCCAACGCGTCGGGCGCGGTCCTCTCGACGGCCGTCGAGCGAGGCGCCTTCGTCGAGAAGGGCGAGGTGCTCGCGAAGCTCGACGCCCGCAGCGCCGCCCTGTCGACGGCCGAGGCGATGGCGACGGCCAACGCCGCCAAGGCCAACGTCGAGATCGCGCAGGCGGAGTGCGATCGGGTCGAGAAGCTCTACAAGGCGAACGCGATCAGCGGCGTCGAGTACGACAAGCAGCACGCCTCGTGCACCAGCGCGATCTGGTCGGCGAAGGTCGCCGACGCGCGCGTCGATCTCGCGAAGAAGGGGCTCGGCGACGCGACGGTCCGCGCGCCGTTCGCCGGGATGATCGCCGAGCGCTACGTGAGCGCCGGCGAGTACGTGCAGCCCGCCTCGAAGGTCGCGCGCGTGGTCTCCATCGATCCGCTCCGGCTCGAGATCGTGGTCCCCGAGCAGTCGGTGCCGCTCGTGAAGGTCGGCCTCGACGTCGACTTTAAGGTGTCGGCGTTCCCCGAGCAGAGCTTCAAGGGCGCCATCCGCTACATCGGCCCGAGCCTGCGCCCGGGCTCGCGCGACCTCCTCGTCGAGGCGGTGGTCCCCAACACCGACAAGAAGCTCCGCCCCGGCATGTTCGCCACCGCGAGGATCGCGCTCGGCGAAAGGCCGGCGCCGGTGATCCCCGCGACCGCGATCCGCGTCGACGGCACGCTGCGCCGCGTGTTCGCGGTGGTCGGCGATCACCTCGAGGAGCGGCTGGTCAAGCTCGGCGAGGAGAAGGACGGCGTGTTCGAGGTGGAGCAGGGCCTCGCGGCGGGCGAGAAGGTCGTCAGCCCGCTCACGCCCGACGTGCGCGACGGCGCGAAGGTGAAGTGAAGGTGGCGTGAAGGTGGAGTGAATCATGCAGTGGCTCGCAGCGCTGTGCGTCCGACGTCCCGTCTTCGCCACCGTCCTCATCCTCTCGATCTGCGTCATCGGCGTGGTCGGGTACCTGAAGCTCGGCGTCGATCGGTTCCCCAAGGTCGACTTCCCGGTGGTGACCGTCACCACGCGGCTGCCCGGCTCGGCGCCGCCCGAGGTCGAGTCGCAGATCACCGACAAGATCGAGGAGGCGGTCAACACCATCAGCGGCATCGACGAGGTGCGCTCGATCTCCGCCGAGGGCGTCTCGCAGGTGTTCGTCACCTTCGTGCTCGAGAAGGATCCCGACGTCGCGGCGCAGGAGATCCGCGACAAGATCAACCTGGTGATCCCGGCCTTGCCGAAGGACATCGAGCTGCCGACGGTCACCCGCATCGATCCCGACGCCGCGCCGGTCATCACCATGACGCTCTCGGCGCAGAAGCCGATCCGCGACGTCACCGAGCTGGCGGACCGCACCGTGCGCCGGCGCCTCGAGGGCATCCCGGGCGTCGGTCAGGTGCTGGTCGTCGGCGGTCGCAAGCGACAGGTCAACGTCTGGCTCGATCCGGTGTCGCTCCGGTCGAACGAGCTGACCGCCGCCGACGTGCAGCGCGCGCTCGCCACGCAGAACGTACAGATGCCCGGCGGCCCGATCGAGACCGGTCCCAAGCAGCTCACGCTGCGCATCCTCGGCCGGGTGCTCTCCGTCCAGGAGCTCGCCGACATCGTGGTCCGGCAGAAGGGCTCGCGCGCCATCCGCCTGCGCGACGTCGCCAAGGTCGAGGACTCGGTCGCCGACGCCGAGAGCGCGGCCCGGATCGACGGCGAGCCGACGGTGGTGCTGATCGTCCGCAAGCAGTCCGGCGAGAACATCGTCGCCGTCGCCGACGCGGTGAAGGCGCGCGCCGCGGAGGTCCAGAAGACGCTCCCGGCCGGCTACAAGCTCACGGTCGTCCGCGACAACTCCGAGGTCATCCGCACCGGCGCCGAGGCGGTCAAGGAGCACCTGGTGGTCGGCGCCTTCCTCGCGGCGCTGGTCGTGCTCCTGTTCCTCGGCAGCCTGCGCTCGACGCTGATCGCCGGCGTCGCCATCCCCGCGTCGATCGTGGCGACGTTCGGCCTGATGTGGGTCGAGGGCTTCACCCTCAACTCGATCACGCTGCTCGCGCTGGCGCTCGCCGTCGGCATCGTCATCGACGACGCGATCGTCGTGCTCGAGAACATCTACCACCAGATCGAGAAGAAGGGCGTCACCCCCTTCCAGGCGGCGATCGACGGCACGCGCGAGATCGGGCTCGCCGTCATGGCGACCACCCTGTCGCTCGTCGCGGTGTTCCTGCCGGTGTCGTTCATGTCGGGCATCGTCGGGCGGTTCCTCAAGAGCTTCGGCCTGACGATGTCGTTCGCAATCGGGGTGTCGCTGCTCGTGAGCTTCACCCTCACGCCGTCGATGTCCGCGCGCTGGCTGCGCCAGCACGTGCGGCGGCCGGGCGGGCAAGAGGACGTCAAACCGTTCCTCGAGCGGGTGGTCGACGTCTTCTATCGACCGATCGAGCGCGTCTACATGGCGATGCTCCGCTGGGTGATGAGGCGCCGGTGGGTGGTGGTGCTGGCCGCGGTGGCGGCGCTCGCCTCCTGCGCGCCGCTGTTCAAGAAGGTCCCCAAGAGCTTCCTCCCCGACAACGACGAGTCGCAGTTCGAGATCAACGTGCGCGCGCCGGAGGGCACCTCGCTGCACGCGACGGAGATCATCGCCGAGCGCATCGCGCGCGAGGTGCGGCGCCTGCCCGGCGTGTCGAACACGGTCACCACGGTCGGCGCCGACGAGCGGCGCACCTCGAACTCCGCGAACATCTACGTGCGCCTGGTCGAGCCGCTCAAGCGCTACGACACGCAGGCGGAGCTGATGGTCCGCGCGCGCAGCGAGATCGTCGGGCGCCAGCCCAAGACGCTGCGCATCAGCGTGCAGGTGGTGTCGGCGATCGGCGGCGGCGGCAGCCAGGCGGCGGCCATCCAGTACGTGGTCAGCGGCCCCGATCTCGAGAAGCTCACCGACTACTCCAACAAGCTGCTCGCCAAGCTCAAGCAGGTCCCCGGCGCCGTCGACGCGGACACCTCGAGCGTCGTCGGCAAGCCCGAGGTGACCGTCGAGATCGATCGCGACAGGGCGTCGGATCTCGGCGTACAGGTGCAGGACGTCGCATCGGCGCTGCGCCTGCTGGTCGGCGGGATGAAGGTCTCGACCTACGAGGAGCGCGGCGAGCAGTACGAGGTGCACGCGCGCGCGCTCGAGCGCTTCCGCGCCGACGTCGAGGGGCTGTCGACGATGACCGTGCCCTCGTCGCGCCTCGGCGCCGTGCCCCTCCTCGACGTGGTGCACCTCGGGCAGGGCGAGGGGCCGTCGCAGATCGATCGCCTCAACCGCCGCCGGCAGATCACCGTGTTCGCCAACGTCACCCCGGGCGTCGGCGAGAGCTCGGTCACCGACGCGCTGAGCGCGGAGGTGAAGGCCATGGGAATGCCGGCCGACTATACCGCGGGCCCGATCGGTCGCTCACGCGAGCTCGGGCGCGCGGCGCAGAACTTCCTCATCGCGTTCGGCATGTCGCTGGTGTTCATGTACCTCGTGCTCGCGGCGCAGTTCGAGTCGTGGCTGCACCCGATCACCATCCTCTTGTCGCTGCCGCTCACCGTGCCGTTCGCGCTCCTGTCGCTGCTCATCTTCGGCGGCGGGCTGAACATCTTCTCGTCGCTGGGCGTGTTGGTGCTCTTCGGCGTCGTGAAGAAGAACGCCATCCTGCAGATCGACCACACCAACCAGCTGCGCGAGGCCGGCGTGCCGCGCGAGGAGGCGATCCTCCTCGCGAACAAGGACCGCCTGCGGCCCATCCTCATGACGACGCTCGCGTTCGTCGCCGGCATGATCCCGCTGATGACCAGCGTCGGCGCGGGCGCCGGCACCAACCGCGCGACCGCGGGCGTGGTCATCGGTGGTCAGACGATGTCGCTGCTCCTGACGCTCCTCGCGACGCCGGTCGCCTACTCGCTGTTCGACGACCTGCGGGGGCTGTTCCGCCGCAAGCGCGCGACGGAGCCGACGCCCGAGTCGGCGCCGGCGGCCGCCGCCGAGGAGTGACGCGCGCGGTCGACCGTTCAGCGGCAGCCCTGCGCCGCGACCAGGAGCGGCGCCTTGCCGTCGGCCAGAAGGTCGCCGGCGAGGTGCCACACGATCGCGCCGCCGAGGCCGCGCTCGCGGGTGAACGCGCACTTGGCGCCGATCGACGTGGCGTCGTCGTAGCTCGTGAAGCCGGGGCTCGACGACCGCGTGAGGTACGGCGCCTGCGCGACGTCGTCGAACGTGCGCTTCCACCCGGAGGCGTCGATGCGGCTCGCGAGATCGCGGTAGTCGCGGATGTTGCATGGAGCCACCGGCGTGCCGCCGAGCGACGTCGCGCCGAAGTCGTAGCCGTAGAACGGCAGGCCGACGAGCAGCTTGTCGGGCGCGAACGCCCGGGTCTTGCTCAAGTAGTCGATCGACTCGCGGACGCTGCCGCTGCTGCCGCCCTTCGAGGGGTTCAGCGGCGAGTTGTGCCCGGAGGAGCTGCTCCACGAGCCCGCGAAGTCGTAGGTCATCACGCCGATCCAGCTCATCGCGTTCAGCGCGGCGTCCGGGAGCACGCCGAGGTGCGTGGGGGACGCCGAGACGGCGGCCGACAGCGACAGCGCCGGGTCGATCGCGTCGAGCGCGTCGCGCAGCTCGCGGACCATAGAAGCCCACGCCTTGGCGGTGGCGCCGGTCGGGTACTCCCAGTCGAGATCGATGCCGTCGTAGCCGTGCGTCCGGCAGAGCGAGGCCATCGCGGCGACCGTCTTGGCCCGCGCCGTCGCGTCGACGTTGGCGTCGAAGTTGGCGCCCCAGCCGCCGACGGAGGCGACGACCTTCACGCCGTTCGCGTGCGCCGCAGCGATCAGCGCCGGGTCGACGTAGGTGCTGACGTTGCGCAAGCCGCCGGTCGACGACGGGAGCACGAACGCGTGCGCCAGGTGCGTGATCGAGCCCCAGGGGATCGACGCCACCGGCATCACCTCGCGCGTCCACGACGCCCAGTAGGCGACGAGCCGGCGCGAAGGAGCGGCCGGCGCCGGCGATTCGGCCGGAGGCTGTCCGACGACTCGATCGCCGCCCCCGGCCGCGCCGCCGTCGCCGGTGCCGCCGTCGGGCGTCGGGAGGAGATCGTTGGCGGGTTCGACGGCGGGGTCTCCGGCCGGCGACAGATCCCCGGCGGCGATCGTCCCGCAGCCGGCGATCATGACGGCGAGCAGCGGTCCGAGGGCGAGTTGGGTGCGCATGGCCGTCGTTCGTGGATCGATCGAACGACTCGGTCAAACCCACAGGTGCGGGTCGATCCCACGCGGGCGAAGGCGTCCGATCGGCGCGATCGTGGTCGCGTCATGCCTCGCGCGCACGGGCCTCTTCGTGCGCGGAGGTGCCGCCCAGCGAGCGCGCAGCGGTCGCGACCGGTGCGCCCAGCGAGCGCGCAGCGGTCGCGAATAGTGCGAAGGGTGCGCCTCGACCGGATCACGGCGTATGATGACCGGCGATGGATCGTCTCGGGATCGCGAAGAAACGAACCGTGCTGCGGCGGCTGACCGCCTCGCTGTGCGCGATCTCGATCGCGCTCGCCGGTGCACCGGCGATGGGCGAACCGACGGCCTCCGACAAGGAGACCGCGCGCGCGCTGATGAAGGACGGCGAGGCGAAGCGCGCCAAGGGCGACCACAAGGGCGCCTACGAGGCGTACCGCGCGGCGCACGCGATCATGAACGTGCCGACGACCGGTCTCGAGCTCGGTCGCGAGCAGGCCGAGCTCGGGATGCTCGTCGAGGCGCGCGACACGCTCCTCGGGGTCACGCGCCTGCCGGTCATCCCGGGCGAGAGCGCCAACATGCCCGCCGCGCGCGAAGAGGCGCAGAAGCTCGCCGACGCCATCGAGCCGCGCATTCCGTCGCTGAAGATCGTGCTCGAGAACCTGCCGGCCGGCGCCTCGCCGAAGGTCACGGTCGACGGCATCGCCATCCTCGCGGCCACCATCGGCGTCCCGCGCAAGCACAACCCCGGCGCGCACGAGGTGGTCGTCGTCGTCGGCTCGGTCGAGAAGAAGACCACCGTCGACCTCCCGGAGGGCGAGACGAAGGAGGTCTCGATCGACGTCGCCGCCGACGCCGGGAAGGACAAGGACGAGCCCAAGAAGGACGAGCCGCCGCCCAAGGACGAGCCGCCGGCGGCGCCGCCTCCCGCGCCGACGCGGAGCTCGCTCGTGTGGATCGGGTTCGGCAGCGCCGCCGCGTTCGGCGCGATCGGCGCGGTCACCGGCGTGCTCGCGTTCTCCAAGGCGAGCGCCGCGAAGGACGGCTGCGACGGCACGCGCTGTCCGCCGGCCACGCACGACGACGTGGAGTCCTCGCGCACCTTCGGCACGATCTCGACGATCGGCTTCGCGCTGGCGGGCGCGGGCGCCGTCGTCGGCTTCATCGGGCTGATGTCGAGCCAGAGCGAGGGCGAGCGCCCTGCGCCGACCGCCTCGCGCGGACCGTCGGTCGGCGTGTTCTTCGGCGCGACGGGCGTGGGGCTGAGCGGCGCGTTCTGACGGATCAACGGAGCAGGCCGGCTCAGAACCCGTCGTCGACCTTCTTCTTCTTCACGGTCGTGGTCGCGGTGGCGGTGGCGGTCGGCTTGGCCGTCGCCTTGGTGACCGCGGTCGCCTTCGGCGCGGCCTTCACGGGCGCGCCGGCCTTCGTCGCGACGGTCGGCGTCGGCGCGGTCGTCGGCTCGATCGGCGGGGTGACCGAAGCGATCGGCGCCGCGCTCGCCGACCCGGACGGCGCGGCGGCGGTCTGCACCGCGCGCGCGGACGCGGTCGTCGGGTCGGCGGCGCCCGAGGGCTCCGAGGGGGAGGGCGTGGAGCGGCGACCCAGCACGAACACCAGCGCGAGGACGAGCACCGCGCCCGCGCCGCCGCCGGCGAGGACCAGGCGCGAGCGACGCTTCGGCCCCCCGTTCGCCGCGCTCGCCGCGTTCGCCTCGGCGGCCACGAGCGCCGCGTTGGTGCCGCTCGACGACTCCAGGCGCGCGGGGATGCCCGGCACGGTCGGCGGCGGCTCGCTCGGCGAAGGACGCGCCGAGAGCCCCATCGCCGCGAGGCGCCTGGGCACGTTCGTCAGCCCGCTCGACGAGCTCGCCGGATCGGCGTCGATCTTCAGCGCCTCGGCGAGCCGGGCGCGCTCGTTGGCGCTGGCGAGCGCGACGTCGACCGTCTGACGGCGCGCCTCGGTGCGCTCGGCGAGGTGCTCGCGCATGAACGCCGCGACGTCGCTCGTCGATGCGCGCATGTTCACGGCGACCATCGCCGCCTCGAGCGCCTGCTGCATGTCGAGCGCGGTGGCGACGCGCTTGTCCGGATCGTGGGTCAGCGCGCGACGCACGAGCTCGGCGATCGGCTTCGGTACCCGCTCGGGGAGCGGCAGCGGAGGCTTGCCGGACGTCAGCCGGTGCAGCGTGGCGAGCTGGTTCGGGCCGTCGTAGGGCGGCCGACCGGAAAGCAGGTGATAGAGCATCGCGCCGATCGCCCAGACGTCGGCCCGGCGATCGATCGGCTTCCCGACCGCCTGCTCCGGCGCCATGTAGTGGATCTTGCCCTTGAGCATGCCGGCGTTCGTCTCGCCGCCGAGGCGATCGCGCGCCTTGGCGACGCCGAAGTCGATCAGCTTCGCGGCGCCCTTGGTGCTCACCAGGATGTTCTGCGGCGACACGTCGCGGTGCACGACGCCGAGCAGCGCGCCCTGCTTGTCGCGCAGCTCGTGGGCGGCGTGCAGGCCGCCGCACGCGTCGGCGAGCACGCGCAGGACGATCGGCGTGGGGATCGCCAGGTTCTTCTTCTCGACGACGCGGTGGAGCTTGGAGAGCGAGTCGCCGTCGACGTACTCCATGACGAGGTAGGGCACCGAGTGCTCCTCGCCGAGGTCGAGGATCTGGGTGACGTTCGGGTGCTCGATGCCGGCCGCGATGTGCGCCTCGTCGAGGAACATCTTCTGGAAGCGCGGGTCCTCGGCGAACTCCGGGAGGATGGTCTTCACCGCGACGAGCTTCTCGAAGCCGTGCTTGCCGACCTGGCGCGCGACCCACACCGAGGCCATCCCGCCCTGCGCGATGGGGCAGAGCAGCTCGTACCGATCGAGCCGATACCCGGGGACGAGCGGCGACGGCTTCGGGGGCCGGAGGCTCACGATCACTCAGGCTCGCACGTTGTCGCGGTCGTGGCGAGCGAACGGCGACGAAGCTGAGCGGCGGGGCGGGGCGGGAGCGGAGCCGCCCTCGGGAGCGGAGCCGCCCTCGGGAGCGGCGCACTAATCGTTCAGGCCCTCGACGCAGGAGTAGATCCCGTAGCCGCAGCTGCTGCCCTTCATGCAGTCGGTGACCTTCGCGCGGCCGAGCGCGTTGAGGCCGGAGAGGTAGCGCCGGCACTCGGTCATCGACGCCTTGGGGCAGCTGTTGGCGATGGCCTGACAGTCGGCGTCGGCCGTAGCGTCGAGGCAGGCGGAGCGGAGCGCGGCGTCCTTGCACTCGTAGGTCATCGCGGCGCACACCGCGTCGGGGCCGAGCTTGTTCATGCACGAAACCGCGCGCTCGGCGATCTTCGGCTTGAAGTACTTCCGCGCGCCGTTGCACGACGAGTGCACGAACGGGAACGGCGCGCACGACTTCGGCACCTTCACCGCGCAGTAGCCCGCCTTGCCGACGTCGTCGCTGCCGTTGCACGTCCACGAGGACACCGGGATGCCCATGCCCTTCAGGGTCGGGAGGGGCCCGCCCTCGGCGGTCGACGCGCCCTCCGCGGCGGGGCCGCCCGGCCACGCTCCGCCGCCCTCGGTGGTGCTCGGCCAGTAGCCCTCCGCGGCCGGACCCTCGTCGACCGGGGCGGGCCAGCTCGCGCCGCCCTCGGCGATCGGCGGCGGGTAGTGCGTGGCGGGCGGGCTGGCCTCGACGCTCTTCGCGCTCGGCGCGGTGGCGGGCGCGCCGGCGTCGGCTTCGGCGGGCACCGAGACGGCGGCCGGAGCGCGGGGACCCTCGCCGCGCGGCCCGCAGCCGGCCGCGATCGCCGACGCGAGCAACAGGAATTTGGAGCGATCGACGCGCATGTCGCCATTGAACGCGCGAGACCGGCCGACGGTCTAGGGGGCCTGGGCTCAGTCTAGAGTCTAGAGTCTAGAGTCTAGAGTCTAGAGTCTAGAGTCCGCGTCGGCCTGCGCGAGCAAGCTCAGCGACCGTGTCCGAGTATCGAGACCGGTCGTCGAGTGCACGACCCTGCAGCCGGTCGATGTCGGGTCGCGGCGTCGAGGACGACGCGGGACTGCGGCCGCGCATGACCGCACGAGGCTGGTGCGCTCGGCTCTCGATACGTCTCGTCTCCCGGACTCTAGACTCTTGACTCTAGACTCTAGACCCCCGATCTAGCGTTCGGGTCGCGGTGCAGCGTGTGCCCGACCGAGGACTCCGACAGCTGCGCGTTCCAGTACACGTAGCTCTCCCACAGCTGGGGGATGTCGCCGGCGAAGTTGAGGTGCACGGTGATCGGCAGGAACTTCGGCTTGCAGGGCAGCGACAGGAGCGTCATGCCGGCCATCTCGGGCGTGCGGTTCCGCTTCTTGGCGTTGCACGGGTAGCAGGAGGTCACGATGTTCTCCCACGTCGTGCGGCCGCCGAGGTGGCGGGGCACCACGTGGTCGTAGTTCAGCTCCCGCATCTTCCTCTTCTCGCCGCAGTACTGGCAGGTGAACTTGTCGCGGGTGAAGACGTTGATGCGCGAGAACTTCACGGCGCGCTTGATCCCGCGGAAGACGCGCAGCAGGCGCACCACCGCCGGCATCCGAATCGTCAGCGTCACCGAGCGGTAGAGGACCTCGTCGTACTCCTCGAGCACCTCCACCTTCCCGAGGAACAGCATCTGAATCGCCTTCTGCCAGGGGACGACTCGATGGGGCTCCATGCCCGCGGTGAGGACGAGGACGTGACCAGACATCTACGCCGGTCATTTTCGTCGGCGCGGACGGTTTTGGCCAGTGCGCGAGCTGAGGTCGGGGCCGGGTGGGACGTTTGCCTACCGCGCGCCGAAACCCCTTTCGCGCCCGAGCTGCGCCGTGCAAGGCTCCGCGCGATCTCGACGCTGGCGCACTGCGCCACGACGTCTTGCGCCCCCGATGTTCCGGGGCGAGCGAGTTCATCGAGCCGTAGACCCTGATCGACGGAGCCCGCCGTGACGACCAAGAACACCCTCACCATCACCGACAACCGCACGGGCAAGACCTACGAGCTGCCGATCACCGACGGGACCATCAAGGCGATGGACCTGCGGGCCATCAAGGCCGATGAGCAGGACTTCGGTCTGATGACGTACGACCCGGCGTTCATGAACACCGCGTCGTGCCGCTCGGCGATCACCTACATCGATGGTGACGCCGGCATCCTCCGCTACCGCGGCTACGACATCGCGGAGCTCGCCGAGAAGTCGAGCCACCTCGAGGTCTCGTACCTGATCATCAACGGCGAGCTGCCGACCAGGCAGCAGCTCGACACGTTCAGCCGCGAGATCACGCTCCACACGTTCCTCCACGAGAACGTGAAGAACGTCATCGACGGGTTCCGCTACGACGCGCACCCGATGGGCATGCTGATCGCGACGGTCAGCGCGCTGTCGACGTTCTACCCGGAGGCGAAGGACATCTTCAACAAGCAGAACCGGCATCTTCAGATGATCCGGCTCATCGCGAAGATGCCGACCATCGCGGCGTGGAGCTATCGCCACAGCGTCGGCCAGCCGTACGTCTATCCGGACAACGAGCTCGGCTACTGCGCCAACTTCCTCTCGATGATGAAGAAGATGGCGGAGCGCGACTACAAGGCGAACGAGACCCTGGTCCGCGCGCTCGACGTGCTGTTCATCCTCCACGCCGATCACGAGCAGAACTGCTCGACGAGCGCGATGCGCGGCGTCGGCAGCTCGCACGTCGACCCGTACAGCGCGATCGCGGCGGCCTCGGCGGCGCTCTACGGCCCGCTGCACGGCGGCGCGAACGAGGCCGTGCTCCGCATGCTCAACGAGATCGGGCACGTCAACAACGTCCCGAAGTTCATCGACGAGGTGAAGGGCGGCAAGGGCTCGCGCCTCATGGGCTTCGGCCACCGCGTCTACAAGAACTACGATCCGCGCGCGAAGGTCATCAAGCGCCTGGCCGACGAGGTGTTCGAGGTCACCGGCAAGAACCCGCTGCTCGACATCGCCCTCGAGCTCGAGCGCATCGCGCTGCAAGACGAGTACTTCGTCAAGCGCAAGCTGTACCCGAACGTCGACTTCTATTCGGGCCTCATCTACCAGGCGATGGGCTTCCCGGTCGACATGTTCCCGGTGCTCTTCGCGATCCCGCGCACCGTCGGCTGGCTCGCCCAGTGGGCCGAGATGCTCGACGATCCCGACCAGAAGATCGCCCGCCCCCGCCAGATCTTCACCGGCAACGACCTCCGCCCGTTCGTGCCGATGGGCAAGCGCGGCTGATCACGGTCATCCGAGCAGACGCATGGACTGGCGTGACAACCTGATCGACGACGAAGACCGTGTGGCGGCGCTGGTCCGGGGCGCCCGTCGCGTCGCGGTGCTCGGCATCAAGACCGAGGCGCAGCGCGGCCAGGCCGCCTTCTACGTGCCCGCGTACCTCGCCGAGGCGGGCGTCGAGATCGTGCCGGTGCCCGTCTACTACCCCGAGGTCACCGCCATCCTCGGCCGACCGGTGCATCGCCGCCTCGTCGACGTCCCGGGCGAGCTCGATCTCGTCGACGTGTTCCGTCGTTCGAGCGACGTGCCGGCGCACCTCGACGATCTGCTCGCGAAGAAGCCGCGCGCGGTGTGGATGCAGAGCGGCATCCGAAACGACGAGGTCGCCGAGGCGCTCGCCCGCGCCGGCATCCAGGTCGTGCAGGACCGCTGCCTGATGGTCGATCACCGCGCCTACGCGCGCGGCTGAAAGAGGCTCCGCAGGTCGTCGTCGGCCTCCGCCGGGACGAGCAGCGCGACGACGCCGCTCTGCCCGCGATCGGGCTCGGCGATCACGCGACCGTGCTCGTCGAGGATCAGGCGCACGCGCACGCCGACGGCGAGGGGCAGGGCCGCGGGCTCGGGCGCGACCGCGTGCGGCGGGGCCGCGTGCGGCGCGGCCTCCTCGACCTGCTCGATCTCGTGGGTGCCGGTCGCCTCGTGATCGACCGCTGCCTCGGGCGGCGCGATGGCGATCTGCTTCGTCGGCTCGTCGTCGGCCTGCTCGTCCCACGGCATCGGCCTGGAGGCCTCGCGCGCCGGTTCCTCCTTCGTCACCGTGCCGCTCGCGCTCGTCGCGCCCAGCACGCTGGTGACCATCGACGGCGTGCGCTGCACCGGCTGCGCGGGCTTCGCGGGTGCGGGCGGGGCCGTGCCGAGCGGACGCATCGGCGGGAGCGGCGGCAGCTTGGAGCCCGGCGGACGCGACCCCGGCGGCTTGGCAGCCTTCGGCGCGGCCGACGGTGCCGCGGCGGGCTTCGGGGGCATGGGCGGACGCGCGGAGGGCTTGGGGGG
>JACPFM010000107.1 GCA_016182965.1 Deltaproteobacteria bacterium | reverse complement strand
TCGGCGGTGTTCAACGGAACGCTCGCCAACGCCCGCCGCATCTGCCGGCCCAAGTCCTTGTCTTGCTGCTCGATGCGCTCGATAACCGGAAGCAGCGCACGGATGATCTCGAGAATGACGGAGTAGATTCGAAGCATCGCGGTAACCTCCCGCCCCGAGCTTCTTTCGCTCGAAGCGGCTGCCCCCGCACCCCGGCGCGCAGGGCTGATCAAGGCTGCGAGCGCAGCGAGCACCGCGGCGAAGCCGCGGCTGCGGCCTTGAACAGCCCGAGCACCGGGGTACACTCGCGCAGCTTCGAGCGGCGGACCTCTCATGCGAAGCGCGAACGCGAACGCGAACGCAGACGCGAACGCGTCAGTAGAACCCGTCGCGCCGCGCGTACCTCGCCGCGCGCTCGGCGTCGTATTCGGTGGCATCCACCTCGCCGCCCGAGAGCAGCGCGTGGATCTCGCCGTTGCTCGGGAGCGTGCTGCGGTCGACGTAACGCGACGGGTCCCACAGCGACGAGCGCAGGAACGCCTTCGGGCAGTGGGTGAACGCGGCCTCGATGTCGACGAGGACGCCGAGGCGCGGGACCTTGCCTTCGACCGCAGAGGCGGCGAGCAGCGCGGGATCGTCGGTGATCGTCGCGCGGCCGTTCACGCGGAAGCTGTCGTCGACGCCGGGGACGAGGAACAGGAGACCGACGTGCGGGTTTTCGACGATGTTGCGCAACGAGTCGGCGAGGCGGTTGCCCGGACGTTCGGGCAAGAGCAGCGTGCGTTCGTCGAGGATGCGCACGAAGCCCGCGGGATCGCCGCGCGGGCTGACGTCGCACGCGCCGTCGGCGCCGGCCGTCGCGAGGCACACGAAGGGCGCGCGCTCGATGAACTGCCGCGTGAGCGGGTTGAGCCGATCGCTCACCTTGGCGCGGACGATCGGCAAGGGCTCGCCGAGCAGCGCGCGCAGGCTAGCCTCGTCGTCGATGGTGCGTGACGTCAGGCGGTGCGCCATGCCTCGGCATCCGCCGGTTCGGGCGGGCGCGCAACACGGAGTCGTCAGTCGTCAGTCGTCAGGGCGGCAGCGGGTGGGAGACAGGAGGATTCTGGTTCTCGCGCTGACGACTGATGACTGACGACTGATGACCCAGTGTGCGCGGCCAGCCACAATCCGATGCCCCGCAATCGCGACCACGGATCTAGAAGTTCGCCGCCATGTTGACCAGCTCGGGCTCCTTCAGGTCGCCGGAGACCGCGTAGCCGACGCCATCGTGCTCGGAGACGGCGAGCGGATAGCCGCGCGCGTGGCCGACGTGGATGGTGCGCTCTTCGCCGCCCACGCGGACCAGCCTCGCCGCGAGGCAGCAGGCCGAACGGATCGCGATGCGGTTGGCGTCGAAGACGAACACGGTGACGCGCGTGCCACCGTGGTTCTGGTAGTAGAGCGTCGCGGCCGCCTCGTCGCGCACGGCCATCAGACGCGCGCCGGCGAACGCCCACGGGTCGTTCATCGGCACGTTCGCGAACGCGACCGGGCGGACCGGCACGCCGACGATCGGAGAGAAGACCTTGGTGACGCGCGCCGGGTCGATCTCCTCGGGAGGCAGCGGACGCGCGTGCTGGCCGGCGAGCTCCTCGAGCAGCTGGGTGCGCGCGCTCGCGAACGAGGCGGTGGCGACGTCGTTGGCCGGAGCTCCGGGCTGACCGGAGCGGAGCGTGCGCATGCTGCCGCCGATGGCGATGGCGGCGGCGGCCGCCGCGGCCCACGGCAACGCGCTCCGCCAGGACGGCGGCTGACGCGCGGGCTCCAGGCCCGCGGCAGCGCGCCGCTCGGACGGCGAGACGTGGCCCCGCTCGGACGGCGAGACGTCGGACGACGCGTGGGCCTGCGCCGCCGGAGGCCGCAGCGGAACGACCTTCGCGCCAAGCTCCTCGTCGCGCGCGAGCTCCTCGGCCGCGCGCGCGAAGCGAGCGCGCAGCGACGCGGGGGCCGCCTCGGCGTGCGCGGCGGTGCGCAGCGAGCGCTTCATGCTGGCGGCGAACGCGACGCGCTCGCTGCACAGCGCACAGGAGCCGAGGTGCGCGTCGATCGCGAGGACGCACGAGGCGTCGAGCTCGCCGTCGACGTACGCCTCGAGCGCGCGCTCGATGTCGCGGCAGGTCCGCGTGGCGGCTTCGGCGATCATCCCTTCGCCTCCTTGCGCGAGCGCCCGATCGGGACGACGTTGGTTCCGGCGGTCTCCTCGGCGATGATGCCGGCGGCGACGGCGTGCTTTCGCAGCCGCTCTTGCAGCAGCTTGCGGGCGCGGTGGATGCGGGACATCACCGTGCCGATCGGCGTGCCCATCGACTCGGCGATCTCCTTGTAGGAGAGCTCCTCGACGTCGCACAGGACGAGGGCGACGCGGAACTCGTCGGGCAGCTCCTCGACGGCGCGCGAGAGCTCGGCGCGCAGCACCGGACGGAGCGCCTCCTCCTCGGGCTCGCGCATCGCGCGCATGCTGGCCGCGGAGATCCAACCGTCGGCGACCGGGTCCTCGGCCTGGTGCGCGCCCTCGAAGGTGGTGCGCTCGAGGCCGCCGCGGCGGTAGCCGTTGATGAAGGTGTTCGTCAGGATGCGAAGCATCCACGCGCGCAGGTTGGTACCCGGCGCGAACTGCCCCCGGGCCTTGAGCGCCTTGAGCGCGGCGTCGTGGACCAGATCCTCGGCGACGGTCGCGTCGCGCGTCAGGCGGCGGGCGACGGCGTACATGCCGTCGAGCTGCCCGAGGATCAGCGCCTCGAATTCTTTCGCGGAGTACGCGCTCGGGTCGGGGGCAGGTGTCATCGGCTGCGGGGGGAACCGGCCTCACCCTTCGTCCATTCCCGAGCACATGCTCGCGCCGAGCGAAGAGGTGGGCTACCCGCCGACTGTCAGTCCTTCTTGGCGGACTTGGAAGGGGGGGACCCCTTCTTTTCCGACTCGACCAGCCGCGCCTCGAGCTCCTCGATGCGCTCCTTCAGGCGGGAGACCTCGGCCTGGAGCTGCTGGAAGGGCGAGAAGCTGTGCAGCGCCGAGCGGACGCGCTCGTCGATGCGGGTGCCCAGCGCTTCGAACGCCTCGCGGGATTGGTCGATGATCCCCTTGCGCTTCTCGTCGTCCTTGGCGGGCGTGCCGCCGTACGTCGAATGCTCGTCGGGCGCAGTCACCTCGGTGCCCTCGTCCTTCTTCTCGTCGGTCGGGAGGAGCCGCCCGAGCGGCCCTTCGCGCAGCTGAGACATGAGCTTCTCGCCGCGCTGATGGATGAGATCGCGGAGCGTCGCCAGCGGCACCGAACGGCTGTGCTGCTTCTGCTCCTCGTAGATGATCTGCGCGAGGGTGACCTCGGTGAGGTCGTCCTTCGTCGCGTTGTCGATGATCTGCACTTCCTCGCCAGCGCGGACCATCTCCGCGATCTGGAGGAGCGTCACGTAACGGCTCTCACGTGTGTCGTAGAGCTTGCGGTTCGAGTACCGCTTCACGATCCGCTTGGTGCGATCACCGGCCGGCGGAGGCTGATCTCCCTGCGCTTGCAACGAACCCTCCCAGCCGACCCACCAAGGAGTCGGCCTTCTGACGCAAAGCGAAACGTTTCTTGCGCGCGGCGTCAACACCCAAGGCGTTCCGGGAGCCGGCCGCAGCGGCATGGCCGCGTCGTCGGGGTGGGTGCGATGGACACCCAGCCGCCGCCGGGCCGATACTCCGGACGCCGTGAAACCCCGGAGAAACGAGGGTCCGCCGTGATCGACCGCCGCCTGCGGCGGACGACACCGCACGGCGTCCTGGTGGCGGTCGAGGTGGCCTCGGAAATCACCGACCTCTCGGCCGTGGAGCTGCACGAGGAAGAGATCGGACGCGCGCAGGAGTACCGCGGCGCCCGCCGCACCAGCTTCGTCGCGGGGCGCGTGGCGCTCGCCGAGGCGCTCGCGATGCTCGGCGCGCCGAGGGTCGCCATCGGCACCGACGATCGGGGAGCGCCGACGCCGCCGCTCGGGTTCGTGGGCTCGATCAGCCACAAGGGCGCGCTCGGCGTCGCCCTCGCCGCCGTCGACCAGGGCGCGCGGGTGGGCGTCGACGTCGAGCGGCTCGGCCGACTGCGCGACGGCGTCGCCGAGCTGGTGCTGGTGCCCAAGGAGCTCGATCGCCTGCCGCCGCGCGCCGAGGCCGACGAGCGGACCGCCGCGGTGCTCACCGCGTTCTCCGTCAAGGAGGCGATCTACAAGGCGATCGATCCGTTCGTGCGGCGGTACGTGGGCTACCACGAGGCGCACATCGTGCTGCCGCCGCGCGCGGCGATGCGCGGCGGGTTCGCGCGGGTCGAGGTCTCGCTCGAGCTCTCGCGCGGCGAGTCGATCGCGGCGCTCGAGGCGTGGGTGCTCGAGCACGAGGGCGTGGTGATCTCGACGGCGCGCGCCGATCAGCGCCCGGCCGCGGCGCGCAGCTCGGCGTCGAGCCGCGCGGGATCGTAGAGCGCGATGTACGACCAATACGAGGCGAGCACGCGCTTGGTGTACTTGCGCGTCTCGTCGTAGGGGATCGACTCGACCCACAGGTCGAACGAGTCGGCGAGCGGCGGCGACATCCAGCGGCGCGTGGCCCCCTCGCCCGCGTTGTACGAGGGCACGGCGAGCCCGGGATTGTCGGGGAAGTCGCCGCGGAGCTTCTTCAGGTAGGCGACGCCGAGCGGGACGTTCACGTCGGGTCGGAGCAGCGCGTGCGCGTCGCTCGGCAGCTTCAGCGGCTTCGCGTAGCGGGTGGCGGTCGGCACGATCAGCTGCAGGAGCCCGTAGGCGGCGCTCGGCGAGGTCGCCTCGGGATCGAACGCCGACTCCTCGCGCATCACCGCCCACACCAGCGTGGCGGGCACGTCGTTCTTCAGGGCGATCGGCGAGACGAGCTCCGGCCACGCACGCGGGAAGGCGATCTCCCACGCCGCACGCCATTTGCCGCCGGGGAAGTGGCGGGTCCACTCGTCGAGGCGCGCGCGGGGGAAGCCGTGTGCGCTGCGGGCGTCGCCGACCTGCGCGAAGATCGCGGCGACGAGCCACTGCGCCCCCGGGTCCTTCGCGGCGTCCTCGAGGAGCCCGGCGGCGGCGAGCTCCTTGCGCGCGAGATCGCTCTCGCCGACGCGAGCGAGCTCCACGCCGCGCGCGAAGGATGCGGTCTTCACCTCCGGACGCCCGACGTCGAACAGCGCGCCGGCCGGCTCGAACGCGATGCCCTGCTCGATGGCCTTCTTCGCCTCGGCCGCGTCGGCCTCGCCGCGCGCGGCGAGCTGCGCGTACGCCATGGCGGCGGAGAAGGTGAGCGGCTCGCGCGCGATCACCTCGCGCAGGCGCGCGACGCCGTCGGTGACGGCGCCGGCGGCGATCTTCGCGCGACCGAGGAAGTACTGCGTGCGACCGGCGACGAAGTAGCCGTCCTCGCGGGGCGCGATCGTCAGGGACCTCTCGAGGTACGGGATCGCGCCCGCCCAGTCGCCCTTCTTCATGCGCGGCAGCGCGAGGCGGAAGAGCGCCTCGGTGCGCATGTCGCCCTCGGGGTAGTCGTCGGGCAGCGACGAGAGCATCGCCTCGCCCTTGACCAGATCGCCGGCGTCGAGGGCGGCGAGCGCGCCGCGCACGCGCGCGTCGTCGGCGAGGCGGTGCTTGGGGTGCTCCTTCTCGATCGCGGCGAAGCGCGCGCGGGCGACGTCGGGGAGCTTGGCGGCGAGCGCCGCCTTGGCGCCGTCGTACAGCGCCGAGACGTGCGTCGCCTCGTCGGTGCAGCCGGCGGCGAGATCGCCGTAGGCGTCGGACGCCTTCGCGCGATCGCGCAGCTTCTCGTGCGCGCGGGCGACGATCGTCGCCGCGCGACACCACGCGCCGCTGCCCTTCGTCTCGGCGGCGAGCACCTTGGTCGCGATCGGCAGCGCGTCCTTCGGCTTGCCCGCGTCGAGGAAGGCCTGCGCCATCGAGGCCAGCTCGGTCGTCGTCGCCGCGCCGAACGCCGCCTGCTGCGCCGCGGGGAGCAGCGCCTTGCACTTGTTCTCGGCCTCCTCCGCGCGCGGCGCGAGGACCGAGCTCGCGTGCTCGAACCGCGCCTTTCGCGCGGCGAGCGCGGCCTCGAGCGCGTCGCCGGTCTTGGACGCGGCGGCGACCTCCTCGG
Source organism: Deltaproteobacteria bacterium (assembly GCA_016182965.1). GTDB lineage: Bacteria > Myxococcota_A > Polyangia > Polyangiales > JADJMO01 > JALHOE01. The sequence goes on along the minus strand of JACPFM010000107.1, from coordinate 33,649 downwards.
CCCAGCGGATGATCGCCTCGAACGCGCGCGGCCCCTTGCGCTCGGCGCTGTACGCGTCGGCGGCGCCGGCGTGATCGCCCTTGGCGGCGAGCGCGTCGCCGGCGGCGAAGTGCCGGTCGATCGAGAACGGCGCGATCGCCGGGACCTCTTCGAGCAGGGCGAGCGCGTTCGCGTGCTTGCCCTTGCGCGCGGCGATCGTGGCGCGCCGGAGCGACGCGTGCGGGCGCAGCGGCGAGTCGGCCGAGACGGCGCCGTAGGCGGCGTCCGCGCGATCGTCGTCCTTCGGCTGCTGGCTTTGAGCGAGGCGACCCAGCATGAAGCGCGCACGATCGACGTCGGCGCCGGCGAGCTTGCCCGCCTTGAGCACGGCGTCGAGCGCGTCGGCCGCCGCTTTCAGGTCGCGGGCCGAGAGCGCGGCGCGCACGTCGACGAGCGCGGGGTGCGAGAGGAGCGGCGTCACCGACGCGAGATCGAAGCGCGCCGCCGCCTGCTCCGACGACGCAGCGGCCGGAGCGCTCGCCGCGGCCGTCGGCGCGCCGGCTGCGTTGAAGGGCGCGTCGGCGCGGCGCGGCGGCCCGCAGCTGCCGACCTCGCAGGCCATCGTCGCGAACGCGACGCACAAGAGCGGTCGAAGGGGGCGCACGGCGGGCGGCAGTCTACTCCTCGGGTCAGGGGCGTGGGCCAAACGCTCGGCGAGCGCGGCCGCATTCCCCCGCCTTTCGCATGGCCGGCGAGCTCAGGTGCGGACGCGGAACCGCGCGGCGAAGGCGTCCTCCGCCGCCTCGTCGAGGCGCGCGGCTGCTTCACGTTCGTCGCGGGCGCGCGCGTTCGCCTGATGCTTCTCGACCACGTCGAGCGCCGCCCGCGCCTCCCCGAGCGCCCCGCGCCGTGCCCCCTCGAGGCGCGTCGCCTCGTCGGCGCGACGCTCGGCCGCGCGCGCCCGATCGTCGGCGCGCTCGATCACCTGCTGCGCGCCCACCTCCCGGTCGTCGACGGTGTGGGCGCGCACCACCCGGACCACCTCCAGCGGCGCCTTCTTCCTGCTCACGTCGAGAATGGTGGCTTCCGCGGCGCTCCGGCGCAAAGGTCGCGGGCTCCGTCGCCTTTTTCCTTTTGCGCCCCCCCGCGGATTTCGGCATCCGTGGACGGCCATGTCCCGCCTCGACCGCGCGCGCGGCCGGCTCGCCCCGACGATCCTCTCCCTGGTCGTCGCGGCCGCCATTCCGCGCGTCGTGCACGCACAAGACGGCGTCCCCTCGGGCGCGGCGGGCGCGAAGGTCGTCCCCGGCGATCCGGGCACCAAGCCGTCGGCGCCCATCCCGCCGAAGGTGAAGACGAAGGTCGAACCGACCTACCCGCCCGAGAAGCTCGCAAAGGGCGAGAAGTCGGCCGTGAAGCTGATGCTCTCGATCGACGTCGCCGGCAAGGTCGTCGACGCGAAGGTGACCGAGAGCGGCGGCCCGGAGTTCGACGCGGCGGCGCTCGAGGCGGCGGCGAAGCTCCAGTTCGAGCCGGCGACGCTCGACGGCAAGCCCATCCCGGCGAAGATCCCCTACCGCTTCACCTTCGATTTCCAGGACGTCCCCAAGCCGCCCGCGCCGGAGGACGTCGCGAAGCCGGCCCCGAAGATCGCCGGGTTCGCCGGCAAGGTGCGCACGCCCGTCGAAGAAGGGCTCGCCGGCGCGACGGTGACCATCGTCGGCCCCGAGGGCGAGACGCGGTCGGCGATGACCGACGCGGGCGGCGGCTTCGCCTTCGACAAGCTCGCGCCGGGCAAGTGGAAGATCACCATCGAGGCGCTCGGCTTCGACAAGCTCGCGGTCGAGGAGGAGCTCCTCGAGGGGAAGGTCATCTCCGCCGTCTATCGCCCGCGCCTCTCCGGCGGCGCCATCGACATCGAGGTCAAGGGCGAGCGTCCGCCGCGCGAGGTCACCGTCCACACGCTCGAGACGCAGGAGATCACCCGCATCCCGGGCACCAACGGCGACGCGCTGCGCGCCGTGCAGAACCTCCCCGGCGTCGGTCGACCGCCGGGTCTCGCGGGCATCCTGATCATCCGCGGCTCGTCGCCGCTGGAGTCGAACATCTTCGTCGAGGGCACGCTGATCCCGATCGCCTACCACTTCGGCGGGCTGTCGGCGGTCGTCCCGAGCGAGCTGATCGAGAGGATCGACTTCCGACCGGGCAACTTCGGCCCCGAGTACGGCCGCGTGCACGGCGGCATCATCGAGATCGGGCTGCGCTCGCCGAAGAAGGACAAGTTCCACGGCCTCGTGCAGTTCGATCTCATCGACGGGCGCTTCCTCGCCGAGGGGCCGCTCGACAGCAAGACGCGCTTCGCCGTCGCCGGGCGGCGCTCGTGGGTCGACGTGTGGCTCGGGCCGGTCCTGCGCAAGGCGGGGGCCGGCGTGTCGACCGCGCCGGTCTATTACGACTACCAGATGATGGTCGAGCGCGACGTCTCGCCGAAGACGACCGCGCGCCTCACGCTCTACGGCTCGAACGATCGGCTGGCGATCACGCTCAACGCGCCGGCGGCGAGCGATCCGACCTTAGGCGGCGACATCTCCACGACCACCGGGTTCTGGCGCCTGCAGGGCCGCGTCGAGACGCGCCTCACCGACGACATCAAGTGGACGAACACCGCCGCCTACGGCGCGGACTTCATCTCGTTCAACCTGGGCGATCTCGCCTTCAGGCTCGACAGCACCCCGATCTCGTGGCGCTCGGACGTGCGCGCGAAGCTCGCCAAGGACACCACGCTGATCGCGGGGATGGACTACCTCTACGCGACCTACGACGTGAAGCTGAAGGCGCCGCCGCCGCCGGAGCCCGGGCAGACGCCGGGGCCGTACTTCGCGCGGCCGTCACGCGAGATCTCCGGCACCGGCGCGCTCTACCGGCCGGCGCTCTACTGGATGCTCGACATCTCGCCGATCAAGGGCCTGAAGCTGCTTCCCGGCGTCCGTCTCGACTACTTCCGCGACACGTCGACCTGGGAGATCGGTCCGCGCTTCGCCGCACGCTACGACATCGTGCAGGGCTTCCCGCGCACCACGCTCAAGGGCGGCGCCGGCATCTACCACCAGCCGCCGCAGCCGCAGGAGGCCATCGCGCCGTTCGGCACGCCGGGGCTCGCGCCGTCGCGCGCCACCCACTACGCGGTCGGCTTCGAGCAGGAGTTCACCAAACAGCTCGAGGTCTCCGTCGAGGGCTTCTACAAGCAGCTGCAGAAGCTGGTCGGGCGCGACCTCTCCGAGACCACCACGACCGGGGGCGTCACCTACAACAACAACGGCGACGGGCGCGTGTTCGGCGCCGAAGTCCTGCTCCGCTACAAGCCCGACGCGCGCTTCTTCGGGTGGGTCGCCTACACGTTGTCGCGCGCCGAGCGACGCCTGCGCCCCGAAGACCCGATGACGCTGTTCGTCTTCGATCAGACGCACATCCTCACGATGATCGGCAGCGTGAAGCTCGGCCGCGGTTGGCAGGCCGGCGCCCGCTTCCGCTACGTGACCGGGCGCATGAACACCCCGAACCTCGGCGGCGTGTACGACTACGACGCCGGCGCCTACGCCGCGATCCCCGAGGTCCCGCCGTTCCAGTCGCGCCTGCCGGCGTTCCACCAGCTCGACGTGCGCATCGACAAGGAGTGGAAGTTCACCAGCTGGACGCTGTCGGCGTACCTCGACGTGTTGAACGTCTACTACCGGCGCAACCCCGAGGGCGTGAGCTACAACTACAACTACACGCAGCAAGAGGTCGTCTCGGGTCTGCCCATCCTCCCGGTGCTCGGTCTGCGAGGTGAGCTGTGAGCGCGCGTTCCCTGCTCTCGTTGGCGACCGTGGTCGCGCTCGCGAGCGCGTGCGGCGGCGATTTCGATCCGGCCTCGCGCATCGTCTCGTTCCGCACCGTGGCGATGCGCGCGACGCGCGTCGTGCCGAGCGACACGTGCGACGCGGGCCTGGTCGCCGTGGCCGACGCGCGCCCCGATCGCCCGCCGAAGCTCGGCAAGACCAACTGCGACGTCTCGGGCTCCTACGCGCACCCGGGCGACGAGGTCCAGCTCGAGCTGCTGTGGCACGACCCGAACCCGAGCGCGATGCGCTCCTGGATGTGGACCACGTGCCTCTTGCCGAAGTCGTCGTCGGTGTTCGGCTGCTTCCAGAAGCTCGGCGAAGATTTCGCCCGGCTGCCGCCGGAGCAGCGCGTGAAGCTCTTCGACGCGACACGGCAGCGCAAGGGCGAGGCCGCGAGGGCGTTCGAGACCAACGATCTGGTGCAGCCCGAGCCCGACGGCACCAAGCGCGACACGCGCACGCTGTTCCGCGTGCAGGTGCCGCCCGACGCGCTCGTCCCGCTCGCGGGCGCGCCTCCGCAGGCGCGCGCGGGCGCGACGATGGGCATCGTGTTCCTCGCCTGCCCCGGCAACCTCGTCGTGAACTTCGAGGCGCTCAGCGCGCGGAACGCGCTCCCGTTCAAGTGCCTCGATCCGAACACCGACGAAGAGCTCGGGACCGACAAGTTCACCATCGGCATCAAGCGGCTGTTCCTCCGCGAGAAGGACGAGAACCAGGATCCCGGCATCCTCGGGGTGACCTGGGACGGGAAGGCGTGGCCCGAGGACGAGGTCAAGGAGGTCGTCCCCTCGTGCGATCCCGGCGAGGCGCGCTTCGACCGCTGCGGCGACGCCGAGAAGCACGGCGTCTCGGTGAACCTCGCGCCCGGCTTCGACCAGGTGGGCGTCGACGAGAACGGGCAGGAGTTCCACGAGCAGGTCGTCGTGCAGTACTACGCGACCGAGGGCCTGTTCGAGTTCGACGTGAAGCGCGCGGAGGTCCCGGGCACCAAGTTCGCCGGACGACGCACCAAGACAGGCGACCAGACGATGTGGATCGTCGTGCGCGACAGCCGCGGCGGCGTGCGGTGGGTCGAGCGCAAGTTCCGCGTGAAGTGAGCGCCCAACCGGGAGCCGCGAGCGTCATCGCACTCGCGTGACGATCGCGCGCGCGTGGTCCCGTCGCGTCGCGGCCTCGGTGGCCGTGGCGCTCGGCGCGGTCGTGGCGTGTAACGGTGGCCCGCACCTCGAACGCGCCGCGAGGGCCCCGATCGGCGCGGTCCCGGCCTCGGTCTCCCCGTCGGCGTCGCCGTCCGCGTCCGCCCCGGGCTCCGCCGAGCGGCTGAAGGAGGATCACGCGGTGCACGTGACGTACGCGGCCGTCGGGTGCTTCGTCGGCGGGCCGTGGAGCGAGGCGCTCGGCGCGTTCGGCGAGGAGCGCACGCTGGCGACCACGCACCGCTGCCGCATGCTGGTCACCGACGCGCTCGGCAAGAAGCCGGATGATCTGGCCGCGCTCGCGCGGGTGCAGGCGATCGAGCCCGAGGTGGTCGACGCCGTCGTCCGCGTGATCGAGAAGGCGGCGCGCCCCGAGGATCGCGCGGAGCTCGTCGCGCTGGTACCCGCCGTCGCCGACGCCGCGCGCGAGGCGAACGCGGCGCGGCGCGCGGCGACCGCCGTCCGCGACGCGAAGGACGCCGACGCGGCGATCGCGGCCGGAGAGGCGGCGCTCGTCGCCAAGGACGGCCTCGCGAGGCTGTGGGGGCTGCCGAGCGGTCCCGCGCGGGCGGTCGGGCTGGTGATCGCCGCCGATCACCTGGAGTCGTCACGCGCGCTGCCGCCGCGCGCGAAGGTGCTGGCCGCGTCGCCGATGTTCTCCGTGCTCTTCTCGCTCGCGCGTCCGGCGACCGCCGATGCCGCGTGGCTGCCGTACCTGCAGCAAGCGGCGAAGGCGGCGGGCCACGCGCCGGCCGCCGGCGACGAGAAGGCCGCCTTCGTCGCCGTCGCGCTCGGGATCGCCGATCGCTTCGCCGCGCTCGCCAAGAAGCTGCCGCTCGGCGAGCCGCGCGAGGCGGCGCTCGGGTACGAGCAGCGGCTGCGCGCGGAAATCGCCACGGCGGCCAAGAAGAAGTGAGCCACCAGAACGCGAAGGACCTCGCGCTCGTCCTCGGGCTCGCGCCGCTGTGGGTCAGCAGCGATCGGATGGCCGCTCTGGACAGGTACGGCATGGCGACGTGCGCGCTCGAGATCCGCGTCACGCCGGCGCTCGCCCTCGTGCCCTCGGTCGCGCTCGTCCAATCGATGGCGCGCGACGACGATCGACGCCTCTTCTTCGGCCTCGGCCTGGCCGCCGGGTCGCTGCCGCGGTTCGAGTGAACGGCTCGGCTCGCCGCTGGCGCCGGGTTCGTGCCATCCTGGAGTCGTGATCCGAACCGTCCGGACGCCCGATGGGGTCGACCTGCACGTCGATGACCAGGGGAGCGGCGCGCGCGCGATGCTCCTCTGCAACGGCCTCTACTGCTCGACGCACTACTACGACCACTGGATCGACGAGTTCTCCCGCGACCACCGCGTGGTCACGTTCGACTACCGCGGACACGGCCGCAGCGCCGACCCGAAGGATCCCGCGATCACGCTCGAGATGCTGGTCGGCGACGCGCAGGCGGTGCTCGAGACGATCGACGGCCCGGTGATCCTGGTCGGCCACAGCATGGGCGTGCGCGTCGCCCTCGAGCTCGCGGGGCGCCACGAGGCGCGCGTCCACGGGCTCGTGCTGTTGTGCGGCAGCGTGTGGGGCGTGGGCGAGGGTCGCGTCGCCGAGGCGGCGGCGCGCGCCGCGCCGAAGATCCTGAAGCTCGCCGAGAAGGCGGCGCCGCTCTCGCGCGCCCTGCGCGACGCGGTGGTGCGCCCGAGCTGGATGGTGAGCGTCGGCTCGCTGCTCGGTGGTCTCGCGCACTCGACGCCCAAGCCGCCGGTCGAGGCGCTCGTGCGCAACGTACGTCGCCTCGACATCCGCACGATGACCTCGATCGCGAGCTCGTACGCGCAGCACTCGGCGCGTGCGCTCCTCCCCGGCGTGCAGGTGCCGGTGCTGCAGATCGTGGGCGCGCTCGACAAGCTGGCGACGCCCTCGCATGCGCACGCCGTCGAGCGCGAGCTCGCCAGCTGCACGACCGTGGTGGTCGAGGACTGCACGCACCTCGCGCCGATCGAGGCGCCCGACGAGGTGAACGTCGCCGTCAGGCGCTTCGTCGCGGCGCTCGGCTGAGAGACGTCAGTCGTCAGTCGTCAGTCGTCAGTCGAGCCGACGACCGAACGGCGACGCGACCTTCGACTTTCGACCCCGTCCTTACCCGAGGAACTCCATCGGATAGACGATCGTCGACGGCGCCTTGGGGTCGTCGTTGCCTTTGGCGTCTTTCGGCAGGGGGAACTTGAACTTCTTGACCGCGTCCTGGATGCAGTCCTTGAACTCCTTGTCCTCGACCGTCGACTCCGGGAGCGGCTTGACCGTGGTGACGGCGCCGCCGGTCACCCCGACCTCGAGCACCAGCTTGCCGGCGGCCTTCTCGCCCTTGAGCGCCTTGCGCGCGTCGAGGATGCAGCGCCCGAACTCGATCTTGTTCACGAAGAAGACGTTCTTCACCTTGTCGTGATCGAGCTTCGCGCCGCTCGCCTTGGCGGGGCCGGCGCCGACGTCGATGCCGAGGGAGAACTCCACCGGATAGCGGACGACGGCCTTGATCTTCGGGTCGTGCTTGCCGTCGGCGTTCTTGGCGACCGGCGGCTTCATCTTCTTGATGACCGAGACGATGCACTTGTGCGCGTCTTCGAGCTTCATCGTGGAGACGCTGCGATCGGTGTCGGCCTTGAGGATCTTGCCGCCCTGGGTCTCGATCACGAGGATGACGTCGCCCTCGGCGATCGCGTCCTTCTTGAGCGCCTTCTTGTAACAGTCGTTCATGTCCTTGAGGTACGGGCGCAGCGCGGCCTCGAACTCCTCGCGATTGAGCTTCCCTCCCGGATCGACGGGCTTGGCCGAGGCGGAGGCGGAAGGCTTGGCGGACGCCTTCGTGTCGGGCTTCGCTTCGGCCTTCCCCTCGGGCTTCGCGCCGACCTCGGCCGCCAGGAGCGGCACGACGGCGAGGAGCGGCAGCGCGAACATGCGAGCGGACACGCGGAAAGACATGGGACCTCCGAGGGCTCGGCCGTGAGACGGACGCCGCGCCGGACCATTCACAATACGGGACGGTAGCGACCCGCCGGCACCACGATGATGCCATGCGGCATCGTTGACCGCTGGACGGATCCCTCGGAACCGCGTGGAATCAACCGGATGGTCCCCGCACGCCCGCCCGGAAAGCCGCGCCGCGTGCCGCACGCGGGCGCGCGCGTCGGCGCGTGGGAGGTCGCGGCGGTCCGCGGAGACGACGCCGTCGCGGTGCAGGGAAGCGACGATCCGTCGATCGTCCTCGCGTTCGGCGATCCCGTCGACCTCGAGCGTGAAGCGCATGCGCTCCGTTCGGTGTCCCGGCAGCTGCCGGTCCCGGAGGTCGTCGGCGTCGAGGTCGACGAGGCGTGGGGGCCCTACCTCGTGCTGCGCGAGCGCGTCAGCGAGCCGGCGGCGGTCTCGCTCGATCCGCCGCGCGTGCACCGCGCGCTGCGCGCCATCCTCGAGGTCGCGCGCACCGTCGAGCGCGCGGGGTTCGCCTGGTCGCCGCGCGCCGACGACGTGGCGCTCACCGACGACGGACCGACGATCCGGCGCCTGCGCGGGGCGGCGCGGCTCGGCGCGCGCGAACGGCTCGACGGCCGCGCGATCCTCGAGACGATCGGCGCCGCCCTCACCTGCGCCGTCCCCACGCTCCCGCTCGAGCTGTTGCGCGTCGTGCTGCCGCGGCATCACGTCGTCGATCGCTCGCTCGACGCGGTCGAGGCCGAGCTGCTCGCCGCCAGCGCGACGCTCGACGACCGCCTCGACGCAGAGGGCGAGGCGCCGAGCCGCATCGCGAGCTGCAGCGACGTCGGCCTGGTGCGCGAGAACAACGAAGACGCGGTGATCACCGCGCGCGCCGATCGGGCGACCTTCGCGATCGTGTGCGACGGCGTCTCGGCGTCCCGCGACGCACACCTCGCCGCGCAGATCGCCGCCGAGACCGCGCGGACGGGGCTGGTGACCAGCGAAGAGGAGCCCGCGGCCGCCATGGAGTACGCGCTGCGCAGCGCGCACGAGGCGATCTGCGCCGTGCACGCGCGACGCGGGGGCGAGCCGCTCGGGACCACCATCGTCGCCGCGCGCGTCGAGGGCTCGCGCCTGACGATCGGCTGGGTGGGCGACAGCCGCGCCTACTGGCTGGGAGACGAGACCGCGGCGCTGCTCACGCACGATCACTCGTGGCTCGAAGAGGCGCTCGCCGCCGGCGTGACGACCTGGGAGGACGCGGTGCGATCGCCGTTCGCGCACGCGTTGACGCGCTGCCTCGGCCCGCTCGAGGGCGGCGACTTCTCGCACGCCGAGCCGGAGGTGATCGAGGTCGCCGTCGAGGGGCACGGCTTCCTCGTCCTGTGCACCGACGGCCTGTGGAACTACGCGCCGAGCGCCGACGAGGTCGCCGCGCTCGCGCGAGCGGGGCGCGGCGACGCGGCGGGCATCGCGCGCGCGCTGGTCGCGGCGGCGCTCGCGCGCGGCGGGCAGGACAACGTGACCGTCGCCGTCATCGAGGTCGGCGAATGAGGCCGGCGAATGAGGGTCGGCGAATGAGGGTGCGGTGCTCGCCGTCTCGCGCGCGCTGACCGAGCTGGTCGGCGCGCGCGTGCTCGACGCCGACGACGCGCAGGCGGCGGCGCCCGACCGGGCGGCGATCCACGGCCCCGCGCCCATGGGCCCCATGTGCAAGGACGCCGGGTACGTGATCGACGGCATCCTCGGCGCCGGGGGCATGGGCGTCGCCTTCCTCGCGCACGTCGCCGACGACGCGCCCCCGCGCGCCGGGCGCCCCGCGGCGGGCACGCGCTGCGTGCTCAAGGTTCTGCTGCCCGAGGTGGTGATCCGCGAGGCGAAGGTCGCTCAGCTCTCCTTCAAGAAGGAGGTGGTCGCGCTGGCGCGTCTCGCCGAGCGGCGCCCGCCCAGCCCCTTCGTGGTGCGCTGGCTCGACGCGGGCGAGATGCCGGTCACCCACGGCGAGTCGCCCATCCGCTTGCCTTGGTGCGCGGTGGAGCTGGTCGACGGAAGGCCGCTCGGCACGACGCTGGAGGAGCGGCTCGCCAGCGCTTCGGGGCCCCTCGAGCCCGCGCGCGCTGCGGCGCTGATCGAGGGCATCGTACGAGGCGTGCGCGCCGTCCATTCCGTGGGGCTGATCCACCGCGATCTCAAGCCATCCAACGTGCTCGTCTGCGGCGAGCCACCGCACGAGATCCCCAAGATCACGGACTTCGGCGTGGCGCGTGCGGCAGGGCTCGGGGACACTTTCGACGTGACCGTCGGCACGACCGGCTACTGCGCCCTCGAGCAGCTCGAGGGCAAGCGGGCCGGCGGCAAGGACTCGGTCGGGACGTGGAGCGACGTCTTCGCGCTCGGCGCGATGATCTACGAGATCCTCACCCGCGTCGGGATGTACGACGCGCCCAACGCGATGGGCTACGTCGGGCGCGTCCTCGCGCGAAACTTCGCCCCGCTCACGACCCGCGACGATCTCGGCGACGCCTGGTCGACGGCGGAGGGGCGCGCGCTCGCCGCGGCGTTCGACGCGGTGCTCTCGCGCGCGACGTCGCCGCGATCGCCCGGGGGCGGCTCGATCGGCAACGACGTGGCGCTGCCCCTGCGCCACCGCGACGTCGACGAGCTGCTCGACGATCTCGAGCCGTTGCTCGAACGGATGCGCGCGCTCGGGCTCGGCGTGCGTCCGGCCAGCGTCGCGCGCGTCGCCGAGCGGCTGGTGCGTCGGTGGGAGTGGACGGTCTCGAAGGCCGCCCCGGCGAAGCTGCTCGCGGCCGCGGTGCGCTCCGACGGCGCCGTCCTCGCGACGACCGAGCGCGCGCTCTGCCTGTGGGATCCGGGAGCGAGCCCCGGCGGCTGGACCGAGCTGCCGGCGCGGCCGAGCGATCGCGCGACGGTCGGCGTGCTTCACGGCGGCGCCGGCACCTTCGTCGTCGCGCGCGCCGACGGCGAGATCGAGGTGCTGCCGGGCGGCGGCGGGGCCTTCTCGTTCCGGCTGCCCTTCGCGATCAAGTCGGCGACGGCGCTCGCCGGTCACCCGCTCGGCACGTCGTTCCTCGCGGTGTGGGCGGCGCACGGCGAGTCGGTGATCCTCCGCCTGCACGGCCGCGCCGCGTCTCCGTTCGCGCGGCTCGGCCAGACGCGCGTGCGCGCCCTCGCCCTCGGCACCCTCGGCGCCCTCGGCGAGGAGGAGGTGCTCGTCGCGGCGGGCTCCACGCCGGACCGGCGCGGCGACGAGGCGTTCCTCGGATCGATCGATCGGTTCGGCCGCGTCGCCGCGCTGCCGCCGTTGCCGGGCGGGTCGGCCGACGTGCTGGCGTTCGACGCCGATGGCCACCTGCTGGTCGCCGGCGCCGAAGGCACCGCCACCATCGACGCGCGCGGCGCGCGCACGATCGACGAGCGGCCGCCGGCGCGCATCGAGGCGCTGGTGGCCCTGCCCGACGGTCAGGTGTGGGGCTTCGCGCCCGGTCTCGCGATGCGACGGAGCGAGTCCGGCGCCTTCCAGATCGTCCACTCCGAGCGCGCGCTGCGGGGCAGCGGCCTGCTCGCGCTCGCCGCTTCCGGCGCGCGCGTGTGGGCGGTCCACGAAGACGGGCGCGTGCTGATGGGTCGACTGTCGATCGGCTCGCCATGAGCTTGGCCCGACCGCACGATCCCTGCGATCGATTCGCCACCATGCGGTGGTGGGCGATGATCTTCGGGGTGCTCTCGAGCGCGATCGCGTGCGAGCGGCTCCCGCGCGCGGTCGCGCGGAACGTCGCGCGCGAGCCTTCGCCGTCGTACGTCGTCGTGCGGCCGCCCGATCCGCCAACGCTCATCGAAGCGGCGCCGTTCTCGACGTGCGTGCCCACCCTCGCCTCCGGGCAGCACGAGATCGAGCACCGCGGCACCACGCGCTCGTTCGTGCTCGACGTGCCCGAGGGCTTCGGCCTGCGGCCGCTGGTGCTCGCGTTCCACGGCTGGGGCGGCGATCCGGATCAGCTGGAGGGCACGACGCGCATCGCCACCGCCGCCCTCAAGCGCGGGTGGGTGGTGGCGCGCCCGATCGGCTTCAACAAGAGCTTCGACGCGGGCGCCTGCTGCGGCCTCGCCGCCGAGAGCAAGGTCGACGACGTGGGCCTCGCGCGCGAGATCGTCGCCGCGCTGGCGCGCGCCGCGTGCGTCGATCCGGCGCGCGTGTACGCGACCGGCTTCTCCAACGGCGGGTTCCTCGCCCACCGGCTCGGGTGCGAGGCGTCCGATGTGTTCACCGCGGTCGCCTCGGTCGCCGGCACGCTCGGCATCGAGCGCTGCGAGCCGAAGCGGGCCGTGTCGGTGCTGCAGATCCACGGCAAGGCCGACGGCATCGTCCCGTTCGCCGGGAACTCGAGCAAGAAGTGGAGCTCGGTCGCCTTCACCGTCGACACCTGGACGCGCGCCCTCGGCTGCGCGGCCGGCGCCGCCGAGGAGGTCTACGCGCGCGGCGCCGCGAAGTGCGTGCGCAACTCGGCGTGCACCGACGACGTGGAGGTCACGCTGTGTCGCGACGAGAAGGCGGCGCACACCTGGCCGGGCGGGCCGAAGTCCTTCGGCTACGGCGGCAGTCAGGACCTCGACGCGACGGAGACGATCCTCGGGTTCTTCGAGCGCCACGCCCGTTGAGTCGTCAGTCGTCAGTCGTCAGTCATGACGTGTCAGAGCGCGTGAAGCTTTCGTCGAGCTTGGTCGAAGGTCGAAAAAAGTCGAAGGTCGAACCAGGGGCGGAGCCCCTGGTTCCTTGGAAATGGGCTCTCGCTTCGACCCTCGACCTTCGACCTCGGAACCGCGCCGATCCGATCGTTTCGCATGTTCTCAGCCGTCAGGCCGGCGTCGGTCTCGGTCTCGGCCTCGGTCTCGGCTGACGACTGACGTGCGCGATCTTCGCGTCGTACTCCCTCCGGTCTCCTCGACGTACTGCCAGTACGCCTGCGTCGCCCTCCGGTCCGTGCGACGCGAATCTCACGCAACCTCACGTGTTTCGCGACGGATTCAAACCGTTCGGTGCTCTAGGCTCGCGACGGTCGGCCGTCTTCGCGCTCCTGCAGCCAGGCCTTGGCGAAGAGCGACAGCTCCTGCGAGATCATCGCGCGCAGGCCTTCGGACACGCGCCGTTCGGCGCGGCCGAGGCAGCGCGCCAAGGTCATCAAAGCCTCGGCGTCGTCGAGGTGGTTGTCCTCGACGAGCTCCACCAACGCAGGCGGCAGCTTCCAGACGCCCTCCTCGACCACCGCGTAGACCTCGCAGCCGCCGCGGGTGCAGGTGCCGACGACCGTCCCTATCGTGTCGTGGTGTTGAAGGTCGAACACGCGACCGTGAACGGGGCAGCGGCCGTCGCGAAGGCGCGCACGTCGTTCTTCGCCAGACTGACGGGGCAGGCGCGGACCTCCGGCATGAGCCGGCGGCCGCGTCGTGACTTTCTCGAGTGCACGCAGCTTGCTCACGACGGAACGCCGAGCACGATGCGTTCCAACGAGGACCACCTTGGCCCCCACCGCGCAGCCGAGCCCCGGTATCATTCGCGGGTGTCGACTCGCTCCCTGCTCGCGCTCGCGACGGTCGTGTTCCTGGCGTGCGGACAAGCGTGCGGACCGAACGCCCAACCGGCCGAGGCGCCGACCCCGACCGGGCGCACCGGCGAGACCAAGGTCACCGTCACGAAGATCGACCCGAACCTGGTCGAGAGCGAGCCGTCGAGCGCCTCGACCGAGATCGTCGGGCCGATCGGGCCGGCCAAACCGCTCGATCCGGCGCCGCAGCCGACGGCGACCCCTGCGACATCGCTCGTCGGCGGCGCCGCCACCGAGTGGCCTCTGCCGCTGCCCACGGCCGTCGCGACGTCGCGCACGCACGTGTTCGCGTTCGCGCGCACGCGCGCCGGGTGGATCGTCCGTGCGCAGTCGACGAAGGTGAAATCGCCGACGTGGTCGGCGCCGGCCGTGGTGGCGACCGCGTTCGACGACGACGCCCCGCCGTTCGCGATCAACGACGGCGAGATCGCCTGGTTCGGCGTGAGCTCGACCGCGGGCGGCACCCGCGTGGTGCGCGTCGATGCACCACAGCCGTCGACGGGGAGCGCAGCGGCGCCGCGGATCACGCCGATCGCCAACGCGCCCTCGAAGCTCGGACGCGTCGCGTCGTTCGTACCGTTGAAGGCGCACGTCGCCGTGCTCGGACGCGACGGCGACGCGATCACCTTCGCGCGCCTGCACCGCGTCAACGGGTTCCTCGACACGGCCGCCAGGGTGATCGCGCGCGGTCGCCCGTCGGCGACGACCACCGCGTCGCGCTCCCCGCGCGCGACGAACGAAGAAGACAAGGTCCTCCTCGCGTGGGACGCCGACGACGTCCCCGACGCGAAGGAGGCGCCGGGCACCACCGCCGCCGAGCGCGCCGCGCCGAAGCCGGGCATCTACGTGCGGCGGTTCTTCCCGAGCGGCGAGCCGGCGTCGCCCGCGCGGCGGCTCACCCGCCCGTCGTTCGAGGCGCACGCGCTCGACGTGGTCGTGGAGCTCGGAGCCTGCGCGGTGCTCGCGAGCACACACGAGGGCTTCGAGATGTTCCGCTTCGTGCGCAAGGGGGACAACCTCGATCCGTACGGCGGCGGCTTGTTCCTCGCGCCGCCGGGCGGCGACGTCGCGCTGGGCGCCGACGTGATCGGCACCATCGGCCTCACCTCGACGAAGCTGCTGCGCATCGGCCCCGGCATCAAGATCGTGCCGACGCCGCTCGGGTTCTCGCCGCCCGCCGGCGGCTCGTTCGACGAGGTGCGGGTGGTGATGGACGGCTACGGCGCGCACGCCCTGTTGTCGACGCGCACCTCGCTCGGACCGCTGCCCACGATCGCGCGCATCGACGGCGAGCACATGGGGCCGGTCCTGCCCACGCCGTGGATCGGACCGCCCCCGCAGCGCCTCGCGTTCGCCGACGTCGACGGCGACGAGGGCCTCGCGATCGTCGTCGACGCCGGCGCGACGCACGCGCTCCGCCTCGGCCTCGACGGCAACGTCAAGGACCGCGCCGCCCTGCCGATCGACCCGAAGCAGATCGGTCTGCTCGACTGGTCGCGCGCGCCGCTGCCGCGCGCCGCCCGCGCGGCCGGTGAGTGGGTGCTCGCCCTCCGCGACGGCCGCGCCCTCATCGCCACCGGGCCGCGCGCCGGCGCGTTCGTCGCGCTGGGGCCGCCGAAGGGCGCGCAGCCCTCCGGGCTCGTCGGGCTGATGCAGAGCGGCGGCAGGTCGTCGACGGTCCGTGCCGTATACGTGCCGCCGGTCGATCGCGCGGCGCGGCTGTGGACGACCACGCTCGATCCGAAGCAGGGCACGGTCGCGACGTGGACGTCGATCGCCGGCTCGGAGCGCAACTACGGCGCCCTCGGCGGCGCGCGGTTCGTCGCGCTGCCGCGCGCGTCGGGCGGGCTCTGGCTCCTGACGAACTCCGGACCGAAGGTCTCGAGCGTGGCGCAGCTGTTCGGGCTCGTCTTGGTGGACGCGGACGGACAGCTGACCGACGAGGACATCGACGCGCCGGCGCCGGTGCAGGACATCACGTTGGTCGCGACGATGTCCGGGCCGGCGATCGTGGCGACGCTGACGGGCAAGGGCGTGGCGACGCGCTGGCTCGACGGCCCGACGAAGGGCTGGCGCGAGTCGTTCGACTACACGCCGTTCCGCGTGCGCGGCGACGGGCCGATCGTGCGCGACAAGGGCGTGCCGCTGGTGTTCCCCTCGGGCGCGCTGCCCTTCGCGCTCACCGGCGACGCGGCGTCGTTCCTCGGGGACCGGTGTCCGTTCGTGATGGTGACCGGGAAGCGATCGCTGCTGTTGGCGTGCGAGGAGGGGAGCGGGTCGGCGCCCCTCGCCGCCCGCGCGACCACGCGGGTGCTGCGGTTCTGAGGGGCTCGGTCAGCGATAGCGCGCGATCATCGCCTCGAGCCGATCGAGCGCCCGATCGAGCACCTCCTCGGCCGGACCGAACGAGAACCGGATGTAGTGCCGGAAGCGTGACGGACGCCCGCCGCGGCGCTTGCCGGGGTTCACGTCGAAGAACTCGCCGGGGACGGTGATCACCTTCTCGGCGAGCGCCGCGCGGAAGAAGAGGTGGCCATCGGCGAGCGGCGCGGGGAGCTCTGCGACCGAGCCCCAGACGTAGAACGTGCCCTCCGGCTCGGCGTCGATGAGGACGCCCATCTTCTTCAGGCGATCGATCATCTTGCGGCGCTTGCGCGCGAACACCTTGTGCAGGGCCGCCGTCTCGCTGCGCACGTGATCGGGGTTCATCAGGGCCACCGCGGCGCGCTGCATCGGCTTGCTGCCGCCGCCGTCGAGGAACGAGCCGGCGCTCGCGACCGCGTCGATGACCGACTTCGGGCCGACCGTCCAGGTCACGCGCCAGCCGGGGTAGCGCCAGTTCTTGGTCAGCCCGTCGAACACCAGCACCGGATCGCGATCGACGTCCTCGACGTAGCGCGCCGCGCTCTCGAGCGCCGCGCCGGCGCGATCGGGCGTCACCGTGCCGTCGTCGTCGCCCTCGATGCCGTAGACGTAGTGCGAGTAGAACTCGTCGAGCAGCAGCGAGCAGTCGAGCTCGTTCGCCGTGCGCACCCACGCGGCGAGGTCCTCGCCCCGCACGTGCTTGCCCGTCGGGTTGCACGGGTTCGAGAGGAGCACCGCGCTGAGGCCGCGCCCGAGGATCTCGCGCCGCAGATCGCCGACCGAGAACGCGTAGGCCTTGTCCGGCTCGAGGAGGATGGGGATCGCGTGGAAGTTGCCGAAGATGTCGAGCAGCTCCTCGTAGGCGGTGTAGTCGGGGAGGAAGTGCCCGAGGTTGATCTGCCCGAGCGAGGCGGCCGCGCGCGTGAGCGCCGCGCGCCCGCCGCCGGACACCGAGACGTTCTCGGCGCTGTATCGCGACGGCATGCCGCGCCGATAGAGACGGTTGTACAGATCGGCGATCGCCTCGCGCAGCTCCCAGAGGCCCGCGACCGGCGCGTACTCCTGGTCGTCGGGGGCGATGGGCACCGCCTCGAGGCGCGGCGGCGCGCCGGGCAGCCCCCCCGTCTCGGGCTGCCCCTGACCGAGGTTGCACCAATCTGGACTGGTGGGGGAGAACCCGAGGCGCGCGGCCTCGCTGGTGACGTAGATGACGCCGGTGCGGGGCACCGGGCGGAACGCGCTGAGGGTTCGTTCCGGACGGCTGTCGCTCGGCGGGCGCGGCGTGGAGGTCGACATCTCTCTCACCTCGTTATCACGTGCTATGTGTCGCGTCGCTCTTCCCATGTCCATGCTGCGCCGTCTCACCCTGGTCGCCGTCGTCGCGCCGCTGCTCGCCAACGGGTGCCCCGCGCCCGAACCGGCCAAGGCGCCCGCGGCGCCGGTGGCCGAGCAGCCGAGCGAGGGAGAGGCGAAGCGCGCGCTCGAACGAGCGAAGAAGAAGGGCGACGCCGACGAGCTGATCGCGGTGTTCAACAAGTACCCGAAGTTCGCCGCCGGCAAGACGGCGCTCCGTCTCGGGGTGCGCAAGCTCCTCGAGCAGGCGCTCGAGGGCGCCGAAGCTTGCGACGAGCCGGCCGCCGCGGGCGCGCTGGCGAAGGTCGCCCCCTACACCTCCGACGACCGCGAGATCGACGAGGCGTACGACGAGACCAAGAGCGCGGTCCTTCGCGAGCACAAGCGCTGCCTGCTCGTGAAGCTCGATCAGGACGTCAAGCGCGCCGAGAACGCGTGGGACTACGCGCGTGCGTTCAACCGCATCGTCACCGAGAAGGACGCCGAAGGCGCCGCCCTCAAGAAGCGCCGCATCGACCTCACCGCGCGCTGGAAGAAGTGGCTCGACGAGACGCTCACGGCGATCGTCCTGAAGAAGAGCATCACCGCCGTCGTCGGCGACAAGCGCGACGCGTTCGAGGGCTCGATCGATCCCTCGCAGCTTCCCCCGGAGGTCGCGAGCGAGCTCTCCAAGCGCAGCGACGCCATCGCCGGCATCAAGCTGGTGTTCGACAAACTCCAGGGCGGACAGCTGCTCGACCCGCCCGTCCGCTACTGGACCTTCGGCTCCCCCAAGGCGCGCCGCGTCGACGCGCCCACGGCGAGCGACGGCACCGTGATGGCGAACGGCGTGCCCTTCGTCGCGGTGGCCAAGGGCAAGGCAGGCGACGCGACGCTGCTCGCAGTCGGCACCGGCGAGGGCGACGCGCTCGCGCGCATCGGCTCGATCAAGGCGCTGATCCCCGAGGCCGAGGCGCGCACGTGGGACACGCGCATCACCCTGCCGGAGGTGCTCGTCGGTGCGCGCGTGCTCGCGCCCATCGCGCCGGGCAGCGATCTGCTGACGCCGTCGCTCGTGCTCTCCGAGGGCGCGGGCGGCGCGGTCGTGGTGCAGCCGCTCGCCAAGAAGGGCGCCAAGGTGGCGACCAAACGCAAGGATCTGCGGGGTCTCGCCATGGGACCGGGCCTGAAGGTCACGGTGATGATCGGCGGCGCGGCCAAGCCCGGCGAGATCGCCGACCCTCCCGAGGAGGAGCGCGTGCTCGTCCGCGTCGCCGGGTTCGAGAGCTACTTCCCGCTCGGCGACGTGCGCATCAAACGCTCCGATTTGCCGACGCCGCCGCCCTGAGCGCGGCCGTACACGCACACGCACACACGTTGCTCGAACGATTCAGGCCGCTAGGCTGCCCGCTCGATGAGTGCGACGCTCTGGGGGTTCGTTGCGGCGAGCGTGATGTGCCTGACGGGATGCGGCGAGCGCCCGCTGACTCCGCGCGAACCGACGCCCGGCGTCTTCCACTTCAAGATCGCGACCTACAACGTCTTCGATCAGAAGGCGGCCGACCCCAAGACGGTCGACGCGATCGGGCAGCTCGACGCCGACATCATCGCGCTGCAGGAGGTCACGCCGGTCGCCGAGCCGGTGATCCGCGCGCGCTACAAGGAGCGCTACCCGAACATGCTGTTCTACCCGTCGGGCTCAGCGGGCCTCGGGTTCCTCTCGACGTACCCGATCACCGATCGCGGGCTCACGCCGGGCATCAACGGGTGGCACCCCGCGTGGCACGTGTGGGTGAGCACGCCGGCCGGCGCGCTCGAGGTGCTCGTCGTGCACCTGCGCGCGCCGCAGGGCCGCGGGGTCGAGAACCTGCAGTCGATCGCCGCGATCGCCGACGATCACCGCACCGAGATCGCCACCTACTCGGGGAAGAACACGGGCGAGATGCCGGTCGTGGTGCTCGGCGACTTCAACGAAGGCGTCGACGGCGCCGCGGTCGAGTACCTCGAGGCGCGCGGCTTCCAGAACGCGCTGCCGCTCTATCGGCCCGGCCAGTTCACCTGGCGTCACAAGTCGGTCGGCGGGCAGTTCACGCAGACGATCGATCACATCCTGTTCGACGGCCACATGGCGTCGCTGAACGCGTACGTGAAGACCATCGGCGCCTCCGATCACCTGCCGGTGATCGCGCACCTCGAGGTCGCCAAGCCGTGGAAGCAGCTCGCGTCGTCACCACTGATACGCGACACCGAGCGCGGTGTGCAGGCGCCGGTTGTAGTATTTGAAGTCCTGCCAACTGGTCTGGACCTCGCCGCGCAGGGCAAACCCGTTCCATACCCGTACGCTGAGACCGACGGGAGCGCCGAACGATAGGTCGCGGCCCAGCGTGCCGAAGCGAGGGCTCGAGTACACCCACGTCTGATCGAACAGGCGCGCGGCGAACGGCAGCGTGAGGGCCACCCACCCGTAGCCGGCCTGCGCCTCGACGCCGCCCGCGAAGCGATCGTACTTGAGTGCGTTGACCCGCAGCGCGAGGCCGAGCGCGAGTGCGTTGACGTCGAACGCGGAGATCACCGACAGGTTCACCACGCGCGAGGCGTCGGCGCTGAACCACATCATCCCGGTGTTCGCGGGAGACTCCTCGACGTACTGCCGCGGCGAAAGCCGCACCATGCCCGCGCCCATCTCGGCCGATCGCCCCGGCATCATCCCCGACGCGGGCCGCATCTCCGCGAGCGGCGCGCACCCGAGCAGCGCGGTGCCGACGAGCGCGGCGCCGAGGAGAAGAGGCGGCCGAAGCGTGGACGGCGCGGCGATCGAGAGCCATCGGATCACGGGCGGACCTCCCGAAGGTGGAGGGTCGAAGGTCGAACGAGAGCGGGCGCGAAGAAGCCGACTAGAAGTGTGCGCCGAAGAGGAGGCCATAGCGACGGTCCCAGCGCGTGACGGTCACCGGAGCCATCGTGCTCCGGCGACCGAAATGCTCGACGTAGGCGCGCAGGTGGAGGGGGAGCTTCGGGGCGGTCACGCCGATCCACGACTCGAGCTCGACGGCCAGATCGGTCTGGCGCTGGTCACGCGTGACCTTGTCGGGGAAGCGATCGCCGCCCTCGATCGAGCCGTAGTAACCGAGAAACGCGCGTGACCCGAGCTCCAGAGACCGCCAGGTGATCAGCCCCCGCAGCCGGCCCGACCAGCCGAACGCGTAGTAGAAGCCCTGCTGGCGAAGCGCGCTCTTGGCCCCCTCCTCGCCGAACTGCGCCTTCCACTCCTGGAACGCGAGCGAGTACATCGGCGCGAAGTCGGGGTGGGTCGCGCCCTCGATCCGCGCGACGAGGTCGCCGTACACGCCGAACAGCTTGAACGACGGACCGAACAGGTGGGCCATGGCATAGCCGTCGTTGCGCCCGGTGAAGCGGCGCTCGGAGAAGCGCGCGGCGAGATCGATCGCCAGCATGGAGCCGCGCCCGATCGGCTTGCCGTCGACCAGGGCGATGTCCTGCTTGTAGCGGCCGTAGAGGCTCGCCGCGAAGAACAGATCGGTCGAGAGCCGGTGGCGATCGGACACCGAGAAGCGCGCGCGCCCCTCGGTGAAGTCGCCGTCGGTGAACGTGATCGCGAACCGCCCCGGCCGGAGGAACCCGGGGATCGAGACGATCTCGGCGTCGAGCGCGAGGTCGTACTGCCCGGCCGACTCCTTGTCGTCGTTGGCGGTGCGCGAGTAGCCGATCAGCGTGTGGAAGCGGTGCCAGTAGTACGAGCTGAAGCCGAGCGAGTCCGGCGGCATCACGCGGGTCGCCGGATCGAACTTCGCCGCGTGGATGTGGTGCTCCCAGCCGAGCACCGCGCTCGTCGCCTTGTGCGTCCACCGGCCGCCGCGCGGCGCGCTGTTGAAGTAGTCGCCGAGGTGGACGAAGAACTCGCCGGCGGGGATGCCCGCCATCGGCGTCATGATCAGATCGTTGTACGAAGCCTTCTCGAGCCACTCGAGGAAGAACTCGAACGCGGCGCCCGAGGCGAGCGCGTAGCCGATCGCCGCCGGGACGTTCAGCCCGTTCAGGCGCGCGAAGGCGTAGTAGAGGCTGCCCGCGCCGGGGTGGAGGACGTTGTTCGTCACGTGCAGGTTCGTGTCGAACGTCGGCCTGAAGTTCTGCATCCGCGTCTGGTAGTCGGGGAAGTCCCAGTCCTGCTTGTTGATCTCGGGACGTATCCAGTAGTACGCGGTGCCCACCGCGAGGATGGCGCCCATCTCGAGCGCGGCGCGGAGGTACTTCGGGTCGCGACGGCCGGGGCGGGTCCACGTCTCGTACGTGCTGCGGAACGATCGCAGGCCGTCGTCGGCGAGGAACGTCCCCTCCGGTAGTGCTGCGTGACCTGAGGTGCCTCCAGTGACCGTGCTGTGCGCGTCTGCGCCGGCGCTTGCGTGCGCGGCTGAGCCGTTCGGAGCCGCGGTCGTCGTGTCGGCGGCGGCAGCGCCGCTCCAGCCCGCGAGCGAGAGCGCGAGGAGCAGCGTCGACGAGCGCATGGGGCGTGGAAGCGACATGACCTGGGCCCCCACGTGCTCGCGGAGGAGCACCGCGTGTGCCACGTCCGTCGCAGGATCGACGCGCGCCGTCGCGATCCGCGGCGCGGCGGTCGCGCGCAGATTGCGTACTACGGCAGGGAATGCGCTACGGGACCACGCGCGTGAAGCTGTCGCGCAGCGCACCCTTCGCGTCGTACGTGACGCCCGCGATCTCGCCGGGCTTCACCGTGATCAGCGTCGCGTTCCAGAAGGCGCCCGAAGCCTTGCGGTCGACGCACTCCGGTCGCGAGACGTTCGCGTCCATCTTCGAGAGCTTCGCGCCGCCGCCGCCGGAGGTCAGCCACGTGACGTCGTCGAACTCGAACCGTTCGTAGCCGTGCACGTGCCCCGCGACGACGAGCTTGACCGCGTACTTCGTGAAGAGCGGCTGATAGAGCTTCCGGAGGGCGTCCTTCTGATCCGTATCGCCGCACGTCACGAACGGGCGGTGGAAGTACACGACGGCGAAGCGGTAGCCGGGCTTCTTGGTGGCGTCGTCGAGCTTCTCGGCGAACCACTTCATCTGCGGCGATCCGTCGCCCATCTCGATCTCGGTGTTCAACGCGAAGAACCAGACCCCGCCCCACTGCAGCCGGTAGTAGTCGCTGTTGCCGTCGAAGCCGGGGTTGCCCCAGAACCGCTCGACGTACTCCTCGCGCTCGAGCGGCTTCTCGAACTCGTGGTTGCCGATCGCCGGGAAGAACGCGGCGCCGCGGAGCATCGGGCGCATGAGCTCCATCCACGTGCCGTAGCTCTCGAGCCCGGACGAGTAGTACTGGATGTCGCCCATGTGGACGGTGAGCTCGGGCTTCTTGCCGTAGATGGTGTCCTGAAGCACGGTGAGGTCGCCGAGCCCCGGGTTGGTGTCGCCGATCGTCGCGAAGGTGAACGACTCGCCGCTCGGACGCGCGGTGCAGAAGCGCCCCTTGGCCGTGGTGTCCTGCTCGAGCGCGTACGCGTAGCAGGTCGACGGCGCGAGGTCCTTCAGCGCGACCTCGTGCATGAAGTAGGTGCCGGCCCAGTCGCCGGTGCGCCGGAAGGGCACCTCGTTGTTGGTCGTGACGATGGCCTGGCTCACCGCGCTGCCTTGGCGCGTGCTCGCGCCGCCGGCCTCGGGCGCGAAGGTGAGCGCGCCGCCGCCCGAGCGACACGACTCCCAGCGCACCTTCGCGGTGGTGCCGTCGACCGCGACCACCCACGGCCCCTTGCTGACCGCGAGCTCGCACTTGGGCAGCGCGCCGTCCTCTTCGTCGACCTCGCCCTCGGCGTCGCTCGGACCGGCGCTCGGCGCGGGATCGTCGCCGCCGCACGCCGCGGTGCCCGTCACGAAGAAGAGGACGAAGACGGAGAGCGAGCCGAGGCGCCTCATCGCACCATCATCGCCCGCTGGAGCTGTCTTGCAAACGCGTCGCCCCGTCACGGGTGGATCCAGATCGGCGTCCCCGTCGACATCGGCCGCGCCATCGCGGCGTGCCACGTCTCGGGCACGTCGGGGCCCGTCCACTGGAACAGCCACATCGCATCCCACTCCGGCAGGTTCACGCACCCGTGGCTGCGCGGCTCGCCGAACCCGTCGTGCCAGTACGCGCCGTGCAGGGCGTAGCCTGTCTCGAAGTACTGCACGAAGGGCACGTCGCGCAGGCTGAACGCCTCGCCCGACTCGGTGGAGTCCATCGTCGTGGTGACGTGCTTGGTGTGGACGCGATACACGCCGCGCACCGTGGCGAAGCTGCTGTCGGGATCGCCGAGCCCGTCGCGCCCGGTGGAGACCAGCGTCGCGTAGATCGGCTTCTGCCCCTCGTAGGCGACGAGCGACTGCCGCGCGACGGAGATGTCGATCCACTTCTCGCCCTTGTTGGCGAACGCGGGCCACGACTTGGGGACGTCGATCCGCAGGACGTCGTCGGCCTTCACCCACGCGCCGTCCTTGGTGCCCAGCCAGTCGACGCCGGAGATGCGCTTCTGCTGGCCGTCGAGCGGCACCGCCGTGCGCGCGAGGAGGATCTCGCTCTTGCTCTCGCCGAGCCACATCTTCGTCGTGCGGTGCCTCGGCCGCACGAAGGCGACCGGGAGCGAGGTGGCGTCGTCGAGCACGACGCCGCGGAACGCCGACGGACGGACCTCCCGCATGCGATCGTGCGGCAAGAGCAGGTAGTCGGTCGTGAGGTCCCAGCGGCGATCGTCGGGACCGCCGGTGGGATCGGTCCCGCCGGGACCGCTGAGGAACGACGCGACGATCGCGAAGCCCTCCTTGGTCTTCGGACGACCTGCCCAGAGCGCCTTCGTGCCCTTGACGAGACCGCTGACGTTGGGGACCGTCTTGCCGTCACGGAGGAAGTCGGGCGGACCGTCGAGCCAGACGGCGCTCGACTCGCCCTCGACCCGGATCGAGGCGTCGAACTCCGGGCCGGCGTCGGCGATCGCGGCGGCGTACGCCTTGGGCGCCCACTTGAGGTGCTGCTCGAGGTCCGGTTCGAGGCGCAGCGCCTCGGCCTTGGTCGGGATGCGCCCGTAGAACGGCCCGAGCGTGTTGCGCGCGATGGCGTAGGCGTACGGGAGCGGCGCGGTGCGATCGGGGCGACGCGACGCCGCCCGCACGACGGGATCGGCGACGTCGAGCGTGGCGTGATCGCCGACGCACACGAACCCCTTGGGGCGGATGCCGTACCAGCCCTTCGAGCACCCCTGATCGGCCGAGGGCTTCTCGTCGCGCTCGACGATCGCGCCGGCGCGCAGGTAGCCGAGCTTCAGCGAGCCGGGGCGCGGCTCGGCATAGACGTGGACGATCTGGCCGCGCGCGCCGAGGAGCAGCTTGCTCGCTCTTGGAACGGCGTCGGCCGCGTCGTATGCGTCGGCGGCGTCGGCTTCGGGTGACGCATCGGCCGCCGCGGCATAACTGACGACGGGCGCCGCGGAGGCCGCTCCTGCCGGTCGTTCGTCGCCGGGGGACGAAGCGCGACCGCAGGCCGCGAACGCCGCGAGGACGATCGCGCAGAGCGCCGAGAACGTTTTCACCCGCGACACCCGCGACACCCGCGACACGGGCCTCCCTTTGCCTCGCGCCCGGGCGGGCGCAAGGGCGTCCGTCCGGAGCGCCCCGAGACCGCGCGACGCCGCTGGCCCGACGTGGCTTTTTCGGCTAACCCTCGGGGGCTCCGCGCATGACCGCCGTCGGGCAGGTCTCCACGGTCAAAGTCGCGCTCGCCCGCACTTCGGTTTCGCCCGCATCGTCGTTCGGAGGTTGCTCGTGAAGTCCCTGGCCGCACCGCTCATCGTCGCGCTCGCTTTCGCCACCGCCTGCTCCGCCGGCGCCGACAAGTCACCGGGCAACGGGCCCGATCCGAGCGAGACCGGGGTCGACCCCGACGGCGGCGGCTTCGATCCCTCCGCCGGCGACGCGTGGGAGCTCGAGGTCAACTCCGACGTGACGCCGATCGATCCCGAGGCCGACAACGACGGCGACGGCTACCTGTTCAAAGACGACTGCAACGACGGCAACAAAGAGGTCAACCCGGGCGCGTACGAGGTCCCCGGCGACACCGTCGACAACAACTGCGACGGCACCGTCGACGAGCCCGACAGCTGCGACACGGTCACCGACTTGAACCACTACAAGTCGACCAACCCGCTCGACTTCGCGCGCGCGCTCGGACTCTGTCGCCAGGCCAAGGCCGGCGCCGTCGGCAAGGAGAGGACCTGGGGCGTCATCAGCGCGCAGCTGGTCCGCGCCGACGGCTCGCCGCTGCTCGCCGGTCAGAACGTACAGCACGGCATCCTCAAGAAGTTCGGCCCCCTCGCGCCCCGCGCGGGCAAGAACATGGTCGTGCTGTCGAGCGGCACCGCGCGCACGCCCGATTACCCCGAGTTCATCGGGCCGCGCTCGCCGTCTTTCCAGAACTTTGGCAACAAGGTGACGCCTCCCGCCGGCCACCCGAAGAACGCCGCCGGCTGCCCCGAGCCGTTCATCAGGACGGCCAACGACAGCGTCAACCTGAAGCTGAAGATCCGCGTCCCCACGAACGCGAACAGCTTCCAGTTCGATTTCAACTTCTACTCCTCGGAGTACTCGAAGTTCGTCTGCTCGAGCTACAACGACACGTTCGTCGCCATCCTCGACAGCAAGAAGCCGCTCGACCCGAAGTACGCGAAGAACATCTCGTTCGACAGCAAGGGCAGCCCGGTCAACGTGAACTCCGGCTTCTTCGAGGCGTGCACTCCGGGAACGCACGGGCCGATCGGCAAGACGAAGTACTTCTCCTGCCCGAAGGGCACGAGCGAGCTCGAGGGCACCGGCTTCTGGGACAGCGATCCGAAGCAGAACGGCGCGACGTCCTGGCTCGAGACGAAGGCGCCCGTCATCCCCGGCGAGGAGATCACGCTGCAGTTCATGATCTGGGACACCGGCGACAACATCCTCGATTCGACGGTCCTGCTCGACAACTGGCGCTGGGACGCCAAGCCGACGACCGGTCCGGTCACCGACCGTCCGAAGTGATGGCCACCGCACGCAAGAAGGCCGTCGCGAAGAAGCGCGCTCCGAAGAGGGGCGCCGCGGCGCCGTCGAAGGAGACTGGCGCTCTCGTGCACGAGGGCGAGACGCTGCGCGGATCGCGCTTCGACGACGTCGATCTGTCGCGCGCCACGTTCCACGACGTGACCATGAAGTCGGTCACCATCGACGACGCCGATCTCTCCACCGCCCGCCTCCACAACGTGGCGATGAGCGGCGCGACGATCGACGACGCCGATCTCCGCGGCGCCACTCTGACCAACGTGGATCTTTCCAGCGCGGTCATCGACGACGCGAATCTCGCGGGGGCCCGCCTGCGCAACGTGGATCTCTCGGGCGCCGTGATCGAAGACGCGAAGCTCGAGGGTCTGACCATCGAGGGCGTCCGCATCGACGAGCTGCTCGCCAAGGTGAGACAACCGCGGCGCAGGCCCTGAACCGCGCTACACTGCCGCATCCTGACGGAGGCGGTGTGATGCGCGTTCGCTCGTTGGCTTGGTTGCTGTTCGTGCTGTCGATCGGCTGCTCTGCGGCGAACTCGAAAGACGGAGGCGGTACCCCCGCCGGAGACGACGGCGGCGGCTTCAACCTCGACGGCGATCCCGGCGGCTTCGGCGACGTCGATCCGAGCACGCTCGATCCCTTCAAGGACAACGACGGCGACGGCTACCTGTTCGCCGACGACTGCCACGACGGCAACCCGCTGATCAACCCGGGCGCCTACGACGTGCCGGGCGACGGCGTCGACAACGACTGCAACGGCAAGGTCGACGACGAGGAGCAGTGCGACGAGTCGCTCGTGCTCACCTCGACGAACGCGATGGACTTCGCGCGCGGCCTCGGCCTCTGCCGCGTCGCGAAGGCGGGGGCGACGGGCAAGGACAAGACCTGGGGCGTCGTGTCGGCGAAGCTGACGACGACCGACGACAGCAAGCTGCCCGCGGCGCGGCAGTTCGGGCTCCAGCAGCAGTGGGGCACCGCGGTGAAGCCGCGCGGCGGCAAGAACATGGTGGTCCTCTCGACCGGCAGCGCGCGCACGCCGGGGCAGACGGGGTACATGAAGCCGCTCAACATCCTGCTGACCAGCAACACGCCGAACAAGACCACGCCGCCGCCCGGCTGGCCGCGCAACACCGCCGGGTGTCCCGCGCCCCTCAACAAGACGGCGAACGACTCGGTGGTGCTCAAGCTCACGGTGCGCGTGCCGACGAACGCGAAGTCGTTCACCTTCGACTTCGACTTCTACACGTCCGAGTACATCGAGTACTCGTGCAGCCCGTACAACGACACCTACGTGGCAATCCTCAAGTCGAAGGCGCCGCTCGACGCGAAGTGGGGCGGCAACATCTCGTTCGACACCAAGGGCAACCCGATCAACGTCAACAGCGACTTCTTCCAGGTCTGCACCCCGGGAACGTCGTCGACCGGCGGCATCAAGTACGCCTGCCCGATGGGGCGCGCCGAGCTGAAGGGCACCGGCTACGACGACGGCTCCGGTGACGACCAGCACGGCGCGACGTCGTGGCTGCAGACCCGCGCCAGCGTGGTGCCAGGCGAGGAGATCGAGATCTCGTTCATGATCTGGAACACGAGCGACTGGCTGCTCCAGTCCGCGATCCTCCTCGACAACTGGCAGTGGAGCGCCGAGGGCACGACAGTGCCGGTGACTGATCGGCCTAAGTGAATCGAGTACCGGCCGCATGGCGGGCGGTTGACGAAGGGCCCGCTAGCCCGACTTTCGCAGGCCGACGACCTCCACCGGGACCGCTGGGCTGTCGCCGATCAGCGCGGCCGGCCAGCGATTCCGCGATCGTCGGCCTCACGACGCCCCGTCCCGGAAGCACGTCCCACACTTCCGTTTCCACAGGTTGCCGGCGGTGAGCCAGCGCGGCCGCCCGAAGTCCTGACACTTACGGCGGGCCTTGACGAGCACGTATCCGAACGCGCGGTCCTCCCACTCGTATTTGTTGTCGTCGTTCGACGGGTCGACGGCTGTGACCTTGGCGTGGGCGAGGCGGCAGCGATCGCACAACAACCGCTCGCCGACGACCGGTATCTGCGGCCGCCTCGTCACTCGCAACCGCGCAGCTCACGTCGCCGCGTGCACACCCGGGAGTGCCGAGGATCTCCGCGGCTTCGGCGGGAGCGGCGTCACCCAAATTCAGTGAGGACCATGGCGATCCTCGTGCGGCGACGCCGGCTGCGGAACGTGATCAGCGCAGCAGCGGGCCCCTGCCGGCCACCCGATGTCGAGCGAGATCAGGTGGTTCCGCGACAGCGGCTTTGCTCGCAGCGCCACGGTCCATCTGCGCTGCGAGCCCCGGCTCCGACGCCTCGATCTTCAGGAGCTCGAGATCCGGCAGCTCCTGGTGCTCGAACTTCATGCGTCCGATGTTACGTCGTGCGTGCGGTGCGATGAGGTAGGTCGTGGCGTCGACGGCCAGACCCTGCTAAGGAGTGTGAGGTTGATCGTCGGATCGAGCAGATGGCCGTCGTGCCTGTCAGCCGGCGGCGGTCAGCCCGATGACGCTAGCGATCGGGTGGGCCCTTGAGCCTGGCGATCACGTGCGCCTCTGGCCCGAAGGAATGGTCGTCGACGATAGACGATAAAGAGCTGCGCTGCGTCTCGCGAGACCTCGGCGTAGCGCGGCGGTTTGGAGGCCCTCCAGCTGCAGCAGGGGCGGCTCGGCGCTTGGCGAGCGTGTCGAGCGCGGAGCGGTACAGTACGTTGAGATCGTGGTACGCCGCTCGATCCAGATCCATCATCGGAGAGGCAGCAGGCGCGTCTTCAGTGCGACGAGCTTCGCCTGAATGTCCTGCTCCGTGCCGCCAGCCGCGCGGACTTCTTTCAGCTTCGCCACATAGTCCGCTGAGGCGGCCACTTCGGCGGGCGTCGGCTTCTGAAAGACGTGCGCGGCGGTAGGACCAGTACTCAAGCGGTCCTTGCCGGCACGCTTCAACCCCGGTTGCAAGCGTCCAGTCCCGGTCAATTGGGAGGGCAATTCCGTTCCAGGTCTCGCCGGCACCGCACCCTTGCATGCCAGGGCGGTCCTTGACTTGGGGCTCGCGGCAAGTCCACTCGCAGCCTTTGAATGGTCAGCAGGCGCAGCTGTAACCGATGCAGTCGCCCGATCAAGCGCCACCTCGGACTCGGAGGGCCGACCACAGGCCACGATGACTACCGGAATCACAGCAAGGAGTCTAACGGCAAATTGTGTCGCATTCATCGAAGGCACCTCTCCTTAGTAATCGCAGCCAGGGCGAAACGTTGACCAAACAGAGCGCATCCGATCGCAGTACGCTCCCCACGGCACAATCGCGCCACTGGCGCAGTCCTCAACACAAAGAACACCCGGGTGGTTGCAGGGCGCCAAGTCCGGCGGCTGCTCAGCAGGACAGACGTCGGAACCGGCCTCAGGCGTCCAGAGTCCTGAGGCGTCCATCCGACGCGATTCGTCGCTCTCCTGTGAACATGACAGCCCAAAGGTCACGAGGATCGCGCCAAGGAACAGCAACGCACGCATGTTGCCTCACAATGTGTTCGGGAATGGGTTGCCGCACTTCGAGGGCGCATCACCAAAGCGCGCTCGCAAGCCAACGCAGATGCGTCGTTCGAACAAGGCGAAGTCATTTCCCGACGCAAGCTGTGCACCGTAGGTCCCGTCCGCAAATGGAGCAAACCACAGCTTCTCGGTCCCGTGATCACTCGAACCAAAGACCCCCTTCATGGCGGACAACTCACGGTCCTCGTACAGGAACATGTTCGCGCCGAGCGGACCGGTCGGGACCCCATCCAACGGTCGGAAGGCAATGCTGCCTGATGCCGGATCAACGCTCGAGCTCTTCTGGAGCGTCCGGAACACCTTGGCGCCTTCTTCACCTGCAATCGGCAAGACCGCCCAGAAAACACCAGTGTTCTCCGAAATAGGTGAACCATCCGCCTTTCGCGGCTGATGGAACACTAGATTAGGGGCGGCCGAGACCCGCACATACGTGCCTGCTAGGCAGAGACCTCCGTCGGTTGCCAAGAAGCAGCTCGTTACGAGTTGCCACCGATTCGTTGCACGGTCGAGGCAGCGCAGCCGCACTCGTGCGGACGAATCAGGGAAGATCCCGCATGCGCCCGAGAAGGCGCCGGCTGAGGAATTGGGATCCGGCCACGGAACGATCGCCGGTCGCAGAGTCGACGCCTCCAGGCTCAATCCACCATTATCGAGAAGTGGCTCAAATGCAGACCAACCTGTGCCGGTCTTCGGCGTCGCCGTGATCGACGACACGTACACACCGCCACTCGCGACGACCATACCGACAGACTTATACGGAATCCCAGCGCTATCGTTTACGTGCATTACCGACACTTCCGGGTTAGCCGCAAAGACACCGTGCTCAGTCCAGCCGGACGACAACAAGTCGCCGGTAACCGAGTCGACGGCGGCATAGGTTGTCCGCAAATTGTCAGCCGGTCCTCGCCAAGCCACGAGCACGCCCTTGTCGGAGCCCTGCTCCCAACCAGCGATTGAAAACGACTTGTTGAGGCTTGAAGGCGCGGCCAGATAAAGCGGCGACGACCACAGCATGCATTGCGTCGGGTCCCCAAGCAGGTCACCATTCGGCTGAGTACAGGACCCATGAGCGTCGGGTCCGGCCACGGTTCCATGGACGTAATAGAGCTTGCCGGCCATATCCAGCCAGAAGGCGTACAGGCGATCACCAACGCGGGTAACGCGAGCGTCCGTTACGCCCGCCGAGGCTACCAACTCCTGTTGCTTTCCAATGTGCGCTCCGCAATCAAAATGTGCTTGATTGACGACAGGCGATGCTCGAAGGACACCTGTCGACACGTTGGCGTCGAGATTCCAGTCAACGGACTTTGTCGCAGGGTCGTAACCGAAGTGCCACCAATACACGTCAGTATACCCGGACACCACTCGATCGAGGTGCGAGGGCGTAAACCCGTAGCCGACGTACGTGCCGTCCTCGACCATTCGCGACGGATCGAACACCTCCGGATTCGGCGCTGTCGAATACGTATCCCAATTTCCACCGTAGTTCATGATGCTGTTGTAGTGGGGTTTGCAATTCGCGGCACCCCACGTGTCGTCCCCGTGGTGATCCGCACCTATTGAATGGCCGAGCTCGTGAACGAAGGCGTTCATTCCGGCAGCATCCGGTGGACCGAAGACCATACGATCGCCGCTAAGTACGGCTTGGCCCGTTGCGGCCTCCGACGCATAAGCATATCTGAAGAGACCACGTCGCGCAGGTCCCATGTCCGTGTCGGCCAGAACTTCGTAATTGGTTCCCGTCACCGAGGACGAGCCTCCCCAGTCGCCGCACAGGGTCGGCGCAGTCGGACAAGTGTTGCCCGTGTCAACGTGCAATCGCGCACCGTTACCGATATGATGCATTACGGCCGAGACGTCAACGGTTGGATTGACACGGTTGGCCGCCCACTCAACGTCGCTCTGCTGCAACTTCGTCGTAGCCAAGCTTGAGTAGTCGACTTCGACAAACACATCCTTGCGTGCCGGATCGGCTCCAAATGCGGGTAGATGCTGCGGGTTGCCGGGCTCCATTGGGCTCTCAACTCCGAAGACCTCCCATCCGTCTGTGATCCCATCACGATCCCGATCAACCAAGCAGCGCTTAATAAGCTCAGGATCGGGGATGGGCTGATTCAGTTCTGCACAATACTGAGGCGCGTTACAAGCTGGACTGGTTGCCGTGGAGTCGCACAGGCCCAGTTCAGCCTCAAGATTAGACCCGAGACCGTCACCGTCGAAATCACTCTTGTAGTCGTTGGCGTACAAGTTGACCTTGCCCAGCCACGGGCCCACTTGGGTGTAGGCACCAACCAAAACCATGCCTGCGGGCTTAAAGTACGGGTCTCCAACAATTCGCGAGTTGAACCCGACGCCGCCGTCGTCATCGAAGGCAGTCAGTTCGCCGCCGTAGGCGGTGCTGAAGCTATATATATACGTATCTGTATACCTCGACTCAGCCGCGGCAATCGCGGTCTCGTAATGAAAGTCGCCAGTTGGCACTACCATGCGTCGCCCCTCGAAGGGCGCTTGCGTGAGGATCGTTGTTCCATCAACTTCGATGTCCGCGAGCCCGGCCCTGGGCTCTGAGTATGCGTACACGATAACGGTGTACGTGGTCAGGAAGCCCTCTGGGGGAATAGTGAAGGTGACCACCGAGTTCAAATCGGTGCTGTCATCGCTCCAGGCGACATGGCCGTCGCCAATATACCACCACGAGGAATAGCGGGCACCCCAGACGTACATAACAGGATCTGGAACCGTCCCTGTAAGGTTCTTCGTCCGTATTGTGTGGGTTCCCGGCCCGAGACTGACGGTGGTCCGTATTACAGGAGTGACCGGGATATTACTATTTACGATCACCGCAGACGCAGACCTTTCGTTGGCCACTTGCAGGCCTACGGTCGAGAAGATCAGTGTGAACATCGAGGCAGCGAGCCGAGTTGAACCGTTTGCCATGCGGCGGACTCTACGCCGTTCCATGCCAGCCGCAAGCGCGATGCATCGGCAGTTTTTGCGTGGGCAACATAGTGTCGCAGCAGCGCTCGACGACGCGACGCGTTGCAGGCCCGGATCCGACCGATAGTGTCGCAGGAGTGCCAACACGACACACGACAGGCTGTCCCCGAGCCGGCAGGTTGATGGCCTCGTGGTCCCGCACTCTGGCTCAGTGATGGCCTCGCTGCGCCGCTCACGCGTGATCGCAAGATGCCCCATCGCGGTGATCAGCCGCGTCCGTCGCGTGCTGGGCGTCACGCTGGTCGCGTCGTAAGGCTGCTTCGCAGGCTTCTCGCGCTGTGCGCGGGAAAGGCGGGGAGTGCGCGGAAGCCGAAAACTCGGCCGTCCGCAGGGCAGCGTGCGCGAGCGCGGGCGCGTGCGCGCTGCTGTGGCTGCGGAATCTAGCGAACTAGTACGCACCGCCAGAAGTTCGTGCCGGGATCTGACATGGATTCGCCGGCCCTCGGGAATTAACCGGTTCGGTCGAGTGCTGGGCCCGGCGGAGTGGAGGGTCCGTGGGCGCATCCCCTCAAGCTGCGTGCACCGCTCCGGCGCGAGCTGGAGGCGGTTGTTCGTGCGCGCCGTGCGGGGGCGGCGCTCGTCGAGCGTGCTTCGATCGTGCTGCTGGCGTCGCGCCGGCTGAGCAACGCCGCGATCGCGCGCACGTTGCACGTGCAGGAGAAGACGGTTCGCAAGTGGC
>JACPFM010000112.1:102570-149044 GCA_016182965.1 Deltaproteobacteria bacterium | reverse complement strand
TGGCCGCCCTCGACGTCGAGGCAGAGGCCGCCGAGCCCCTTGCTCTGGCCGGTCGCGGGGTCGTGCGTCCACTTCTGGTTTGCGCCGCCGTGGCAGCCGTAGAGGATGACCGACGCGCCCTCGCCGCCGGCGCCGGCCACGTCGAGGCACTTGCCGGAGTAGCCGCGGATCTCGCTGGTCACCGGGTCGAGGCGCCAGCGCTGGTTCGACCCACCGTGGCACGACCAGAGGATCGTCAGCGCGCCGTCGGTCGGCGTGGTGCCGTTGGCGTCGAGGCACTTGCCGCCGACGCCGACCACGAGCCGCGTGCCGTCGTCGACGCCCGAGTCGGTCTTGTCGGCCGTGATGTCCTCGCCACCACACCCGAGGAGCGCGACGGAGAGGGCAAGGGCCGGCGTGGAGCGGACGATCACCGACGTGAACGTAGCACCGCCGACGCATCCGGTCCCTGGCTCGATCATCGCTCGCGCGCTTCGCGTCCCTCACGAAGCGACGGGCGCGATCGCGGCGTGCACCGCCCCTAGCGCGCCGGCGAGCGCCGCGGGATGCTCGGCGAGCACGCGCTGGTAGCGCGCCGGCGAGAGACCGGCGTCCGGCAGCACGCGCTCGAGCACGTCGATCGCCTCCGCGCGGCGCGCGAGCGGCGTGCCTCCGACGACCGAGACGACCTCGGCCACGGTGGCGAGCACTACGTAGGCCGCGTCGACGTCGCCGTCGCGCCCGCCCTCTCCGCCGGCGAGCGCGCTCGGATCGACGTCGAGCTTCGGGAACCAGCGCGCGAACCTCCGGTCGACCGACCGGACGTCGCGCGTGATCGCCTCGCGGCGCGCCGCCTCGCCGTCGAGCGAGACGCCGAGCTCGCCCGCGGCGCGCAGCTCCGCCTCCGCGCGCTCGATCGCCTCGAGGTCACGCTTGCGGTCGAGATCGACGAGCTCGTCGAGCAGCTCCTCCAGCTGACCCTTCAGCTCGTGGGCGAGCTCCGGACCCGCGGCGTCGTCGAAGGGGACGTGGAGGGCGCCGCCGCGATCGATCTTGCCCGCCACGACGCTGCGCAGCGCCGCGTCGGGGATGAAGTGATAGAAGGCGCGGTCTCCCCTGGCACGTTGCCGCGCCACCATCGCGCGGAGCGCCGGGTTCTCCTCGCCGAGCGCGATGACGCTCACGCTGACCGCGAGGTCGCCGAGCGCGGCGCGCGCGGCGGCGACACGCTGCTCGTTCATCGGCGCCTGACCGTCGGTCACCAGCACGATCTGCGCGCGGGCGAGATCGGGATCCTCGGCGCGCGCCTCGTGGATCTGCTGCATGCTGGAGACCAGCGCGTCCTCGATGTTGGTGCCGCCGACGCGGATCGAGCCGACCACGTCGTGGACCGCGTCGAGCGCGGTCTTCGGATCGTCGACGCGCGTGATCGGCCCGAGCTCGAGGTCGAAGTACCGGTAGAACAGGGTGACACGCGTCGAACGGCGCGCGCTCTCGAAGCGGCGGAGGATCGTCGAGAGCTCGGCGACGAGGATCGCGTCGCGCATGCGCGCGCGGTGCCCGATCATCGAGGTGGAGCCGTCGAGCACGTACACGCGGACCTCGCCGATCAGCCGCGTGCGCTTGCGCTCGATGCGCTCGTGGTGCACGAACGTCCGCGTCAGGAGTCGCCCGGTGGCGAGGTCGAGGAGGATCGTGCGCGGATCCTCGATCACCGCCGCCGCGACGTCGCCGATGTTCCGCGCCTGCAGCAGCCGCAGCTCGGGCGTCGGCCACGACACCGCGCGCGCGCGCGTCTCCACCTCGATCACCCGCACCGGGCTGAGCGTGCCCCCGACCTCGAACGCGCCGTCGACCGCGAGCGCCGCCCGGATCGTCTGCGCCTCGCAGCTCCCGTCGAAGTAGCCGTGCGCGAGGTGCTGGTAGGCCGGCGGCACCTTCGCGATCTCTTGGGCCTGGTTCCGGCGCGCCTGCGCGTAGCCTGCGGTCACCCGCTCGAGGATCGCCGGGCCGAACGCCTCGCGGCCGGAGCGCTCGACCGACGCGAGGTCCACCGCGGGATCGTCGAAGCGGGCGGCGCCACGGAGCGCGCGCACGGCTCGCTGCGTCCGCCGCGCCTGATCGTCGTCGGCCGCGTCGGAGGCGGCGCCGTCGAGCGCGACCAGCGTCGCGTACAGCCGATCGCGATCACCGCGGGCGAGCGCCGCGCGCGCCTGGTGCAGCAGCGCGACGTCAGGGGCAACGCCCGCGGCCTCGAAGCGATCGATGCGCACGATCTCGCGCGCGATCGCCTCGCGCCGCGCCTCGAGCCCCTGCGGATCGAGCGGCACGGCCGCGGCGCTCTCGAGCAGAACCTGCCGCGCGGCCTCGAGCAGCCGGCGACGGCGCGACAAGAAGGCCCGCTCGTCGCGCGCGGCGTCGAGGAGGTGGTCGACCGCCGCGAGCTGCAGCTCGACGAGCCGCGCGTCGTCCGGCGGCTCGAGCGCCGCCTCGGTGGTGGCGTCGCCGACCGGGTGCACGACCGCCGGCTCGATCCGGGGGGCGTCGGCCGCCTCCGCGAGCTTCGGCTCCAACGGCGGCAGCAGGCGCGTCGGATCGGTGTCGGCGACGACGCGGCGCAGGGAGGGATCCCCGCGCTCGAGCGCGCGCACGGCGCGGACCACCACCTCGAACAGACGACGCAGCCACGCGGCGTGGGCCGTGCCGATCCGCCCGTTGACCACGCACGCCCGCTCGACCGAGCCGACGTTGCCTTCGAGCTCGTCGATCGCGCGCTCGATCTCGGCCTCGGCCTCGACGTGCTCGCCCTCGCGCACCCGATCGACCAGCGCGAGGAGCTCGCGCACGGCCTTGGTCTCGGTCGTCGGACGCCAGCCGATGGTGCGCAGCAGCGGGCGGACGAGCCGCGTCCACGGCGCGCGCACCGAGGCCGGATCGAGCACCAGCAGCTCGATGCGCTGCTCGAGATCGGCGAGCCGGCGCTCCAGTCGGGGCGCTCCTCGAGACTCGGTCATCGCTCGCGAGGCCTTCGCGTGGCGAGCACGTGGCTCCACGCGCGATCGCCGGCGGCGCGCGAGAGCGCCGACACGTGCGCTCGGACGTCGCGCTGCAGCTGGTCGATGCGGTCGCGGAGGGCGGTCGCGTGCGCGGCGTGGCTCGCGAACGTCTCGCCGATGATCCGCGCCTCGAGCGCGAAGCGCAGGAGCGCGCGATCGTCGCGCACCACATCGAGGATGCGCGAGGCGACGATGGCGGAGAGGCGCGGGGCCGCCTCCTCCTCGAGCGGGCGCGTCTCCCCCTCGACGGCGATCTCCGCGTCGGGGCCGCGCAGCGAAGACCACCACTCCTCGAGGTGTTGCACCGCACGGGTGACGCGCGCGAGATCGACCTCGGCCGCCTCGCTGCGCAGCGCGTCGGGGATGCGCCCGAGGAGCTCCAGCACCGCGCGCTCGACCTCCTTCGCGGAGTCGCTCGTCGGCGGCGCCACGCGGAGCGCGATCTCGAGCAGCGCCAGCGCGATGGGCGTGCGCTGCTCGGCGGCCCGCAGCGCCTGATAGCCGTCGTAGGTCGGCGCGGCGGCGCTCGGCGCCGGGGCGCCGCGATCGGAGCGCACGATGGCGCGCGCCGACCACTCGAGCCACTGCTCCGGCGCGATCGCGCCGCCGAGGCCGCCCTTCGTCAACGAGGCGTGGAGCGCGTCGACCTTTGCCTCGAGCGTCGCGCGATCGCTCGCGTCGATCGCGTCGAACACGGCGCCGAGCAGCGCGCCGATGCGCGGACCGACCACGCGATCCTTCAGCCTCGAGGGTGCGCCGGAGCCGGTGAGCGCGGCGATGCGCCTGCCGAGCTCGTCGAGCCCGGCGAGCTCCGCGGTCAGGCCGGTGACGACCTGCTCGACGTGCTGCGGGCCGGTGCGCGACAACACCTGCGCGACGCTCCGACGGAACCCTGCGTCGAGCAGCGCGGCGACGTCCTCCTCCAGTCGATCGACCGCGAGCTGCCACGTCTTCTGCGCGGCGGCGGGATCGGCCACGTCGGCGCCCGCGGCGTCGAGCCTGCGCCGCGTGGTCGCGAGCGACTCCACCACGTCGATGCGTCGCGCGATGCGCGCCGCGACGTCGTCGGGCCGGTCGCCGCGCTTCTCCTGCACGAGGGCCACGACATCGGCGGCCTGCGAGCCGGGCTCGAAGGCGGCCGCCTCGTCGAGCAGCGCGATCGCCCGGCCTCGGAGCCACCGCGCGAGCGCGCGCGCCTCGCGCGACTCGGGCCGCGCCGACTCGTCGAGCCGGCCGGCGAGCTGCTCGAGGCTCGAGGCCGCGCCCGCGAGCTCGCCGTCGCGTCCCTTGGCGGTGAGGCCGGCGCGGATCGCCTGCGACGCCAGGGTGTCGGCCATCTGCTTGACGAGCGACGCCGCGCGATCGGCGAGGGGGCCGCCGCCGGTGGCGAGCGGCGCGAGCGCCTGCACCGAGCTCACGAGCTTGCTCGGATCGGCCGACCGGAGCGCGGTCGTCGCCTGTCGCTCGAGGATGGCGACCTCCGGAGTGGGCACCCGCGGCGCGGGCTCGAAGCGCGGGACCTTGGCGAGGCAGCGATCGAAGGCGTCGCGCTCGGTGCGCACGATGGCGAGCTGCCGCCGCTCGCGGGGATCGGTCTCGCGCGCGAGCAGCTTGTCGATGGCCTCGCGGCTCGGCCCCGAGAGGAGCAGGTGGAGGCGCAGCCAGCGGAAATCGTCGGGCCGCACCTCGAGCGGACGCTCGGGCGAGGTGAAGATCCGGTCGAAGACCACGATCGCGCGGAGCACGCGGCCGCAGCGGACCGCGGTGCGGGTGGAGACGTAGCGCGTGGGGATGAACGTCGGATCGGCCTTCGCCGCCGCCGACAGCTCCAGCTCGAGGTCCTCGAGGAAGCCGGCGATGGCGTCGCAGGCCGCGTCGGAGACGTGCACCGCGTCGACGGTGGCCTGCAACGCGTCGAGATCCTGCACGGTGAGCGGCTGCACGAGCGGCGCGCCGCCCACGCCGCCGACGTGCCGGCGGAGGACGGTCGCGAGGTTCTTCGGATCGGCGAAGGTGCGCGGCATGAACGCGACGAACGCGATGCGGTCGACGAACGCGAGCAGCGTGTCGCGCGACCCCTCGAGGATCTCGGCGAGATACCGGTTGGAGGTCATCATCGCGCACTCGATCTGCCCGCGGGTCACCTTGGTGCCCTCCTTCAGCTCGCGCTCGTGGAGGACGTTGAGCGCCGCGCGCAGCAGCATGTCGCGACCGTCGAACACCTCGTCGAGGAAGGCGTGCGCGGCGCCGAGGATGCCCTGATCGGTGAAGTGCTCGGTGCGCCCGGTGTCCATCAACGTCTTGAAGTCGATGGGCCCGACCAGATCCGTCTGCACCGTGCTCTCGGTGAATTGCCGCGCGTACAGGCTCGGCTGTCCCGTCCGCTCGTCGATGATGCGCCGGAGTACGGCTGAGGCGACCTGGCTCTTCGCCGTGCCGGGCGGCCCGGTCATGAGCACGTGCTCCTTGGCCAGGAGGGCCAGCGCCACCTGCACCAGGAGATCGTCGCGCTCGACGAACGCCTGGCGCAGCTCGTCGAAGAAGACCTGGAATCGCTTGGACGCCGCGCTCACGCGGCGGGGGTCGGGGGCCGACATGTTCGGTCATGGTACGCGCGGTCTGGCCGAGCGCCTCACGGCGGTTTGTGCCAACCTTGGCGCCCCGTGCGCCTGTCATCCCTGGCCCTCGTCACCCCCCTCCTTCTCCTGTCGCTCCTGTCGGCCGCGTGCTCGAGCTCCGACCCCGACTCGCCCGCGACGTCCGCCGGCTCCGACGCGGGCCTCGATGCCGACGCCACGGCCTGCGACGAGCCGGCGCGGTTCCCCTCGACGGCCGACAAGACCTTCGTCACCTCGCTGCCGCGCAAGGACGACGACGGCGCCTTGGCGCTCGGCAAGGGGCCCGCGGCCGATCCCGCCGTGCGCGATCAGCTCGAGAAGGACGGCTTCGGCGCCACCAAGGAGGCGTCCGGCGAGTCGTGGGTGGTGCGCGCGCCCAACGGCGTGACGCCGCCCTCCGGCACCTGCTCGCGGCGAATCGCCCGGTTCGCGCACCTCGCCGACCTGCAGCTGGCCGATGACGAGAGCCCGAACCGGCTCGCCGCGTTCGACGCCCCGATCGACGCGTTCCGCTCGGCTTCGCGCGCGCAGGAGGGGGAGCTGTGCGCGCTGGCCGACGAGGCGGTGCGCACGATCAACGCGATCCACGCCAAGGCGCCGCTCGACTTCCTCCTGCTCGGCGGCGACAACATCGACAGCGCCCAGTCGAACGAGCTCGATTGGGTGCTCTCGATCCTCGACGGCCAGAAGGGCCTCAAGTGCGACTCGGCATCATCGAACGATCCGATCGCGGGGCCGGCCAACGACGGCAAGGACGTGTTCGACGCCGAAGGCGCGAAGATGCCCTGGTACTGGGTCAACGGGAACCACGACGTGCTCGTCCAGGGCAACGTGGCGATCCTCGACGAGAAGGGCGTCATGAACGCGCAGGCGGCGGCGGCGGTCGGCACCATGTCGTCGAGCGGGACGCGCGACTACACGAAGGCGGGCGCGCCCGTGGTGACCGGCAAGGTCGAGGCCGACTCGAAGCGACAGGTGCTCACCGGCGCCGAGATCCTGAGGCGCGTGGCCGAGAAGACCGGCGGCCCCGGCCCGGTGGGGCACGGCATCGGCGCCGAGCAGGTGAAGAGCGGTCGCGCGCACTACACGTTCGACTTCGGCAGCAAGCTGCGCGTGTTCGTCTGGGACTCGACCGCGCCGGTCGGCGGCGACGAGGGCATCGTCTACAAGAGCGAGCTCGACGCGGTGTTCAAGCCGGCGCTCGACAAGGCGCGCGCCGACGGCAAGTGGGTCATCCTCGCCGCCCACCACGGGACCGATCGGATCACCCTCGACGCGGGCACGTTCGGGCGGCCGCGCGTCGGCGCGCTCACCGCGCAGGAGTTCATCGACTTCGTCGCCGGATACCCGAACGTCATCGCGAGCCTCGTCGGCCACGAGCACCAGCACAAGACCAACTTCCGCTTCAGCAGCAAGGACCCGACCAAGGGCTTCTGGGAGATCGCCACCTCGGCGATCGCCGACTGGCCGCAGCAGCTGCGCGTCCTCGAGGTGTTCGACGAAGGGGCGGGGTGGGCGCGCATCCGCGCGACGGTCGTCGACGTCGACTGGTCGACGGCGAGCGCGGCGGCGAAGCTCGGGCGCACGCGCAGCACGATCGACTACACGTCCGGGTGGTCGGGCGGCGGCGGCAGCGGCGGCGGCCCGGAGCATCGCAACGTCGACCTCTGGATCAAGCCGCCGATGTGAGAGGGGTCGAAGGTCGAAGGTCGAGAGCGCGCGATTCGCGCAGCGTCAGTCGATGCCGACCTTCTTGCCGGCGAGGCTCGTCTCGGCCTCGAGGCACAGCAGGCGCACGCGCCCGGTGGCGACGAGCCGCCCGCGCTCGTCCTCGACGCGCGCCTCCCAGACGTGCGTGCGACGACCGCGGACCACCGGCGTCGCCGTGGCGCGCAGCGTCCCCTCGCGCACGGCGTGGAGGAACGACGTGCTGTTCTCGAGGCCCACGACCGAGCGGCCGTCCTTCAGCGCGTTGAGCGCCGCGCCGACCGAGGCGAGGGTCTCGATGACGCCGGAGTACACCCCGCCGTGCACGATGCCGTACGCCTGACGGTGCTCCCGACCGATCGTCCACTCGGCGACGACCTCGTCGGCGGTCGCGCGCACGAACCGCAATCCCATCGCGGCGCTCCACCCATCGACGTTGGCGTTGAGCATCTCGGAGAAATCGTCCATCGCCAGGCAGAGTAGTACGGCGGGTAGTGCGGCGCGCGCTGCCGCGGCGAGGTCCCGCGGGGCGGTCCCGTCGCGATGCGGCGCGAGGCGCCCGGCATCGGAGAGTCCATCTCGCCGAAAGGACTCTCTCGATGAGGATCTCCAAGAACGTCGGGCCGACCGAGCGCAAACTCCGCTTCGCGGGCAGCGTCGCAGCCGGCGCCGCCGCGCTGCTGGTCCCGGAGCTCGGCCGCTCTCGCATCCCGCTCGGGATCGTCAGCGCCGAGTTGATGTTCACCGCCATCACGCGCTTCTGCCCGATGAACGCGCTGCTCGGCATCGACCGGTACACGCCCGGCGTCGAGCGCCGGATCGAGAAGGACCGTCGGCGTCGCGAGCTGCTGCCGTCGCCGGGGTTGAACCCGTACTGACCTACTGCATCGTCATCGGACATGGCATCTCACGGAAGGGCTGCAACGGGCGCGCCCGCGCGCGACGCTCGAACCGCGTCGATCTCGCGGCGCTGCGGCTGCGTACGGGCGCATGCACTGCGCGGGTTGCCGCCGGTTGCGTGTGGCGCGCGGACGTCCTAACGACGTGCCGTGGCCGAGCAAACATCCGGGCAGGTCGTGAAGGCGGTGGTCGTCGGCGGCGGGATCTCCGGGCTGGCCACGGCTCACGCGCTGAGCACCACCCATCGCATCGAGGCGAAGGTGCTCGAAGCCGAGCCGCGGCTCGGCGGCAACGTCCGGACGTCGAGCCGCGACGGCTTCCTCATCGACGAGGGCCCCGACTCATGGGTGGCGAACAAACCGCACGCGACGGCGCTGTGCTGCGCGCTCGGCCTCGGCGATCGCCTCATCGAGACCATCCCGGAGAATCGCCGGGTCTACGTGCGCATGGACGACGCGCGGCTGGTCCCGTTCCCCGACGGCATGATGCTCGGCATCCCCACGCGCATCATGCCGCTGGCCACCACGCCGCTGCTCTCGTGGCGCGGCAAGATGCGCGCGGCGCTAGATCTCGTCCTGCCCGTCGGCTACGGCAAGAGGTCGAGCGACGAGGACGAGGCGCTCGGCGACTTCATCGAGCGGCGGCTCGGGCGTGAGGTGCTCGATCAGATCGCCGCGCCGCTGCTCGGCGGTCTGTTCACCGGCGACGTCTCGACGTTGAGCCTCCTCGGCTCGTTCCCGCAGCTCGCCGCCCTCGAGAAGCAGGGCGGCCTGATCCGCGGCGCGCTCGCGATGGCGCACAAGGCGAAGGCGCACGCGAAGCCCGGCGCGCCCAAGCCGGCGCCGTTCCTCTCGCTGCGTGGCGGCGTCGGCGAGCTGATCGACACCCTGGCCGCGCGCCTCGGCGCTGCGGTCGTGACCGGCGCGCGCGTCGAGTCCATCGAGCGCGAGGGCGCCCACTACGTCGTCCGTCACGGCGCCGGCCCGGCCATTCGCGCCGAGCACGTGGTCGTCGCCGGCCCCGCGCACATCGCCTCCCGGCTGCTCTCGCCCATCTCGGAGGAGCTCGGTCGGGAGCTCGCCGACATCGGCTACTCGTCGGCCGCGACGGTGTTCCTCGCCTACGCGAAGAAGGACGTCCCCCATCCGCTCGACGCGACGGGCTACCTCGTGCCGAAGAAGGCGCCCGGCGAGCCGCTCGCGTCCACGTGGGTGTCGAGCAAGTGGCCGTTCCGCGCGCCCGAGGGCGACGCGCTCATGCGCATCTTCTTCGGCGAAGCCGACGTCGACCGCACCGACGAAGATCTGATCGCGCGCGCCACGCGCGAGGTCCGGACGACCCTGCACGTCACCGTCGATCCGAAGCTCGTGCACGTCGCGCGGTTCAGGCGAGCGAGCCCGCAGCCGCGCGTCGGCCACCCGTCGCGTATGCAGCGGCTGCAGAGAGCGGTCGAGGGTGTGCCGGGCGTGCACGTCCTGGGCAGCGCGTACGACGGTGTGGGTCTCGGTGATTGCGTCCGCCAGGCGGAGGCGGTCGCGGCCCGCATCGCGAACGTGCGGTAGACTCAGGGCCGAATGTCCGCCCCGTCCCCGCTCGGCGCCGTTCTCGCCGGGAAATACGAGGTCAAGCGCCTCATCGGCCGCGGCGGCATGGGCTCGGTGTACGAGGGCGTGCACGTCGAGATCGGCAAGCGCGTCGCCATCAAGCTGCTCGAGACCGAGCACTCGCGCGCCGAGGAGATCGCGCAGCGGTTCCGCCGCGAGGGGCGCGCGGCCAGCCGGGTCGAGAGCGACCACGTGGTGCAGGTCTTCGACGTCGGCGAGGACCCGACGTTCGGCCTGTACATGGTCATGGAGTTCCTCGTCGGCGAGGACCTCGCCACCCGGCTCGAACGCGAGAAGCTCCTCGACGTCCCCGTCGCGGCCGACATCGCCTGGCAGTCCGCGCGCGGCCTCGCCAAGGCGCACGCCGCGGGCGTCATCCACCGCGATCTGAAGCCGGGGAACATCTTCCTCGCGGAGCGAGACGACGGCTCCACCGTCGTGAAGCTCGTCGACTTCGGCATCTCCAAGCTGCTCGTCGAGGAGCCCCGCGAAGGCGGCAAGGCGATCACCCGCCACGGCTCCGCGGTCGGCACGCCGCAGTACATGTCGCCCGAGCAGGCGCAGGGCTTTCCCATCGATCACCGCGCCGACGTGTGGGCCCTCGGGGCGGTGCTCTACGAGATGGTCTCGGGCAAGCAGGCCTACGAGCTGCTCGAGAACTACGAACAGACGATCTTCGCCATCGTGCTGCGGAAGCCGCCGCCGCTCGGCGAGGTCGCGCCGTGGGTGCCGCCGACGATCGTGGCGATCATCGAGCAGGCGCTCGAGCACGACGTCGACAAGCGCATCCCCGACTGCGGCGCGTTCGCCAAGAAGCTCGCAGACGCGGGGCGCGCGCTCGAGGGAGCGAACCGCCACCCGTCGCACGCGCCGCTCGCCCTGATGCGCCGCACGACAGGGTCCAACGATCCGGTCCAGGTGCCCGCT
The DNA here is from genome assembly GCA_016182965.1 of Deltaproteobacteria bacterium. Lineage (GTDB taxonomy): Bacteria > Myxococcota_A > Polyangia > Polyangiales > JADJMO01 > JALHOE01. The sequence continues at coordinate 138,253 of JACPFM010000112.1, read as the reverse complement.
TCGGTCGTGGTGATCCCTCCCGGTGGTCCGCCGGTGGTGTCGCGGGCCACGAGCGCGGCGACGGCGCCGGCGATGCCGAGCTACTCGAAGGAGCACGCCGAGCGGGCCAGCGAGCGTCGCCTCGCGGTGCAGCCCCCGGCGACGGTCACCGGCGTCGCCGTGAAGACCGGCGCGCACGAGCCGATCGAACCCGGGCACCCGGACGAAGAGGTCATCGCGCCGCGCAAGTCGTCGGCGGGCGCGATCGCCGCGGTGCTGCTGCTCGGCGCCGTCGCCGCCGGCGCCGCGTTCGTCCTGGTGAACGGCAATCCCCTTGCGCAGCCGCAATCATCGAGCCCGCCGCCGTCGCCGACCACGACGTTCGCGACCACGGAGCCGGTCGTGCCGCCGCCCTCGGCGACCGAGCCCGCGCCTTCGGTCAGCGCGACGCCCACCTCGAGCGCTCCCGCGGCGAGCGCCCCGAGCGACAAGGCGGCCGCTTCCGCGAGCGCTTCCGGTAAGCCCGGCGCGAAGCCGATCGTGAAGCCGCCGCCTCCCGGCAAGCCCCCGGTCGCCACTGCCCCGTCGACGAGCGCCACGACGCCGCCGAAGCCGCCGGGCGACGATCAATTCGGCGGCACGGGCTTGTCCGACAACTTCTAGCGACTCGAGCGGACAATCGAAGCACGTCTCCGCGCTGGCGCGCGGGCGGAGATGCCCGCGGCGGACGCTCGGACTGCTTTCGGAGCGACCGCCGGGCGAGTAGGATCGCGCCGTGTTCGACGGGCGACGCCTCGCAGTCTTCGCGCTGGCGTCCTCGATCGCCCTGCCGCTCGCGGCCAAGCCGACGCCCGCGCCCAAGGCGACGCCCGCCGCGTCCGCTTCGGTGTCCGCGGCCGCGCCGCCTCCGCCTGCTCCTCCGTCCCCGTCCGCCGCGCCGGAAGAGGTCGAGGCGCGCAAGCATTTCGACATCGGCCTCAAGCTCTACAAAGAGAAGCTCTACGAGGCCGCTCTCGTAGAGTTCGAGCAGTCGTACAAGATCGTTCCCCGCCCGGGCGCGCTGCGGAACGTCGCGCAGTGCCAGCGCGATCTGAAACGCTTCGCCGACGCCTACGCCGCCTACGAGACGCTCCTCGCCAAGCACGGTTCGCAGCTCGCGCCCGGCGAGCTCGCCGCGGTGAAGAAGGCGATCAAGGACCTCGAGAGCGTCACCGGCACCATCAGCTTCGAGGTGAACGAGCCCGGGGCCACGGTCACGGTCGACGGTCGCGACGTCGGGACCACGCCGTTGCCCGCGCCCGTGCGCGTCGACGTCGGGCCGCACCTCGTGCGGGTGACCAAGACGGGGTACGAGGCCTTCGATCAGCAGGTGAAGGTCCTCGCGACGCAGGCGCTGTCGATCGACGCGAAGCTCACGAAGGACATCAAGACCGGCAAGCTCATCGTCAACGAGAAGAGCGGCGCCGCGGTCAACGTGTGGATCGACGACATCGATCGCGGCCCCGCGCCCGCGACGGTGGAGCTCTCGCCGGGCGCGCACATCGTCGAGCTGCGCGGCGAAGGCCTGGCCTCGCCACGCAAGATGGTCGAGATCGTCGCCAAGGTCGACGGCACCGTCACCCTCGAGGCCACCGCGCTGCGCGGGCGCCTGCGCGTCGAGACCTTCGGCAAGAAGGGCACGATCTACGTCGACGACAAGAAGGTCGGCGAGGGGACCTGGGAGGCCGAGCTGTCGCCCGGCACCCATCGCGTGAAGGTCGTCGCCCCCGGCTACGAGCCGCACGAGCGCCTGGTCGCGATCGAGGTCGGTCAGACCGTCGTCGACGCCGTGACCCTCGCGCCGATCCCGGTCGCGCCGCCTCCGCCTCCGCCGCCCGCGCCGGTGAGGGATCCGTACCTCGGGCTCTACGGCCGGCTCGCGCTGCTCGGCGGGTTCTCGCTGACCGGCGCCGGCGAGTCGGTGCGTCCCGGGTGCGACGACAGTCGCCCGTGCGCCTCGGTCGACGACTCCAAGCCGATGGGTGCCGGCGTCGCGCTGCACGTCGGCCACTCGTTCGGCGTGTTCTCGGCGGAGCTGGTCGGCGCGTTCCTCGCCGATGTGCACGAGACCAAGCGGACCTACACCGGCCAGCCGTTCTCGCCGGGGTTCCCGACCACGACCACGTCGCTCGCGGGCACCATGGCCCGCACCGAGAAGTACGAGTTCCTCTCGCTCGCCGGGTTCGCCGGCGTCGGCGGCCGCGCGACCAGCAAGGACGACGCGGTGCGCTTCACGATCGGCGCCGCCCTCGGCGCGGTCTACCGCAACGTGAACCTCAAGCGCGCCGCGCTCGACGACGAGTGGAGGCCGGGCGCCACCGGCTACTTCGCTCCGGCGCTGTTCCTCGACGCCGGCCTGCTCCTCGGCAACACGCCGGGCTTCAAGCTCTCCGTCGGCATCAACGCGTGGATCGACTTCCCCGGCTCCGCGCTGGAGTCTTCCGGCGAAGGTCCGCGTCCCGTCAGCACGTCGATCGGCGGGGTGACCTACTACGGGCAGCTGGAGTCGCCGCCGCAGCAGCTGCGATCGAGCACGCAGATCTACATCGGCCCGACGCTCGGCTTCCAGTTCGGCCGCTGACGGAGTCGTCAGTCGTCAGTCGTCAGTTAGAGAGAGAGAGAGAGAGAGAGAGAGAGACAGAGAAAGAGTCTGTGTGACAGGTGTCGGTTCCCGACGCTTGGCGCTCGGTTGGACCTTCGACTTCCCGACCATCGAGCAGGCTGGCGAGAGACTCTCACGCCTCTGGACTGATGACTGACGACTGACGTTCCATGCCGCTGCGCGGCACCACAGCGGACGAAGCGGCTTAGGCTCCGGCCCAGCGCCAGGCGCCAGGACTCTAGACTCTAGACCCTAGACTCTAGACCTCCGACTTCAGCTGACGACTGACGACTGACGACTGACGTCACCCCGCGCTGCCGATGGCGACCGCCATCACGATCAAGATGAACCCGAAGGCGACGACGAACGCGAAGATCAGCTGCTGCGGGGTCAGCCCGTAGCTCCTCGCGAACGCCGTGAGCTTCGCGGTCTTGCGTTGGACGAAGGTCTGCGGCGCGCTGGGCGCGGCGGGCGACGCGTTCTTCGGCGGCGCCGGCAGCGATCCCTTGGGCACGTGCGTGCCGCCGGTGCGCAGCGCGCGCGCCTCCAGGCCGTCGCCGATCGAGGCCAGCGCCTCGTCGACCTCGGCGATCGCGAGCTCGGCCGACGCCGGGCGACCGTCGACCTTCTTGGCGAGCAGCCGCGCGACGAAGGCGCGCACCGCCAGCGTGAGCGCGTCGGGCGCGATCGGCGAGGAGAGCGGCGGCGGCGGCAGCGTCAGGTGACGCGCGAGCACGGTCACGTCGTCGCCGTCGAACGGCGGCACTCCGGCGATCATCTCGAAGCACAGCACGCCGAGCGAGTAGAGATCGCTGCGCGGATCGAGCGCCTCGCGCCGGATCTGCTCCGGGGCCATGTACGTCGGCGTCCCGAAGACGACGCCCGCGTTGGTGGTCGGGCCCTGCAGCCCGTGGCGCGCGTCGAGCTTCGCGATGCCGAAGTCGAGGACCTTCACCTGCTCGTCGTCGAGGCCGTCGGACGCCTCCGGCGAGACGAGCATCACGTTCTCGGGCTTCACGTCGCGGTGGATCACGCCCTGCGCGTGCGCCGCGGCGAGCGCGGAGAGGATCTGCCGCGCCACGATCAGCGCGCGCTTGGGGTGCAGCGCCCCGGCCTGCAGGACCTCGCGGAGCGAGCGGCCGTCGACGAACTCCATCGCCAGCCACGGCGTTCCGTCGCTGTCCTGACCGTGCTCGATGGCGCGCGCGACGTTCGGGTGGACGATGGCGGTGGTCGCGCGTGCCTCCCGCGCGAGGCGGGCGACCACCTCGGGATCGCGCGCCAGGTCGGGGGCGAGGACCTTCACGGCGACCTGACGACCGTCCTCCAGGTCCTCGGCGAGGAACACCACGCCGGTCGCGCCGTCGCCGAGCCGCCGGATGGACCGGTACCTCGATGCGAGGGGGGTGGCGGCCACGCGCGCCCGATCGCAATGGGCGGGCCAGCGCTCGAATGGGTCGTTTTCCGCGCTGACGCAGCGCGCGCGGTGCACGCCGAGCGCGGAACCGAGGTGCCCAGTCCGCAGGAAGCCGAACGTTTTTTCAGTCGGCGCGAGCATGCGAGCGCTTGAACAACGCCGTGTCACGACGTATCACCATGTGTCACGAAGGAGAACGCGCATGGAGATGCTCGGCACCCATCCTCCTCCACGGTCTCGGCGACTCGCACCGCACCTGGCGGCGCACGGCGCCCCGCTTGGCGCGCAATTTCCGCGTGATCCTGCCCGATCTCCCCGGTCACGGCCTCTCCGGCCGCCCCGACGCGCCGTACACGCTCGAGTGGTACGCGCAGGTGGTGACCGGGTTCATCGACGCGCTCGACCTCGATCGCACGCACGTCGTCGGTCACTCGTTCGGGGGCGGCGTCGCCCAATGGCTGCTGCTCCGCGCACCGTCGCGCATCGATCGCATGGTCCTCGTCGCGCCCGGCGGGCTCAGCCGTGAGGTCTCGCTCGGGCTCCGGCTGGCTTCGTTTCCGATCATCGCGCCGGTCCTCGCTCCGCACCTCATGGGTGTCGGCACCCGGGTGATGCTCCGCACCGGCTCCGAGCTCCTGCGCGCCGAGGACGACGAGATCGACCGCAGCGCGTGGCTCAACGCGGCGCCCGGCAGCGCGCGCGCCTTCTGCCGCACCGTCTCCGGGTGCATCGACATGTTCGGGCAGACGGTGCAGGCGTGGGATCACCTGCACGACGTGCCCCAGCTCCCGCCGATGAAGGTCGTGTGGGGCGCGCGCGATCGCATCGTGCCCTTCCGTCACGCCGTGGGCGCCGCCGCGAGCCGCATCGAGGGAGCGGCCTTCGTGCAGTACGACCGCTCCGGTCATTTCCCGCACCTCGAGGAGAGCGCGCGCTTCGGCGAGGAGGTGGCGCTGTTCCTCGATCCTTCGATCGCGCAGCCGCGCCCGCGCGTGCGTCCGCTGCCGGTGCTGGTGCGGCGTCCGGGGCCGTGGCGCCGGCTCGTCGTCGCGATGCGCCGCGCGGTCCGCGCCCGCCTGCGCGCGCTCGCGGCGTGAAGCTCAGGCGACGAGCGGCCAGGCGAAGCCGCCGGCGATCTTGGCGATCGCGCGGAGCGCGCTGCGCACCTGTGGCACCGTCCAGCGGTCGCGCGGATCGCGGCGCAGCGTGTGCTCGATGAGCTCGACGAGCGGGCGGATGTGCGCGATCCGCGCGAGCTCCGGCGGGTGGCCGTCGTGCACGAGATGCTTGGAGATGATCGCCACCTCGGTGTCGGCGTCGAACAGCGTGCGCCCGGTGAGGACCTCGTAGGCGAGCGCGCCGAACGCGTAGACGTCCGCCGCCATCGGCGAGGGCTCCCCCTGGAAATCGTCGGGCAGCACGCCCCACACCTCGGGGGCGCCGTACGGCCCGGTGGCGCAGCCCGGGCGGATGACGCGTCCGGCGAGGCCGAAGTCCACCAGCGTCGGCGTGTGCCCGCTGCGCAGGATCACGTTCGACGGCTTGAGATCGAGGTGCCCGATCGCGTGGCTGTGCATGACCTCGAGCCCGGCGAGCACGCCGTCGAGGATGCCGAAGGCGCGCTCGGCGCGGACGCCGCTGGCGCCTTCGCCGGTCGCGATGAAGCGCTCCAGCGTCGGCCCCTCGATCAGCTCCATCACCAGGATCGGCTTCGGGCGCGCGCCGAGATCGAAGGTGACGAAGCGCGCGAGGTTCGGGCTCGGCGGCAGCCCGAGCAGCGCGGCCGCCTCGCCGCGGAAGAAGTCCATGAACTCCGCCTCGGAGAGCGAGCGCGCCGCCGCTCCGTCGTAGTCGGGCACCTTCAGCGCGAACTGCTCGGCGTCGGCGACGTTGCGCTCCTCGATGCGCCGCGCCACGAACACCGACGCCGCGGCGCCACCGCCGAGCGGGCGCACCACGTAGAAGCCGCCGACGGTGCGGCGCGCTCCGAGCCACGCGGGCAGCTGGTGCTCGATGGCGACGGCCTGCGCCAGCCGCCCGCTCAGCGGCTGCCACGGGAGCTCGGCGGCCGCCTGCAGCACCTCGGCCACGACGCGGAGCACCGGCGGAGGGAGCAGCCGCCGCAGCTCGGCGAGCGACTCGTGCACGGCTGCGCGCGCGTCGATCGGGTCGCGCTCGCCCACGCGCAGCAGGTGTGCGGCCAGGCGCCCCGCCGCCGCCACCGCCACGTTCGACGCCGGCGGCTCGTCCTCGTCGCCCGAGCCGAGGACGCGCAGCCGCGCGCCCGCCTCGATCTGCGCCCACGCGTGCGCGGCGCCGGCCAAGGTGTCGACGGCGGAGCCGGCGCGCTCGAAGCCCTCGCGACCCTCGATCGCGGAGAGCTGCTTCAGCGATCGCGCGAGGCGCACGAGGACGGCCCGCAGGCCCTCCGCGCGGCCGGAGCCGTCGTCGCCGAGGGCGGCGGCGAGCTCGAGGAGCCCCTCGATCTTCGCGGCGAGCGAGGGCGCGATGCGCTCCTCGGTGCGCGCGAGATCGCGCGTGAGATCGCGCGCGAGATCGTGCTCGTCGCCGGAGGGCGGGCCGGAGGCGCGCTCCGACAGCAGCTGGACCGGCTCCTCGTCGGTCGACACGCGAATGAAGCGCGCCCACGCGCGGAGGACGCTCTCGACGTCGGGATCCATCGCCGCCTCGGCCAGGGTGCCGACGTCGGACGGATCGTCGAGGCGCGCGCCGGAGACGAGCATCACGTCGACGGGCTCGCACACGCCCTCGCGCACCAGGCCGTCGAGCGCGCGCGCGAGCGTCGCGCAGAGCGTGCGATGCAGCGGCGAGCGGCCGTCCATGCCGAGGCGCGCGAACAAGAGCGACGCCGCCTGGACGCGGCGCTCGTGCGCGCGCGTCGCGCGGGTCTCGACCTCCCGATCGGCGCCCTCGTCGTCGAGCAGGTGGAGCAGCGCGCGCAGGCGGCGGCTGCTGATGCCGATCGCGCTCGCGGCCTTGCCGACCGGGTGACGCTCGTGCGCGAGCAGCCACGACCCGAGCCGATCGCGCAGCTCCTCGAGCGCCGCCCCGGCGTCCTCGCGCGAGCCGCCGAGGAGCAGCAGGTTCGCGAGCGCCGGCTCCTCGAGCAGCCCGAGGTCGAGGTCGCGCAGCAGGTGCACCGACATGCGCACCGACATGGCGTTCTGCGCAGCGCCGGAGAGCCCCTCGAGCGTGGACATGCCGACCCGCGCGGTGACCAGCGCCTGCAGCGCCGCCGCGTGCGCCGCGCGCGCGCCCTCCTGCACGAAGAGATCGACCGCGCGCGCCACGGCGTCGCGCAGGGTCACGTCGCCCGCGCGCTCGGGGTCGAGCTCGTCGGCGAGCGATCGCGCGAGGAGGAACTCCGACTCGTCGTCGATGCCCTGCGCGAGGCGATCGGCCAGGACCGCGCGGGCGGTGGCGACGGCGCGCCGACCGGCGTCGCCGCCGATGTCGCGCATGATCCCGGCGATTCCCTCGGCCGCACCGGCCGCGTCGGCGTCGACGATGGCGTCGAGCAGGCTCTCGGCCGCCTCGGGCTCGGCGTCGAGCGCGCGCGGCAGGCCCCACACCATCGTGGCGACGAGGCCGCGATCGCGCGCGGCGATGGGACCGCGGATCAGATCGAGGGCCTTGGGCAGCGCGCGATCGGGCCGCGTCGCGATCGAGGCGACCAGCGACACGGCGCCCCGGCGCCACTCGGTCGGCGAGTGCCGCGGGTGCAGCTGATCGACGACCGTCTTCCACGAGGCGGAGCCGAGGCCGGCGAGCACACCGCGCGCGACGGCGGCGTGCCGCCAGACCAGCGGCTCGCGATCCGCGAGCAAGCGCTCGAACGCGCGCGCGACGGTCTCGGTCGCGAACACGCGGGGCGCGTAGTCGTCGCCCTCGGCGGCGCGCCGCGCCGCGAGCACGGCCGCGCGCTCGAGGATGCGCGCGGCCAACCTGCGCAAGGGCAGGGGACCGGTCGAGGCCGACGCGATCCAATCGCGGGCGAGCTCGCGGCGCGACACGAGCGCGAAGGCGAGCGGACCCGCGTCGAGCGCCGAGCCGGGCGCGCTGAACGTCAGCGCCACGCGCGCGCGCACGCCGGCGCCGACCAGCCCCTTGCGCGAGCCGCGCGCCATGCGCGTGGCGATGGCCGTGAAGGTCTCGGCGGTGCCCTCGGTCAGCCGCGACAGCACGCGACGGCCGATGTCGCGCTGCTCCGGACCGTTGGGGAGGGCGGCGCCGATCTCGTAGAGCGCCGCGCCGACCGCGGCCGGAGAGAGCCAGTCGAGATCGTCGAAGAACCCGCTCTCGATGGCCACGCCGACGCTGCGCGCCAGCACCGCCGGCGCGATGCCCTCGAGCGGCGACGGGCCCCACTCGGCCGCTGCGCGCGCGAGGTTCGCGAGGCCCTGGCGGAAGCTCGCGCGCCGAGCGGCCGCGTCGCGGATCGCAGGGAGCTCGAGGAGCCCGTCGAGATCGAAGCCATGCGCGCGCACGTCGCGTCGAATGCTAACACTCGCCCAGGCGCGAGCGGCGCCGACCGATCGCTTCGAGGCACTCGGGCGAGCCGACCTCGAGGGCGCGGCACGCCGACGGCCGATCCGGGTAGATGGTGCAGGCGACGCGTCCGTCTGCGTCGATCTCGGACAGCGCGAAGCAGCGCCCCTTGATCATGCGCAGGCTCCGGCGGACCAGCGCGCCGTGGCGGAGGAGCACGAGGTTCTCCGCGAGCTCCGGGGAGGCCCGGACGTGCGGCTCGTCCGTCCCGTCGACCGGGACCCAGCCGTCCTCGCCGCGACAACATTCGCCGCAGGTCAGGCAGTCGGGCGTCGGGTGCGTCACCGGCTGACTATACTCGGGCGGGTCCATGGCCGAAGGCTCCCTCCCGCTCGGGCTGCTCGCGATCGCCGAGACTCTGCGGATAACCGCGGGGACGCTGGAGGACGCTGCGCTCGGCCGCCTCACCCGCGAGGCCTGCGATCGGCGGCTGACGGACTGGTCTGGGCGCCTCGTCCGCGCGGCCGACATCCACTTCGCGGTGCAGGGTCGGGAGCGGGTCGAGCTCGGCGGCGAGGCCTTCGTCGTGATGTCGAACCATCAGTCGAATTTCGACATCCCGGTGCTCTATCACGTGTTCCCCGCGTCCATGCGCATGGTCGCGAAGACCGAGCTGTTCCGCATCCCGGCCTTCGGGCGCGCGATGCGCGCCGCCGAGTTCATCGAGGTCGACCGCCGCGACAAGGCGCGCGCGCGCCACAGCATCGAGCTGGCCAAGGAGCGCCTGCGGAGCGGCGTGAACGTATGGATCGCGCCGGAGGGCACGCGCAGCGAGGACGGGCAGCTCGGCCCGTTCAAGAAGGGCGGGTTCATCCTCGCCCTCGACACGGGCGCGCGCATCCTGCCGATCAGCATCGACGGCACGCGCTTCGTGCTCCCCAAGCACAGCGCGCGCGTCAGCAAGGGCAAGCACGTGCGGGTGCAGCTCCACGCGCCCATCGATCCGGCGGAGTACGGGCCGGCGCGGCGCGACGAGCTCGTCGCCAGGGTGCGCGAGGTCATCGGCTCCGGCCTCACGAGATGAAGTGAAGTGAAGTGACGAGAAGAGATGAACATCAAGACGCTGCGTGAGTGGCTGCGCGAAGGACCGTTCTCCCTGGCGATGTCGTCGGGGTTCTTCGGGTTCTTCGCGCACGCGGGGGTGACGACCGTGCTCGAGGACGAGGGCCTGCTCCCCGTCCGTCTCACCGGCTCCAGCGCCGGCGCGCTCGTCGCCGGGACCTGGGCCGCCGGGCTCGACGCGCCGGATCTCGCGCGCGAGCTGCTGCGCCTCGAGCGCGCGCATTTCTGGGACCCGCGCCCGGGGCTCGGGTTGCTCGCCGGCCGGCTGTTCCGCGAGCGCCTCGAGACCATGCTGCCCCGGCGTCGCTTCGACGAGTGCCGCGCCGCGCTCGCCGTGTCGGTGTTCGATCTGCGCGTGCGCGGCACGCGGGTGATCTCGTCGGGCGCGCTCGCGCCTGCGCTGCACGCGTCGTGCGCGGTGCCGCTGATGTTCCACCCGGTCTCGCACGAGGGCACGCTGCTCTACGACGGCGGCGTGCTCGATCGCCCGGGGCTCGCCGGCATGCCGCCCGGCGAGCGCGTGCTGTTCCACCACCTCGCGTCGAAGTCGCCGTGGCGCACCTCGCTCGAGCTGCCGCGCCGCGTGGGGATGACCACGCTGGTGATCGAGGACCTCCCGCGCGCCGGCCCCTTCGCCCTCGAGGCAGGGAGGCGCGCGTTCGCCGCCGCGCGCGACGCGACGCGCGTCGCGCTCGGCCGACCGCACCACGAGATCGTGCGTGTCTTCGCTTGAGTTACCCCCGGACTGAAGTACTTCAGTCCGGGGGCCAAGCTCAGCGCACGAGCCGACCGATGGCGCTCATGCGCGTGGCGGCGGCGTCCGCCGGCAGGAACACCTGCAGGGTCTTCTCGAGCTGCGGCAGCACGCTGGAGAGCGTCGAGGGGGAGAGGTCCTGCGGCTCGACGCCCGCGCGGCGACAGGCGCGCGCGATGACGTTCGCCGCGAGCAGCTCCGATAGCCCGCTCGCCGCGGCGACGCGCGCGAGGAACGTGGTGCCCGGATCGGAGGTGTGCCTCGTGTCGATCGGGGTGGGCGGCAGCGGCGACTGCGCGGGCTGACCGCACGGCGGCGTCTCGCGTCGCGCGGCGGATCGCCCATGGGTGGCGAGCTCGGTGACGCGCAAGCGGAGCGCGGGCAGCGGCTCGGACTTCGCGGCGAACTCGTCGATGCCCGCCTGGAACGCCGCGTCGCGCGCGAGGCTCTGGCGACGCCCCGTCAGCATGAGCATCGGTACGTTGCGACAGGACGGACGCGCGCGGATCTGGCGCGCGAGCGCGATGCCGTCCATCTCCGGCATGAACATGTCGACGGCGATGCAGTCGACCGGCTGCAGATCGATGAAGGCGAGCGCCTTGGCGCCGGACGGCGCGAGCACCACGTCGTGACCCGAACGGCGGAGCTCGGCGGCGAGCGCCTGGCTGTAGGTCTCGCTGTCGTCGACGACCAGGACGCGCCCGGGCCCGGAGGTGCGCCCGGCCGCATTTGCCCGGCTGGCCGGGGAGCTCCCCGGACCGCGCGAGAGCTCGTTGGCCCGCCGCGCCACGTACTCGGGCGAGTACGGCTTGCCGATGAACTCCGTCGCCCCGAGCTGCACGAAGCTGATCCGGCGGCCGATGTCCGCGTCGGACGAGATGGCGATGATCGGGACGTGCGTGGTCGCCGACTGCAGACGGATGCGCCGCACCAGCTCGAGCCCCTCGCCATCGGGCAGGTGACCGTCGATCACGAAGAGCTCGAAGGTGTGGCCGCGCAGCGCCGCCTCTCCCTCGCCGATGCTGCCGGCGGTGGTGATCTGGAACTCGTGTCGCTCGAGCGCGCGCTGCAGATCGAGCCGCACCGACGAGCTGTCGTCGACGATCAGGGCGCGCGTCTTCATGGACCTCTCCTATCTCTCGTGACCGCGTGGCTCGCACGCGTCGCGAGACAGGCGATGTGCGGGGCGATCGCCAGAAGCGGGAGGACGTCATCGGCGGCGCCGAGCTCGATGGCGGCGCGCGGCATGCCGAAGACCACCGAGGTGGCCTCGTCCTGCACGATGGTCGCGCCGCCCGCCGCTCGGATGGCGCTCAGGCCCTGCGCGCCGTCGCGGCCCATGCCCGTCAGCAGGCAGCCGATGGCGCGCGGGCCGAGGGCCTCGGCGACCGAGTGGAAGAGGACATCGACCGAGGGACGGCACCGATGCTGCTCGGGGCCGAAGTCGTGCGCGAGGGCGCCGTCGCGCACCGTGAGGTGCGCCTCGGCGGGCGCGAGGAGGATCTCCGCCCGCGCGGGCGAGGTCGAGAGGCGTTCGCCGTCGCGAGCGACGCGCACCGGGATGCTCGTCTGATGCCCGAGCCATTCGGCGAGCAGCGGCGCGAACTGCGGGCCGATGTGGACGACCACGAGCACCGTCGCGTTCAGAGAGGCCGGCAGCGCGTGGAGGATTTCGGCGATGGCCGCCGGTCCGCCGGTGGACGCGCCGATCGCGACCACGTCGCGCGCCTCGACCTCGCGTCGATCGCGCGGCGCCGGTCCGAGATCCTGCAGCGCGCGCGGACGGCGGATGACCTTGAGGCCGGCGATGAGCCGCACCACCGCGCGCAGTCGAGAGTCCCATGCGCGGTCGTCGCTCGACGGCTTGTCCAGCGCGTCGACCGCGCCCGCCGACAGCGCGTCGAGCGCGCCGCGCATCTCGCTCTGCGATCGCGACGAGACGATGACGATCGGCGTCGGGCACGTCGCCATGATCCGCTTGGTCGCCTCCAGCCCGTCGACCCGCGGCATCATCATGTCCAACGTGACGACGTCGGGGTGCAGCAGCGAGCACAGCTCCCAGCCGACCTCGCCGTCCGCCGCCTCGGCGACCACCTCGAAGGCGGGGTCGGCGCCGAGCGCGTCGACCAGCCGCTTGCGCACGGTGGCCGAGTCGTCGACGACGAGGACCCTGATCTTCTGCATGGCTACCCCAGCAGCTCCTCGACGCGCCGGAGGAACACGCGCTGATCGAACTCGCCCTTCACGATGTAGGCGGCCGCGCCGCACTGCGCGCCGCGGCGGCGCTCGGCGTCCGACGCGAGCGACGTCACGAGGATGACCGGGACCTCGCGCAGGCGGGCGTCGCGCCGCGTCGTCGCGGTGAAATCGAAGCCGTTCATGCCGGGCATCTCGACGTCGACGATGAACAGCCCGTAGCGGCGCGCCGCGGCCTTCTCGAGCGCCTCCTCCGCCGAGCACGCGAGATCGACCTCGTAGCCGGCCGATCCGAGGATGCTCTGTTCGAGCATGCGCGTGGTCAGCGAGTCGTCGACCACGAGGATGGGCGCGCGTCGCGTGGCGGCCGGCGCGGCGCCGCTCGTCGCCCCGACCAGCGAGCGGGCGGCGGAGACGATCGCCCGGGCGTCGAGGATCAGCCGCGGCACGCCCTCGATGTCGAGCGAGGCGCCGAGCACGAACGGCGGCCTTCCGGCGGCGGCCGGCAGCGCGCGCACGACGACCTCGAGGATCGCGCCGAGCCCGTCGGCGCCCAGCGCGACGCTCTGCCCGTGCGCACGCAGGATCACCACCGACCAGCGATCTTCGGGAGCGCGCGGCGAGGGCACCGCGCCGAGCACGCGGGAGAGCGGCACGAACGTGAGCATCTCGTCGCCGTACCGGACCAGATCGCCGTTCGGCGATCGGACGATCGCGTCGTGCCGGACGCCCACGGTGCCGGCGACGATGTCGAGCGGCACGAGGACGTGCGCGTGCTCCAGGCCGGGGCCCGCGTGCCGCACGGTCAGCGCCGGCACCGACGCCAGCGTGACGGGCACCAGGAGGGAGACCTCGGTGCCGCGCCCGGGCTCGCTCGAGAGCCGCGCTTCGCCGTCGAAGCGCTCGGCTGCGGCCCGCACCACGTCGAGGCCGACCCCGCGCCCCGAGAGCGGCGTCACCTGCGGCGCGGTGGTGAAGCCGGGTGCGAAGACCACGCGCGCGGCGTCCTCCACGCCGAAGCCGTCGGGATCGGGGACGAGCCCCCGATCGACGGCGGCGCGTCGCACGGCATCGACGTCGAGGCCACGCCCGTCGTCGATGCAGGAGAAGGTCACGCGATTGCCGGTGCGCGCGACCCGGATGGTGATCCGCCCGTTGCGCGGCTTGCCGGCGGCGACGCGGACGTCGGGCGGCTCGATGCCGTGATCGACGGCGTTGCGCACGGCGTGGATCAGCGCGTCGCGCACGGTCGGCAGCACGTGGCGATCGACGCGCACCCGGCCGCCGGCGGTCGTCAGCGCGATCGCGTGGCCGGTGGCGTGCGCGGCCTCGTGCGCCGCGCGCTCCAGCGCGTCGAAGATCGACTCGGCGGGGACCATCCGCAGCCGATCGGTCTGGCTCCGCACGCGCTCGAGCTCCCGCCACAGCGCGTCGGCGCGCGCGGTGAGCTGCGACTCGGTCACGGCGAGCGCCTTGCGGAGCTCGTCGACCGCGGCGCGCGCGCGCTCGACGGAGCGGAGCGCGGCGCCGCTCCTCCGCTCGGCGTCGCCGGCGAGGTCGCGGATGGTGCGCTGCGCGTCGTCGACCAGCGCGCCGATGCCGCCGGCGCTCGATCGGAGCGACGCAGCCTGCACCCGCGCCTCGAACACCGCCTCCGTCAGCCGGTCGAGCTCCTGCAGATCGATGCGCACCGACTCGAGCGCCTCACCGGTCGTCGCGGCCTTCGCGTGCTCCTTCGCCGGCTCGAGCGCGCGGAGCTCGCCGTCGATGACGTCGACCAGCCGCAGGAACTCGTCGATCTCCTGCGCGGAGAGCTCGGTCTCGGCCTCACGATGGACGGCGAGCACGTCCTCCATCGTCTCGGCGAGATCGCCGATCATCGGTCGGCTGGCGATGCGCGCGGCCCCCTTCAGCGTGTGCGCCAGCCGGAACAGCTCGCGCACCGCGCCGTCGCTCGGCTCGCCGCGCGCCAGGGCGAGCAGCGCGCGCGACAGACCGTCGGAGATCTCACGGGCCTCCGCGCGGAAGTAGCTCTGCAGGTCCTTGTCGCTCATCGCGGACCTCGTGCGCCGACGAGCTCGGCGACCGCCGCTCGGAAGGCGGAGACGTCGAGCACGCGGTAGACGCGCCCTTCGTGCTCGAACGCGTGGGTCAGCAGCCGGTTGGTCTCGTCCTCGGCGGCGATCGCGCGGAGGCTCGCGCGCTCCACGCGGAGGTAGCCCTCGACCGCGCCGATCGCGAGGCCCATGCCCCGGTCCTCCGCGCACAGCGCGCACCAGCGGTGCGGCTCTCCAGCGCTCGTGTATCCGAGCAGGGTGGCGGCGTCGTACACGGCGGCCAGCTGACCGCGGACGTTCACGATCCCGAGCTGACCGCGCGGCGCCCCGGGGAGCCGGGTGATCGCCGTGATCGGGTGCACCGAGGCGATCTCCGCGACGCGCAGCGCGAAGCGATCGCCGCCGAGGCGGACCGCGACCAGCCGCTCGGAGTCGCCGGCCGCGGCCGCGGCCGCGCGGGCGAAGCTCTCGTCGAACTCGCGCCGGAGCGCGGCCAGCCGATCGCCATCCGTGGTCACGAGCCGCCCTCGAACGCGGACAGCTCCGCGCGGCAGATGGCGACGAGGGTGTCGCGCGAGAAGCCACCCCACAGCAGATCGGGCGACGAGGCGCGCGCGAACAGCTCGAGCGCGCGCTGCAGCTCGAGGCGTGCGCCCGCGCGATCGCCGCGCCTCCTCGAGAGCTGTCCGAGCCGCAGGTGCGCGATGGCCACCGACTCGTCGAGCTGCGTGGCGCGCGCGTGGAGCCGCGCGGCGTCGTCGAGGTGTCCGTCGTGCTCGGCGCACAGCCCGAGGAGGC
This sequence comes from Deltaproteobacteria bacterium, assembly GCA_016182965.1. Classification (GTDB taxonomy): domain Bacteria; phylum Myxococcota_A; class Polyangia; order Polyangiales; family JADJMO01; genus JALHOE01. The sequence goes on along the minus strand of JACPFM010000112.1, from coordinate 122,780 downwards.
AGAGGGCGCGCGCGCTCGCCGGATCGCGCGCGAGCACCTGCCGGCACGACGCGCGCGCCTCGTCGAAGCTCCCGAGGTTCGCGAGGACCGCCGCGCGTAGCAGCTCGACGTTCGCGTCGTGGACGTCGCAGAGCGGCCGCTCGGCGAGCAGCGCCCGCGCCCGCTCGAAGCGCTCCTCGCGGAAGAGGGCCATCGCACGGGGCAGCGCGAGATCGCACGCGCGAGCGTCGGCGCGCGCGCGGCCGTCGACCCCGCTCCGGTCGTCCTCGGTTTGCAGCGTGTCCACGGCGGGCACTGCGCGCTCGGCGCGCCGGCGCGCCCCGGACGGCCGCTCGCGCGTGCCCTTCGGCGGGACGTCGCCGCGCGGAGGCTTGCGGTAGTGGAACGTGCCGTCCGCGCAGACCGTGCGGAGCGACGTGCCGATGCCCTGGAGCGTCTCGGCGTGGCCGAGGAAGAGGTAGCCGCCGTCGGCCAGCGCCCCCTCGAAGCGCGACGCGGCCATCGCCTGGCGCTCGCGCGAGAAGTAGATGAGCACGTTCCGGCAGAACACGACGTCGAACGCGCCGGAGGACCACAGCTCCGGATCGTCGGCGAAGACGTTGCGCTGCTCGAAGGTGACGGCGGCGCGGATCTCGTCGCGCGGCTGGTGCTCGGTCCCGACCCGGAGGAAATGGCGCTCGAGTAGCTCGGCGGGCGTCGCGCGCAGCGCCCACCGCGAGTACCGCGCGCGACGCGCGCGCGCGAGCCCCTCGGCGTTGACGTCGATGGCGAGGATCGAGACCCGGGTCGCCTCGTCGCCGAGCGCCTCGCGCACCGCGATGGCGATCGAGTACGCCTCCTCGCCGGACGCGCAACCGACCGAGAGGATGCGGACCTTGCCGCGGAGGCGCAGCCGCTCGCGGAGCGCCACGCGCGTGAGCACCTCGAAGTGGCGCGGCTCCCGGAAGAACGAGGTCTCGGTGACCACCAGCCGCGCGGCGAGCCGCTGCAGATCGGCGCGCGATCCTCCGTCGAGCCGCGCGCGGAAGGCGCGGAGATCGGCGCACCCCGAGTCGCGCAGGCACTCGCAGAGCAGCGTCGCGAGCTCGTCTTCGCGCAGGCGCGACGCGTCGAACCCGAGGTGGTCCTCGATGATCGCCGCGAGCTCGCGCAGCGTGGTGAGATCGCAGGCCGCGGTCATGCGACCGCCTCGTGCGCGTCGGAGATCACCCGCGCGGCGGCGAGCACCGCGAGGAGCTGACCGTCGTGCGTGCCGAGCGTGTCGACGAACGCGGAGACCGCCGCGCCGAGGAGCGGCGGCGCCCCCGCGAGGCCTTCGTCGTCGAGGTGGCGCACGCCGATCACCTCGTCGACCTCGAGCACCGCGCGAAGCTCGCCGGCGCGGATCGCGACGAACCGTGCGCCCTCGCCGCCGCGCCCGCCGAGCAACGTCCCGAGCGCGACGAGCGGGGCGGCCGCGCCGCGCACGACGACCAGCCCGCGCACGAACGCCGGCGCGCCGGCGATCGGCTCCACGGGCAGCGGTCGGAACGTCTCGATGACGTCCGTCGCCCGCAGCGCGACGCGGAGGCCGCCGGCTCGCACCAGCAGCACCGGTCGCTTCGCTCCGGCGGGCTGCGCCATCGGGATCAGGCCGGTTCGGTGGTGGGCATCGCCACGGATGGATTGGCCGCAAGCGTGGCCAGCTGCCGCGAGATGTGCGCGAGCTGCTCGCACGTCTTCAGGAGGTGCTGCGAGCCCGACTCGGTGTCGCGCGCCGAGCGCACGACCTCGCCCATCGCGGCGTTCACCTGCTCGACGGCGCCCGTCTGCTGCTGCGTGCTCAGCTCGATCTGCCGTGCCGCCGTCGTCGTCTCCTCGACCCGGTGCGAGATCTCCTGGAACGTCCGCAGCACCTCGCCGAACTGATCGGTGCCGAGGGCGACGGCCTTGGAGCCGTCCTCGGTCGCCATGACGGTGGTGTTCGCGGCCGCGCGCACCTCGTCGACGAGCGTGCGGATCTCACGCGCCGAGTTGCCGACCCGATCCGCGAGGCGCCGGATCTCGTCGGCCACGACGGCGAAGCGTTGCCCGGCCTCGCCGGCGCCCGCGGCCTCGATCGTCGCGTTGATCGAGAGGATGTTCGTCTGTTCGGTGAGCTCGTTGACGATCTCGAGGATCCCGCCGATCTGCTGCGACTTGTTGCCGAGGTGCAGCATGTGGGTGACGATCTCGTCGACCCGCTGCTTCATCGCCGCGAGCGCGCCCTGGGCGCGCTTGACCATCGCGTCGCCGTCGCGGGCGCTGTCGCCGGTCTGATCGGCGAGGTTGGAGACGTTCCTCGCCGCGTCGGAGATCTGCCGCGACGTCGCCAGGAGCTCGCGGATGGTGACGCTGATCTCCGTCGTCGCCGAGGCGAGCTGCTTGGCGCTCGACGCCTGCTGGGTGGCCGTGCCCTCGAGCTCGCGCGACGAGCTCTGCACGCCCTTCAGCGCCGAGCCGACGCGCGACGCGACGTGGCTCGCGAGCGAGGTGGCGAGGAAGCCGCCGAGCCCCATGGCCACGATGACCAGGGCGAGCATCACGCGCGAGCCGGTCACCGCGTCGCTCATCGCGCGCTGCTCGACCCGTTGCCCGATCTGCCGCTGCACCTCGATCAGCTGCGCGAGCTTCGCCACCGCCTGCGCGGCGTGCGGGTTCGTCTCCTTGGCGCGGTAGTCCTTCGCCTCGTCGAGCTTCCCGGCGGCGACCAGCGCGAAGTACTTCGGGCGCGCGACGAGGTAGGCCGACAGGTGGTCGTTGAAGTCGCGGAGGACGGCGAGCTCCTCTTGCGAAGCCGACAGCGCGGCGAACGCCTTCATGTTGTCCTGCACCTTGGCGATCTGCCCAGGCGTCTGCGAGTCGATGTGCGCACGCGACTCGACGTCGGCGAGGACGTAGTTGGGCAGTCCGAAGCGCAGCTCCCACAACCCGCGCTCGGCGTTCGAGAGGTGCGAGGCCGCGGCGAGGTTCTCCTTGTAGAGACTGACCAGCTGATCCGACAGCCGCTGGACGTACCACCAGCCGGTGACGCCGACCGCGGCCGTGATGACCATCAGCGCGCCGAGCAGCAGGCCGAGCCTACCGCGAAGGATGAAGCTCATGTTCTCGCTCCTCGTGTCTCTTCGGCCCTCCCGGGAGCGATCGGAACGAGTCTCGCGAACCGCACCTCGGAGAGCCGACGCTCTCTCCGTTCATGATCCGCCTGCGCGACGCAAGCACGACGGCGACATGCACGTACGATCCGTCATGACTCGTGAAGGCGGAGAGGCGGAGTGCACGCACATTCGCCTCGGTCTACCGCGGGATCCAGGTATTTTCGCGCGAGTTCTGCGCGTCGGGAGGCGCGACCGGCAAAACGAGCGCCCCCAGGAAATCGCCGGAGTGACCTGCCAATCATGCGAACAGCAAAAAGTCATCGGCCGTCGGCCATCCACTGGGACGGCCGACGACCGAATGACGATTCGTTGATTACAGGTCGATTTGCTGCACGCCCCAGTAGCCGCTCGCGAGGAACAGCGAGTTGGCCTGCCGCGTGAGCGACGTCGACCACCAGCCGCGGGTACGAACGAACTGGTCGAACACCGGCGCCGTGCCAGCCGACAGCTTGTAGATGTCGACGCCCGCGCCGCCCCAGCCGGAGGTGAGCACCGCGCGATCACCGGCCACGCCGAGGAGCCAACCCCAGCCCTTCTTCTCGGTGGACGCGCGATCGATCGGCGCCTTCGGGTTGGTGAGGTCGATCTCGTGCAGCTGCACGCGCGGGCCGGTGTACGTGTCGCCCGCGTACGTGTAGCGCTGCGCGCTGGCGTACGCCTTGTTGCCCTTGACGAACACCTGACCGACGTAGCCGTCGATGAGCGTGTTGCCCTGCAGGTAGGCCTTGTCGCCGACGATCTTCACGACCGAGAGCTCGTCCTTCGTGTAGTCGCCGTACCAGCGGTAGTCGACGGTGTAGACGAGCGACGGATCGGTCTCGGACGCGCCGACCATGATGCCGGGGACATTGATGCGCTTGCCGAGCTTCGGCGCCGAGCGATCGCTGAGGTCGATGGGGTCGAGGAAGTACTTCACGTAGTACTTCGACTCGCCGGGCATCGTCGGATCGGGCTTGGTGAGCCAGTCGTAGTGCGAGACGTAGAGCGTGTCGCCCGCGACCCGCATGTTGCCCCACCACCCGTACGGGTCGGTGGTGACGGCCGTCGAAGCGAGCTTCGGCGCGTCGGGGTTCTTCAGGTCGACGACGAACAGCGCGTGCTTCGACTCCTCGTAGGTGTAGCCGGAGCCGCTGTACGAGTAGACGGGGTACCAGCGACGGAACGCCAGGGCGTCGCCCTGCACCTGCACCACGTCGGCGCCGTTGTACCAGTCCCAGTAGTAGCAGCCGTACCAGCCCCAGCCCCAGTAGCCGTAGCTGGTGGCCGGCAGCTTGGTCGAGCCCTTCAGCACGGCCTTGCCGCCGGCGAGGTCGACGACCTGGATCTTCTGCGTGTTCGTGTAGCAGACCGGCTCGTAGCTGCCGTCCGACGGGGCGCCGGGCTCGGCGCCGCCCTTGCTGCCGCCGTCGCTGGTGGGGCAGGGGATCTTCTCGCGGACGTCGCTGACGACGTAGGCGAGATCGCCGTTGCGGAAGATGCGGGCGTTGTAGCCCTCGATGGTGACGCTGGCGAGCGCGCCGTCGAGCGACTTCTTCTCCTCGGCGTCGCTGATCGGCAGGACGCGGAGCTCGCTGTTGCTCAGGTCGTTGTCCCACCAGTCGCTCGAGAGCTGCGCGATGGTGGTGCCCTGCGGCTGCGCGTTGACGACGTTGCGCGCGAGGGTCAGCTCGGCGATCGTCTTCGGCGCGTAGCGGTCGGAGTAGTCGACGACCGATAGCGCGATGTCCGAGAGCGACACCAGCTTGCCCTTCACGAAGATCCCGCGCTCGACCCAGCCCTTGGTCTTCGCGGTGCCGGCGGTCTTGATCGAGGTGTCGGTGAACTCGATGAGCTGGAGGCCGTTGCTGTACGAGTTGCTCTTGCTCGACCAGCCGCTGAACGGCAGCACCACGAGGCCCTGCGCGTTGTCCTTGGTGAACGCCTTGAAGGTGCCGGCCGCCGGGGTCCACGCCCAGCCTTCGCCGAAGGTCGAGGTGCCGATGACTTACGGCTTCGCCGCATCGGTGACGTCGAGGTAGCGGAGCGAGACCTTGCTCGAGTCGTAGTACGGGCCGCTGGGGGCGTAGTCGTTGCCGAGGGCGAACAGCTTGTTGCCCGACGGCATGAACAGCCACACGCTGCCGGTGATGTCGGTCTGACCGGCGAGCTTCGGCGCGAGCGGGTTCGACGTGTCGAAGATCTGGATCGGCGTCTTCGTCGAGCCGCCCTCGTAGTAGTAGTAGCCGGCGGACGGGGACAGGTACATCCGGCCCTCGACGAAGCGCGCGGTCGGCGTCCACGCGGTGCCGCTGATCGGCAGCTCGCTCGCGAGCTTCGGCGCGTCGGGGTTGGTGAAGTCGGCGGTGGCGAGGACGAACGTCGAGCCGGAGCCGCCGCACCAGGTGTTGCCGCAGCCGATCGTGTGCGCGTACCTCTCGTCGCCGAAGTCGATGTTCCAGCGGCCGTTGTCGGCGCCCCAGCCCTGCACGCGGCCGTTGACCGTGAGCCGGCCGCGCGGCTTGATGATGCCGGTCGGGTCGCTGATGTCGACGTACTGCAGCTCGGTCCTGCCCGTCGGCTCGCTGTACTTCGCGGTCGGGTCCTTGACCTCGTCGTGCCCGAACATGATCGAGTTCGCGTTGACGTAGAAGACGCCGCCGTAGCCGGGCACCTCGAGCTTGCCGGTCTGCTTGGTGACGCCGCCGCCGAAGCTGACGGCCGAGATCTGCACCTTGTTGCCGCTGTAGCCGCCCGGGTAGGCGACGGAGTCGCCTGCGCCGTAGCCGTAGTCCCACCCGTAGTACCAGCCGTAGTCCTCGCTGACCGCGTAGATCACGTCGCCGACGACGCGCGTGTCGCGGACCCACCCGCCGAGCTTCGCCTCGCCGAGGACCTTGATGTTCGCGGGATCGCGCGCGTCGAGGCTGCGCACGATCGAGCCGTGGAACGGCGAGCCGTCGTCCATCGCGCCGTACCAGTCGGCGACGACCACGTGCGCGACGCCCGTGCGCACGATCATCTCGACCGGCTGCCCGTAGATCGGCGACCGGCCGAGGAGCTTCGGCTTGGTGACGTCGGTGACGTCGAACACCATCAGGCCGCGGTAGCCGTTCAGGTAGTAGAGGCGATCGCCTTCGAGGCGGTAGAGATCGGTCTCCTCGACCTTGCGCGCCTCCGGTGCGACCTTGCTCCCGCCGCCGGGCGCGGACGGCGCCGCGCTGTCGCCGGCACCGGCGCCCTCGGTGCCGCCGTATCCGCGGCCGCCGCTCGACCCGCCGGGCGGCGCGGAGACGAACTCGCTCTGGCCTGCGATGCGCTCGGCCGCGGGAGGCTGGTCCTCCGTCTTGGAGCCGCACGCGACGAGGAACGTGGGACCGGCGCAAATGGCGGCGAGGGTCGTGACGGAGAAGAAGGTACGGGTGCGGAGTGCCATCGGAGTCTCCCCTGGTTCGTGCCAAGCGGCTGGCGCGTCCCACCTGTGAGCACCGTTCATGCCAGTCCCCGCACACGGCCCGGCGGGTGATTTCCACGGGTACTTTCGAGACCGAAGCGGAGGGCGCGCGCCAGCACGCGGTCCGTCGGTGTGCCAAGGGGTTGTGCCACGAGGACCGTGCAGACCAGGGCGATCCGATCGAGGGCGGCGACGGCCGGCCCGGCGGACCCTGACGCGAGCAGGGCTGCGATCGCGCCGCCTGCGCTTCCGAACGCCTCGATCACCTGCGCGTCCGGGCGACCGAAGTGCCGCTGCCGGACGAGCCCGAGGTGCACCACCTCGAGGAGCCACGCCACCGCGGAGCGCGCGTCCGGCGGCACATCGGTCGCTCGCCCGACGAGCGCCTGGATCGCCGCCACGGTCGACGTCAGGTGCCGCTTCTCACGCAGCGAATGCGCCCACGCGGAAACCAGCGCGCCGTCGAGGAGGACCAGCTCGTCGACGGTGCGAGTTCGGAGGCATTTTCGAGAAGGGCGGAGCACCCGAACGCGCGCCACGCGGCGGCGTTACGCCGGCGCGCAACGCGGCGGCGTTACGCCACGCCGCGGCGCAACGCCACGCCGCGGCGCCACGCCACGCCACTACGCCGCGGCGCTACGCCACGCCGCTACGCCGCGGCGTTACGCCATGCCGCGGCGGGAGGTCATCATCGCGGCGGGGGCGACGCCCGCGTGCTCGAAGGCGACCTTCCAGCGTTTGTCGATCGGGACCTCGAAGACGATCGACGTGTCGAGCTCCATCGGGAGCCACGCGCCCTGACGGATCTCTTCTTCGAGCTGGCCGGGCGCCCAGCCGGTGTAGCCGAGGAGCGCCTGGTAGCCGTCGGGGCCCTCGCCGCGGCCGATCGACGCGAGGACCTCGCGTGACTGCGTGACGGCGCACTCGTCGGACAGCTTGATCTCGCCCTCGCGCGGGCTGTCCTTCGCGGGGCGGTAGACGATCCATCCGAGCTCGGTCTGCACCGGGCCGCCGAGCCGCACGGGCTCGCGGTACTTGCTGCCGTCGTCGCAGAGGGCGAGCTGCTCGAGGAGATCGCCGACGTACGCGATCTTGCGCTCGCCGTTGACCACGAGGCCGAGCGCGCCCTCGTCTCCGTGCGCGACGAGGAGGATCAGCGCGTGCGCGAAGTTCGGGTCGTTGAGCGGCGGTGTCGCCACGAGCAGCCCCGGAGCCAGCGTTCGCTGCATACCGTACGGCGTACCGCAGCGGGGCGTGCTCGTCGACTCCCGACGCGCGCGTCGTGCCGCCCGCGGCGCGCGCTGAGTCGATCGTCAGCGCGACCGCCGACCGGACGAGGACGACCGACCGTGCGCGTGCGTGTGCGTGTGGGGCCCGTGCTCGTGGTGATGTGCGGGATCATGCGCGTGGTCGGGAGCGAGCACGCCGGTCAAGGTGAGACGACCGTGGATCACGCCCTTCGTCGCGACGATGCGCTGCGCGGCCTGCTCGATGACCCCGGCCGGTCCGCGCAGCACGACCACCTCGAGGCAGTGATCGTGATCGAGGTGCACGTGCAGCGTCGAGATCACGTGGTGGCCGAGATCGTGCTGCATGTCGGTGAGCTTGTCGGTCAGCTCGCGCACGTGGTGGTCGTAGACGAGCGTCAGCGTGCCGGTCGCCGGCGCCTGCGGATCGTCGGACCGCTCGAGGAGATCGGCGCGGATCAGATCGCGGATCGCCTCGCTGCGGTTGGCATACCCCTTCTCGCCGATGCGCTCGTCGAAGCGCTCGAGGAGATCGGCGTCGACGGCGATGCCGAAGCGGACCAGATCGGACATCGGACGCTCCCCTTCACGCGCGGCCGTGCATCCACTTCTTCAGGAGCGGCGTCAGCGCCAGGAGGAGGATCGCCGGGCCGATCGAGCTGAAGATGAGGAAGCCGTAGATCGGCACATGGAAGCTCTCGAGCCAGCCCTCGAGGAGGCCCGCCGCGAGGTTCGCGAAGAACGACGACATGAACCAGAGGCCCATGGCGAGCGAGACGACGCGCGACGGGGCGAGCTTGGTCACCATCGAGAGGCCGATCGGCGACAGGCAGAGCTCGCCTGTGGTGTGGATGGCGTAGACCGCGGTGAGCCACAACGGCGACACCGGCCCGTTCGCCGCGAGCCTCTGACCGAGGAACATGACCACGAAGCCGAGGCCGAGGATGACCATGCCGATCGACATCTTGGTCGGCGTCGAGGTCTTGGTACGCGGGTTCGAGTCGAGCCGCTCCCACATGTTCGAGAACGTCGGCGCGAGGACGACGATCAGGAGCGGGTTGATCGACTGGAACTGCGACGCCGGCATGAGGAAGGTCTTGCCCGCGGCGAGCAGGCGACCGCCCCAACCCATGTTGACGATCGCGGCGAGGCCGAAGAGGCCGGTCAGGAAGATCCAGAGCCCGCGGCCGCTGCGCTCGGTCTTGGTGCTGTTCCAGATGTTGATCGCGCCGGCGCCGATCACGAGGCCGATCAGCATCATGCCGAGGCCGGAGATCTCGCGGTTGGTCTGCTTGTCGGCGAACAGCGTCATCGTGCCGCCCGCCTGCTCGAACCCCATCCAGAAGAAGATGTTGAAGACGCAGAGGATGATGATGACGGTGACGCGCTGGACCTCTTCGCGCGTGCTGCCCTTGTAGAGCTGCCAGAACACCACGCCGAGCGCGCCGAGCGCGGCGGCGACCTTGATCGCGAGCGGCGTCGCGGCGAACGCGGGCGCGACGATGCGCCCGACCTTCAGCACGACGAGCACCAGCGACACCGAGCCGGCCACCCAGATCAGGACGTCGAGGTAGTCCTTGCCGACGAGGACGGATGGCCCCTGCTCGTCGTGCTCCCCTTCGCGGTACGGCGGGGTGCCGGTCTTGGCGATCTCGCGGCGCGGCGGGAGACCGACGCGCCCGAGCCACTTCTGGCCCCAGGTGAACTGCGCGAGGCCGAACGCCATGCCGATCGCGGCGGAGCCGAAGCCCCACTTCCAACCGACGTTCTCGCCGAGGTTCCCGCAGATGAGCGGCGAGAAGAAGGCACCGAGGTTGATGCCCATGTAGAAGATGGTGAACCCGCCGTCGCGACGCGGGTCGTCGTCCTTGTAGAGGCCGCCGACGATCGTCGAGATGTTCGGCTTGAAGAAGCCGTTGCCGATGATCAGCAGCCCGAGGCCGACGTAGAGCAGCTTCTCGAACGACAACGTGAGCTGCCCGAGGCCCATCACGATGCCGCCGATCAGCACCGCCTTGCGGCGACCGAGCAGCTTGTCGGCGAGCCAGCCGCCGGCGATCGGCGTGAGGTAGACGAGCCCCGTGTAGAACGCGTAGACGGCGAGGGCGTCCTTGCGCTCGAACTTGAGGTGCTTCGTCATGTACAGGACGAGCAGCGCGCGCATCCCGTAGTACGAGAAGCGCTCCCACGCCTCGGCGCCGAACAGCGTGTAGAGCCCGCGCGGGTGCTGTTGGTGCCCCGCGTGCCCGCCGGGATCGGTGCCCTTGCCCTGGCTCTCGCCGCCCTGGTTCTCAGCCCCCTGATTTGCTGTCGGCGCGCTCAAAGCGGCCGGAGCCTACTCTGGCGCGCGGGTCGTCCGCTACCGCGCCGCGAGCGGGTGCCGGAAATCTGGCCCTCCCGCTCCGACTCGTGGCATGCCGGGGACGCCGTGAAGTCCAGGGTCGTTGCAGTCGTCCCCATGCTCCTGATGCTCGTGGGTTGGGCCACGCTCGCCGGGTGCCGGCGCGCGCACACCGACGACGCCGCGACCAAGGACGGCGTGCCGGTGGAGGCCGGCGTCGAGGGCGAGATCGAGCCGGCGACCGCGCCGACGGCCGAGAAGGCGAAGATCGCCGCGCGCGCCATGGAGGCGTTCGTCTACGAGCAGCCCTCGGCCTCGTCCAAGAAGCTCGGCTACCTCCGCGCCGGCGCGATCGTCGAGACCCGCGGCGGCGTCGCGACCAAGAACGGTTGTCCCGGAGGGTGGGTGCCGATCCAACCGGCCGGGTTCGTCTGCATGGGGCGCGAGGCGACCGCGAACCTCGACGACGCCATCGTGAAGGCGTCGTTTCGGCGGCCCGATCTCTCGGCCGGGTTGCCCTATGGATATGCGATCGTCCGCAACCAGGGCGCGCCCTTCTACGCGCGCCTGCCGAGCAAGGACGAGGCGAAGCAGCACGAGCCTGATTGGGAGTATCACTTCCGAACGCTCGAGGGCGCCGAGGCCGAAGAGTCGAAGGAGGGCGGCTACCCGCAGCTGTCCTCGATGCCCAAGGGCAAGTTCCCCCTCGAGCCGGCGCCGGGCGTCCTCGCGCCGTGGGCCACAGACAACAAGGACGATCCGCTCCCCGCGCTGCTCTCGGCCGGCAACTACGTGCCGAACCTCTCCGGGCTCGTGTGGTCGCAGCGTCCCGCGTACGAAGGCGGCACCTCCTGCGATCCGAAGGCGAAGGGCTGCATCCCGCTCGACGCGGCGCGCCCGCGCAAGCGGCTCGGCGTGTCGTTCATCGCGACCTACGACGTCGGCGAGCGGCGGTGGCTGCAGACGACCGATCTGCTGCTGATGCCGGCCGATCGCGTGCGCCTCGTGCGCGGCACCTCGTTCCACGGCTACGAGCTCGGCGACGGCGCCGGCAAGCTGAAGCTGCCGATCGTGATCGTGAAGAAGGAGGGGGTCAGCCGCTTCACCTTCGACGGCAAGCGCATGACCGCCAAGGACGACGTCGCGTGGCGCGCCGCCCTCGAGGCCGGCAAGAAGCAGCGAATCGTCGCCGGCACCAAGTACCACGAGCTCGCCGACGGCAACTACGTCCGCGAGGAGGACGTGGTGCGCCTCGATCCGATCAAGAAGATGCCCAAGTGGGGCAAGGACGGCGAGCGCTGGATCGAGGTGAACATCACCAAGCAGACGCTCCTCGCCGTCGACGGCGAGACGCCGGTCTACGCGACGCTGGTCTCGACCGGCGCCGGCGGGCTCGCCTCGCCGAAGGACAACCCGTACGTCACGCCGCGCGGCATCTTCCGCATCCACACCAAGCACGTGGCGGCGACGATGGACAGCAACCAGCCCGAGGCGGAGTTCGAGCTCCGCGACGTGCCGTACATCCAGTACTTCAAGGACGGCTACGCGCTGCACGCGGCGTACTGGCACGATCAGTTCGGCCAGCCGCGCTCGCACGGCTGCATCAACCTCGCGCCGCTCGACGCCCGCTGGATGTTCCACTTCACGAAGCCCGAGCTGCCGACCGGTTGGCACGGCGTGATGAAGGCGCTGACGGGGACGATCGTGTGGGTCCACGCCTGACGCGAGTCTGCAGGCGCGCTCTCGATGGTCGGCCGTGTCGCTGCTCGCGAAGGCCGGGTCATCAGTCGTCAGTCGCCAGTCGTCAGCCGAGACCAGAGAGCCGCTCTCTCTCGGTTCTCTCCGAGCTGATGACTGACGACTGACGACTGACGACTGACGTCAGTGCTTGCACTTCGGCGCCGGCGGCGCGGTGAGATCGGTGCAGCCGGCGACCAGCTCCACCGAGACGCCGTCGCCGATCGCCAACAGGCCCATGCCGACGCAGGAGTCGAAGGTGACCTGGCCGGCGACGCCGGCGGCGGCGAACTTCCCCTGGATCGCCTGCTTGTGCAGATCGGCCGACGCGGGATCGATGCCCGGCATCATCACCGTGCAGTAGACGCTCACGTGCGCGCGTACGCCGGGGCGCTTCTTGAGGAACGTGATGACGCCGTCGAGCGCCATGCTCTCGGCCGGAGTCATGTTCGGCAGGCACGCGAAGTTGATCTTCGCGGAGGCGTCCATCTTCGACAGGTGCGGCTTCTCGATGGTGAAGACCCGGCCGTCGAAGGAGTAGCCGTTGTTGGTGTTCGCCATGGTCACGCTGTCGCCGCAGGTCGACGCGGAGGCGGTGACCGGCGCGCCCGGCATCGGCGGAGCCCCCGGAGCAGCGGGCGCAGGGGCGCCGCCGATCGGAGCGAGCGTGAGCTTCAGCGGCATCGAGCACTCGAGCGGCGCGACCGAGCCGAAGATGTTGAAGTCCATCTTGCAGGAGTCGAACGAGCCGCCGGACGTCGCCTGATCGTTGCTGCTCGACGTGCCGCCGGAGCCGCCGATGCCGCCCACCAGACCGCCGCCGCCGGAGGCGCTCATCGACGCGGAGGAGGACGAGCGGAACGCGCCGATGGTGAGGTGCGTGATGACGTGCGTCGCGCCGTCGCACGAGCCGGTCAGCTGGTAGGGACCGCCCGGCGCCACGTAGTCACCCGGGGTGCGGTACTCGATCTGCAGCGCGCTCTTCTGCGAGAACGCGCCCTCGAAGCTCCCGTAGCTGAAGGGGAGCTTGGCCTTGAGCTCGTCTTCCGACTTGATGCTGATGCGATCGTCGAGCGTCGACATCGAGCGGTACTGGTACCGACCGGCGACGTAGCAGCCGGGGATGAGCTGCAGCTGCGCCTGGCCGTCCTCGCTGTCGATCAGGCGCACCGCGATGAGGCCCTCGCTGCGCGCGCGATCGGAGAGCTGACGGGCCGCGACCTTGTCGAAGCCGAACATCCACACGCCGTTGGTGAGGTTCTTCTCGCCGTTGAGCGAGTGATCTCCCGCGCGCGGAGCCCCGACCCTCGGGCACCCGGCCAACAGCGCGACGACGGCGAAGAGCGCGAAAGTCCCGGTGGCGATGCGGCGCATGGCGGAAGACTAGAACGGCCACGCGGAGAAACGCGATAAGGCCCCCGTGACGCGCCCCCCCTCGCACGCCCTCACGCGCCCCGAAGCTGGGACATCGCGTGGGCCACGTAGTGGTCGAGGGCCTGTCGGCGGGCCTCCGGGTCGGGCATCGAGGCGGTCTCCAGCTCGTAGCGGGCGCGCACGGCCTGCTCGAATGCCGCGAGATTGGCCGCGTCCGGTGCGTTCCAGGCGCGCTCGAAGGCGGCGCGCATCGCGAGATCGAGGTCGTCGACCGACGGGGCCTGCGGCCGTTGGGGGGGGGCCGCCACCACGGCCGCCGCGACGGCGGCCGGCGCGGCGGGTGCCGGGGCGGCGGGCGCCGATGCCGTGGGCGCCGACGGGGAAGAGCCCGGCTGGAACGTAGGCGGCGCTGCGCCGGCGAACGACAAACGCTCGGCGATGGGCTCCGGCGCCGGCTGCGAGGCTCCGCCGACGATCGCGCGCACCTCGTCGACCCGCGCGCGCAGCGAAGGGATGACGGCGTCGTCGAGCTCCGCGAGCGCCGCCGCGCCGCGCTGCGACAGGCTCGCGTCGCCCGAGCGCGCGGCGAGGTGATCGACGACGCGCGAGAGCGCCGCCCGCGTCGACGCGATGGCGGTCGCGTACGTCGCGAGCGCCTCTTCGATCGCGGCGCGCGTGCCGTCGACCGGCGCCGACTCCCACCTGGCGCGGAGCGCGGAGGTGCGCCCGGAGAGCTCGGCGTCGAGCCGCTCGAGGTAGGTGGTGGCGTTGCGGCGGGCGAGCTCGATGGTGTCGCCCGACGGCGGCGGCTCCGGTTGCCCGGCGACGATCCACCGCGCACCCTGCGGGAGAGCGCCGAGCGCGGCGGGCGATCGCGGCAGCTCCGCGAGCACGCGCGCGGCGACGAGCTCCGCGTCCTCCTGCGGCGATGCGAGCGGAGAGGCGCGGAGCATCGCGACGCAGCACGCGAGCCACCACGCGCCGCCGCGATCGCCCTGCTCGGCGGCGCGGGCGGCGGCTGCCTCGCAGGCGTGGGCGAGCAGCGCGTCGTCGGCGAACGGCCCTTGCGCGGTCGCGCGGGCGGCGGAGACCAGGCCCGCTACGTCACCGTTCGATTGGGAGCCGAGCTGCGCGATCGCGTCGATGATCTCGGCGGGTACCTTTCCGCTCATTTGTCCTCGTGACCCGAGCCTCGGCTCGGGGCCTCGTAACCGAGCCTCGACTCGGGGGCGTCAGACGTTATCACGCGCGGCAAACGCGAGGGCGCCCCACCCGATCATGAACGAGAGGCCGCCGAGCGGGGCGACCGCGCCGAACGCGCGCGGGCTCCCGAGCGCGAGGGCGTAGAGGCTGCCGCAGAAGAGCAGCAGGCCGGCGCCGAACGCGTAGGCCGCGACCTTCGGCGCGCGACCCGGCCAGCGATCGCTCGCCCAGGCGGTCGCGATCAGCGCGAGCCCGTGGAACATCTGGTAGCGGGCGGCGGTGTCCCACGAGTGCAGCGCGCGCGCGTCGAGCTTCTCTGCGAGGGCGTGCGCGCCGAACGCGCCGAGCGCCACCGAGAGCATCGCGACGATCGCACCGAGCATGAGCAGGCGACGAGCCATGGCCGCCTGGATCCATCGGACCCGCACGGGCGAAAAGGCGGCGCCGTCGAAGGCACGAGGAGCTGGCGCGCCCACATTCCCATTTTCCCATTTTCGGCGTTCTCTTGTCAGATGGGCTCGATGCGTCCCGTGATCCTCTCCCTCGCGCTGCTGACCGTCGCGTGCGGCGGCGGCAACAAGCCCGCCGAAGCTCCGAACACGGAGTCGACGGAGACCTCCGCGTCCTCCGCCGGCGGCAAGGCCGACAAGCCCAAGGAGGCGCCGAAGCCGGCGTCCAAGTACCCCGATCCGTTCATGGAGCCCGACTGCACCGACTCCAAGCCCGAGGGCCACCTGCCCGACGCGAAGAAGGCCATCGCCGAGGTGCGCAAGAAGAACTGGGATCGGCTGCACGCGTGCGCCGAGGCGGCGCCCGAAGGGGTGAGCGTCAGCGGCGAGATCCGCACCACGTTCCGCCTCGATCCCGACGGGGTCCCGCGCTGCGTCGAGGCGCCCGGCGCGCCGAGCAACATGGAGGAGGTCGTGCGCTGCGTGATCTCGGTCTACCGCACGTTCCGCTTCCCCGGTCCCAAGGGGGGCAGCCTGCGCGTGACCGACGGGATCCACTTGCAAGTGTCCCACGAAGAAGAAGAGTGACGCCATGCCGTCGGCGGTGTGTCTCGGGTGCGGCGCGCGCATCGACGACGACGCGCCGTGCGCGTGCGAGTCGCTCGGGCAGAACCCCTACCGCGACGCCGCGCCGCGGTCGGTGTCGCTCGGCGGCTGTCCGCGCTGCGGTCCGCCGCTCGTGCAGGTCGACTACGGAGGCACGCCGCTCGACGAGTGCACCGCGTGCGCCGGTGTCTTCGTCGATGCGTGGATCCTCGACCGCCTCGTCGACGCGCGCGACGCGCGCATCTCGCTCGCCGTGTCGCTGCCGGTGCGGGCGCGACACCGCGAATCCGAGGTGCGCTACCTCAAGTGCCCGCGCTGCGCCGCGCAGATGAACCGGAAGATCTTCGGGCGCAGCAGCGGCATCGTCGTCGACGTCTGCAAGTCCGACGGCATCTGGTTCGACGCGGGCGAGCTCGTCTCCGTCCTCGAGTTCATCGAGGGCGGCGGGCTCGAACGCGCGCGCGAACGAGAGCTGGCGGAGCGCGCCGAGGAGGCGCGAAGGGACAAGGTGCGTCGCGATCTCGAGCGACCGTCGATCCTCGCGCGCACGAACGCCTCGGTGTCGTCCCGATCCGAGCTTGCGTCCGAGCTGGTCGCCGCGATCGTGGAGTGGTGGGGGAGGTAAGCGCGCACGCGTGGTCCCGTCGTGGCGTGCCTCGATGCGCGCCGTGTCGCCGGAAGCGCATGCTTCCCGCTCGCGGTGCCCCCGAATGCGTGTGATTTGAAGGCACCCGGCTTGCACGCCTCGGCGCGTCGAAGACTGGGGGAAAGCGATGGCCGCGCAAGCGCTGACTCGGCACGCTCAAGAGAGGTTGGAGGGGTGGGCGAGCGGGAAGTGGACGCTCGAACGACTGCTCGGCGTAGGAGGGACGGCGTCCGTGTACGCCGCGCGGCACCGCAACGGCGCGCGCGCCGCGATCAAGATCCTGCACCGCGAGCTCGCCGACGACGAGAACCTGCGCAGGCGCTTCCTGCGTGAAGCGCTGATCGCCAACAGCATCGATCACCCGTCCGTCGTGCGCGTCCTCGACGACGACGAGTGGTCCGGCGAGCCGTTCCTCGTCATGGAGCTGGTCGAAGGTCGCACGCTCGCCGACCTCGCCGCCGACCGGACCCTCGATCAGGCCGAGCTGCTCGACGTAGCCGAGCAGTTGCTCGAGGTGCTCGCCGTCGCGCACGCCAAGGGCGTGATCCACCGCGATCTCAAGCCGCAGAACCTGTTGCTCGATCCCAACGGCCGGGTCCGCATCCTCGACTTCGGCATCGCGCGCGTGCTCGACGAAGACGCGGTGCGAACGCTCTTCACCACGATCGGTGCGATCTGGGGGACGCTCGAGTACATGGCGCCGGAGCTGCTCTCGGGCAGCGCGCCCGCCGGCGTGCGCACCGACGTGTACGGCGTCGGCGCCACGTTGTTCACGCTCGCGACGAACGAGTACCTGCACGACGAGGCCGACACGCGCAAGCGCGTCCTCTGCGCGGTCACGCGCCCCGGGCGATCGCTCGCCGCGGTCACCGACCGCTTCGGGTCGGAGGTCGCCGCGCTGATCGATCGTGCGACGAGCTTCGCGCCGGAGGAGCGCTGGGAGAGCGCCGCGCAGATGCTCCGCGAGGTGCGCCGCCTGCGCAGCGGACTGCGCACGCCCGACTGGAGCCGTCGCAAGGCGCCGAGCGCCCCGCCGCTGCCGGGACACGGCGGCACGCGCGCGTTCGGCCTGCCGGCGTGGGTCCGGGGGCCTGCGCGCGCGTCGAGCACGCGTCCCTATCGGGCCGGTGACAGCGAAGCCCCGCGCGCCATGGCCGCGCTGCAGCGCATGCAGACGCAGCGCATGGATCTCTCCGCGTCGGCGTCGTCCGACATGTCGGCGGCGACCGCGTACGCGCTCCCCGAGCCCGCGCTCGAGGCGGCGAACGTGCAGTACGCCAAGCTCGATGAGAGCGGTGAGCGCCCGCGCGTCGCTGATCGGATCGAGCCGGAGGAGCTCGATTGGACGACCGAGGGGGACCCGGAGCCGACGGTGCCCTCGGGGCGCCTGCCGGCCGCCGCGCACGTCACGGAGTCGGCCGCCGAGCAGTCGCAGCCGGCCGACGCGGCCGGTGAGACGGTCGAACCGCCGCCGGCCTCGAACCTCGAGCATCCCGCGATCGCCTCCGCGGCGCTCCCGTCGGCTCCCGACACGAGAGCGAAGCGCACGATCGTCCCCGTCGTGCTCGCCGCGTGCGTTGCGCTGGCCGTCGGTATGGCGTTGCGTCCTGCGACACGCACCGTCGCAGGTCCGCAGCGCACAGCAGTGGTGGGCGTGGTGGACGTGCGCCCGCGCCTGGAAGCGCAGGTCCCGACGCCGCCGGCGGTCGCCGCCGCCGCGACGACGGCCGCGACCGCGGTTGCGACGGCGACTACGACTACGGCTGCGGCTGCACCCGAGATCGCTGCAGCTGCCAAGCCTCCGACGACGACGCCCCCCGCGGCGACTGCTTCCGTTCCGCAGCGCCCGCGCCACGTGACGAAGGCGCCCGCGAAGACCGAGCCATCGTGGCCCGACGGGTACAAGGATCTGCCGGCCGCTCCGTATTGAGCGGCGCGCGGCGACTGCGTCGGCGGCGACAACCGTGCGGGCAAGCGCCGTGACGGAGCGCGCGATCGGATGAGCTGATCGATGACGTCGAGCTCGACGAACGAGGGCTGATCCGTGTCACTCGATGACCGCGAGCTCCTTCGCGGTGGGATCGATCGCGCCGCCGATCGCGTCGTCGATCGGCAACGCGTCGGTCAGCAGGTTCGTCCCGCGCTTTCCGTCCCACACGCCCTTGCTCGCGACATGCACCGCGTACTCGGGACGAGGCGCGAGCAGCCCGGAGGGATCGGGGAGCCACAGCTCGAGACGCGCCTTGCCGACGGTGGCGTTCGCCGGCACCCGGAGGCGCGCGGTGACCGTGGTCGTCGTGCCCGGGAGGAACCGCCGCGGATCGAAGGGCAGCGTCGCCGCCTGACGGGTCTTGCCGTCGTCGAGGACGATCCGGAGCGGACGCGGGTTGAACATCGGCGCCCAGCCGACGTTGCGGATCTTCAGCCGGATCGGCAGCACGCCGCCCGGTGGCAGCGCGCGCGCCCACGAAGCCTCGTCGAGCACGAGGCGGTAGCCGAGCCGTTTGCCGATCGCGTCGCGGCAACCCTCGGCGCCCCACTGCGCGAAGACGTCGGGGTGCCAGTACGGGTTGTAGAACGACCAGCGGAACCTCGCGAGCTCCTTCTGGGCGTTGTCGCAGGTGGTGAGGGCGTTCTTGCGACACGACTCGCCGCCCATCGGCAGGGCGCGCACGTCCTTCTCGAGCCAGTCCTTCCAGGTGGCGATCGGATCGACGTAGGTGCCCTCGTCGCTCGCCGAGGCGAGGAAGCAGTCATTGTGATGGCCGACGCGCCCTTGCTCCTCGCCGGTGAACCACAGCGCCTCGGGCGTCGGGTCCTTCCACAGCTCCGCTTTGAAGTGCGGCGTGCGCAGCTGGATCATCCGCTCCTTCGGGAGCGCGGTGAGCATCGCCTCGGCGATCTTCCTGCGCGAGGTCGGGTTGTCGAGGCCGTTGGTCGACGAGTGCCACTCGCCCCACGCGCCGATGAACCCACCCTGCCAGACGGCGATCGCGTCGACGTTCTTGGCGAGCACCGGGCGGAGCTGCGCGATGTGGCCGAGGATGGTCGCCTCGCTGGCGTCGCCGCCGCTGCCGTCGTTGTAGACGAAGCGCAGGACCACCTTGATGCCGGCGGCGCGAACGCGGCCGAACCCGGCGTCGAGCGCGTCGAGGAAGGTCTTGGGCAGCGGCTGCGCGCGCCAGGTGTCGAGCCGCACCTTGGCGTAGGCGAGCGTGAAGCCCTTGTCGCGGATGCCCACGTACGACGATCCGTCGACCAGGCCGATGCCGCCGCCGTCCATCCATCCGCGCTCGGGGTTGCCGAACGCGGCGTCGTCCTCTTCGTAGGTGCGCGTGTCGAGCGGCGGATCCGGCAGGTCGGGCGCGTCGGCGACGCGGGTGTCGGCCGGCGCGGTGTCGAGCGCGGCGTCGTCGCTCGACGCGGCGTCGAAGGCGGGCAGCGCGCCGTCGTCGGCCGCGCTTCCGCAGCCGATCGACAGGGCCGCGAGCAGGGCCAGGCGCATGCGCGAAGCGTACGCCGTCCGGCCCGAACGTTCGAATTCTCGGCCGTCACTCGAGCCAGAGGACCTCGGCGACCGCGCCCGTCGAGGACGTCTCCTTGAACGTCACCGCGCGGGCGCGCACGCCGGAGTGCTCGAGCATCGTCTCGAGGCGGCCGGCGGCCGACTCCCACAGCCCGTCGTTGTAGCCGAGGGTGTCGCGCATGACGCCGACGACGACGCCCGGCTCGGTGACCTGGAACGTCGCCGAGCCGCCGCTGTTGTACTGGTTCCACGCGAGACCGACGCGCTCCCACAGCGTCGCGTGCGGCACCGCGCGCAAGAGCACCCGGTAGACGCCGCCGAAATCGATGCGCGCGCCCTCGCGGCCGATCGCGCGGCTGAGCGCCCACGTGCCGTTGCCCAGCCGATCGCGGACGAGCGCGTGGACCGTCGCGTTGATCTCGATGGGGTACCACCCGGCCGCCATCACGCCTTCGCGCAGGATGGCGCGGAGGTT
>JACPFM010000112.1:53116-102554 GCA_016182965.1 Deltaproteobacteria bacterium | reverse complement strand
GTTCTCCGGGAGCGCCTCCTCGATCGCAGCCCGCGCCGCGGCGCCGTGCAGGCGCTCGATGGCCTGCAGCGTGCCGCGGACGGCGGTGCCTTTGAGCTTGAAACCGGAGAGCGGCTGCCTGCTGTTCGAGGGCGCCATGCGGAACCGCCCATTCTAGGCGGCGCGAGCGTGGGTCGCCATGGCCGTCCGCAGCTGAGCTCGCGCTCGGGGGTCAGCGGTCGCGATGGGGATCTCCCGTCGAGCTTGGTCGAAGGTCGAAAGGTCGAAGGTCGAACCAGGGACGGAGCCCCTGGAACCCCGTGGAAATGGGCTCTCGATTCGACCTTTTGACCTTCGACGGATTCAGCGGATGAGCGGCTGGATGCGGCGAACGAGCCCACGCACCGCGCCGGTCAGGCCCGGATCGCAGATCGATCCGACGAACCCGTTGACCTCGCGCGCCACCCGCAGGTGACGCAGGCCCGGGTAGGCCTTGAACCGCACCTGCACGCCCGTGCTGCTGCACAGCGGGTTGCTCTTCGCCGAGGAGCCCTCGCAGTCGTAGGAGCCGCTGGGCGCCGTGGAGCTGCGCGGTGCGATGCACGCGTACTGCAGATCGCCGCCGTCGAAGATGTCGCGGTCGCCGCCGTTGATCGGATCGATGCTCGGATCGCCCGCGTACTTCGGCACGCCCGGGCGCGGCGCGATGGACTCGATCATGTGCGGATCGCGCAGGCCGACCGGTCCGACGATCTTCTCCCAGTCGCCGGCGCCGAGCGGTTTGGCAACGCCGTCGGGCCCGTTCACCAGCTCCTTCGGCACGCCGACGATGGCGGCGAAGAGCACGTTGCCCGGCGAGCGCCCGGAGGCGAACAGCGGGTTCGGAGCGAACCTGCCGTCGGAGCCGAGCACCGACGCCTTGGTGAGCCCGTCGACGTAGCGCTGGCGACCCCAGAGGAAGTTGTAGCCGAAGCGCTGCACCTGGCGGAACGCGCGGAGGTTGCGGTTGTCGATGTCGTTGTTGAGCGGATCGGTCGGCCACTTGACCGCGCAGTTCGGATCCTTCGCGTCCTCGAAGCAGGAGAAGCACTTGAGGTCGTTGTGCAACCTGCTGAAGTCCGCCGGGCTCTCGGGCTCGAACTCGTCGGGCACGCCGTCGCAGCTCGACCAGCCGCGCATCATCTGGCCCTTGCCGTAGCCCCACGGCAGCCAGTTGAGGCCGGCGGGCTTGAGCGAGGCGTCGTTCTCGTCGCTGAGCACCACGATGACGACGCTCGAATCGGGCCGCAGGAACGCCTTGCGCTGCGCGAGCAGCTCCTCGTCGAGGCCCTCGACGAGGATCTTGTTGTTGCCGCACGCGTCGCCGGAGATGCCGAACGTGCACTTCACCTTGGCCGAGTCGTACGGCGCCGGATCGATGAGGAAGTGGTACATCGACTCGAGCGTCTCTTCGTAGCCGCAGCCGTCGTCCTTGGCGGCCTGCACGACGCACGTCGTCGCGAGCTCGGCCTGCTGCGCGCCCGCCGAGCCGTAGTAGTCGGCGGTGCCCTTGCTGGCGTCGAAGGCCCAGCGCACCGGGCTCGCGACGACCGGCGTCGGGCAGGGGGCGCTGGTGACGGTGCCGGTGCCGTCGACCTTCCAGCCGGTGCCGCCGCCTTCGCCGGCGCGCGGCAGGAGGTGGCCGCGATCGTCGTTTCGCCGGTTGGTGACCTCCGGCGCGCACGCGCTGGTCCCGTGCGAGCCGAGCGAGCTGGTGATGACTCCGATGTGCAGATCGAAGACCGGCTTGGTGAGGGGCTTGCCGCTCGGATCGCGGAGCGGCTCGACGAGATCGCGCACCATCTCGGGGATGCGCCGCGCGAGCTCGAGCTGCTTGTCGGCCATCGAGATCGAGTTGTCGATCACGAAGAGCAGATCGACCTTGTCGCTGGCCTTCGGCGGCGGGGGCGGGATGATCGGGCCGGTGTCGGGATCGATGACCCCGTCGTCGGGGAGGACGCCTTCGTCGCCTCCGCCGTCGGCCGGACCGCCGTACACGGTCTTGCCGCCACAACCCAACGCCGCCAAGACGAGCGCACTTCCGAGCAAGCGATTCATGAGCCGGTTGTATCACCTTGGGGTGACCGGGCCAGAACCGTCACGGAAACCTCGCGATCGCCGGTGACGCGCCGCGAGCATGAGGCGATCGAGGGCTCGCGCGCGCGCGGGGCCTGCGACGGAGAGTGTCGGAAGACGGGGGCGATCAGTCCGGGATGGCGTCGGCGCGGACGTATTTGGCGAGGAGGTCGCCGACGGGGACGAGGCGGCGCTTGGCGCCTTCGAAGGAGATCTCCTGGCCGGCGTAGCGCTTGTAGAGGACGCGATCGCCGATGGCGACCTCGTCGGAGCCGTTGGGCGGGAGGGCTTCGATGACGCCCTCGTCGGGCGCTTCCCGCGCGGTGTCGGGGAGGATGATTCCGCCCTTGGTCTTCTCTTCGGGGGCGACGGGCTCGAGCAACACGTGACCGTTCAGGGGCTGCAGACGCATCGGGATCTCCGGGGGTTGTGATGGCTCACGCGCGTCGGCCGAGGCCGAGCAGCGCGTCGATACGGGGTTGGTCGAAGCCGACGACGAAGCTCCCGTCGATGTCGAGCTGGGGCACGCCCATCTGGCCGCTGCGCTCGGTCATGCGGCGCGCGGCGCTCTCGTCGCGCGAGACGTTGATCTCGCTGAACGACACCTTGTGCTCGCGGAGGTACGTCTTCACGCGGGTGCACCACGGGCAGGTGTCGGTCACGTAGACGGTCACGCGGTGGGCGCGCTCGCGGCTGCCGGTGGTGGCTTCTGGGCCGCGCTCGCCGAGCAGGGCACGCGCGTAGAACTCGGCCGATTGGGCGCCGACGACGGTGCGCAGCACGCGGCCGTTGCGGACGGCGAGCACGCTCGGGACCGTGGCGACGCCCCATTCCTTGTGGACGCCCCGGGTGATGCCGACGTCGATCGCCACCGCCGGGACCTCGGGGTGCGCGGCGCAGAACGCCTCGAAGGCCGGCCGAGCCGCGCGCGACGCTTCGGAGAACTCGCCGAAGAACGCGAGGTAGAGCGTCTGGTCCGGTCGGTCGAGCCGTTGGTCGAGGAGTTCGCGGTCGGTGAGGAGCTCGAGCGTCATCGTGGTCTCCACTTCTCTGGCGGCCGTGGGAGCCACCATGCCCACGGGGAGGTTCGCTCCGGCGCCGTGGCCCTCTCAGGGCTCGATCGTGCTGCCGAGATCGGGCTCGCCGTTCTCGACGTGGTACGACCTCCGCTATCCCTGACGTGCGGGCTCCCGGTCCATGCGGTCGGGCGCCGTCACGGCGGCGCGCAGGGCCCGCGTTTCGTCGCGTACCTCGCACATCGCCTCGACCATCGCGACCTCGCGCGAGGGTGCGGCGTGCGAGCGGTCGTCGGTGTCGCCGAGGCCGGCGTCGCGGTGCTTGCGGAGGCGCTCGAGGATCATCTCCTTCACGCGGTCGGCGTGCTCGATGCCGCGGAACACGCCGACGTGCTGGTTCTGGCCCTTCTCGCCGCCGCCGCCGCCCGCCGATTGCACGAGCAGGTCGGCGACGCCGAAGTACTTCTGGATCGGGCCCTGCTCGATGGCCACGTTCTGCACGTTGGCGAACGACATGGTCATCTCGCGCACGAACCACACCCCCTCGCGGATGCGCAGGCTGCGGTCGGTGACCTTGTACCAGCGCATCTCGTAGTCGAGCCGCAGGAGCGCCCACGAGATCGCCGACTGCACGAGGTACAGCAGCAGGACGAACCCGCCGACGCCCACGACGACCCACTGCAGCACGTCGGGATCGACCTTCGCGAACAGCGATTTCTTCGCCGCGGCGGAGGCGGCGGGGGCGACTTGCGCGGCGACCGCCGTCGCGACGAGCACCAGGACGAAGGCCAGATAGCCGGCGACCGCGAGCAGCAGCACGCGGCCGAGGACCCACACGGCGATCCGATAGTGGAAATATCCTTCTCCGGCGCGGAAGACGAGGGTCGAGCCGCCGATCGGATCGTGGGGCTCGGGCGGCACGCGCAGCACGCGCAACAGACGATCGCGGAACCAGGCGAACATCACGCCGTTCCCTTCGGCGCGAGCGCCTCGCGCGTCGCGCGGAGATCGTCGCGGATCTCGCGGAGCAGGGTCACCGCCTCGTCCGGCTTCTCGTGCGCGGCCTCGTCGCGGACGCCCCGCATGCGCGAGTAGAGGAAGTCGCGGATCGCCTCGAACTCGAGCAAGCCTTCGATGACCAGCTCCGCGCTCGCGCTGCCGGACGCCGTCTGCACCTGCACGTCGGCCAGGCCGAGCCACCGCTGGATCGGCCCCGACGCGAGGTGGATGTCCTGGATGCGCGCGTAGGTGAGGTTGACCTCGCGCCGCAGCAGGATGCCCCAGCTCTTCGAGATGCCGTGCTCGTCGAACCGGTACCGCATCGTGTGATAGCGGAAGTAGAGGATCAGCATCGCGATCGGCGACACCGGCCCGGCGAACAGCGCCTGCAGCAGGTACTGCCTCAACAGCCGCGGGTGCGGCCGGGTGATCGCGTGGATCGACGAGGGCTCCATGCAGCGATGGTACCGGGCGCGTGGGCGATCGCGTGTGTCCGGCTCGCAAAGATGTACGACGACGGTCGCGGCGTGCCGAAGGACACGCTCAAAGCGGCCGAGCTTCGTGCCGCCGCCTGCGCCCGCGGCGATCTCGACTCGTGCGTCGTGGCGCCTGGCGCGAAGACCTGGTGACGCTGCTATCGTGCGCGCGTCATGCGCCGCCTGCTCCTCGTCGTCCCGCTGCTGCTCGGCTGCGCCACCGCGCCGCCACGCCCGAAGAAGCCCGTCGCCTGCCGGGCCGGCGACGCCGCGGGCTGCACCAGCGCGTGCGCGGCGGGGCACGTCGCGTCCTGCATGACCCTCGCGACCATTCATGTCGCAGCAGGCGATCGACCGCACGCCATCGGCGCGTGGGAGCAGGCCTGCAAGCTGAAAGACGCGCAGGGCTGCGCGCTCGCCGGCGACGCGTACGCCGACGGAGAAGACGTCGCGCGCGACGACGCGCGCGCGTTCGCGATGCTGACCACCGCGTGCCGTGCCGAGAACGTCGCTGCGTGCACCACGCTCGCGCTGTTGTACGACGAAGGTCGCGGCACCGCCGCCGACCCGACCGCCGCGGCGAACCTCTGGCGCTACTCCTGCGAGAAGGGCGACGTCGAGGCGTGCGGGAACCTCGCCGCCTGCTACGCGAAGGGCTCGGGCCTCGCCAAGGACCCGAAGACGGCGGCGACGCTGCTCGGATGGAGCTGCGAGAACGGCGCGGTGTCGCGCTGCGCGTCGGCCGGCCGCCGCTACCGCAACGGCGAGGGCGTCGAGCGCGCGCCGGCGAAGGCGGTCGGCTACTACCAGATCGGCTGCGCCGCGAAGGACGCGGCCTCGTGCGGCGGCCTCGCCGGGCACCATCGCACCGGCGACGGCGTGCCGCTCGACGCGAAGAAGGCGCAGCAGCTGTTCGCCGAGGCGTGCGCCGCCGGCCATATGGCGTCGTGCACCGACACCGGCATCGGCTACGCGCGCGGCGCCGGCGTCCCGCAAGACTTCTCGCAGGCGGTGACGTTCTTCCGCAAGGCGTGCGAGGCGCACGACCCGCGCGGCTGCGAGAAGCTCGCGCTCGCGTACGTCGCCGGCAAGGGCGTGCCGCAGGACGCGAAGACCGCGCGCGCCCTCGCCAAGTGGGCGTGCGACACCGCGGCCGACGCGTGCGACGTGCACGGTCGTTTGATCGCCGCCGGCGAGGAAGGGCCCGCCGATCCCGCGCGCGCGGCGACCGTCTACGCCAAGGCGTGCGAGGCGGGCGAGGGCGGCGGCTGCCTCGATCTCGCCGAGGCCTACCTCGGCGGCGCAGGCGTCCCGCAGGACGACGGCAAGGCGGCGAGCCTCTACGCCCGCGAGTGCGATCGCGCGAGCGGCGAGGCGTGCGCCGCCCTCGCGCAGCTGCACGTCGAGGGGCGCGGCGTCGCGCTGGACCCGGCCAAGGCTGCGGCGCTTCGCAAGAAGGCGTGCAGCCACGGGCACGCCGCATCGTGCGGGCCCTGAGCAGCTCCTCCCTCCCGATGATTTCGAGCATCCTGCGGCGGCGTCGACGCAGTGCGACTTCGTGAAATCGGCGCCGCTCCGAGCGGAAGCAGCCGCGACCGATCGGTCGACACCCTTTGACGCCACCTACGGTCGGGCTAGGTTCCGCGCGCCAGCGTGCTCGGGGGCTCCCCCGCAGGAGCCCGCAGGGAAGAAGGAGCGCCCCATGATCGTCGGCGTCATCGGATCGGGATCGATCGGACCAGACCTCGCGTACGGATTCGTCACCGCGTTGACGGGCGAGCCGGGCAGCAAGGTCTATCTCGTGGACATCAAGCAGGACGCGCTCGACAAGGGCGTCGCCCGCATCAAGGGCTACGTCCAGAAGGCGCTCGCCCGCGGGAAGATCGCGCCGAAGGTGGCGCAGGCCGTCGAGGCGATGCTCGTCCCGACGATGAACCTCGGAGACCTCCGCGACTGCGAGTACGTCCTCGAGGCGGCCACCGAGCACCTGCCGACCAAGCGCGTCATCCTCAGGCAGCTCGAGGACATCGTCCGCCCCGACTGCCTGATCGGCTTCGCGACGTCGGGCATCCCGCGCGCGCAGATCGCCAGCGAGGCGAGGCACGGCGAGCGCTGCTTCGTGAACCACCCGTTCTTCCCCGCGTGGCGCACGCTCCCGATCGAGATCGTCCTCTCGAGCGACGCCGCCCTCGGCGCGCGCATGGTCGACACCATGAAGAAGCTCGGGAAGGTGCCGATCATCACCGCCGACGTCCCGTGCTTCGCGGCCGACGACGTCTTCTGCAACTACATCAGCGAGGCCGCGCGCATCGTCGAGGAGGGCCTCGCGACGCCGGCCCAGGTCGACAAGGCCGTCAACGACGCGGTCGGCGGCGGCGGTCCCTTCAACGTCATGGACCTGACGGTCGGCAACAACCTCGTCGTGCACTGCCAGGAGCTGATGCGCGACGGGGCGAACGGCTCTCCGTGGTTCGCGCCGCCGGCGATCCTCGGCAAGCAGGGCAACACCCCCTGGCACGATCCGAAGAAGCCCGAAGACGCGTCGTGCAGCGAGCCGGTCCGCAAGGAGATCGTCGATCGCATGCTCGCCGTGCTCCTCGCGCGCGCGGTCGCGGTGATGGACGACGGCACCTGCGAGCCGTCGGACCTCAACTGGCTCCTCCGTATGTCGCTCGGCTTCGACAAGGGCACCCTCGAGCTCGCCGAGTCGCTCGGCGTCGAGAAGGTGCACGCGCTCTGCACCGCCTACGCGGCGCGCTTCCCGAGCTTCCCCATCCCCAGGTCCATCGCCGAGAAGAAGCCGCTGAGCCTCGCGCGCGACGTGCGCGTCGAGCGCGACGGCGACATCGCCGTCATCCGCGTCTTCCGGCCCGAGGTCCGCAACGCGCTCTGCGCGCGCACGCTCGGCGAGCTCGGCGCCGCGGTGAAGCAGCTCGGCGCCGACGCCTCGGTCCGCGGCATCGTCCTCACCTCCACAGACGGCGCCTTCGCCGGCGCCGACATCAACGAGCTCGCCGCGCTCCGCGACCCCGAGGCGTGCGAGGCGGTCTGCCGCAACGGTCACGCGATCCTCGACGCGCTCGCCTCCTGCCCGAAGCCGGTCGTCGCCGCGCTCGACGGTCCGGTGCTCGGCGGCGGCGCCGAGACGTCGATGGCGTGCCATGGCCGCGTCGTCGGCAAGCACCTCGTCCTCGGGCAGCCCGAGGTCGATCTCGGCATCATCCCCGGCTACGGCGGGACCCAGCGCCTGCCGCGCATCGTCGGTCTCGAGAGCGCCCTGCCGATGCTGCGCTCGGGCAAGACCCTCGACGCCGCCGCGGCGTGCAAGCTCGGTTGGGCGCACGGCGCGCCGGCCGACGATCCGATGGTCGCGGCCAAGGCGCTGCTCCGCGATCACTTCGAGGGTCGCGTGAAGCTCGCTCCCGTCGATCCCGCGCCGATGAAGCTGCCGGAGAAGCTCCCGGCGGCCGACCTCGGGCACCGCTCGCTCGCCGTCGACGCCATCCTCGTCGACGTCGTGAGGCGCGGCCTCGCGCTGCCGCTCGCCGAGGGGCTGAAGCTCGAGGCGCAAGGCTTCGCGCGCTGCAAGCGCACCGTCGACATGGACATCGGCATGAAGAACTTCATGCAGAACGGGCCCCGCGTGCCCGCCGCCTTCCTGCACGAGTGAGAGACCCGCGAAAGCTCAAGGACAGAACGATGCATCACCACGACGACCCCATCGTGATCCTCTCGGGCGCGCGGCGGCTCCCTCGCGCCGACATCCTGATCAACAACAAGAAGCCCGGGCTCTTCTCGCGCTTCTCCACCACGCAGCTCGGCGGCATGGCCATCGCGGCCACCCTGAAGCACACCAACGTCGACAAGCGCCTCATCGGCCACGTCGTGATGGGCATGGCGCAGCACGCTCACCGCGACGCGATCTACGGCGCGCAGGGCATGCGCTTCCGCGGCGGCCTGCCCGACGACGTCCCCGCGCTCACCGTCGCGCGCATCTGCGGCAGCGGCGCCGAGGCGATCTCGGTCGGCGCCGAGATGCTGATGGCCGGCCTGCGCCATGACGCCGAGCGCCCGTTCTACGTGGTCGGCGGCGCCGAGAGCATGCAGTACCCGTTCTGCCTCTACACGTACCGCGGCAAGCCCGTGGGCGGCTCGACGCAGAAGTACGGCCCGATCGACGTCAAGCAGCTGCCGCCCGGCACGCACCTGCAGGACATGCTGCTCATGAGCCTGTACGACCCGTCGGCGAACATGGCGATGGCCAACACCGCCGAGGAGCTCGGGCGCCGCTACGGCATCACGCGCGAGCAGTGCGACGCGTTCGGGTATCGCTCGCAGCAGCTCGCGAGGCACGCGCGCGACGCCGGCTGGTTCACGACCGAGACCGAGCCGGTCGTCGTCGAGGACCAGGAGCACGAGCGCACGACGATCGTGCACGACACGCACGTGATGGACGACGCGAGCCTCGAGGGCATGGCCCGGCTCCGCCCCGCGTTCGAGGCGGGCGGCGTGATCACCGCCGGCAACGCGAGCGCGGTGGTCGACGGCGCCGCGGCGATGGTCATCGGCCGCATGAGCGACGCGAAAAAGCACGGCTGCGAGCCGCTCGCGAAGATCATCGGCTTCGGCGTCGCCGCGTGCGATCCGCACATCATGGGCTGGGGCCCGGTCCCCGCCACCAAGAAGGCCCTCGCGAGCGCCGGCATCACCGGCAGCCAGATCGATCACGTCGAGCTCAACGAGGCCTTCGCCCCGCAGGCGCTCGCGTGCATCCGCGACTTCGAGGCGATGGGCATCGCCCCCGAGAAGGTGAACCCGCAGGGCGGCGCGATCGCCCTCGGCCACCCGCTCGGTGCGACCGGCGCCATCCTCTCCGTCTCCTGCGCGCACGCGTTGAAGCGCAAGGGCCAGCGCTACGGCGCGGTCACCATGTGCATCGGCGGCGGGCAGGGCATCACGCTGGTCCTCGAGAGCGTGTAGTCGGGCCACGATGCAGACGACGCCCCATCGCCGCGACGACGCTGGGGCGTCGCCGTGACGGCGTGGCGGTTCTGGTTCGGACGGGACGCCGGCGCGTTCGTCGCGGGAGCGCGGCGCTCGTGGAGCCGGGCGACGCGCGGTACGTGGTCGCCATCTGCTCGGTAAACGCCGGGTTCGTCGCGGCGCTGCTGCTCGCCGGCAGGCGCTGGTGCACGTCGGAGCGGCGGTCACTGCGGTGGAGGCTCGCGATGGCCGCGACGACGCTCGTGCTCGCGAACGCCGTGCTTCGGCTCGTCCTGCGGCTTCGTGATGTCGCCGATGCGCTACAATCCCTCCATGGCTGACCCGGCGCGTGTGCTCGAAGATGCGCTCGATCTCCCGGCGGTCGAGCGTGCTCGCGTCGCGCGTGCGCTGATCGCCAGCCTCGACTGCGAATGCGACGAAGGTGCAGACGAGGAGTGGCGTGACGAAGTTCGCTCGCGGCTCGACCGTGTTGCCGCTGACGACGCTTCCCTGGTGGACTGGACCGAGCTCCGCGATCGCCTGCGGTCCTCGTCGACATGACCCTTTCCGTACGCTTCCATCCGGCCGCGCGTGCAGACCTGGAGGCGGCGGTCGCGTGGTACGACGAGCAGGAGCGGGGCTTGGGCGGAGCGCTCGTCGAAGACGTCGAGCGTGCGATCGCGAAGATTGTCGCACGACCCGACGCGTGGCCGCTCAGCGAGTGGGATTCACGAGCGCGCAAGGTGGTCTTGTCGCGGTTTCCTTACCGCGTCATCTACACGATCAGCGCTGCAGTCATCGTGATTGTGGCCGTCGCCCATCAACGACGGCGACCAGGCTACTGGCGGACCCGCTGAAATGGAGCCAGGTAGCCTCGGCCGCGGGATCGAGCGGCTCTGTCACGATCTCGGGCTGCCGCTTCCGGGGCCGTTCGATCAGGACTGGGCATGGCAGCTGCCAGACGAGTTTCGGACGTGGGACTTCTTCATGCGCTACGCGAAGGCCTACTTCGCGTCCGATTACGGCGACGCCGAGCGACTCCCGTTGATGGACGTCATGCTCGATGTGGCGAATGACTTCGCCACGGCCGACGAGGCCCTGGGTCGGCGCGCGTGGAACGTCGTTGCGGACATCCTCCGTGCGACGCGGGAGCTGCATCGGCGCCAGCTCGACGACTGGTGCGCATTCGACGACCCTCTCGAGGATTGTTTCGCCATCAGCCCTCACACCCGCGCTCTGTACGCCGAGTTGTTCGGCTCGCGGGCGTAGAAGTCCGCGACGGCCCACGGCGAGCGTCACCAGTGGCGCGACGCCGGCTCGGGACGCACGCCCGTTCACCGTCCGATGGGAGTGCCCTCTCGCGAAAAACGCCCTCGAGTTGCTGGATACGTTCAGCAGTTGGGGCGACGAGCGGTCGCACACGGCGAAACAAGACTGAAGCCATTCCTGAACGCGTTCAGCAACATCGCGGCGTGGTCGGAATCCGCGGCTCGAGCGGAGTGCCACGCGATGACTGAACGCGTTCAGCAAACACGAGAGCCGCGAAAACCGGCCGCATGTCGCCGAGCATCGCACTACACCAGAGGCGCGCGGCGACTTGCTGAACCCGTTCAGCAGTCGGGGGCGAAGAAGAGACGGGGCGCACCGACCGAGCGATCCAACCTGACCGTAGTCGGGCACTATCGGTCTCGCTCCGCGGATCACCAGAGCTTCCACCACGGCCTGTCCGGCTTGTGTGCGGGGTCGAGCGCCGGTGGGACGTTCTTCGCGGCTACCGGAAGCAGCCGTAGCACGTCGCGCGGGGGAGACAGGAGGCCGTCGTCGAGCCAGAGCGCGCGCCACACACCGCCGGGCCCGTCGACCGTGTGCCCGTGCTGGATCACCAGCCCGTTCTCCACCAGGTGCAAAGCGACGTTGCGCAGGAAGGGCCCGACCTCGTTGGCGTCGGCGAGCTTCGCCGGGAACGCCGCCTCGAGGTCGCGGAGCTCGATCTGCCGGCTCCCCACCGTGTCCATCACCAGCCAGTCGTCGCCGAGGCGGCTGAGGCGGACGTTGACCCACGCGTCCAACGGTGGATATCCGTGCTCCTCCGCGCTCTCCAGCGCGCCGCGGACACCCGCCGCGCTCATCAGCACCTCGCCGTTCGGATTGAACAGACAGATGGTCGACGGGTGATCGAGCACCGCCAGCGCGAGCCCGGTGGCGAATCGAAGCTCGGCGAACGGGTCGCAGTCCGCAGGCATGACCGGCGCGTCGTCGGCGGCGCCGGCCAGGTAGGTAAGGCGGATGCGCGCAAAGGCCCGGTGCGCCGCGACGGCGTCGGACGCGCCGTCCCACGTCCACGCCTGCTGCACCGAGCGCGTCAGCCCGTTGGGAAACGCGAACGGACCGAAGTTGCCCATGCTCCACGCGGCGAACAGGGTCGGCTCCTGCTTCGGATCGCCCATGTGATCAGGCCAGGGGCGCGTCACCACGTCGATCGTGGCATACCCGTTCACCTCTGGCCGAAACGAGACCACGAGCGACGGACCGCCCATCTCCCAACCGCCGGTAGCCGCCGTCTCCTTCACGATGTCGAACTTCGGCTCGACGAGCTTCCGAACCTCGGCCAGCGACAGCGGCTCGCGGAGCAAGACCGCGATCCCCTGCGTGAAGAACCCCTTGGGCATGTGCGGAGCCTATCAATCCCGCGGCCGACACGCGCCGAGCTCGTGGTCTGCCCTTGACGGTGCGAGTGCTCGTCCTTCTGGATCGACTCCGGTCCTCCTCAATCGTGCGCGTGGTCTTCCTCGACCAGCTCCACCAGCACCCCACCGGTGCCCTTCGGGTGCACGAACGCGACCTTGTGGCCGCGCGCGCCCTTGCGGGGCGTCTTGTCGATCATCGGCACGCCGAGCGACTCGAGCAGCGCGATCGCCGCCTCGATGCCCTCGACCTCGATCGCGATGTGGTGGATGCCCGGGCCGCGCTTCTCGAGGAACTTCGCGAGGCCCTCGTTGCCCTTGGGCGAGATGAGCTCGATGTTCGACTCGCCGACCGGCAGGAGCACCGCCTCGGTCTTCTGCGACGCGACGACCTCGCGGACCGTCGGCTCCAGGCCGAACGCGTCGCGCCACTTCGCGAGGGCGGCGTCGACGTCCTCCACCGCGACGGCCACGTGGTCGATCCGCTTGATCTTGAGCATCGCCGACCGCATAGGGGCGCGCTCGCGCGGCGTCGAGCGACCGGCAGTGACGCGGGAACGCCCCCGAACGCCTCGCAACGTCTCGCAAGGCCTCGCAACGCCTCGCAACGCCTCGCAACGGCTGGGCCCGGCCGAGAACGCGGTCCCGCGGCCGCAGGTAGGGTATTTGTCCCGGGACAGCCGATGGCCGACCAAACCCAGCGACCCCCGCGCTACCAACGGCGCTACCTCATCGACCCACGCTTTCAGCTGAAATACACGGGTCAGCTCGTCGGGGTCGTGCTGGCGATCATCCTGGCGCTCGGCGCCCTGATCTGGCGTACGGCCTCCGTCGCGACTGCACAGGCCGCGCTCGCCTCCGAGCAGGCCGAGCGCGCCCTCAAGGAGGCCAACACCAGCTCGAAGCTGCTGATGTCGAGCGCGCAGGCCTACGAGGACCCGAACCTCGCGAAGTCGCTCGGCGAGGACCTCGCGGCCATCGATCGCGAGCACGCGAAGAACCTCGCGAAGGTGAAGGAGCAGCGGGCGGAGGTCGAGAAGCAGCGCCGCAACATGATCATGCTGCTGGTCGCCGGCTCGGTGCTGCTGGTGCTGGTGCTGGCGCTGATGGGCGTGTTCATCACCCACCGCATCGTGGGCCCGGTGTTCCGCATCAAGCGCCTGCTGCGGCAGGTGGGCACCGCGCGCTTCTCGGTCAAGCAGCGGCTGCGCAAGGGCGACGAGCTCGAGGATCTGTTCGAGACGTTCGTGCAGATGGTCCACTCGCTCGAGGCTTTGCAGAAGGGTCGGCAGAAGACGCTCCACGCGACGATCGAGAAGGCCGAGAAGGCGAACGTGCCGGCAGAGGTGATGGCCGGGCTGCGCGCGCTCGACGCGCAGCTCACGCTCGGGCTGCCCATCCCGGGCCGTGCTCCCATCGCGAGCGGCAAGGAGGCGAAATGAGCGCCATTCCCCGCGAGGTGACCGAGGCGGTCGAGACGCTCGTGCAGCGCATGGACGCCGGCGACTACAACCCGACGCCGATCATCGAGCTCGGCGCGTTGATCGCCAGCGCCGACGGCGTGGTCGACGCCGACGAGATCGACACCCTGCGCCGGATTCTCCAGCCGATGCTCGGCGCCGAGCTGCCCGCCGACGTCGTGAAGTTCCTCATCGAGTCGTCGGGGCACGCCATCGAGGCGGCCGGCGTCGACGCCCGGATCCGCGTCGTGGCGGAGGTCCTCACCGACTGCGACGCGGTGGAGCCCGCGATGATCGTCGCGCTCGGAGTCGCCTTCGCCAGCGTCGGCTTCACCGCCGCCGAGCAGGCCATCATCGAGAAGCTCGCGGCGGAGACGGATTTCCCGCGCGACAAGCTGGCGAAGCTGATCGAGCGCATGCGCGGCCAGTACCGGGACATCGAGCCGCAATCGGCGCGGCGGCGCTCGACCGAGTCGCCCGGCCCGCGCGACTGAGGCGGAGGGGCCGCGCCGAGCCGGCCGCGCGACGGGCGCTCGGAGCGGGCGCGTGTACACTGCGGACCATGCGGTGGGTCCTCGCTTGCGCGCTCTCGATCTCGGCCTCGATCGCCGGGTGCGGCGGGAGCGTCTCCGACGAGCCGCTCGCGTACTTCGACGACGCGGGCAACATCATCGAGACCGGCACCGTCGACACCGCCGTCGACACCTTCGTCCCCGACACGCGCGTCGACGCGGGGCGCGACACCGGCCGCGACGCCACCTACGACACCTGGATCGATCCCGGCTGCCCCGACGCGCCCGCGCCCAAGCCCGTGTTCGAGTGCGATCCGCTGAAGGCGCCGCCGGGCGACTGCCCCAAGGGGCAGGGCTGCTACCCGTACGTCGAATACCCCGACGATCCCTGCGAGCACGAGATCTACCGCTCGACCTGCATCACGGCCGGCCCCGGCAAGCAGGGCGACCCGTGCTCGTCGACGATGTGCGCGGCGGGCTTCGCCTGCGTCGCCTCGGGCGCCGGCAACGTGTGCGTGCAGATGTGCAGTCCGGCCAAGCCGGGCGGGTGCGCCGAGGGCCTCGTGTGCCATCCGACCGACGTCCCCGGCATCGGTGCCTGCCTGTGAAGCGCGTGCCTCGACGGATCACCGGCCTGGTCTTCGCGGCGAGCGTCGCGAGCGCCGCCGCGTGCGGCGCGCGCACCACGCTCGACGAGGGCCAGCCGCGCCCCGACACCGGCGTCGACACGTACGTCCCGCCGGAGTGCACGCGCACCGAGGACTGCGCCGGGTTCGAGGACAAGTGCGCGCCGGTCGGCTGCAGCGGCGGCAAGTGCGTCGCGCTGCCGAAGGTCACCTGCGACGACGGGAACTCGTGCACCGACGACGCCTGCGAGCCCGCGAGCGGCAAGTGCACCGCGACCCCGAAGACGCTCGATCTCGACGGCGACGGTCACCGCGCGCCGCTCCCCGGCAAGCGCCCCGGCGAGCCCGGAGCGTGCGGCGACGACTGCGACGACACGAGCGGCAAGGCGTTCCCCGGCAACAAAGAGGTGTGCGACGGCGTCGACAACGACTGCAACGGCGTCGTCGACGACGCGATGATGTACGTCCCGCAGGACCCGACCGTCGACGCGGTGCGCGTGTCGGAGCTCGGCGAGGCGCCCGCCGGACCGGCGGGGCTCGCGTGGAGCGGCGAGTCGTACCTCGCGGGGTACACCGCGACGATCTCCGGCAAGACGCGGCTCAAGGGCGCGTTCCTCGACCCGAACGGCAAGAAGATCGCCGAGGCCCGCATCACCAACAACACCATCGACGCGCTCGAGGGTCGCGTGGTGTGGACCGGCGCGTTCTTCGGCACGGCGTGGAGCGATCGGCGCGACGGCTCGTGGGAGATCTACTTCAACCGGCTCAACGCCAAGGGCGAGAAGCTCGGACCGGACCTCAAGGTCAGCGAGGATCCGACCTGGTCGATCAACCTCTCGCTCGCCTGGACGGGCAAGGAGTTCGCGCTCGCCTGGCAGGACCAGCGCGAGCTCGACCCCGACTTCGGCATCTGGGGCGCGCGCGTCGACGTCGACGGCAAGCCCGTAGGCGGCAACGTGAAGCTCGCCGACGGGCAGGGCGGCAGCCCCGAGCTCGCCGTCGGACTCGGCACCATCGCGCTCGCGTGGACGGTCACCGTCGGCAAGCAGCACCGGGTCTGGGCGGCGGTGTTCGACCGCGACTTCAACCGCGTCGTCGAGCCGTTCGAGATCACCGGCAAGAGCGTGTCCGGCGTGTTCCCGGTGATCACGTGGAACAAGGATCGCTACGTGGTCGCCTTCTACGATCCCGACTCGACGAAGAAGGCGGTGTGGGGCTTCGCGTTCGACGAGAAGGGCAACACGCTGGTCGCGCTCACGCAGCTGACCGAGAGCCCGCGCTTCTCGCGCTATCCGTCGCTCCTGCCGCTCGGCGATCGCGCGCTGCTCGTGTGGTCCGACACCAAGGACGGCGGCGGCGGCTACGAGCTCTACACGAAGATGCTCGATCCGAACCTGAAGCCGATGGGCACCGAGCAGCGCATCACCCGCGCCGTCGGCGACAGCATCTTCCCCGTGTCGACGTTCGGCCCGACCGGCGACATCGGGGTGCTGTTCCGCGACGACCGGCTCGGATCGCTGCAGACGTTCTTCACCCGCTTGGTCTGCAAGGCGAAGTAGCCTGAGCTCACGCCGAGATCGCGTTCACCTCGGCGCGCGCCACGTCTTGATAGGCGTGGAAGAAGCGGTGGCAGAGCGCGTCCCATCGCCGGCAGATCTCGATCGTCTCGGCGTCGAGGCCGAACAGGCTCGGGTGCGAGACGAGCTCGGTGAGCTCCGCCTGCAGCGCCTGCACCTTGGGCGCGGGGGCGCCGGCGAGGACGTCGGCCACGAGCTCGGCCGGCGCGTACCACTCGGCGGCCTTCTGCAGATCGCGGTGGATCTGCGTCAAGAGGACGTTGCGCGGCCCCTCCCACTGCTCGTTGATCACCGCGTCGCGGAACAGCCGCGGCAGCGAGGAGAAGTCCTCCATCACGCCGTGGCCGCCGAAGATGCTCATCGCCATGCGCGAGACGTCGGTGCTGTCCCAGGCGTTGGTGATCTTCTGGAGCATGACGAGCTCGCGGACCTGGAACCGCCGCTTCTTCGTGGCGAGCGGCTCGTCGCGCGACAGGCTCAGCTCGCCGTCCATCGCGAGGTAGTCGCGGTACATGCGGAACGCCGCGGCCGTGGAGCGCTCGGCCAGCGTCTGCATCTCGGCGAGCTGGCCGGCGACCAGCGGGAACTGCGCGAGCGGCAGGCCGAACGCGGTGCGGAACTCGGCGTAGCGGCGCGCCTCGCGCACCCCGCGCGTCATGCCTGCCGCGCCGGAGAGTCCCACGGTCAGCCGTGAGCAGGTGAGCACGACGCCGACGACGTTGGCGAGCCCGCTCGCGAGCGGACCGACCGGATAGGCGAGCGCGCCGTCGAAGGTGATCTCGGCGGTCGGCAGCTCGCACGTGCCCAACTTCCACTTGAGCCGATCGATCGTGTAGCCGTTGCGGACCTCGCGCGCTTTGTCGCCCGGCAGCCACGAGGGCACGACGAAGAGGCCGACCTTCTCGGAGCCGGTCGGCTTCGCGGTGACGACCGCGTAGTCCGCGTGCGTCGCCGAGCAGAAGAACTTCTTGCCGTACAGCCGGAAGGCGTCGCCGGATCCGGCGCGCTGGGAGGACTCGGGGACCGCCTCGAGCAGGTTCGCGGGCACGTCGGAGCCACCCTGGATCTCCGAGAGGTACTGGGCGCCGATGGCGATCGAGCCGTCGAGCCCCTCCTGACAGTGGCGGAGGATCGTCAAGAGCTCGGGGCTGACCGCGTGCTTCTTCAACAGCTCGACGAGACCCTCGGTGCACGTGAGCGGGCACGCGATGCCGGCCTCGCCGTTCTGGTAGATCAAGAACATCTTGATCAGCTTCACCCACGGATCGGTCGAGTCGGCGAACAGCCTCTCGCCGAAGACCTCCCGCTCCATCGCCTCGAGCTCGGCGGGCCGCACGATGCGATCGATGCGGTGGTTGTGCCCGTCGAAGTGCATCATGTAGGGCCGGTTCTCCGGCCAGGCGATCCTCTCGGAGAGATCACGCCAGCGGAACGAGGCCTTGCGCGAGACGCTCCGCGCCTCCCGATCGGCCGCTTCGAACGCGCCGCCGGCGTACGCGCGGAGCACCTTCTGGAGGAAGGGATCGTCGGCGTAGTAGTCGACGTCGCGCCGCCAGCGGAGGTACTCGTCGAACGAGTACGGGTTGTCGCGGTTCGGGAGGGACATCGGGCGAGTCCTTTCGGTTCGCCCATCGTCGCCGACCCGCGGCCAGACGAGAAGCAGGCGGGCTCAGGGCGCGAGCACGCGGCCCGGGGCGCCGTCCACGCCGGCCACCGTGTGACAGGCGTTGCAGTCGCCGTTGCTCTGCGGCGCGCTCATCACGCGCTCGCGGCCGTCCTTCACGACCTTCGCCCGATAGGGCAGGGCGATGATCGCGCGCGTGAAGAAGTTCCCGGCCGCGTTGGCGACGAGATCGAACGTCCGCCCGTCGGCGCCGGTGATGACGACGTGCGTGCCCGAGACGTCGGTCGACTTCGCGTTGCAGTCGTCCTCCTCGTGCGCGCTCGAGTAGACGGTGC
Organism: Deltaproteobacteria bacterium; assembly: GCA_016182965.1. Taxonomy (GTDB): domain Bacteria; phylum Myxococcota_A; class Polyangia; order Polyangiales; family JADJMO01; genus JALHOE01. Next base: position 84,168 of record JACPFM010000112.1, on the reverse strand, counting down.
CCGCGATCGAGTACTTCGGCGCCTCCCACTCGCTCTTGTGGCACGCGATGCACGCGCGCCCCGGGTGCATCGACGAGGAGCCGTCGTCGCCGCGGGTCCAGCGCGAGCCGCTGACGCAACCGACGGGCGCCGTCCACGGGCTCGGACCCGCGTCGGCGGTCGAAGAGCAGTCGACGCGCGGCATCCCGCCGCCGATCCACGCCTTCAGGGTGGCGCCCTCGGCCGCCGTCGCGCCGCCCGGCGGCATCGGCGACTTCGCGTCCTCCATGCGGATCAACGATCTCTGCGCGACCGTCTGGCCCGGGTTCGCGGGCGACGACCTCGCGAGATCGTCGTAGGTCACGAGCGCGTACGGTGCGCCGCCGACCGGCGGGTTCGAGTGACAGGAGGTGCACCTCGCGAGCAGGAGGTCGGCGACGTCGCAGGGCAGGCCGCTCACGGCCGAGCTGCCCGTGCCGACGTCGGCGGGATCGACCCACTCGGAGGAGGGCTCGTCGCTGGTCGTCGCGCCGGAGCAGCTGATCGACAGGAGCGCCCCGAGGGCGGCACCGAGCGAAACCGCGCGGTGGAAGCGTGCGTAGTGCATGGCGCGTCACCAGTGCCGTCATCTCGAGAAAATCAGGCAGCCTTGCGCCTCGTCAAAGGCGGTCTGCCTGCTTGTGGACCCCTCGGGGCACTATCGGCGCGGAGGTAGATCCGAAGATGAGACGCAGCCACCGCCTCGCGGCGATGACCACCCTTGGCCTCGTTTCGCTCGTCGTCGCCACGGCCGCCGACGCGGCGCTGGTGAAGGCGGGCGACGCCGCCGTGAAATTCAACGCCGTCGGCCCCGGTGGGCTGAACATCGAGGGCAAGGGCTCGTCGATGTGGACCATCGACGACGGCAAGACCGTGAAGGTCGTCGTGCAGCTCACCGCGTTGACGACCGGCATGTCCCTGCGGGACAAGCACATGAAGGAGAAGTACCTCGAGACGCAGAAGTTCCCCGACGCCGAGCTGGTGGTGAACCGCGCCGACCTCAAGTTCCCTGCCGCGGGCGCCTCCGTGAAGGCCGAGGCGAACGGCACGCTCAAGCTGCACGGCGTCGCCAAGCCGACGAAGTTCACCTACACGGCGAGCCGCGACGGCGAGATCTACAAGGTCGCCGGCACGCTGCACGTGAGCATGAAGGAGCACGGCATCACCGAGCCGAGCTACCTCGGGGTGAAGGTCAAAGACGGCGTCGACGTGTCGGTGCAGTTCAACGTCAAGGATTGAGGTGCGACCCCTGCACATGGCGGCGCGCCTCGCCGTCGTCGCGGTCTTCGCGTTGCTCGTGCTCGCGAGCGCGCGCGAGGCACGCGCCTATCCCTGGATGGTCCGCCACGCGTACACCGGCTGCGCGATGTGCCACGCCGACCCGACGGGCGGCGGCGTGCTCACCGAGTACGGCCGGGCGCAGGGCGATCTGCTGCTGCGCACGAAGTACCGCAAGGTGCCGGAGGGCGAGGAGGGCGAGCCTTCGAAGACGGCGGGCTTCCTCTGGGGCGCGCTCGACACGCCCGAGTGGCTCTCGCTCGGCGGCAGCGTGCGATCGGCGCTGATGCGCAACGCGGTGACCGGCGTGCCGGCGACCAACCGTTGGATCCACATGGAGTCGGATCTGCGGGCGTTCGCGAAGGCGAGCATCTTCCGTGCGGGCGCGTCGCTCGGCTACCTGCACGAAGGCGGCCGGGCCGCGCAGGTGACCACGCGCGCGAAGGACAACCTCGTCGGGCGCCACTACTGGATCGGCGTCGCGTTCAAGGAGGACCTCTGGCTCGTCCGCGCCGGGCGCATGAACCTCCCGTTCGGCGTCCGCAACGTCGAGCACACGCTCTGGGTGCGCAGCGCGACGCGGACCGACATCAACGACGGCCAGCAGCACGGCGCCTCGGTGTCCTACAACGGCGAGAAGCTCCGCGGCGAGCTGATGGCCGTCGTCGGCAACTACCAGATCGGCCCCGACGACTACCGTGAGCGCGGGTGGGCAGGGTTCACCGAGTACGCGCTCGGCGATCGCTGGGCCATCGGCGCGAGCACGCTCGGCACCTGGGCGCTTCGCGACAAGGCGACGGGCGTCACCACGCACCGCGAGGCCCACGGGCTCATGCTCCGTGGCGCGCCTTTCGAGCAGCTCGTGCTGCTCGGCGAGGCCACGGTCCTGGTGCGTGCGCCGGCCGGCACCGACACGAGCTACGGCTTCACGTCGATGTTGCAGGCCGACTGGGAGCCGATCCAGGGCGTCCACTTCCTGATCACCGGCGAGACGCTGAAGGACGCCCGAGAGCGCTCGAAGACGTCCCTCGGCGGATGGCTCTCCGCCTGGTGGTTCTTCCTCCCGCACGTCGACGCGCGCATCGACGCCATCGTCCGCAACGTGCCGACGCCGGTGGGCGACATCCGCGCGACCACCCTGCTGGCCCAGCTCCACGCGTACCTGTGAGGACCATGCGCGTCCGTGTCGCCATGCTCATGTTCTTCGGAGTGCTCGCGGCCGCGAGCCCCGCCGGCGCGTCGCCCGCGTTCCCCGACGCCGTCCGCGCCCGCCTCGGGCTCTCCTACGCGCCGCCATGCGCGATCTGTCACGAGGGCGGTCGCGGCGGCGCCGGCACCGTCACGACCAGGTTCGGACGCGCGATGATGGACCGCGGGCTGAAGGGTGGCGACGGCGCCTCGCTCGCCGCCGCGCTCGACGCGATGGCGCGCGACGGGGTCGACAGCGATCACGACGGCGCGAGCGACGTCGACGAGCTGAGGCGCGGCAAGGATCCGAACGGCGCGAGCGGCGTCGCGATCGGCGCGCCTCCCATCGAGTACGGCTGCGGCGGCGCGACGGTCGCGCGTGCGACCGGCGGCGGCGGCGGCTGGCTCGCCGCGCTGCTGCTCGCCGCGCATTTCACCCGGAGGCGCCGTCGCTCGGGGACGGGCAGAGGCTCCGGTCGGGCCCGGGCGGCCGCGATCGTGGCGCTCGGCGCCGCGACGCTCGTCGCCGCGTGCAACCCGTACGAGGTGTCGTACGTCGCTCCGGAGGTCTGTCAGTCCGGTCGCCTGTGGACCGGCGGCGACTCGGAGAGCGCCGACATGAACCCCGGCATGGCGTGCATCCAGTGCCACTCGCGCGGGGAGGGCCCGACCTTCACCCTCGCCGGCACGCTGTACGCCGCCTCCGACGAGAAGGATCGCTGCGCAGGCAGCAACGCCGCCGTCGTCTACGTGCAGGGCGCCGACGGCCGCACGCAGAAGCTCGTCCCCAACGGCATGGGGAACTTCTCCTCGAAGCTGTCGGTCGCGATGCCCTACACTGCCTGGGTGCAGAGCGCCGACGGCAAGGTGCGGCGGATGGCCGATCCGCAGTCGAACGGCGACTGCAACGCGTGCCACACCCAGCACGGCCTGAACGGCGCGCCGGGACGCGTCGTTCTGCCCTGAGAGATCAGTCCCCCGCCCGATCGACGAGCGGGTAGAGCTCGTCGTTCTCGCGCCGCATCCGCGCCGAGAGGATCGCCAGCACGCGCCGCGTGTCCTTGGTGAACGCGGCCGGATCGGCCTCGATCGAGGCGCTGTCGGGCCAGCGCTTCGCGTACGTGCCGAACGAGGCGTAGAGTGTCGAGACCTCGTCGTAGAGCGCCTTGGCGCGCCCGCTCACCGACGCGTCGCGGTGCGCGAGGAGACGGGGATACAGCGCCTCGTTCTCCATCGTCGCGTGCATCGACAGCTTGCCGGCGAACCGCGCGACGAGGCGGCGGACGTGCGCGGCGTGCGCGGCCACGTCCGTCTCGAGCGCGGCGATGATCTCCGCGCCGAGCCTGGCGAGCTCCTCGTGCTGCCGCCGGAAGTTGTCGGTCGGGCTGCGCGATGACGTCGGGGCGGGCGGCGGTCGCGCGAGCCCGGCCGAAGACGCGAGCACGGTCGCGTCGGACCCGCCGACGGCCGAGGCCAAAGGGCGCTCGACGGTGATCGCCGCGTGGCCCGCGAACGGTCGCAGGGCCGCGATCAGCTCGTCGACCGACGCGAACCGGCCGTCGGGCGACTTCTCGAGGCAGCGCAGGACCACGTGCTCGAAGGCCTCGGGGAGATCGGGGCGGTGCGCCCGCGGCGAGGTCGGCGCGTCGCTCGCGATGCGCGCGCCGAGGGCGGCCGGAGACCCCGCCTCGAACGGGTGTCGCGCGGTCGCGAGCTCGTAGAGGATGACGCCCATCGACCAGATGTCCGCGCGCGTGTCGACGTGCGCCGAGTCGCGCAGGTGCTCGGGCGACATGTAGACGGGCGAGCCGAGCGTCGCGCGCGTCGCGGTGAGGCTCCCCTCGGTCCAGGGCTGCGCGTCGGGCGCCTTCGCGATGCCGAAGTCGAGGAGCTTCACCAGCGCGCGTCCGTCGGGCGCGCGGGTGAGGAACAGGTTCGCCGGCTTGAGGTCGCGGTGGATGATGCCGAGCGCGTGCGCCTCGGCGAGCGGCTCGCACGCCTGCAGCACGTACTCGACGACCTCCGCGAGCGGCAACGGGCCGCGCGCGCGCACGAGCGCGTGCAGGTCGACGCCGTCGAGGAGCTCCATCACCATGTACGGCGTGCCGCCTTCGAGCGTGTCGACGTCGAGCACCCGCACCACGCGATCGCTCCGCAGTCGGGTCGCTGCGCGCGCCTCGCGGAGGAACCGCGCCGCTGCGCCAGGGAACGACGCCGCCTCCGCGGTCAGCAGCTTGATCGCGACGCGCTGACCGAGGTGCACGTGCGTCGCCTCGAAGACGACGCCCATGCCGCCTCGGCCGAGGACGCGCTCGACGCGGTACTTGCCGCCCAGCACGGCGCCGACGTCGATCGCGCCCCACGTCTCCGGAGCCATCGTTCGCAAGTTCCTCTCCGGCGAGCATAGCGCGTCGCCTCGGCCCTGCGCGGCGCGAAGGGCGCCTCCGCCGAGCTCACAAGCGCTGCCACTTCCATCCCTGGAGCGCGCCGTCCGCGAAGTCGAGCACGCGGAAGCGCTCGAGGTCGCGCGTCGCGCCGGCGATGAAGCAGCGGATCTCGTGGCCGCGCCGCTTCACGCGGAAGACGTGCGGCGTGTGATCGTGCCCGGTGAGCGCCACCGTGACGTCGCCCTGGACGCACGCGTCGAGGAGCGCGTCGCGATCCTCGAGCTCTCCCCACATGCGCAGCAGTCGTCCGACGAGCTCGACGACCGTCCCGGCGCCGGTCTTGTTCACGTGGTGATGGAGCGCGATCACCTCGCCGTGGCGGCCGTGCTTCGTCGAGAGCACGTCGCGGAGCCGCTCGAGCTGCGATGGGCCGACGCGCCCCATCGCGTGGGCGTAGAGCGCCGAGGTCGGGCCGCCGCGCCGGGTGGAATCGAGCGCAGTGAGCCGCACCGGGCCGAGCATGCGCGTCGAGGCGGGCGCGCTGAAGACCTCCGTCTCGAGCCGCCGCGCGCGCAGGTCGTGGTTGCCTTTGACGACCGTGCGGCGGTCGGGACCGAACCCGGCGTCGTCGGCCGCGGCCTCGAAGCGGTGGATGCTCGACGCGCCGCCGTACTCGGTGAGATCGCCGGCCACGACGACGTGATCGACCTTGGCCCGCGCGCACGCCGCGAACATCGCGCGCAGGAACGCCCGCTCGTCGTCGGGATCGTCGCTGCCGAGGTGCAGATCGGCCACGTGGGCGATCCTCGAGCGCGCCGCGGGTCGTGACGCCGTCATGAGGCCGGGGGAGCGCTCACTTCGGCGGCGGCGGGCGCGGCGGCTCGCCCTCGTCCTGGATGCAGGACGAGAGATCGAAGAAGAGGAACTCGAGCGCCTTCTCCTGCGCGGAGAGATCGCCCGCCGAGCAGCCGCCCGGGAAGGCCGAGCCGCCCGACTCGTTCGACACGTGGATGTCGCTGAACACCGCGCGCCCGCACTGCGACTCCGCGGGCTTGCCGATCGGCGTGTTGAAGCTGAAGTACTTCACCGACTCCGAGCTCGGGCCCTTGTAGATCCAGCGCGTCGAGGTCGACTTGTTGACGAGCGAGAGATCGCTCTTCACCGAGTTGAGGGTGATCTGCCCCGGCGTGGTGGAGGCGCCGACGTTGACCAGCCACTCGGAGAACGACTTGCCCTTCGGGAAGCCGGTGTCGATGAGGTACGGGTTGCCGGTCGAGCCGCCGCTCCACGTCGCGGTCGACTGGAAGTCGGGCGGGCCGCTCTTGAACCAGTAGTAATGGAAGTGCGACGCGAAGATGCGGCCGCCGGCGTTGGCGTACGCGTGCATGGCGTTGAGCGCGTCGGTGCCTTTGTTCGACGGGTACTCGCTGCACTCGCACGACAGGATGATCATGTCGTACTGCTTCATCTTCGCGAGGTCGGTCCAGAACGGCTGTGCGTTGGTGATGCCGCTGATCGTCCCGCCGCCCTGACCCTTGTAGAGGTGCATGGCGCCCTTGCCGCTGCCCGAGGTGTACTCGCTGTCGCTGATGCCGATCTTGCGGAAGAGGCACTCGAGCTCGTCGCACCCGCCGGTGACCAGCGCCATCTGCGGCATGTCACCCTCGGAGCGGTTGCGCGGCAGGCGCGTGGCGCTCTTGTCGGTGATCGCGTTGTCGACGCACTCCTTGACCTCGGGGATGGTGATCTTGCGGCGCCACTTGCCGACCTGCATCACCAGCGGGATGTCCTTGCCGACGGGCACGTTCTTGAGGACGAAGCGGCCCTTGGCGTCGGTCAGCGCGGTGACGATCGGCGAGCCCGAGGTGATGGTGCCGCACTTGTCGCACGACACGCCCTTGGGGAACGGATCGAGCGGCGCGTTCGGCACGTAGACGATCACGTTGTAGAGCGGGACCTTGCCCGCCGGGTCGTACACGGTGCCGCTCACCGTGGTGGTGACGTCGCCGCCGCACAGCTTCTGCTGGCACTTCAGGCCGACACAGGGGGGCGCGATGTCCTCCGGCAGCGAGAACTCCTGGCCCGGATCGCCGTCGAGCTCGTAGCCGTCGCCGACCGAGGCGTCGTCGTTCGCCAGCTCGTCGGGCGTGCCGGCGTCCTTTCCGGCGGAGCAGGCGAGAAGCAGCGGAGTGACCGCGATCCAAGCAAGGAACCTGCGCATGGAGACCTCTCTCGAGCCGTCAGTCTACATCTCCGGCCGCGGTTGTCCGCCTCGTCGTCGAGTGGGTCGAGTGGGTCAACGGGCCGCGAGCAATCCGGCCGCCGCGGTGAACCTCTTGTTCACGAGCAACGCCTGCGCCTGTGTGCGTGCGCGTGCGAACGCGTCGTCCCCGAGCCTCGCGCGCAGGTGGGCGACGCGCGCGGGGTACGGCTGATCGGCGAGCGTCTCCGGCAGGAGGTCGTCGGCGACGGGACGCGGATGCTGCAGGTACAGCGCCGACGCGGCGAGCGCCGCCCATGCCCCCTCCTCGGCCTCGTTGGCGCGCTGCGCCACGTCGAGTCGCAGTATCCAGCTGCGCATCACCCGCGGGCACGCGCGCACCGCGTAGTCGGCGAGCGAGCGATCGTCGCGCCACACCGGCACGGTCACGAACGAGAGGACCGCCTGCGTCGCCGCGAAGAGCGCAGCGGCCCCGACGAGCAGCGGGCCCAACCGCGGCCGCCGTTCGGAGAGCCGCTGGCCGGCGAGGACGACCACGACGACCATCCAGAACGAGGGGAAGAAGAACACGCGGTCGGCGAGCAGCACGCTCGCTCCGATGAACAGGTGCGAGATCACCGCGTAGGCCGCGCCGAACCCGAGGAGCGCGTCGGCGACGCGGGGCGCGCGACGCCACGTGAGGACCAGGGCCGCGACCAGCGCGGCGACCATCACGAACCCGAGCGCGGATCCGCCGTCGAGGCTCCGCGCCGGAAGGTGGTGCGCGTAGCCGTAGTCCGGGCACAGATCGACGCCGCTCGCCGCGTGCCCGAGGTAGCGCGGGAACACGTCCATCGCGCCGAACACCCGCTCGCGGAAGGGCGCGAAGACCAGCGGGTTGTCGATGACCATCTGCGCGTCCTTGCGCCCGAACTGCAGGACCGTGGCCCGCAAGGCGACGGCGAAGGCGAGCACGATCGCCGAGGGGACGGCGACCCACGCCGCCGCGCCTCTACCGCGCGCCCCCTCGCCGCGGGCACGGAAGGCGAGCACGGGGGCGAGCACCGTCACCGGATACGCCGACTCCTTGCTCCCGAGCGCGATCACGAGGAGCAGCCCGATCAGGATCGTGCGCATCACTCCGAGCTCGCCGAGCGCGAGGTGCAGCGCCCCGAGCGACGCCAGCGTGGCCAGGAGCTCCGCCCGGCCGGTCGCGTTGGCCACGACCTCCACGTGGATCGCCAGCGTCGCGAACAGCGCGATCGCGAGCAGCCGCGCGGTGGCGCTCATCGCCTCGCCCGCGAACCGGCGCAGGAGCACCCACGCCATCAGCAGGATGCCCGCGTAGAGCAGCAGGTTCGTCAGGTGGAACGGCCAGGCGGCGCCACCGCCCACGTGCGCGTCGAGCCAGAGCGTCAGCGTGGCGAACGGCCGATACGAGCCGAGGCCATCGGGGCGACCGAGCGGCACCCCCCACCAGTCGCGCCCGAAGATCGCCGCCGGCGAGAACGGTCCGCGTACGCCCGGGTGGTGCAGCACCGAGTGCGTGTCGTCGTACGCGAAGCCGTTCGCGAGCGATCGGAGGAGCGGGGCGACGCCGGCGGCGACGACCAATCCGACGCCGACACGCTCGTCTCGCACGGCGCCGCATCATACGCGGTCGCCGTCGATCCGAGTCATCGCTCTTCTCGAGCCAGTCGTCAGTCGTTAGCTGAAGTCGGAGGTCTAGAGTCTAGGGTCTAGAGTCTAGAGTCCTGGCGCCTGGCGCTGTGCCGGAGCCAAGCCGCTTCGTCCGCTGTGGTGCGGCGCAGCCGCATGGAACGTCAGTCGTCAGTCGAGAGACGAGCGCGGGAAGACGCCGGTGTCCCATCTCGGAGCTGACGACTGAAGACTGATGACTGAAGACTGATGACTGATGACCGGGCCTGCGCGAGCAGCGACTCCGCGGACGTTCGAGAACCGCGACCGCTCGACCAGTCCGGATCAGCGCGCGCCGAGCTCGAGGCCGATGGTGAGACCGGCGAACGCGTGCGGGGTCTGATCGCGGCTCCCGATCGAGTCGCAGCGCGTCTCGGCGCACTGCAGCGATGGATCGGTCTGCTGCGAGAACCGCCCGAACGTGACCTCGCCCAGCGTGTGCAGGCGCGCCGCCTGCGACAGCGCGAAGGTGAGGCCGGCGGCGAGGCGCAGCGACGCGAGCCCCTCGTACATCACCTCTCCCGCGCGGCCGCCGCGATCGATGCCGTCGGGGGCGCGCCCGGCGCCGTAGGGCACGGAGAGCCAGCGGTACCCGAGCCCGAGCTCCAGCAGCGCCGACACCCCTTCCGCGTCCGACGCGGTCGTGCCCATCAAGCCGACGCCGAGGAGCCGCGAGCTCGCGGTTCGATCGTGGGAGGCGTTGGCGTCGCCCGACCCGAACGCGGCGGACTCGTAGAACCCGCGCAGCCGCCAGTTCCGCGACAGCCCGAGCGACATGCCGAGCTCCCACGCCCCGCCGAGCGGGAGGAACTCGCTCATCAAGGCGGAGCCGGCCCGGAAGGTCGATCCCTCGAGCGGCGCGAGCATCTTCACGCGCATGTCGAGGAACAGCAGATCGCGCTCGGGCTCGCTCGGGATGAACATCGCGCTCCGCTTGGACCGCTTCTTCGGCGGCGGGGGCGCGGCCTCGATCACCGGCGGCGGCGGCTCGGCGGGCGGGGGCGCGGTCTCGATCACGGCCGGCGGGGCGGGCGCCGGCTGGGCGCTCGGCGCGGACGGCGGCCCCGCTTGGACGGTGATGCGGAGACCGGCGATCTCGGTCCACTTGATGGTGATCAGCACGTCGCCCGCGCGCACCACGACACCGGTGGCGTCGAGCGACACCACGACACCGTGCACGGCGCCACCGTTCTGCAGGTCGATCTCCACGGGCGTGCCCGCGGTCAGCCCCGCGTACTCGGCGGGCGCCGCTTCGGCGGGCGAGTCGCCGACGTTCTCGACCTCCTTCTGATCGGCGCAGAACCAACCCTCGCACTTGGCGTCGTCGGCGCGACCGATCGACGTGAGGGAGACGATCGAGACCAGGGAGACGAGCGCGCAGAGCGACGAAACAGCCTTGGAACGCATGCCGCTCCGTCTTGCGTACCCCGTGCCGATTTCCCGGTGCGCCTGTGGTGCCCTCCGCCGCGGCACCCGAAGCTGGATCACGCGCGCTCGATGGCTCGTTGTGATCACCGCATGCACCGATCGCCCGCATCGCGAACGTGTTGCAGGCCGCGGGTCGCAAGGACCGTGGGCCACAGCGACGCCCGATGTCCTACAGCGCCTGCCTGCGCGCGCGTCCCATGCGAGAACCGCCGCCGGCGTCGTACTCTAACGGACCCATGCCCCACCCTCTCGCCGGCAAGCCCCCGCCCCCCGAGTCCATCATCGACGTCGCGCGGCTGCGCGCGCGGTACCTCGCCGAGCGGCCCGATCCGACGGTGGCCGACCAGCGCGTCGCGTTCGGGACGTCGGGGCACCGCGGGTCCTCGCAGCGACGGAGCTTCAACGAGGCGCACATCCTCGCGATCACCCAGGCGGTGTGCGAGCACCGCAGGGCGAAGGGCATCGACGGCCCGCTCTACCTCGGGGCCGACACGCACGCCCTCTCCGAGCCGGCGCAGCGCACCGCGCTCGAGGTGCTCGCCGCGGCCGGCGTCGAGGTGCGCTGGGCGGGCGAGGGGGTCGCCACGCCGACGCCCGCGATCTCGCACGCCATCCTCGCCTTCAACCGGGGCAAGGCCCGGGGTCTCGCCGACGGGCTGGTGATCACCCCGTCGCACAACCCGCCGGAGGACGGCGGCATGAAGTACAACCCGCCCAACGGCGGCCCGGCCGACAACGACGTGGCGACGGTCGTCGAGCGACGCAGCAACGAGCTGCTCGGCGCCGAGATCGCGCGCATGCCCTTCGAGCGCGCGGTCAAGTCGTCGAACGTCCACCTCTTCGACTTCGTGACGCCCTACGTGCGCGACCTGCGCAACGTCCTCGAGCTCGACGCGATCCGCGGCGCGAAGCTGCGCCTCGGCGTCGATCCGCTCGGCGGCTCGAACCTCGCGTACTGGGGCCCGATCGCCGCGGAGTACGACCTCGCGATCGAGGTGGTGAACCCGAAGCTCGATCCGACCTTCTCGTTCATGCCGCTCGATCACGACGGCAAGATCCGCATGGACTGCTCGTCGCCGTTCGCGATGGCGAACCTCGTCGCGCTCAAGGATCGCTTCGATCTCGCGTTCGGCAACGACGCCGACAGCGACCGCCACGGCATCGTCACCCCGAGCCGCGGCCTGTTGAACCCCAATCACTACCTCGCGGTGGCCATCCACTACCTGTTCGCCAACCGCCCGGGCTGGCGCCAAGACGCCGGCGTCGGCAAGACGCTGGTGTCGAGCAGCCTCGTCGATCGAGTGGCCGCGTCGCTCGGCCGGCGGCTCGTCGAGGTGCCCGTCGGTTTCAAATGGTTCGTCGACGGCCTGCTCGACGGCTCGGTCGCCTTCGGCGGCGAGGAGAGCGCGGGCGCGTCGTTCGTCCGACGCGACGGCACGGTGTGGACCACCGACAAGGACGGCATCCTGCTCGATCTGCTCGCGGTCGAGATCCTGGCGAAGACCGGCAAGGACCCGGGCCGCCACTACGAGGAGCTCATCGCCCGCTTCGGCGAGCCGCTCTACACGCGCATCGATCAGCCGGCGACGCCGGCGCAGAAGGCCGCGCTCAAGAGGCTCTCGCCCGAGGCGGTGCAGGCGCAGACGCTCGCCGGCGACCCGATCATCGCGCGGCTGACCAAGGCGCCCGGCAACGGCGCCGACATCGGCGGCCTCAAGGTGGTGACCGAGCAGGGGTGGTTCGCCGCCCGGCCGTCCGGCACCGAGGACGTCTACAAGATCTACGCCGAGAGCTTCCGCGGCGCCGAGCACCTGCAGCGCGTCGTCGAGGAGGCGCGCGCGATCGTCGACGTCGCGTTCAAAGCCAGCGTGTAGGTCTGTCGCGGAGGTCGCTCACCTCGTTCGCAGCGCACCACTCGAGGAAGCGCTCGCGGGGGACGCCGCGGAACGCCACGTCGTCCTCGCTCTTCACGAGCGGCAGATCGTCGACCAGCGTCGCGAGGCGCCGGTAGAGGAGCGCGTCGCCCCGCTGCGCAGCGGGCGCCGCCGCGAGCCGGTCTCCGCTGCGCACCTTCGCCGTCCACTTCGAGGGGTCGGCCGGGATGTCCTCGAGGTGCCGATACACCGCGAGCACCGCGCCCGCCGACACGGCGCCCCAGCCCGGGATGCCCGGGATGCCGTCGGCGTCGTCACCGATCAGCGCGAGCAGGTCGGGGATGCTCTCGGGGTGGACGCCCCGCGCGCGCACCACCTCGTCCTCGTCGATGACGCGCTTGCGCATGCGATCGACCTGCACCACCCGCGTCCCGATCACGGACTGCCCGAGGTCCTTGTCCGGCGTGAGGATGCGCACCTGATCGAAGGCGTCGCGGAACCTGCGCGCGCCGCTGGCGAGCGCGTCGTCGGCCTCGTGATCGACCATCGACCACACCGTCACCCCGAGCGCGGCGACGGCCTCCTCGACCGCGTCGAACTGCGCGCGCAGCTCCGGGGGGACCCCCTCGTCGCTCTTGTAGCCGGCGAACAGATCGTTGCGGAACGAACGGATGGGGTTGTCGAACGCGACGGCGACATGTGTGGGCAGCTCGTCCGGATCGTGGAGCAGCCCGATGAGCGATCCGACGACCCCGACCGTGGCTTTGCGCGGCCTATCCGGTCGCTTCGAGAAATGCGCGCGAAAAAGCTCGTAGGTGCCGTCGACCAGGTGCACTCGGCGCATGGGGTCACCCCAGGGTAGCGTCCGCGAGCGACCGTCGGGGCCAACGTCGGGCAAGCCCGGGGCGCTGGCTCGGCCGTCAGCGACTTGGCCCACTCACCACCAGCGTACGAATTTCCATCGAGTTCGGCTAAGCTCGCGAGACGGTGCTCAACCACCTCAGTTTGGTCAGTCGGGTAGCCAGCAGGGAAGCCAGCAGGGAAAGCGGAGGACGATGCTCTGGATCGGCATAGCGATTGCCGCAGCGTTCGTGCTGTTGCTGGTGGTTCGTGCGATGGGCGACGCCGGGAAGGCGGCCACCGAACCCGCCCTCCCGGGCGGCGGCAAGGTTCCCGAAGCGCCCGTGGCGCAAAGGCGCGTCTCCGTTCCTCCCAAGGACAAGGAGGAAGACGAGCCCGAAGGCACGAAGGTCGCTTCGGTTCCTCCGCCCGGCTCGAACGTGCACAAGGAGATGAGCGTCGTCGAGCCGCTCCCCGACGTGCCGCTCGAGATGTCGGTCGAGGATGACCCGACGGGCCCTCAGGCGCTCATCCTGGTCACCGCGGTCGGGCGTACCGATCCGGGTCGTCGCCGCAAGCACAACGAGGACTCGTACCTGGTGATGGAAGACCAGGCGGTCTTCGCGATCGCCGACGGCATGGGCGGCTACGCGGCCGGCGAGGTCGCGAGCCAGCTCGCGGTCGACGTCATCTCCGAGGCGTTCAGCACGGCCACCTTCACCGGCGACCCCGATCCGAACGTGCCGCGCCGCGGCGACGAGCTGATCCGCGCCATCTCGATGGCCAACACGGCGATCCTCACCCAGGCGCGCGCCAACGAGGCGCAGTCGGGCATGGGCACCACGATCGTCTCCTGCCGCTTCTCGCCGAACAAGCAGCGCGTCTACATCGCGCACGTCGGCGACAGCCGCTGCTATCGCGTGCGCGGCGACGAGATCAAGCAGCTCACCATCGATCACACGCTCGGCGCGGTCGGCATCACGGGCCCCGCGGCGTCGAAGCTCTCGCGCGCGGTCGGCATCCAGGACACGGTGGAGGTCGACCTCTCGGTCGATGCGCCGCGCGTCCACGACTACTTCCTGCTCTGCTCCGACGGCCTCTCGAAGATGGTCCCCGAGGAGATGATCCGCGACATCGTCCGCGAGTCGCCCGACCTCGCCACCGCCGTCGAGCGGCTGGTCTCCACCGCGAACGATCGCGGCGGCCGCGACAACGTCACCGTGATCCTCATCCGCGTGCAGGAACCCCCCAAGCCCTGATGGGCCTGGTCCTCCATCACTACTTTCGGTCCTCCTCCTCGTGGCGCGTGCGCTGGGCGCTCGCGCACAAGGCGGTCGCGTACGAGTCGCGCGCCGTCGATCTGCTCGCCGGCCTCCAGCGCGACGAGGCGTACGTGCGCGACAAGAGCCCGATGGGACTCGTGCCGTGCCTCGAGGTCGACGGCCGACCGCTCACCGAGTCGGTCGCGATCATCGAGTGGCTCGAGGAGACGACCCCTTCACCGCGGCTGCTCCCGCTCGATCCGTGGGCGCGCGCGCGCGTGCGGCAGCTCGTCGAGCTGGTGAACGCCGGCACGCAGCCGCTGCAGAACCTCTCGGTCAACCGCCACGTCTCGAGCGATCCCGACGCGCAGAAGGCCTGGGCGCGCCACTGGATCGATCGCGGCCTCACCGCGCTCGAGCGCGAGCTCGCGATCGCCGAGGGCGAAGGGCTCGGCGGCCGTCACGCCATCGGCGACGCGATCACCGCGGCCGATCTGTTCATCGCGCCGCAGCTGTACAACGCGCGCCGCTTCGAGGTCGATCTCGCGCGCTTCCCGCGCCTGCTCGCGGTCGAGGCGGCGGCGCTCGCGACCGACGCGGCGAAGCAGTCCCATCCAGATCGGTTCGCGCCTGTCTCGGTGAGATCCTGATCTCCGCGGGCTGAAGCCCACGGCAAACTGCCCAAGCCCGGCTTCGCCGGGCTGAGCGAACCGTCTCGGTAATCGCTCGGCACAGCCGCTCGCGAGATCAGCCTTGCTCCCCGAGGCGTCCGAGCAAGCCCAGCGAGGCTGGGCTTGAAGGGATTGCCGCGGGCTTCAGCCCGCGGGATGAGGAAAGGCTCTTCTCGCCGCTCCCTTCACCGCTCGGTCAGCGGCAGCGGCTCCTCCGGCGGGGCGATCGTGCCGCGCGGCGGCTCGAGGCGAAGCCACAGGAAGCCGTACGGCGGCAGCGTGAGGACGTACGGCTCGGAGCTCACCTCGCGGAACGGCTCCTCGCCGAGCATCTCCACCGGCGTGACGCCCGCGAAGCGGATCAGATCGAGCTCCACCATCTGCGCGCGCGAGGACAGGTTGTTCACGCAGAGCACGTGCCGCCGCTCCCACTCGCGGACATAGGCGAACACCGCCTTGTTCGTCGGGTGCAGGAGCTCCATCGTGCCGCGCCCGAACACCGGGTACTTCTTGCGCACGTCGATGAGGCGCTTCATGAAGTTGAGCAGCGAGTACGGCGAGCGCTGCTGCGCCTCGACGTTCACCGCCATGAACCCGTAGACCGGATCCTGATTCACCGGGAAATACAGGCGCTGCGGATCGGCCTTGGAGAAGCCGGCGTTGCGGTCGGGCGACCACTGCATCGGCGTGCGCACGCCGTTGCGATCGCCGAGGTAGATGTTGTCGCCCATGCCGATCTCGTCGCCGTAGTAGATGATCGGCGTGCCGGGCATCGACATGAGCATCGCCTTGAGGAGCTCGATCTGGCGCCGGTCGTTGTCCATCAACGGCGCGAGGCGGCGCCGGATGCCGACGTTCACGCGCATGCGCGGGTCGCGCGCGTACATCTTGTACATGTAGTCGCGCTCCTCGTCGGTCACCATCTCGAGCGTCAGCTCGTCGTGGTTGCGGAGGAAGATGCCCCACTGGCACTCCTCGGGGATCGGCGGCGTCTGCCCGAGGATCTCGGCGATCGGCTTCCGCTCCTCGCGGCGCAGCGCCATGAACATGCGCGGCATGAGCGGGAAGTGGAACGCCATGTGGAACTCCGGCTCGCCTTTGTCCGGTTCGCCGAAGTAGGGGCGCACGTCGACCGGCCACTGGTTGGCCTCGCCGAGCAGGATGCGGCCCTTGTACGCCTTGTCGATCTTGCGGCGCAGCTCCTTGAGGATGGCGTGCGTCTCGGGGAGGTTCTCGCAGTTGGTCCCCTCGCGCTCGATCAGGTACGGCACCGCGTCGACGCGGAACCCGTCGACGCCCATGTCGAGCCAGTACGACATGACGTCGAGGACGGCCTTCACCACCTCGGGGTTGTCGTAGTTGAGGTCCGGCTGGTGCGAGAAGAAGCGGTGCCAGAAGAACTGCCCGGCGACCGGATCGAACGTCCAGTTCGACTTCTCGGTGTCGGTGAAGATGATCCGCGCCTCTTTGTACTTCTCGTCGGTGTCGGCCCACACGTACCAGTCGCGGTACGGTGACTCGCGGCTCTTGCGCGCCTCCTGGAACCACTTGTGCTGATCGCTCGTGTGGTTGACCACGAGCTCGGTGAGCACGCGCAGCCCCAGCGTGTGCGCGCGATCGAGGAACGTGCGGAAGTCGTCGATGGTGCCGAAGTCGGGGTTGATCCCGTAGTAGTCGGCGATGTCGTAGCCGTCGTCCTTCAGCGGCGACGGGTACATCGGCAGGAGCCAGATGGCAGTCGCGCCGAGATCCTTGATGTACTCGAGCTTCTCGGTCAGCCCGCGGAAATCACCGATGCCGTCGCCGCTCGAGTCGTAGAACCCGCGGACGTGCAGCTGGTAGATGATGGCGTCCTTGTGCCATTGGCTGTCCATTCCGCGCCTTAGGATGCCTACGGCCGCGACCGGTTGGCGAGCGGTCATGATTGCCGCTGTCCCGAAGGACGGCACCGAAGCCGCTCGAGAGACTTTCCCCCGGCCTGAAGGCTGGGGCACCGAAAGCTGCTCGAGAGTTTTCCCCCGGCCTGAAGGCCGGGGCACCGACAGCACCTCAAGCCCGGGGGCTGAACCCCGGGCTTCACGTGATCGCGGGGCCTGGCTGGCGCTGTCGCCGCTTGGCTCGCGCTGAACTGCGACGAGCCCGGGCCTGACGCCTTCATCGGGAGATCACGCGCTCGCGAGCCGTCGCCGCTTCGGGCGTGCCTTACTGCCGCGCTGTCGCGCGACGATCGCTTGCGCGGTCCTGCAGCGACAGCCCGCGAGCGAAGCGAGCGCGCGTGCTGACAAAAAGGTGAAGGCCGGGGTTCATACCCCGGCCTTGAGGTGCAGTCGGTGCCCCGGCCTTCAGGCCGGGGGCAATTCATCACTCAGATGCAGTCGGTGCCCCCAGACTTCCAGGGAATCTCTCACTCGAGATGCAGTCGGTGCCCCGGCCTTCACCTCTGATTCGAGAATCAGTAACCCGCCGGCAGGACGACCTCCCACAGCGGCGTGTGGTTGGTGCAGTTCGTCGTGTCGGTGACGCCGTTCTTCTCTTCGCACTTCTTGACCGGGCCGTTCAGGTAGCCGGAGGTCAGGTCGTGATAGCCGGGGAGGACCGCGTCGTTCCAGCGATCGGGGCGGTAGCCGCCCCACGAGTTCTTGATGCGGAGGAAGGTGATCTGCGCCGTGTCGGCGAGCGCCGCCGTCAGCGCCTCGGGCGACGCCTCCTGGCCGGCCTTCAGCGTGCCGAAGCCCGGCACGTTGGTGATCTCGTAGTCGTGGAGCACGGTCATGTGGCCGCCCTGACGACCGGGGCCGCCGCGGCGCGCGATCTCCTCGAGCGAGAAGGTCGACGAGCTGGAGAGCGCGTTGAAGTCGACGAACCACGAGATGATGACCGGCTGGCCGTCGTGGAGCGCGCGCTGCACGCGCTTCATGAAGTTGCGGCGGCTCTTGGCGTCGTAGGGGTAGTCGACCTCGTTCCACGCGAAGGCGCCGGTGCGCGGCGCCCAGGTCGAGTAGCCGCGGGTGCCGATCGCGTCCTGCAGCGAGCCGGTCTTCCACTCGGCGGTCTTGCTGTCCTTGACCTTCGCCTGGAAGTCCTTGGCGCGGAGGATCTTGCCGGTCGTCGGGGTGCGCTTGGTCGTGTACGACTTGTCGATCGTGCGCGTGACGGAGGTGCCGAACGTGCGGTGGAGCATGGTCTTGACGTTGGCGTCGAGGTTCCACGCCTTCTCGAGCTCGGCGAGCACCTTGGCGCGGTCGCCGCGCGCGGCCGGGTCCTTGAGCGCGCCGGTCTTCAGCGAGGTGTTGATCGCCGAGAGCGCGCTCGCCTGACGGTTGGACATCTCGCTGTCGGCCTCGGCCGGGATGAAGTCCTTCTCGAGCATCAGGCCGTAGCGGTTGATGATCTCGGCGGCGACGCCGAAGGAGCCACCGGTCGACACCTCGTCGCCCGTCGCGCCGTTCGCGATCTGATCGAACCAGTGCCAGAAGGTGAGGTACGACTCGGAGACGTTCGCCTCGGTGCCGGTCGCCATCTTGTTGAGCGCCTCGACCCACGAGACGGTGGCGTACAGCCAGCAGTTGCCGATCGACTGACGCTTCACCTTCGAGTGGTTGACGTTCGTGATCGCGTCGGTCGACGCACCTTCGACACCGACCTCCTCGACGTCGTCACGGTCGGCGTCGACCGCGCAGCCACCGAGCGAGGTGGCGGAGGCGAGACCGAGCATCGCGGCGAGGGAGAGCCAACGGGTCTTGGAGAGGAGGTCGAGCGACATCTGTTTCGTGCTCCTGGGGAAGTTGCGCGTACCCCTCGCAACCTCCGTGCCTGATGTCGCCCGATGTAGGTCCATCGAGAAACACCGAAAATTGGACGGGTAGGCGGCGTCTTATATCCTACCTGTGGCGACATGTGTTCATGACACGTCACATGGGGGTGACGGTGGGTGACCTTCGTCATCCCGCTTCGAGAGGGTGGGCGCAGGGCAAGCGCGAACGGTCCCGCTTCGGCCTTCGGCCTTCGAGCTTCGTCCTTCGACCTTCGACCCCGGGCTACCCTCCCTGACCGTGATCGCCCGCACCGACGCCCTCGCCGGACCGCACGTCTACGACAGCCTCCTCGATCTCGCGCGCCTGCCCTGGTTCGAGGAGGAGCGCGGGCGGCTCGTCGTGTCCGACCGCGAGGAGGTCGGATCGATCATCGACGTGCACGCGCACCTCGCGCTCGCGTACGTGCGGCCGATGCAGGTCGATCTCTTCTGCGCGTCGGGAGAGACCGAGCACTACCTGCCCGCGTGCTGCCGCGTCGATCTCGACGTCTACGTGAACAAGAACTTCACGCAGGAGCACCTGCGCGCGCTCAACGACGATCTGATCAAGGGCAGCATGCGCCGCGGCGGCATGCGCGCGAGCCACACCGTGCCGAACCTCGCGCGCGAGATGGACGAGCTCGGGGTGGTGAAGTCGATCATCCTGCCGATCGACTTCCCGTTCATCTCGGAGAACCACGCCCACGCCGCCGACGCGGCGAAGCGCGACGATCACATCATGGCCTTCGGATCGGTCCACCCCTACACGCCGAAGGCGCACGAGCGCCTCGACGAGCAGGCGCACCAGGGCGCGCTCGGGGTGAAGGTGCACCCGAACGTGCAGTGCGTCCGGCCGGACGATCCGAAGGCGCGCGCGCTCTATCGCGCGTGCGGCGAGCGCAACCTGCCGATCCTGATCCACTGCGGTCCGGTCGGCATCGAGCCGGCGCTCGGCCGGTGGCTGACGCAGGTGAAGTGGTACGAGCGCGGCATCGCCGAGAACCCCAAGACCACGTTCATCCTCGGGCACTCGGGCGCCCTGCAGTTCGACGAGGCGCTCGCGCTGCAGAAGAAGTACCCGAACGTGTGGCTCGAGACCTCGTCGCAGTCGCTCACCAACGTGCGCGCGATGGTCGAGCGCGCCGACCCCGACCGCGTGGCGTTCGGCAGCGACTGGCCCTTCTATCACCAGGCGATCCCGCTCGCGAAGGTGCTCATCGCGACCGAGGGCAAGCCCGCGCTGCGTCAGAAGATCCTCTTCGCGAACGCGGCGCGCATGCTCGGGCTGGCGTGAGAGGCGCCACGCGAGCGCGCCGCGTGGCGAGCGGGCGAAACCTCCGCACGGAGAGCCGCGTCTGACGGGTCCATCCAGGGGAGGACCCATGAAGACGTTTCGCTTGCCTGCTGCACTCTTCGTGATCGCGCTCCAGGCGCTCGGCTGCGGCGACGACGACGACGGTGGCACCACCACGGTGACCGACACTGGCGTGGTCGACACGGGCGGAGGAGCCGACACCAGCGTCGCGGACACGGGCGGCGGCGGCACCGACACGGGCGGCGGCGGCACCGACACCGGCATGGTGGACACCGGCCCCCCGAAGGCCGACGCCGCGACCAAGCACACGATCAACGTCGGACCGACCAACATGTTCGCGCCGTCGAACCTCACGATCAAGGTCGGCGACACGATCGAGTGGGTGTGGAAGGAGAGCGGGCACACCGTGACCGAGGGCACGAGCTGCACGGCGAAGTCCGGTGGCTTCGACTCTGGCCTGCAGAACACGGGCTTCACGTTCAGCCGCACGTTCAGCACCGCGGGCACCGTCGACTACTTCTGCATCCCGCACTGCTCGCTCGGCATGACCGGCAAGATCACCGTGGCACCGTGAGGTAGTCGGGTACACCCGACGTCGCGCGGCTCGCCAACGCGAGCACGCGCATGCTCGACGGACCCACGCGATCACGCGGCGCGAACGATGCACCGTGGTCGCGTGGGGGGTCGAAGATGCCGCTCCGTATACGCGCGCCGTCGTGGGCGATCGCTGCCGGTGTGTTCGCCGGCTGTGGTGCCGGCTGTGGTGTCGGCTGTGGTGGAGGAGGGGACGGCGGCCCGGCGCCGGCGGCTCCGGACGCCGAGGTGGTGCCCTCGGGCGATGCGACCGCGCCGCCCGACGCCGCCGCGCCCGTCGACGCCGTGCCCGACGCCGCAGCGGGCGCCGACACCGCTGCGGCGAGCGACACGGCGGTGGTGACGCCCGACGGGACGGCGCCCGGGATCGACGCGACACCGGACACGGCGGAGCCGCGGCCGGACACCGGGCCGAGCCCCGTCGAGCCCTCGGTGCCGACCACGCGCGACGCGCTCTACACGTGGCTCGCCGCGGGCCGGTACAAGACGTTCGCGCACGAGTCGACGCCGCACTCGTCGGCGGGGCCACACGGCGCGCCCGTGCTCGTCTTTGTCAACGAGAAGCTGCGCGCCTCTCTCGCCGCAGGGAGCGGAGAGCACCCGCAGGGCGCGGCGGCGATCAAGGAGCTGCACTCGGGCGGCGCGGTCGACGGGTGGGCGGTCGCCGTGAAGGCGGAGGCCTCGAGCGCGGGCGGCGCCGGCTGGTACTGGTTCGAGATCTACGGATCGAAGGATCCCTCGGACGCGCTCGAGGGCCGCGGGCTGCCCGGGTGCACCGGGTGCCACTCGCTCGGCCACGACTACATCCGCACGCCGTATCCGCTCCGTTGAGCGCCTGATTGATCGCGGGCGCGCGCGCCCGCATGCTCGCTTCCCATGAGCACGACCCCGGGGCGGAACCAGCGGGCGGTGGCGTCGCTCTTCCGCGTGTGGAGCCGCTTCTACGATCACCCGCTGCCGCAGCGGCTCTACTACCGGCGCATCCACCGGCACATCCTGCGGCGGTGGAGGCCCCGCCCCGGAGACCGCGTGCTCGACGTGGGCTGCGGCACCGGGTTGTTCCTCGACCACCTGGCGCGCGACTTCGACGACCTCGCGCTCACCGGGGTCGATCTCTCCGACCACATGCTGCAGGAGGCGCGCGACCGCGCGCGCGACGGGCGCAGTCGCGCACCGACCTTCGTGCAGGCCTCGGTCTATGCGCTGCCCTTCGAGGACGGCGCCTTCGACGTCGCGCTCAACACCATCTCCTGCCACTTCTACCTCGAGCAGGTCTTGGCGTTCCGCGAGATCCACCGGGTGATCCGCCCCGGCGGCCGCTTCTTCTGCGCCGCGGTGACGTTCGGCCTCGGCTCGATGCCGGTCGGCGGCGTCGCCGTCTATCACCCGCGCAAGGTCCTCGCGAAGCACCTGCAGGAGGCGGGGTTCGAGATCGAGTCGGTGGAGCGGATCTTCCCGGGGACGGAGCTCTTCGCGCTGACCCGGCGCTGAGGAGCGAGCGTCACAGCTGCGCGATCGGCGCGAGCCCGTTGGAGACGGCGTGGCAGGTCGCGGTGGCGGCGCAGCCGCAGACGTTGCCGCCGAGATCCTCGAGCACCACCTCGTGCTCGTAGCGCTTGCCGGTCTCCTTGCCGAACGCGAAGACGCGCTCGGCGACGATGTCGAGCGCGCTGCAGAACGACGACTCGCGGATGCGCGCGGTGCCGCCGAAGATCGAGAGGGCCGCGCGGGCGGCGCGGCGGACGACGGTCCGGGTGATGGTGGCGTCGACCACGTCGATGCGACTGTCGGTCTCGGTGGTGGCGAGGCCGACGGCGTCGCCGAAGTTGCCCAACGGGTCGGCGCCGACGCCGAGGATCGCGTCGTCGACCAGGGTGAGGCGCGAGCCGAACACGCCGACGCCGAGCTCGCGCACGCCGGCGATGAGCGTGCCGGTGATGGTCACGTCGCTCGGGGTGCCGCGGTCGGCGTTGACCATCACGCCCGAACCGCCCCGGCCCGAGGCGTCGGCCTGCATGCGCTCGATGCGCAGCCCGGTCAGCTCGACCGACGCGGAGGAGAGGAGCAGGGCGATACCCTGCGAATCGACGAACGTGCTCCGTGCGACGGTCCCCGTCGCACCGTCGAAGAAGATGCCGCCCGGCAAGGTGCCGGTGATGTCGCGGACGGTCACCGACTCGATGGTCGCCTTGGACCCCGCGACGTCGACGCCGACACCCTCGTGCGCCTCGATGAGCGTGCGCGTGACGGTGAGCTCGGGCGCCGCCTCGGGCGCGAGCTTCTGGATGGTGACGCCGGAGGCGGCCGGGTTGCTCGCCGACACGTGCGTCGCGCGGACGACCGAGCCGTCGATCGAGGCGACCGAATCGGCCACGTGGACGCCGAAGGTGGTGTTGTCGTCGACCACCGACCGGAGCACCTGCAAGGTGCTCGGCGCCTTCGATACCTCACCGGCGCGCGCCAGGACGCCGTTGGTCGGTTGGCCCTTGACGCGCCCACGGGTGCCCCGGACGACCGAGCGCTCGACGGTGACCGCCGCGCCCTCGACGTAGAGGCCGATCTGCCCGCTGCCCTCGATGAGCGAATCGCGAAGGGTCACCGTCGTCGGGCCGCCGAAGTCCTCGACGTCGACGCCGCGATCGCCGGCGTCGTGCACGCGGACCCGATCGAGCAGCACCTTCGCGCCGGCGATGCCGATCGCCGTCGCCGGGCCGGTGACGGAGACGCCGTGCAGCTCGGCGGCCGTGGTGACGTCGACCGCGAACGTCGCGGCACCCTCGATGGAGACCTTCTGCGGACAGCGCCCGAAGAGGCGCAAGGGGCGCTTGATGCGGAGATCCTCGCGATAGGTGCCCTCGGCCACGGCCACCAGGCCGTCGACCTTCGCCGCGTCGATGCCGGCCTGGATCGTCGCGAACGGTCGGTCCGCGGTGCCGTCGGAGGCCGCGCCCGTGTAGGCGGCGTCGACGTACACGGTGCCGGCGCCGACGGGGATTTCGCCCCACTTGCCGTCGCCGCACTCGGCGATCGGTCGGCACGAGGCCTCACCCGGGACGGCCATCGTGCCGGCGGCGCACGCGGTCACGGGAAGGACGGCGTTGCAGCCGCGCTGCTCGTCGAGCGTGAAGCCCTCGCCGCACTCGCGCACGCCGACCTTGGTGCAGCCGCCACCGACGTGCGGGAGCTCGCCCGCCGGGCACTCGTCGATGCGCAACGGAGCGGGCGCCCGGTCGTCGCTCGACGAGCAGGAGAGCAGGGCCACGACGATCATCAGCCAGCGCGGACGCACCCGGCCGTTGTCGCGCGGAGCCGGCGCGCAGGCAACGGTCATCCGCGCTTTGCGCCCCGCGTGGCGTGCCCCGGCTGGGGCCAGGCGCGATCACGCGGCGCCCGGCAGCGAGACGGTGAAGCGCGCGCCGCCGAGCTTCGAACGATCGACCTCGACCCGGCCGCCGTGCTCCTCGGCGCACGCGCGCACCGACAACAGACCGAGGCCCGTCCCCTCGCTCTTGGTCGTGAAGAACGGCTCGGGCAGCCTTGGCACGACATTGGCTCGTCGCTCACGCATGGCCGTCACGGAGCACGTCATCGAGAGAGCGACGGCGCCCGCGGTCGACGCGGAGCCGGTCGAGATCGTCGAGCGAAAGGGCCTCGGGCACCCCGATACCCTGTGCGACGCGGTCGCCGAGGCGATCGCGACCGCGCTCGGGCGCGCGTATCGGCAGCGCACCGGCGCGATGGCGCCGATGAACGTCGACAAGGCGCTGCTCGCCGCAGGCGCGAGCACGCCGCGGTTCGGTGGAGGCACGGTCGACGCGCCGATGCACCTCGTGCTCGGCGGCCGCGCCTCCGCCGGACCGCTCGGCGGTCTCCGCGCGGTCGAAGAGCTCGCGATCGGCGCCGCGCGGAGCTGGCTCGGCGAGCACCTGCGCTTCGTCGATCCGGAGCGGCACGTGCGCTTCCAGTCCGAGCTCCGGCCGTGCTCGAGCGAGCTGACGCACGTGCTCGAGCGAGGCGTGGCGCGCGCGAACGACACCTCGGTCGGCGTCGGGTATGCGCCGTTCTCGCGCCTCGAGCGCACCGTGCTCGACGTCGAGCGCTGGCTCAACGGCGAGGTGCTGCGCGGCAGACATCCGGAGGTCGGCGAGGACATCAAGGTGCTCGGCGTCCGCCGTGGCGACGCGCTCGACCTCACGCTCGCGATCGCCTTCGTCGATCAGCTCATCGGCTCGCAGGCGCACTACTTCCGGCGGAAGCAGGAGCTGAGCGCGCTCGTCGCGGAGCGGGTGCAACAGAGCGATCTGTTCGCGTCGGTGCAAGTCCACATCAACACGCTCGACGATCCTTCGCGCCCCGACGGGATGTACCTGACCGTCCTCGGCACGTCCGCCGAGGCGGGCGACGACGGCCAGGTCGGGCGCGGCAACCGGGTCAACGGCTTCATCGCGTTCAATCGACCGAACAGCCTCGAGGCGGCCGCCGGGAAGAACCCGGTGAGCCACGTCGGCAAGATCTACAACGTGCTCGCGCACCGGATCGCCGCGGCGCTCGTGGAGGAGGTACCGACGGTGAACGAGGCGACCGTGTGGTTGGTGAGCCAGATCGGCCGCCCGATCGACGAGCCGATGCTCGCGCGCGCGGCGCTCGGGATCAGCGGCGAGCGCGCCTTCGCGTCCGTGCAGGACGACGCCGACCGCGTCCTCGCCGCCGAGCTCCGCCACCTCGACCAACTGGTGGCGAAGCTGAGCGATGGAGCGGTGCCGGTGTATTGAAGTCGTCAGTCGTCCGTCATCAGTCGTCAGTAGAGACGCCGCGACTGATGACTGATGACTGACGACTGACGACTCACAGGGCGACGTGGTGCGGAATCCGCAGCTCGCCGACGTGCTCCGGCTGCGCGGCGAAGACGCCGGGGAGTCGGGCCTTGCAGGCGGGGCAGGCGCCGGTGCGGTCGAGCAGATACCCGGTGAGGCTCATGCGGCTGCGCTCGATGAGCGACTCGCCGCACTGCGCGCAGGTGGTGACGCCGCCCTCCGGATCGAGCACGTTGCCGGTGTACACGTAGCGGAGGCCCATCGAGCGCGCGCGCGTGCGGATGCGACGCAGCGTGTCGATCGGCGTCGGGCGGACGTTCATCATCTTGTAGGCCGGGTGGAAGGCCGTGACGTGCAGCGGCACGTCGGGGCCGAGCTCGCGCAGGAACCAGTCGAGGAGCCGGGCGACGTCGTCGTCCTTGTCGTTGAAGCCCGGGATGATGAGGTTGGTGACCTCGGTCCACACCTTGGTCTCGCGCACCAGGTAGCGGATGGTGTCGAGCACCGGCGCGAGGTGCGCCACGCTGAGCTTCCAGTAGAAGTCCTCGCTGAAGGCCTTCAGGTCGACGTTGACGGCGTCGATCTTCGAGAAGAGCTCCGCGCGCGGCGTCGGCATGATGTAGCCGGCGGTGACGGCGACCGTCGCGAGCCCACGGGCGTGGCAGGCGTCGGCCGCGTCCATCGCGTACTCGGCGAAGATCACCGGATCGTTGTAGGTGAACGCGACGCTGGCGCAGCCGAGGCGCTGGGCGGCCTCGGCGATCTCGTCGGGCGACGCCGACGCGCAGAGCACGTCGACCTCGCGCGCCTTGGTCGTGCCCCAGTTCTGGCAGAACTTGCAGCCGAGGTTGCAGCCCGCGGTGCCGAACGAGAACACGTTCGAGCCGGGCAGGAAGTGATAGAGCGGCTTCTTCTCGATCGGGTCGACGCAGAACCCGGTGGAGCGGCCGTACGTCATCAGCTTCATCTCGCCGCCGACGTTCTCGCGCACGAAGCAGAACGCCTTCTGCCCGTCGTGCAGGACGCAGGCGCGCGGGCAGAGATCGCACTGCACGCGCCCATCGGCCAGGCGGTGCCACCACCTTCCGGGCTTCTCGGCGGAATGGAGTGCCTCAAAGGGTTCGCTGGCCATGACGCACCTCCACCATCGCCTCACCATAGCCAGGACCACGGACCTGCGGCCGCGAAACATGCGCGCGTGTCGCAATCCTGGCGCGCTCGTACGCGCGCACTTCGGGGATGGCGCGGCCCTTCGCGGGTGACGCTGCGAGAGGCGTGCCCGCGACAGCCCCTGGTCGACACGGCTACGCTTGGCCGCTGACATGACCACCGCCCGAGAGCTCCTCCACGCCTCGACCCGCGAGCTGCGCGAGCACATCGTCCACGGCCATCCGGTCGACCCGCACGCGATCGAGGGTTGGGCGTATCGCGGCACGAGCCTCGGCCTTCCGTCGTTCGTCGAGCGCCTGACCTGGAAGACGTTCCAGAAGACCTTCCACCGTGACAGCGCCGGCCGTCTCGTCGGGTGGAACGTGCGCCTCGAGCAGGACGGCATCGACTCGCCGAGCCGTCCGAAGCTCCGCCGGGGGAGGCCGGTGACCGAGTGGCACTACGAGGTGATCGAGCCGCGCGGCGTGCCGACGCCGCCTGGCTTCGATCGCGGTCTGATCATCGACTACTCGCGCGGACCGAACCCCCCCGGGCCCGTGCGCCTCACCAAGGATCCGCTGGTGTCGCTCTCGCCCGACGACTGCGACGAGCTGCTCGGCGTCAGCTACCTGGTGGTCTCGGGGCGCTGCGTCGAGACGCCCACCTACTTCACGCTGGAGCGCGATCACCCCATCGACTTCGTCCCTTACGACGAGCCGGCGTCGCCTGCGGTCGATCCGCTGCGGCTCTCGTCGCTCGAGCGCGGGTGGGCCGAGCAGCTGTTCGCGGCGATCGTCGCGACTGGCGGCGACGACGGCCTCCCGTCGTTCGCGTCGGTCGACCGCAGCACGTTCTGGCGGTGCTTCGAGGAGGCGCCGTCGCCGCTGGTGCGCGCCGGGCTGCGGCCGATGGTGCACACGCTCACCTTCCTCCCGGTGGTCTCCGGGTTCGGCAAGCCGTTCTTCCTGCTGTCGCCCGATGAGCGCGAGCGGTTCCTCGCGCAGGCCGCGAGCAGCCGCCGGATGTTCGTGCGACAGGCGCTCGTGACGCTGAAGACGCTCGCGTGCTTCGCGTACTTCGACGACCCCGCGGTGCGCGCGCGCCATGACGAGGCGTCGCGTCCGGGCGGCGACGAAGCGCCGCTCCCTCGAGGTGCGTCGTGAGCCCGCTCGTCGAGAGGGACGGCCGCGATCTGCGCGGCCGGTACGTCGACGAGGCCGACGTCGTCGTCGTCGGGAGCGGCCCGGCCGGCGCCGCCGTCGCGCGGAACCTCGCGCACCGCGGCGTGCGCGTGCTGGTGCTCGAGGAAGGGCACGAGGCTCGGCCCGCCGATTTCGCGCCGAGCGCGGTGCGCGCGATGGCCTCGCTCTACCGCGACATGGGCACCTCCCTCGCGTTCGGCAACGCGCCGATGCCGTACCTGCAGGCGCGCGTCGTCGGCGGGACCTCGGTGGTCAACGGAGCGATCAGCTGGCGCTTCCCCCGCGAGGCGCTCGACGAGTGGATCGCCGCCGATCCAGCGATCGGCGAGGGGCTGCGCTACGAGGCGATCGCCGCGGCCGAGGCGCGCATCGAGGAGCGGCTGCACGTCGCGCCCACCGACGTGCGCGTCGCCGGTCCGAAGAACCTCCTGCTCGCCCGCGGCGCCGACGCGCTCGGCGTCGCCCATCGGGCCATCCGCCGCAACGTGCGAGGCTGCACCGGGGAGGGGCGCTGCCTGCAAGGGTGCCCGCACGGCCACAAGCTCTCGATGGACCTCTCGTTCCTGCCCGACGCGGTCGGACGCGGCGCGCGGATCCTCGCCGGGATGCGCGTCGATCGCGTGATCGTCGAGCGGGGGCGCGCGCGCGGCGTCGCCGGCGTCACCGCGGCGGGCGCGCGCTTCGAGGTGCGCGCGAAGCACGCGGTGGTCCTCGCGGCGAGCGCGATCCAGACGCCGTGCGTCCTCCGGCGCAGCGGGCTGCCGCAGGGCGGCGCGGGCGACGGGCTCGCCGCGCACCCGGGCGTGTCGGTGACCGGCCGCTTCGCCGAGCCGGTGCGCAACTGGCGCGGCGCGACGCAGGGCCACGAGGTGATCGGCTACCGCGGCGAAGGCATCAAGCTCGAGGCGCTCGGCTTCGACGTCTCGCTCCTCGCGAGCCGCATCCCCGGCGTGGGCAGGGACTTCGCACGGCGGCTCGCCGAGATCGATCGCTACGCCGTGTGGGGCGCCGCGCTGCGCGCGCGCGGCCGCGGCAAGGTGCGCCCCGGACCGACGCGCCCGATCGTGACCTACTCGCTGACCGACGACGACGTGCGCAAGGCGCGGCGCGCGGTGCGGCTGCTCGGCGACGTCATGCTCGCCGCCGGAGCGCTCGAGGTGTACCCGGGCATCCCCGGCTTCGACCCGGCGGTGCGCGATCGTGCGCACATGGCGCGCATCGAGGCCGAGGGCTCGCTCGCTGCGAGCGACTACACGATGTCGATGACGCACCTCTTCGGCACCGCGCGCATGGGATCCGATCCCGCGCGCAGCGTCGTGCGCCCGGACTTCCGCCACCACGCGACCGACGCGCTGTACGTCGCCGACTCCAGCGTGTTCCCCGGCAACCTCGGGGTGAACCCGCAGATCGCCATCATGGCGCTGGCCGATCTGTGCGCCGACCGTGTGGCGGTGGCGTGAGCCTCACGATGGGCTGCTGATCACCTCGAGCTTCTTCGGTCCGCTCGCCTGCGCCGCCTCGTTCGTGCCGAAGAGGCGCACGAGCAGCCAGGCCGATGAGGGCGACGCCTCACAACGCGTCACAAGGGTGGGGGGAGCGGCGTGATGTCCACGGCGCTCGCGAGGCAGCGTCCGACCGCGTCGCCGCAGCCACAGCCGTTGTTGCCGCGGTCGTCGAGCGCCAGGGCGCCCGCGTCGAAGCCCGCGCCGAAGCGATCCGACACGACCAGCTCGAGCGCGTTGCACGACAGCAGGGTGCGGCGGAGCGAGAGCTCGCCGCCGAGCACGACCACGCCGCCGCGCGCGCTGCCGAGGACGAACGTGCGGTCGACCGCCGCCCGCGCGGGCCACACCGTCTCGGGGGCGCTCTCGTAGGAGGTCGCCGCGACGCCGATGCCGTCGCCGAACTGCGCGTCTTTCTGCGCGCGGACGTCGCGGACGACCACCTCGTCGATGGTGACGTCGGAGCCCCCGACGAGCACGCCGACGAACGGCGCCGACACGACCGCGCTGCGCAAGAGAGACCCGCTGCTCGCGCCGTCGATCGGGTGGTGCAGGAACGCGACGCCGAAGCCGGCGCCGGCCGCGTCGCCCACGACGTCGCGCACCAGCAGCTCCTGCAGGGTGGCCCTCGAGCCGCTCGTCGCGACGCCGCCCCAGGTCGCCGCGTCGATCGTCGAGGCGACGACGGTGAGCTCGGAGGCGACGCCCGCGTACACGCCGAGGCCGGGGAGCGCGCCCTTGCCCCCGGTGCTGGTCGCGATGCGACGCACGGTGACGCCCTCGAGGTGCACCTTCGCGTGCTGGCCGCGGACGCCGACGCCGAGCGCGTCCTCGATCACCGTGCCGCGGACCTCGAGCGCGGCGAGATCCCTCGAGCCGGCGGCGACGATCCCCTCGCCGCCCTCGCCCTTCCAGGGCGCCATCGCGCGGATCCACGTGGCTTCGAGCGACGCGTCGCTGTCGCGCGCGTCGACGCCGCGGCCCGCGGCGCGCTCGACGACCGAGCGGGCGATGCCGAGCCTGGAGCGCGCGCGCGCGGCCGGGTGCGGCTGCGCGAGGATGCCGGCCTCCATCGCGGGGGCGAGGGCGCCCGCATCGCGGACGACGCTCCCCTCGACGCGGACGTCGGCGCTCGCGAGGAACACGCCCGCCTTGCCGCTCTTCTCGACGAGGCTGTCGGTGATCGTGGCGACGATCGGACCGGCGGCGCCCTCGACGGAGATGCCG
Source organism: Deltaproteobacteria bacterium (assembly GCA_016182965.1). Classification (GTDB taxonomy): domain Bacteria; phylum Myxococcota_A; class Polyangia; order Polyangiales; family JADJMO01; genus JALHOE01. The sequence continues at coordinate 53,728 of JACPFM010000112.1, read as the reverse complement.
CGACCGCCGACGTCGTGCACCCATACACCGCGCACGCGCGTGTCGGTCGCGGTCACCAGGATCCCGCCGAGCGGGCCGGTGACCGCGATGCCGGAGACCTCGCTCGTCGCGTCGACCCGCAGCGCGTGGTTGCCCGAGCCGGCCTCGCTGCCCTTCAGCGTGACCATGGACGCGCAGCGGCCGCGCAGGCGCACCGGACGCTTCAGCACGACGTCCTCGGCGTAGGCGCCGGCGGCGATCGCGATCACCGGATTGCCCACCACGCCGGCGACAGCGGCGCCGATGGTGCGGAACGGGCGGGCGCGGGTGCCGTCGGAGTCGCTGCCGGCGTAGAGCGTGTCGACGAAGATCGCCCGCTCGCCCGCCGGCACGTCGCCGAACGGATCGGCGGGGCACGCCGCGACCGTGCGACACGTCTCGTCGCCCGGGAGCGCGAGCGTCCCCGCGGCGCACGGCGTGGTGGGTGCGATCGCGACGCAGCCGCCGCGCGGCTCGCGCGCGAACCCATCGGCGCACGCCGCCACCCCGACCGGGGCGCAGGTCGCCTCGGTGGTCGGGCGGCTGACGCTGTCGCACGAGGCGAGCGTCGGGACGCAGGAGCCGTCGCGTGCC
>JACPFM010000112.1:14852-53105 GCA_016182965.1 Deltaproteobacteria bacterium | reverse complement strand
CCCCGCCTCGCACCGGACCGACTCGCCCGGCGCGGGCGGTTTCGCGCCGCACGACGCCGCGGCCACGGCGAGGGCGAGCGCGGCGAGGCGCATGATCAGAGGGGGAGGAGCGGCGCGACGTCGACGCGGATGATGTCGACCGCGAGCTGCGCGAGCACGTCGACGTCGCTCGCGATGCACACGTTCCGCTGCAGCAGCGGGACCGCGAACTTCGCGGCCGACAGCGGCGGGATGGTCGCGGTCGCGAACGGCTGCGCCTGCAGAGAATCGATGGCGAGGCGCACGTTGGCGGGCACGTCCTGGGGATTGCCCACCAGGATGTGCGCGGAGCCGCCGTCGCCGACGGCCGCGAAGAACGCGCGGCCGGCGGCGCGCGCCGGATCGACCGAGGCGATCACGAGCTTTCCGTTGTTGGAGCGCTGGTGGAGGGTCGCGGCGAACGGCATCGGGGTGTCGATGCGCAGGAGGCCGTTGCTCACGACGCGGAACGTGGCGCTGCGACCGAAGCCGTTCTGGAGCGCGACCTGCATCGGTGGGGGGAGCTGCCCCGTCTGCGGGTCGGGGACCAGGACCTCGATCTGCACGGTGATCGGCGTCTGCGGCGGCGCGTCGGTCGACACGTCGACGAAGGCGACGTCGCGCGGGGCGTTGCTCAGATCGTTCACGATGAGGTAGTGCCGGGCCATCGAGGACCTCCCATGAGCGCCCGATGAGCGCTCCATCAGCCGCGAAACTGGCGCGAGCTCCCACGACGCTCGCCGCCGGTCAGGCTCAGCGGGAACCATGTCCCCCGTCAACTCGGAAAATCAGAGCGTCCTGGCCGGTGGCTCGGGCGGCGCGAGCGACGCCCGGCGCCCTCCGCGCATCGGCGTCGAACGTGTCCCCGAACGCGGGTACGCTCGGCGCATGGCCAACCCGATCGAAGCGTTCGCCGCCACCCTGAACGACGAGGACCGCGCCGTGCTGCACGGCTCGGTGGCGTTCGTCCTGCGCGTCGTCGCCAAGGCCGACAGCGTCGTCGACAAGCGTGAGCAGAACGCGGCCGCTGCCGCCAACGACCTGGTGCGCGAGCGCTTCGGCGCCGCGTTCGCCGGGTCCGACTTCCCCGACGCGAACAAGGCGGCCGATCATCCGGACTGGCCGCAGCTGCCGTGGGTCCGCCAGCTTGGCGGCATCGTGCGTCGCATGCCGGCCGACGCGCGCACGATCTACGACCGCGCGCTCGTCGAGCTCGCGCTCTCCATCGCGGGCGCGTCGGGCGGCGTGCTCGGGTTCGGCGAGAAGCTCAGCGCCGAAGAGCGATATGCGATCCGACGGGTCGTGTCGGCGCTCGATCTGCAGATCGCCGACGATGCTGCGCGCAAACGCCTCGGGTACTGAGACAAGCGCCTACATCGGAATACGCGCAGAGCGGAAGCGTACGCGCGGGGAGCACGAGCAGACGTCGCCGAACGCCTTGCGCGCAGCGGCGTCGCGATTGCGCACCTGACGCGACGAGCACGGTGGAGCCATCCCTTCTACGCACCTCGTGGGCGTGTTGAGCACTCCCTTCCGCACGCGCGGCGCGCGACGATCGCTTGCCCTGCACCGCGATCGCCGCGCAACGACTGGCACATCGACTGCACTCCTGCGCGTCGAGCGGGCGTGAATGACGCCCCGCACGCAGTCCGACGCGAAGGTGCGCCCCGCGTCCAGACAGTGTCATCGCGGCCGAGCGTGTGCGCGCTCGGGAGGGGAGTCGACCATCATGAAGACGTTCACATTCACATTCACTGCGGCCTTCACGCTCCTCGTCGGTTGCAGCGCGACCGACGGAACGACCGAAGTACTTCCGGGTGGCGGTGGAGAGACGGAGGCGACCGCCGGTGGAGACGTCGTGCCGTCTCTCGCGTTGGTGCCGCCGTGGAGCCTCGAGATCCCGCCGCTGTCGACGGGCGTTCCGCTCCCCGGTGATCCGGGGACGCTGACACCGGGCATCGTGATCGAGATCGCCGATCCGGGCGCCGGCACGGGCGATGGAACGGGCTCCGGTACCGATGGCCCGATCACCGACGGGACGGGCGACGGCACCGGTACCGGTACCGGCACGGGCACCGACGGCACAGGTGGCGACAGTCCGATCACCGACGGCACCGGCACCACTCAGGATCCGGGTGGCGTGATCGTCGTGCCCGAGATCGAGGTCTTCCCGCGCGAGGTCCCGGGCAACCCGACGTGCGCGGAGCTGTTCCAGGGGTCGCTCGAGATCCGCATCGAGAGCGCGAAGCTCGCGAGCCCGAAGGGCGGTACGTACACGAGCGCCGACGGCTCGGCCTCGGTCACCATCACCCTCGACGGCAACAGCTTCTCCTACACGAGCACGGGCACGATCGTCGGCGTGATCGTGAAGGGCGGTCCGGGCGCGCAGGTCTACGACGGCTCGCAGACCGAGGCGCTGACGACGCCCGACGGCGAGGCCATCAGCCACCTCCTGTTCTGCTACCTCCCGTGAGCGACTCGCGCGCGAGGGGCTCCTTGCCCCTCGCGCGTCGCCTCCCGATCGACGCGTGAGGGGTCCTTCGGCCCTTCGCGCGTCGCGCCCCCTTTTGCGGAGGGCTCAGCGGCTCTTCGCGCGGCGCTTCGCGGTCGCGCACACGATCGCGAGGAACGAGAGGGCGAGCGCCGCCTGCTCCCCGCGGCGCGCGCCTCCGTAGACGCACGCCGAAGCCTCGAGGGGCGCGTTCGCGGTCGAGCGCGCGAGCTCGTTCGACTGGTGCTCGACGGGACCCGCCTCGACGGCGTCGTCGACGGCGTCGTCGTTCTGGGCCGCCACGAGGGTCGTGACGAGCTCGCCGGACAGCGCCCCGGCCTCCGCCTCCTTCCGATCGGCGTCGCGGGCGCCCGTGTCGGCGAGCCCCGAGTCGATCCCGCCCGAGTCGTTCGCGCCGGCGGCGCCGGAGTCCTGCTTGCCGGTGTCCGCGGAACCGGAGTCCAGAAGGCCGGTGTCCGACCTCCCGCCGTCGACCGGTCCGGCGTCGACGCCGACGTCCGACGCACCTGCGTCGGTGGACGTCGTGGCGCTGGGGCCGCAGCGACCGTCGCTTCCGCACACGTCGCCGCTCCAGCACTCGGCGCTGTCGACGCACCGGAACAGACGCCGCGAGGGCTTGCCGTACTTCGCGACGACCAGCTCCTCGACGCCGGTGAACGACTTCTCGCGCTTGCGCAGCTCGGCGATCAGCGGCTTCAACGCGGTCACCGTATGGGCCTTGGTGCTGTGCAACAGGACGATGCCGCTGCGTCCGGCGTCGACGTCCTTCAAGACCGTGCTCACCACGCATGCCGCGGGGTCGGTGGCGCTCGTGCAGGCCCAGTCGCGCGAGTCGATGTTCCAGCCGACGTGGACGCCGTACCGCGCGACGATCGGCGCGACGGCGTCGAGCCGGTCCTGCGGGCCGAAGTACGGCTCGCCGTAGGGCGCGCGCGAGAGGCGCACGATCAACGCGTCGGGCGCGACCGACCGCAGCACGGCCACGACGCCGGAGACCTCGGCCTCGACATCGGTCGTCGTCGCCCCGAGGCTCAGGTGGTGGACCGTGTGGTTTCCGACATGATGCCCCTCGGCGATCATCCGCTGCACGGCCAGCCGCGCGCTCGACGACGCGAGGACGTTGATCGCGTCGTCGGTGTTGATGAAGAACGTCGCGTGGACGCCCTCCGCCTTCAGGACGTCGAGCACCTGCAGGGTCGTGCCGGAGTACTCGGGGCCGTCGTCGAAGGTGAGGGCGATCGAGCCGTCGGCCGTGTCGACGTCGAAGTCGAGGAAGGGCACTCCGGCGGGGACGCTCAACGGCGCCGCCTTCCGGCCGATGGTGTCACCTTCGTGAGCGTCTCGCGCGTCGCATCCGAGGAGGAGCAGACTCAGAGGGAGCCACGCGATCGAGACGCGTCCACGCATGGGCGCGAGCTCTTGCAGGCAACGTTCCGCGCCTACGACAGCTTGCGCCGGAGCCAGTTCAGGACGTCGATGCGGGTCACGACGCCGAGGAACTCGTCGCCGTCGACGACGATGGGCGTGAGCCCCGCGTCGAACAGCGGCAGCAGCTCACGGATCGGCGTCGACACGGGCACCGTGCGCACGCGCGTCGCCATGACGTCGCGGACCTTCTTGTGGCGGAGCTCGGCCGGCGCGTCGACGGTCGCGAGGAGCAGATCCGACTCGTCGACGAAGCCGACGACCTTCCCGGCTTCCATCACCGGGAGCTGCGAGACGTCGTAGAGCTTCATTCGGCCGTACGCGATGAGGAGGGCGTCGTCGGGCGCGACGGTGAACACCGTGCGATCGGCGAAGCGGTGCGAGATCACCTCGCGCAGATCGCCCGTCTTCGGGCGCTCGAGCAGGCCCTGATCGGCCATCCAGAAGTCGTTGAACATCTTCGACAGGTACTTGTTGCCGCTGTCGCAGACGAGCGTGCACACCTTCTTCGGGGAGCTCTGCTCGCGGCAGTACCGCAGCGCGGCCGCGACCAGCGTGCCGGTCGACGAGCCGGCGAGCACGCCCACCTTCCGCAGCAGCTCGCGCGCGGTGGAGAGGCTCTCGGCGTCGGGGATCGAGTACGCGTGCTTGACCCGGGAGAGATCGCAGATGCCGGGGAGGAAGTCCTCGCCGATGCCCTCGACGAGCCACGAGCCGGCGGCGCCGATCTTCCCCGTCTTGACGTAGTCGGCGAGCACCGAGCCCTGCGGATCGGCGAGGACCATCTCGCACGAGGGCACGGCGCGCGCGAAGTAGCGCGAGAGGCCGGTGATCGTGCCGCCGGAGCCGACGCCGCACACCATCGCGCCGATCTCGCCGCGCAGCTGCTCGGCGATCTCGGGGCCGGTGGTCTGCTCGTGCGCGCGCGGGTTCGCGGGGTTGTCGAACTGGTTGACGTAGAAGTGGCCCTGCTCGCGTGCGATGCGCTCGGCGATGTCCTGGTAGTACTCGGGGTGGCCCTTTCCGACGTCGGAGCGCGTGATCACGATCTCGGCGCCGAGCGCCTTGAGATGGAAGATCTTCTCCTGGCTCATCTTGTCGGGGATGACCAGCGTGAGGTGGTAGCCGCGCTGCGCTGCGACGAGCGCGAGGCTCAGCCCGGTGTTGCCCGACGTGGCCTCGACGAGCCTCCGCTGGTGACCGCCGAGCGCGCCCGCCTCCTCGGCGGCCCGGATCATCGCGAGGCCGATGCGATCCTTGATGGAGCCGCCCGGGTTCTTGCTCTCGAGCTTGAGGTACAGCTCGCACGGTCCGGTGTCGAGCTGCGTGACCTTCAGCAGCGGGGTGCGGCCGACGAACGAGAGGACGTCATCATGTACGCTGAGGGGGTGTGCGCTCACGGGCGCACCTATACGCATTTCCTCGCGCGCGGGGCGATGATCAAAATGTTCGACGCGGTGCTCCGAGCCGCGCGGCCCGCGTCATCGCGCGCCGTTTCGGAGCAGCGCGTCAGTAGCACTCGATCGCGTAGCCGCGGACGATGTCGCTGACGCAGAACACCGCGTTCGAGCCGCTGGCGGTGATGCGGCAGCAGTTCGGGTTGGAGCTGTCGTCGGCGCAGTCGGACCTCACCTTGCAGAGCTTCATCATGCCGTTGGCGGGGCAGCTGAAGGGGATGTTGGTCGGGCAGCTCGACTGGCACGAGGTGCTCGCCGTCGTCATCGGGCAGCTCGGGGGCGTCCCCGGTCCGAGCTGGATCTTCGCGCAGCAGTACTTCTTGTCGAACGGACAGTCGGCCGGCCCCCGGCACGTGAACGAGCCCGCTTCGGTGGTTCCGGAGCCGGTGTCCGAGACGTCGGGCGCGGCGTCGGCGGCCGCCTCGGTCTGCGCGTCGCCCGCCCCGTCACCCGCCGCGTCGGCGGAGGGCTCGTTGACGCTGAAGTTCGACGACGAGCAGGCGGAGAGCGCGAGCGCTGCGATGATCGTACCGATGCGCACGTTCACGGTCACTCCTCGCTCCTCGCGTCCGGGGGGTCGGGAACGTCGGTGCATGGTCCGCCGCTCTCATTCAGCCCCGCGTGCGGAGCGCCGTGTAGAGTAGCCGCGATCCGGCGCCGACGGCGCATGGCCGACCGCGCAGCGCGCGGAGCTAATACGGGCTCGTCGGCGCAATCGAAGCCGCCTGGCTCGAGCTGCGTTATGCTCCGACGCGTGAATCACCGGCTGCGCGTGCTCTCGGTCCTCGGAACCTTCGCGCCCGGCCTCGCCACGCTGACGGCGCGCGACGCGCGCGCCCACACGTGGACGCCGAAGCAGATCACGTCCTGTTACGCGAACACGCCCGATCGGCAACGGAACATCTACTGCTACTGGAGCACGTACACGCTGTCCGAGTGGGGCTCGGTCCCGATGGCGAAGGTCGAGCTTCATCGCAGTACGATCAGCGGATTCTCGCCGACGCCCGGCGGGCCGACCTACATCTATTCGCAGACCTCGAACTTCACGAGCTCGTGGAACAGCTCCGGCCTCACGCCCTGTACCTGGTACTACTTCCGTCAGGTCCACATCGAGACCAACGGTGACTGGGTTCTCGGCAACCAGAAGGCGGCGATGACCGACTGTCCGCCGGTCGACAGCGGCGTCGTCGATACCGGCCTGGTCGACACCGGCCTGGTCGACACCGGGCTCGTGGATACCGGGCTCGTCGACACGGGTCTCGTCGACACGGGTCTCGTCGACACGGGCCTGGTCGACACGGGTCTCGTCGACACGGGCCTGGTCGACACCGGGCTGGTCGACACCGGGCTCGTCGACACCGGCGCCGTCGACAGCGGGTCGCCGCCGGATACCGCGCCGATCGAGGACTCCAACGCGCGCGAGGACACGTTCGTCGCCGACACCGCCGAGGAGGAAGACACGGGCTCGCCCGGCGACCAGGACACCGGCCCCGTCGACGCTTCGGTCGACGCCGCGCTCGACGACTCGGGCGAGCTCGAGGACGGCGGGCCGGAGGGCTATACCAGGCCCGATCCGGCGTGCGATTGCGTCGTCGGCCCCGGTGCGCGGCGAACCGACCCCACGCCGGCGCTGGTCGTCGCGCTCGCCGCGCTCGTCGCCGGGCGGCGCGCGCGGCGTCGTTCCTGATACGATCGCCGATCGATGTCCGGCGCGGCGGACGATCCGAGCCTCGACCTGCCGGTCCGTCCTGGCGACGTGATCGCCGGGAAGTTCCGCGTCGAGCGCCTGCTCGGCAAGGGCGGCATGGGCGCCGTCGTGGCGGCCACGCACGTCGGCTTCGGAGACAAGGTGGCGATCAAGCTCCTGCTGCCGAAGGTCGCGGCCGATCCCGATCTCGTCGAGCGCTTCATCCGCGAAGGGCGCGCCGCGCGCAGCATCCGCAGTGAGCACGTGGTGCAGGTCACCGACGTCGATCGCCTCGAAGGCGGCGCGCCGTACATGGTGATGGAGCACCTCGAGGGCATCGATCTCTCGCGGCGGCTCCGCCGAGATGGCACGCTATCGGTCGACGAGACGGTCGATCTCGTCCTCCAGGCGTGCGAGGCGCTCGCCGAGGCGCACGCGCTCGGGATCGTGCATCGCGACTTGAAGCCCGGGAACCTGTTCCTCACCGCGCGACGCGACGGCACGACCTGCCTGAAGGTGCTCGATTTCGGCATCTCCAAGGGCGTCTCCCAGCTCACGCCGAGCGTCGACGGCGAGCTGACGTCGGCCGCGATGGCCATGGGCTCGCCGCCGTACACGTCGCCCGAGCAGCTCCGCTCCGCGCGCAGCGTCGACGCGCGCGCCGACATCTGGTCGATCGGCATCATCCTGTTCCAGTGCCTCGCCGGGAAGCGACCGTTCGTCGCCAGCGACTTCCCTTCGCTGTGCGCGTGCATCCTCACCGCGCCGCCGCCGAACCTCCGCAAGCTGCGCGCGGAGGTGCCGACCGGCGTGGTCGCCGCGGTGCAGCGGTGCCTCGAGAAGGAGCCCGAGCACCGGTTCCAGAACGTCGGCGAGCTCGCGGCGGCGTTGCACCCGTTCGCCTCCAAGCGCGCGCGCCTGTCGGTCGAGCGCATCCTGCGCGTGCTCGCCGCGGCCGGGCAGCGCGTGCCGGCGATCCCGCTGTCGACGCCGCCGCCGCCGCCCGACGAGCCCGAGACGCTCTTCCGCAGCGCCGACGCGTCCGGTCCCCATCGACCGAGCATCCCCACCTCGCCGACGACCTCGATCACGTCGTTGAGCGCTGACATCTCGCTCGACGCGGACCCGACGATCCTCGCCGCTCCGGTCGTCGCGCCCGAGAAGGCGCCGCAGCGCCGCCGCCCCGGGGCCGCGCTGGTCATCGCCGCGACGGCGGTCTTCGCGCTCGGCGCCGCCTTTGTGTTGGCCGCCACTCGCGCGCCGAGCACCGCCGCGCAGGCCGCCTCGACGCCGACGACCCAGGCGAGCGCCCCGAGCGCGGCGAGCGCGCAATCAAGCGCGCCGGCGAGCGCGCAGCCGAGCGCGCATCCGAGCGCAGACGGCGCGTCACCGGCTGTCGCAACGGCGGCGGCTTCGCCGTCGATGGTCCCCCCGGCGCACGTCGTCGCCACGTCGAGCCCCGCACCGGCCTCGGCGACGCCGAAGGTCCAGGCCGCGAAGTCAGCTGCCGCTCCCTCCGCCGCCGCACCCAACAAGCCTCCACCCCAGCCGGTCCAGGACGATGAACGCCTCTAGTACGCCCTTCGTTGCGCTGCTGCTCGCGAGCTCGATCGCGCTCTCGTCGGTCGCCGCGCACGCCGAGCCGACCAAGGCCGACATCGCGTCGGCGAAGGTCGCGATCAAGGAGGCGCGCGCGCTACGCGACAAGGGCGATCACGCCTCCGCGCTGCCGAAGTTCAAGGCCGCGTACGCGCTCGTCCCGACGCCGCTCACCGGCCTCGAGCTCGGCAAGGCGCACCTCTCGGTCGGTGAGCTCATCGAGGCGCGGCTCACGTTCAGCGAGGTCGTCGCGATGCCCGTCGGGGCGAACGAGAACGACGAGTACAGGGCGGCGCGCGTCGAGTCGAAGGAGCTCGCGACGAAGCTGCTCGACCGCATCCCCTCGCTGCACCTCGTGATCAAGGGCGTGCCGCCCGGCGTGACGCCGCGCGTGACCATCGACGGGCAGGAGATCCCCTACGCCTCGCTCGCCGCGCCGCGCCTGCTCAACCCCGGCAAGCACGTGGTCCGGGTGACCGCCGGCGACGCGCCCGAGCGCGTGGTGAACCTCGTGCTCGTCGAGGGCCAGGCGAAGGAGCACTCGATCATCATCAAGCCGAAGCCGTCGGAGGCGCCCGACGAGCCGCCCGCGGTCGAGCCGGCGCCCGCGCCGAAGGCGTCGCCGGCCTCGAAGGACGACGCGCGCGCGACCTCCGACGGATCCACGCAGCGCACCCTCGGGCTCGTGATCGGCGGCCTCGGCGTCGGCGCGGTCCTCGCCGGCGGGTTCTTCTACGTGTCGGGCAACTCGAAGTACGAGACGGCCACGTCGCGGTGCGTCGGCGATCGATGTTCGAAGGACGACTACCTCGCGGCCGAGGACGGACGGAACCAGGCGCGGCTCGGCATGTGGGTCGCCGCCGCCGGCGCGGTGGCCGTCGGCGCGGGGCTGGTCGTGTGGCTCACCGCGCCCTCGGGGAAGCCGCGCACCGCGGTGGCGGTGTCGCCGACCACGGTGACGTTCTCGTACGCGTTCTGACTAAGGGATCGTGATCGTCCCCTCGAGGTAGCGCACCGCGCGGCCGCCGATGTGCACGCGATCGCCGACGAGCGCGCACTCGAGCTCGCCGCCGCGCCGCGAGACCTGGCGCGCGCGGAGCGTGGTCTTGCCGAGCCGCTCGGCCCAGTAGGGGATCAGCGTGCAGTGCGCCGAGCCGGTCACCGGATCCTCGTCGATGCCCTCCGACGGCGCGAAGAACCGCGACACGAAGTCGACGTCGCTGCCGGGCGCGGTGACGATCACCCTGAGGTCGGCGCGGGCGAGCACGGGGAAATCGGGCGTCAACGCGCGCACCTGCGCCTCGTCGCCATAGACCGCGAACAACAGCCCCTCGCGACCGTGGACCTCGACCGGCGGCGAACCGATCGCGTCGATCGCCGCCCCGTTCGCGCCGAAAGGGGCGCTGCAGCGATCGAGCGGGAGCACCGGAAAATCGAGCACCAGCAGCTCGCCGCGGCGGCGCACCGAGAGCGGGCCGCTCTTGGAGACCAGGCGGACCTCGTCGCCCGGCGCGCCGAGCGCGTGGAACAAGACCCACGCCGAGGCGAGCGTCGCGTGTCCGCACAGCGGCACCTCGGAGACGGGCGTGAACCAGCGAATGCGATGCGCGTCCCCTTCGCGCACGAAGAACGCCGTCTCCGAGAGGTTGTTCTCCATCGCGATGGCCTGCATGGTCTCGTCGGGCAGCCACGCTTCGAGCGGACACACGGCCGCCGGGTTGCCGCGGAAGATCTCGCTGGCGAACGCGTCGACCTGGTGGAGGGGGAGGCGCATGATCGAGCCCTCTATCGCAGCCCGTACACGTCCCAGCGAATTCGCCGCGCGCTCGGGCCCTTGGCCGATAGCCGCAGATCCTTGAAGGTGACGGTGGTCGTCGCCGCGAGCTGCGTCGTCACCCTGGTGCGGTCGACGTCGCCGGTCTTGCTTTCGAGGAAGCAGCCGTAGCACGCAGCGAGCCCGGCCTCGTCGGGCGCGGTCGACAGCGAGCCGGGGTTGCCGGCGTCGTCGGTCGTGCGCTCCGCGACCAGCTCCGTGCCGTCGACCAGCGTCAGCTGCGCCTTGCCGCCCTTGGCGAGCGCCACGAGCACGTCGAGCCGATCGGCGACCTTCTCGAGCGTGACCACCGACGGCTCGGTCGCCGGCGCCAGCGTGTCGATCGTCGGATCGAGCAGGGGGAGGATCTCGCGCTCGACGAGCAGGAGGGGCAGCTTGGCGAGCGGCGCCGGGATGGTCGCCGGACCGCTCGCGTACACGCGCAGATCGTCGAGATCGACGTAGCGGCGCCCGGGCGCGAGCCAGGTCTTCTTCTCGCGCTGGCCACGCCGCACGACCGGCGCCGCGTAGAGCGCGGAGCCGAGGAAGAACGCGTCGTCGATCGCCCAGGCCGCCGGCTCGGTCGGGTGCAGGAGGAACGGGTGACGCATGAGCGGGGTGCCGCGCTCGCGCGCCTGCCTCGCCAGCACCAGGAAATACGGCTGCAGCCGCGTGTGTAGACGCGACATCTTTGCATACAGCTCGGTGCTCTCGGCGTCGCTCCACAGGTGCCACTTCGTGCCGCGCTCCGGGATCGCGTAGCACGCGTTCTGGTCCATCATGATCGGCGACACCGCGCCGAACTGCGACCAGCGGAAGAACACCTCCTTGTCGCGCGGCGCCTTGTCGAAGCACTTGAAGCCGGAGATGTCGCTGCCGAAATAGGGGACGCCGGTCAGCCCGAGGTTGATGCCGCCGCGCACCGACGCGGGCAGACCCTGCTGATCGTCGAAGGTCGCCTCGGGGTCGCCGCCCCACACCGCCGGCGTGTAGGCCTGCGTGCCCGTCCATCCCGAGCGCACGAAATACAGGTAGTCGTTCGGGCGCTCCTTCTGCCAGAAGTCGTGCGCCGCCTTGGCCGAGAGCACCGGGAAGGCGTTGTGGAGCTCGTCGCCTTTGCGGCCGTCGAAGGCCGTCCAGCTGCGGTGCACGTACTCGCCGAAGTCGTGCATCCAACCGTCGTAACCGAGCGCCACCGAGCGACGCAGCATGTCGTGGAACCAAGCGACCGCCGCCGGGTTGGTCAGATCGATGGTCCCGACGTCGAGCATCGTGCCGGAGACGAACCCGGTGATCCCCGGCTCGCCGCCGGGGGCCTTGATGAACAAGCCCTTCGACCTGCCGTATTCGAAATCGGTCGCGGGCACCGGCCGGTTCTTGCCCACGTACGGGTTGTAGTAGCCGATCGCCTTGTAGCCGTTGGCGTGGAGCGTCTCGGTCCAGGTCTTCAGCTCCGCCTCGATGCCCAGCTCGGAGCGCGCGGGCAGGAAGTGCACGGCGTCGTCGAGCGCGGTGGTCGGGATCTTCGCGTCGCGGATCGCCTTCCACTCGGGAACGGTGCCGACCATGCTGCCGCGGCCGACGCGGCGACGCGGACCGAACACCCACGGCGACGGCACGATCGGGCGGCCGGTCGCCGCGGTGAAGGCGTCGAGCGTGGCCAGCGGATCCTGCTGGACGTAGATGGCGAGATCGATGGAGGTCGCGTTCACCGCGACGCGCAGCGCGTCGGCGCGCTCGCTGCCGAAGTGAGTCTCGACCCGATAGGTGGTGTCGACGTGCAGGCCGTAGCCCTTGCTCGAGAGGAAGAAGGGCACAGGGAAGTAGGTCATCGAAGGGCCGCTCGGGAGCAGGCCCGAAGGGCCCTGCGTGCCGGCCTCGCCCGACCCCAGCCCGGCCTCTTCGGCCCACGAGTACATCGACAGGCCGCGGTGATCGACGCTCGCATAGCGCTCACCGAGGCCGAATGCGTGCTCGTCGCCGCGCCACGCGAAGCCGATGGTCGACTTGTTCCACGGGCGCTTGGCGTCGCCGTTCGACTTGCCGGCCGCGCGCTGACGGAAGCGCACGAGCGCGCCCTTCAGCTCCACGTCGAGCTCGATCGATCCGCCCGGCGCGGCGAAGCGGAGCTTCGCGCTCTTGTCGCCCCTGGACACGATCGACGCCTCGGCCGAGCGCGCCCACGGGTCTTCGACCGCCTCGTAGCCGTCCCACCCGGGGATGCCGCGCGCGATGTTCGACGGCTCGTCGAACGTGGCCGCCGGGCCGAGATCGGGGAGCGTCGCGAGCACCTCGCGCGTGCCCTCGAAGATCGTGACCCGGAAGGGACGCGTCTCGATGCGGGCGCGCACCGCGCCGTCGGCGAGCTCGATGACCGGAGCCGGCGCCTCGTCGTCCTTGCCGCACGCGCCGGCGAGCGCGCACACGAGGGCCATGGTCAGCGGAGCGTATGAGCGCATCCGCCGATGGTAACCCAGCCCGTGCGCAGGCGCGTTTTCACGCGTGCTGCGCGAACGTACGGCGGGGCGTGCGGACCTCGAAGGTCTCGACGACCGGGCCGCCGTCGAGCGCGGCGAGCAGGCGCGCGGGCCGGAACGCGCGCGGACCCTCGCCGGCGACGAAGCCGACGTAGAAGCCGTCGACGTCGTGCCCGAGCTCCTCGGACCAACGCAAGAGCTCGGTCACCTCGGGGCGCAGCGGCGTCGCGCGCGCGGGCAGGGCGCGGACCAGCACGTCGCCCTCGATCCAGGCCAGCGCGCGGTCCTCGGACGGCTCGACCTCGACGAAGATCGCGCCTTCGCGGCGGCTGCGGGCGGCGCCGACCGCGTTCGGATCTCGATCGCTCGCGAGGATCTGCCCGCGCGGCACCCGACGATGACCGGCGCGCATCGCGTCGTGGAGCGCCGAGGCGATGCAGCCGCTCATGTCGAGCGGCAGGTCGACGCGAAAGGGGCAGGGCATCACGTGGAAGGCACGCGCATCCCAGCGCTCGAGCGTGATCACGCGAGGGTCGTCGATCATGCGGTGAGCGACGCTGGTGCCGGAAATGCGCGCGACGGGCCAAGTTCCGGTCGGACGGCCGAGGGAGACCGGACGCGCTACTTCTTGCCGTGCGAGTAGATCGCGAAGAACCCGCCCTGCGGATCCTGGCACTGCGCGATGCGGTCGTCGCCCGGGATGTCCATCGGGCCGTTCATGACCTTCCCGCCCTTCTCCACGACGACCTTCGCCGTCGCGTCGACGTCGTCGACCGTGACGTAGTGGAGCCAGTGGGGCGGGAAGTTCATCGCCTTGGCGGCGTTGGACATGCCGCCCTTGGTCTTCCCCTCGGGATCGTTCCACATGAAGTAGGTGCCCATCGGGCCCATGTCCATCGAGCTCCGGTGCTTCCACCCGAACAGCTCCGAGTAGAACCTCCACGCGGCCTCGTAGTCCGTCGTGTTCAGCTCCGCCCAGCTGAACTGGCCGACCGCGTCGGGCGGCGCGTCCATCGGGCCCGCCCCCTTGAAGATGGCGAACGTCGCGCCCTGCGGATCGGCGAGCACCGCGAACCGGCCCACCGTGGGGATGTCCGTCGGCGGCGCGTAGACGCGCGCGCCGAGCTTCTCGGCCTTCGCCGCCGTCGCGTCGACGTCGTCGACGACCGTGTACGCGATCCAGTGCGGGGGCGCGCCCATCTTGCGCGCGTCTTCCGGCAGCGCCATCACGCCTCCGAGCGACCGGCCGCCCATGGACCACATCGTGTAGGGCATCGCGGGATCGCCGCCGGTCCACTGCTCGGTCTTCCAGCCGATCACGTCGCTGTAGAAGCGCTTCGCCGCCTCGACGTCGGTGGTCATCAGATCGAACCAGACGTTCTGACCGGTGCTCGCCATGGCCTGTCCTCCTCGAAATGGACGGTCAAGCTATCGGGCGGTGCGGACCTGCGCAACGTCATCGACGCCGAGGCGCGGAGCGTCACTCGACGCAAACGACGGAGGCGGCGTGACGAGCCCTGCTCGCGACCGGCGCCTTCCTTCGACTCGGCGGGCTCGCGCAGGGCCTCAATCCCGCGTCCCGAGCTCCCACGGCGTGCTCCGCGGCCCGACGCGCGCGGCGGAGAACTTCGCCGCGTACTCCTCGAGGATCGCCCGATAGCTGGCCTCGGGCATGAGCACGCTGGTGTCGAACGGAACGTCGAACGGATCGAGCCAGTCGCGAGGGTCGACCGTGCGCCGGATGGAGAGGACCTCCGGCGACTGAGCCACCGCGGAGAGCTCCGAGAGCTGGAATCGCGCCGCGATGAAGTCGTGGACCCCGATCGTCGGTCACCACAAGGTGTCTTGATCCTCGGCGACGCCGAGCACGCGCTCGACCGTGACGGTGCGCCCGCCGACGCGGATGGTGCCCTCGTAGACGCCGATCGGCTGCACGAAGCTCGAGCGAACGAGCTTGAAGTCCTTGTCCTCGGCGTGCATGCCGCCGGGCGTGAAGCGCAGATCGACCTCGCCATCGGCGGTGGTGATGCGCCAGGGATCGAGCGGCCGCGCGCGATTGAGCTCGAAGCGCCCCTCGCTGATCGGGTGCAGCTCGTCGTCGAGCCACACCGCGCACTCGCTGCTGCCGAGGAAGCCCTCGACGAGGTTCATGCCGATGCGTGCGCCGTCGGTGGTGCGGCCGAGGAGGTAGGCCCAGCGCCACTTGGTGTGGCGCGCGAGGTAGCCGTGCGTGTAGTCCCACCCGCCGAAGCCGCCGTCGAGCGGGTAGCGCGCGCCGCGCACCGTCAGCTCGCCGCTGACCGGCAGCAGCGCGTGCTTCTCGGTCGCGTTCACGACGCCGCCGGGGATGGGGCCGATGACCGACAGCGCCGGGTGCTTGACGTCGGTCGACAGGCGCGCGCCGATGTCGAGGTCGTCGCCGAACGTGGCATCGATGTCCATCGAGGCGCCGCGGCGGGTGACGTGGACGTGGGTCTTGCCCGCCGTGAAGCGCGCGACCGGCCCGCCCCACAGCCCGTCGGAGACGCCGCCGGCGAGCGGGTGGCCGAGGGCGCTGCAGTCGACGAGCATGCGGCCCTTGCCGTCGTTCGCGCGCTCGAAGGCGAAGGCGAAGGCGTTCTTCACGTACCCGAGATCGACGACGGCGAGGCCGGCGAATACGTCTCCCGCGGCGACCGCGAGGTACACCCACTTCTTGTGGTGCTGCACCCGGTAGGGGAGCGGCTTGCCGAGCGGGCGCAGATCGACCGGCGGGAGCGAGCCGCGATAGGAGCCGAAGTGGATGGTGCCGTTGTCGCCGACGACGGAGGCGGGGGGCGTTGCGAGCGTGCGCATCGCGCGCGAGCGTATCAGCGGGGACCGTCGCGGAGGAACGCGAGTTGCGCGAGGCGGCGCACGATCGCCTCGTCCGCCGCCGGAACGGCCGTCGCGTCGAGCCGGACCAGCACCGCGCGTTCGTCTGCGGACAGATCGATCGGCTCGTGACGGAGGTTGGTGACCCGCGCGGGACCTCTCGCCTGCAGCCGCGCGAGCGGCGACGCCCACGGCCGCTCGAGGCCCTCGCCGGCGAGCCCGAGCACCCGCGCGCGCAGCTCGACGACGCCGGCGGCGTGGAGCGGCGCCAACGCATCGGCGAGCGCCGCGGGATCATCGGAGAGCTCGGCGATCGGCGCACCGTCGGGCCACCGCGAAGACAGCCGCGCGAGCGCCTCGGCGAGCGTCGCGTCCTCGATCCACAGATCGCCCGGCCCGCGCGAGGCCGCGACCAGGTCCACCAGCTCCTCGCCCGAGACCTCGCGTCGCACGTGCTCGAGGTGCACGAGCAACGACGCGCGGAACGAGCGTCCGCGCAGGAAATCGAAGTGCTGCTCGATCGAGATCGGGTCGTCGCCCGCGACGGCGCGCAGCGCCTCGAACGCCCGCGGCGCCGCCCGCGCCCGCACGGTGGCCGCCGGATCGGCCTCGCACAGCCACTGCAGCCCGAGCTCGCGCGCCTCGGCGGCGAAGTCGCGGAACCACAGCGGGTGGTTGTGCTCCTCGAGGTGCTCGTGGAAGAAGTACGCGTCGTCGGCCCCCGCGAGCCGCTCGACCTCCTCGTCGAGCACCGCGCGGAACGCGCCGCCGTCGCGCCCGACGCGCGCCGAGAGCCAATCGAGGAAGGTCCGCGCGTCGCGGAGCCGCGCGGTCGGGTCTCCCTCCGAGCCGTGCTGCTGCAGCATCCCGCGCACGGCGCAGCGGAGGTGCCACCCGGGGAAGACGTTGTAGCTGGCGTAGAACACCCCGTTTTGCGAAAGCCGCGCGCGCCCCTGCTCGAGGATCGCGCGGCGCACCTCGGGCGCGACCCACGACAGCACGCCGTGCGCGATCACGTAGTCGAACGGACCGTCGACGGCGTCGACGCTCCCCACGTGCAGCGTGACGTTCGTCGAGCCGACCGCCTCGGCGAGCGCTCTCCCCCTCGCGATCTCACCCTCCGACGGATCGACCCCGACGAACGTCGCCTCCGGCAGGTCGACGGCCATCCCGACCAGGTTGCCAGCGCTCCCGCACCCGATCTCCAGCACGCGACACGCGGTGACGCTCGCCGCGCGAACCCCGAAGAGGCGCGCCATCGCGTGCAGGTGATCGGGGTGCGTGCGCGGGTAGGGCAGGCTGGTGTACGGCACCGCGTCGTAGGTCGACACCGGCCGATCGTACCGTCGACGCAGCCCCCGCGCGCTACTCGTACGCCGCGCCGGAACTTCGTTCCGGGTTCGGCTGCCGCCGAACGCTCGGCTACGCCGAGCCGCGGGTACCTGGACACTCACAAGGGGGCGCCGCGCGCCCCCTCGCTCCTCGCTCCGCTCGTCGCTTCACCCCCTGCGAGAAGTCGCTCCGCGACTTCGCTAGTACGGCGCCCCAACGGTCGGGAAGGATCCGGGTACGCACTTCCAATGCGCCGTACTAGGCTGCGCCGCCGTGACGATCGACTCCCCTCCGCCCGAGGTCGTCCGCGCCTTCGGGCTCGAGCGCGCCACCTTCGAGCCGATCGACGTCGGCCTCATCAATCGCACCTTTCGGGTCCTGGTCGACGGCCGCCCGACGCTGGTCCTGCAGCGGCAGCACCACGCCTTCCGCGGCGAGGTGAACCTCGACATCGAGGCGATCTGCGCCCACCTCGTCTCGCGCGGCATCGCCGTGCCGTGCCTCGTGCGCACGCCCGACGGCCGCGCGTGGGTCGAGCACGAAGGGCGGCCGTGGCGCGCGCTCGAGCACCTCGACGGCGTGACCATCTCGCGCGTCGAGGAGCCGTCGCTCGCGCGCACCGCGGCGGAGCTGGTCGGGCGGTTCCACGCAGCGATCGACGGGTTCGAGCACACGTTCCACTTCACGCGTCCCGGCGCGCACGACACGGCGGCGCACCTCGCGAGGCTCGAGGCGGCGCTCGGTCTGCACGCCGGTCACCCGGCGATCGAGGAGGTGCGGCCGGTGGCCGAGGCCATCCTCTCGTACCAGCTGCCGAAGGTGCCCGCGACGAAGGCGCGGATCATCCACGGCGATCTGAAGATCAGCAACGTGCTGTTCGCGCCCGACCTCTCGCGCGCCGTCGCGCTGCTCGATCTCGACACCTTCCAGCACGGCACCCTGGCGATCGAGCTCGGCGACGCGCTGCGCTCGTGGTGCAACCCCGCCGGCGAGAGCGCCGAGTCGGTCAAGGTCGACGAGGCGATCTTCCGCGCGACGATCGAGGGCTACGCGTCGACCGCGCACGATCTCCTCGGGCGCGACGAGAATGGGCGAGGCGAGATCGAGAGCATCGTCCCCGGCCTCGAGACGATCGCGCTCGAGCTGTCCTCGCGCTTCGCGCTCGACGCGCTCGAAGACCGGTACTTCGCCTGGGACGCGACCCGCTTCCCGTCGCGCACCGCGCACGATCTCGTGCGCGCCCGCTCGCAGCTCGCCCTGGCGCGCTCGGCCGCCACGCAGCGCCCCGCCCTGCAGCGCATCGTCGACCGCGCCTTCACCTGACGGCTTGGCGGCCGGTAAAAGCGGAGGCATCGTGTGTCGATGTCCCTTCGCGTCGCGCTTCCTCCGCTCCTGCTCCTGTCCTTGGCCGTCGCCGGGTGCGCCACCGCGAGCGACTTCTACGCGGTCGACGGCGGCGGCGACGGCAAGCCGCTGGTCGACTTCGGCCTGAGCGACGAGGACACCGGCGCGAAGAGCGACGCGAAATCCGACACGAAGGTCGCGGACAGCGGCGCTGACACCAGGGTCGCCGACACGTCCGTCAGCGACACGTACGTCCCCTTCGACACCTGGGTCGCGCCCGACACGTACGTCGCTGACACGTACGTCGCTGACACCTACATCCCCGACACGTACACGCCGCCGACCGACGCCGGCGTCCCGATCGGCAGCGTCCTGGTCTACAACGACTCCTCCGACACGCTCGCCGACGACGCGGTCACCGCGCTCGGCGGCACGCCCAACCTCACGACCACCACCACCGCCTTCGAGACGGCCTACGACGCCGGGGGCTTCTCGGTCATCATCATCGACGCGCCGTACAACGCCCTCTCCAGCGGGATGGAGTCGCGCCTCTCGACGTGGATCGCCGGCGGCGGGCGGCTGCTCTTCGCGTACTGGGACCTCGACACGTCGTCGGCGATGCGCTCGGCGCTAGGCGTGAGCACCACCGACTACACATCGCCGAAGCCGCTCTACAAGGACACCTCGAGCCCTGTCGATCTCTTCTCGCTGAAGCAGACGTTCCCCTCCCCGCTCACCGGCGCGGGAGACGACGTCTCCGACGACGGCGACGATCTGACCCTCACCGGCACAGGCTTCCTCGCCGCCCGCCTCGGCTCCGCCACCGGCGCCGGAGGCATCGCTGTCGTCTCGAGCGGGCGCGTGATCGTCAACGGCTGGACGCCCTACAACTTCCGCCTCATCGACGCCGACAGCGACGGCATCAAGGACGTGCGCGAGATGTGGGAGAACCAGCTGACGTACGTGCTCTCGAAGTGAACGCGACCGTGTGCGGGGACGCGACCGCGGCGCGGCCGGCGGGCGCTTGCTGCGCGCCCTCTTGCTGCGCGGCCGGCACACCGCGAGATCTCGCCGCGTGAGCGATCTCGAGCGCATCGTCGCGGTAGACCACCCCGATCCCCACACGTACCTGGGCATCCACGTCGTCGCCCCGGCGACGCCCGGTGCCGGCGGCGACGGCGTCGTCGTGCGCGCCTATCGACCCGACGCGACGCGCGTGCGCGTGCTGCCGAAGACCAAGGGCGAGCCGGTCGAGGCGATCCGCGCGCACCGCGCCGGCGTGTTCGAGGCGAAGTTCCCGGGCGAGAAGGAGGTCTTCGCCTACCAGCTCGAGGTCTCCTACGGCGAGCGCACGTTCGTGCAGGACGACGCGTACGCGTTCCTCCCGACGCTCGGCGACATCGACGTGCACCTCGCCGGCGAGGGCAAGCACTACGAGCTGTGGAGCCGGTTCGGCGCGCATGTGCGCCGGCTGAGCGGCGTCGAGGGCACCTCGTTCGTGGTGTGGGCGCCGCAGGCGCGGCGCGTCAGCGTGGTCGGCGATTTCAACGGGTGGGACGGGCGGCTGCACGCGATGCGCCGCCTGTCGCCCAACGGCATCTGGGAGCTGTTCGTCCCCGGCGTGGGCGAGGGCGCGACCTACAAGTTCGAGATCGTGTCGCCCAAGGGCGATCGGTTCCTCAAGCTCGATCCGTTCGCCTTCCGCACCGAGCTGCGCCCGGCGACCGGCGGCATCGTCCACCGGCTGCGGCCGCCGAAGCACGACGACGGCGAGAGCTGGACCGACGCGCCGTGGCTCGAGAAGCGCGCGTCGCAGGATCCGCTGCGCCGGCCGTGGTCGATCTACGAGGTGCACCTCGGCGCGTGGATGAAGGTGCCCGAGGAGCGCGGTCACGGCGCGATCGACGTCGGCTCCGGCCACACCGGCCGCTGGATGACCTACCGCGAGATCGCCCCGAAGCTCGTCGCGTACGTGAAGGAGCTCGGCTTCACGCACGTCGAGCTGATGCCGATCACCGAGTACCCGTACGACGGCTCGTGGGGCTACCAGGTCACCGGCTACTTCTCGCCGACCGCGCGCTACGGCACGCCCGAGGATCTCAAGTTCCTCATCGACGCGCTGCACGCCGCCGGCATCGGCGTGATCCTCGACTGGGTCCCCGCGCACTTCCCCCGCGACGCGCACGGTCTCCGTCGCTTCGACGGCACCGCGGTGTACGAGCACCTCGATCCGCGCCAGGGCGAGCACGCCGACTGGGGGACGATGGTGTTCAACTACGGGCGCCCGGAGGTGCGGAACTTCCTGCTCGCCAGCGCGCTGTTCTGGCTCGAGGAGTACCACCTCGACGGCCTGCGCGTCGACGCGGTCGCGTCGATGCTCTACCTCGACTACTCGCGCAAAGAGGGGCAGTGGGTGCCCAACAAATACGGCGGCCGCGAGAACCTCGAGGCCATCGAGTTCCTCCGCGAGCTGAACACGCTGGTGCACGACAAGCAGCCCGGCGCCGTGGTCATCGCCGAGGAGTCGACGGCGTGGCCCGCGGTCTCGCGCCCGGTCTACGTCGGCGGCCTCGGCTTCACCTTCAAGTGGAACATGGGGTGGATGCACGACACGCTGGCCTACTTCCAGATGGACCCGTTCTTCCGGCGGTTCCACCACCAGAAGATCACGTTCGGCTTCCTCTACGCGTGGAGCGAGAACTACGTCCTGCCGCTGTCGCACGACGAGGTCGTGCACATGAAGGGCTCGCTCCTGCGCAAGATGCCGGGCGATGACTGGCAGAAGTTCGCGAACCTGCGCGCGCTCTACGGGTACATGTGGGCGCACCCCGGCAAGAAGCTCCTCTTCATGGGCGGCGAGATCGCGCAGGGGAGCGAGTTCAACGAGGCGGCGTCGCTCGACTGGCACGTGCTCAGCGAGGGCAAGAACGCGACGCGGCATCGCGGCGTCCAGGAGCTCGTCTCCGATCTCAACCGCGAGCTGCGCGCGCGCCCCGAGCTGTTCGAGGCCGACGTCGAGCAGGCGGGCTTCCAGTGGATCGACGCCAACGACAACGAGCAGTCGGTGGCCTCGTTCCTGCGCTGGGATCACGCGCGTGAGCGCTTCCTCGTGTGCGTGCTCAACGCGACGCCCGTCGTGCGCCGGGGCTATCGCATCGGCGTGCCGGTGGCCGGGCAATACCGCGAGATCCTCAACACGGACTCGCTGGACTACGGCGGCAGCGGCGTGAGCGTGTGCCCGCCCGATCCGTCGCACGATGGGAATCCTCTGCTCGTCGCCGTCGAGACCCCGCACCACGGTCTGCCGGCGTCGCTCTCGCTCGTGCTGCCACCGCTCGCCACGGTGTGGCTCGAAGGGCCACCGATGCCGAAGACGACCGCCGCGACCGCAAAAAGTCCGGCGCTGGACGGCGCCGGGAGCGACGCGAACGAAGGCGTTTGATCTGCCGCATCCCGCCGTACAGATCAGGTGCAGCGCGAACGCGACGACACGCGCAGATCGGTTGCACCGCCGGCATGACGCGCTGGCGCAGGAGTTGAATCCCCCCGCTGCATGGGAGCGCCGCCGCCAGCCGTGGTGCGCCGCCTTAGGGGGCTCGAGCGTTGGATCGTGTCATCACATCTCGCGGAACGGAACGGGCGAGCGGGCGCGGCCGTGGCACTTCGGGCGGAAGGTGCGCCGTCCGTCTTCGGGGGCACCATGGATGACCCTTCTCACGAAAGCCCTTCTCACGACGACATGGATGAGAAGGTGAAGGGCTGCCGCTGCGGCCGCTACTACTCGCTCTGCGAGTGGCGCGATCTGGGCTACGTCGGCGAGCAGGAGCTCGACGGCGAGCGGTGGGAGCTGCGCCACTGCCGCTGCCGCTCGACGCTGTCGCTGCCGCTGACGGAAGACCCCCCGCGCCACAGCCAGGTGCAGGTGGCGTGAGTCGGTGTCGGCGCGGTGATCAACCGAGGCGCTCGAGGACCGCGACGACCGCCTCGGGGCTCTTCTCGCCGAGCGCGCGCAGCATCTCGGCGTCGAAGAACGCGACGGTGCTGCCGGGGCGCGCGACGGCGGCGACCGGAGGGGCGATGGCGTGCATCGCGTCGCGCACGCCGACGAACCGATCGGCGCCGACGGTGCCGACGACCTTCTCGCCCTCGAGCAGGGCGACCTCGCCCTTCATCACCAGGCAGGCGACCGTCGGCGGCTCGTTCGCGGAGATCAGCGTCGTGTCCGCGTCCATGGCGGAGATGCGCCGGATGCACGCGAGCAGCTCGTCGCGCACGATCGCCTCGAGCTGGCCGAGGCTCTCGTGCATCGAGAAGAACGAGTCGATTCGGTGCAGGTGCTTGGTCGCCTCGATGCGGTAGCGGACGTCGGGGTTCTCGCCGAGCACCTGCTTGAGGAGCGACGCCTCGATCACCCACACCTCGGTCTCGGTCTCGGCCCGCAAGGTGGCGGTGCAGCGCGGATCGTCGGGCACCAGCACGCTCGACTCGCCGAGCAGCCAGCCGGGGTAGCAGGTGCGCACGAGGCGCGTGCCGCCCTCGGGGAGCTCGAGGTGCACGCCGATCAGGCCGCTCTTGATGACGAAGACGTTGCGCGACGGCTCCCCCTCGCGCACCAGATCCTCGCCCGGCTTCAGCGCGCGCAGCTTCAGGTTGTCGCCGAGGAAGTCGCGATCGTCGGGGCCCAGCGCGAGGAACTGCGGGCACTCGAAGATGCTCGCGACCGGGCGCATCTTCTCGCGGCTCTCCTCGAGGAGCCGCTTGATCGTCGACCTGCCGTACTCCTCGTCGCCCATGAGCTCGTGCGTCAGCGCGGCGAGCTTCTGCAGCGCGGGCAGATCGAAGCGATCGGCGAACTCGCGCGCCGCCGCCTCGAGGTGCTGCAGCGCGATCGGCACGTTGTCGAGCTTGCGCTCCACCACCGCCATCCACACGAGGACCGCGGTGCGCTTGTCGGGATCGGAGAGCAGGCGCGGCATCAGGTCGCGCGCCTTCTTCAGGGAGGCCCGATCGGTCGACGCGGCGAGCCCCGCGGCGCGCGCGTAGAGCGCGTCGTGATCGAGGGCCTCGAGATCGTCCTCCTGCTTGGGCGCCTCGTCGTCGAAGCCGCCCATCAGATCGCCGAGATCGCCGGAGTCGGCGAAGGGATCGGTCTCGGTCGCCTCGACGACGCGCGGCTTCTGGACCGCCTCGATCAGCTCGTCGATCGTCAGCGGGTCCTGGACGTTCCCCTCCTCGTCGATCTCGAGGTCGCGCACCGCGATGTCGGCGGTCGACGCGGGGACCACGAGCTTCGCGATCCAGGTGGTGCCGGCGGCGTGCCGCACCCGCCGCACCCCGCGCACCGCGATGACCTTGCCGAACTCGGCGCGCAGCCACGCGGAGAGCGCTTGCAGGACTTCTTCGCGGGTCACCCCTGAAGCATAAGGGGACGGCGGTGCGACCGGGCAAGACGCCGGCGAATCAGGCGGTCACGACCACGCGCGACCCCGCGTCGAGGGGGGCTTCGACGCAATCGAGCTCCGTCCCGTCCTCGAACACCAGGCTCACGAAGTCGGTCTCGGCGTCGAGGGCGATCATCGGGTGGTGCCAGACGCCGGGCCGGTAGGTGATCGCCTGCGTGCCCGAGGCCACGAAGGCGCGCATCGTCGAGAGATCCGGGGCCTCGTCGCCGAGCGAGACGACCACGAGGTACCTCCGCGCGTTCATCGGGACGAACACCTGGGTCGAGGCCGGGTGCTTCTCGAGGAGGGCCACCTGCACCGGCAGCGGGCGCGGCGAACAGCGGAACACCGAGACGTTCGGCCGCGCGCGGCCGGCGCGCCGATCGACCAGCGGGGCGAGCCGCTCGGATTTGCGCGCGGTGCCCTGGTTGGCGGCGCGCCACTCCTCGGTCGCCTCGATGACGTCTCCGTAGGGGGCGTACTCGGTCCGGTCGAGGGGCTGGGCGGCGAGGGTGCGCACGCCGGGCTTGTTACGCGCCCTCGCGCTCGCGCGCCAGCTCTTCGAGCGCCATGGGGAGCCGGCCGAACAGCTCTCGCACGTCGAGGCGCGCGAGCTCCGACTCGAGCGACTGCAGCTCCTCGGGCGCGTAGCCCGACGCCTGCTCGGCGAAGCTGCGGGGTGCTCGGAGGCTGCCCATGATGGCCAGACGACGGTCAAGCAACAGGCGTGCCGGGCCCCGGGTCGTCGAGGACATGCGGGAAATCGCGGCGAATCGCGCGGCCGGGGCGCGTACGGCCCTTCCCGGGTGCGTCACCTTTTCCCGACGGCGAAGCGACGGTGACACGTTGGCTGCGACAGGGATGTCGCGGGGGCGGGCGATCGGCGCCGGTCGGCAGCGGGGCATCATGCGACCCGCGATACGCTGGCGCCTCGATGGCTCGCACCCGCCACTTCCTCTGCGCGCTCGCGGTCTCGCTCTCCGTCGCGTGCGCCGCCTCGGAGGACACGACGCCCTCCGGTAGCGCCGACGCTGCTCCGCCCGGTGCAAAGGACGGTGGGCACGACGTGGGCGCCGATGCACCGGACACGACCGCGCCGGTGGACGCGGCGCCGGACACGTCCACGACGGGCGACGCGGTCACCTGCGAAGGCTCGATCGAGACCGGAGCCGGCGAGACCTGCGTCGGCTACGGCGCGTCGCCGGAGTCGTGCCCGGAGTCGTGCGGGCAGCCGTACGGGTACGTCTGCTTCGGCGGACCGCCGCCCGGCTTCACCGGTTGCCGCGAGACGCGCGTCAGCACCGTGCTCGGCAACAACTACTGCTGTCCGACCAACGACTGCGTCGCGCAGCCGGATCGCTCCGCCGACTGCACCGGCGTCGCCGGCAAGCCGAAGCGCTATCAATGCCCGCAGGCCGGCGCCGGCGCGTGGGCGACGCCGCCCACCGGATGCGTGGAGCACGGATCGGGAGCGTCGGCGGTCGAGAAGTTCTACTGCTGTCCGTGAGCTGGCTCAGCCCGCAGGATGTGCGGCGGCCCGGAGCCTCCGCACCAGTTCCGTGAGCCACTCCGCGAGCTGCGTCGGATCGACGTTCCCGGGAAGTCTCATGGTCGCAGGAATGCGGATCTGGGAAAGCAGCCACGCGAGCGTCGCCGGCGTGCAGCCGCCGTCCTTCGCGAGCGCGGCATCCAGGGCGTCCTCCACGCGCAAACCGAAGCGCGTCTCCAGGACATATACATCGACGAGATCGCGCTCCTCCTGCCGCGCCACCAAGGTCGTCAACTTGTTCGCGAGGATCTCCTCGGGCGGATCCACGCGCACACCGTCGCGCTCGGGTTTGTGAGCGACGCGCTGTGCGACGCGTTCGCGCACCAGATCCACGACGATGGTCTCCTCGCCTCGCGTCACCACGTAACGACGGAAGCCGGGTGCATCCTGACGAACGGCCCAAGACGCGCCGACCCTCTCCGCGGCAGCGGCGAGCACGTGCGGACCGCGGGCAAAGGCTTCGTCGTCGAGCGTGAACAGGTCGAGATCGTCCGTGTGTCTGTGGCCGATCCAGAAGCCGACGAGCGCCGCGCCACCGGTCAGGAAGAAGTCGCGATCGAGCGCGAAGAACGCGGCCAGGAGATCGCGCTGCAACGCCGTGAGACGTTCGCTTGCGTCAACCGGCGAGGAGCCCATCTTCGCGCCACCCATCGATCAGAAAACGCCAGAAGGCGGCGCGACGCCCGAGACGCCGCTCGATGTGCGGCAGCTCGGCCGCGACCTCCTCGGGCGTGACGAAGCTCCACACGTCGATGTCGCGCGCTTCGCGGAGGACCTTTCCGAGCAAGCGGCGGCGAAGCTCGACGTCAGGACCGGCGAGCGCAGCGCGCAACTCGGCGATGGTCGTGTCCTCGTCCCAGAGGAAGTACGGCCGCTTGTCGAGCTCGGAGAGATTCGCCGTCAGCGGCCGCATGGCCGGAGTGTAGCACTCGCCGTGCCGCTCACCGCTTCGTGATCACCTCGTTGCGCGCCGCCCACGCGCGCAGGTCGCGGCGGGCGAGGGCGGCGGCCATCAGATCGGGGAACAGATCGGGCGTGCACGCGAACGTGGGGATGCCGAGGCTCGCGAAGCGCGCGGCGTGATCGGCGTCGTAGGCGGGCGCGCCCTTGTCGTTCAGCGCGAGGAGGCACACGACGTTCACGCCGGCGCGCACCAGCTCCGCGGCGCGTGCGAGCATCTCGGGCGCGTTCCCGCCCTCGTAGAGGTCGGTGATCAAGACCAGCACCGTCTGCGTCGGGCGGGTGACGATCGACTGGCAGTACGCCAGGGCGCGGTTGATGTCGGTGCCGCCGCCGAGCTGGGTGCCGAAGAGCACATCGACCGGATCCTTCAACAGCTCGGTCAGATCGACGACCGCGGTGTCGAACACCACGAGCCGCGTGCGCAGCGCGCGGAGGGAGGCGAGCACCGCCGCGAAGACGCTCGCGTACACGACCGAGGTCGCCATCGATCCGCTCTGGTCGACGCAGAGGACCACGTCGCGCAGGGCGTTGCGCTTGCGGCCGCTGCCGATCAGGCGCTCGGCGATCAACGTGCCGCGCGCCCGATCCCACGTGCCGAGGTTCGCGCGGATCGTGCGGTGCCAGTCGATCTCCGCGGCGCGCGGCCTTCGGGTGCGGGACGAGCGATCGAGGCTGCCGCGCACGGCCGACAGGGTGGCCTGACGCAGCTTGCGATCCAGTTCGTCGACGACCTTGCGCACGACGCGGCGCGCGGTGTCCTTGGTCTTCGCCGGGATGACCTTCCCGAGCGACAGCAGGGTCGCGACGAGGTGCACGTCGGGCTCGACGCCGGCGAGCATCTCCGGCTCGAGCAGCATCCGCGAGAGGCCGAGCCGGGTGAGCGCGTCGTTCTGCATCACCCGCACGACCGACGAGGGGAAGTAGGTGCGGATGTCTCCGAGCCAGCGGGCGACGTTGGGCGAGGACGCCCCGAGGCCCGCGCGGCGCTCGCTGTCGTAGAGCGCCGACAGCACGTCGTCGAGGTGGGCGTCGGTGCCCGACGCGCGACCGAGCTCCTCGTCGGCCGCGCCGCCGAGCACGAGGCGCCAACGCCGCCGGCGCTCTTCATCCTTCATGACAGCGAGACCCCCAGGATCCGCGAGAGGATCGGCTTCACCAGGGCGACGCGCTCGAGATCGAGCGCCACCTCCGTTTCGCGCGCGACCGGCTTGCCGCCGCGCGCGATCCGCTCGGCGATCGCGCGACGCTCCGGCGGCTCGAAGGCCGAGAACGCGCGGCGCACCAGCGGGAGCAGCTCCTGGAACACCTCCGCGTTCAGCGAGGCGAGCCAGGCGTCGAGCGCGATCCACACCTCGTCCTGGTGGAGGAGCAGCACCGCGCTCCCGCGCAACAGCCCCTCGAGCCAGGACGCGGCGGTGGCGGGCTCCTCGGCGGGCGAGAGCGCGAGCCGCGCCCGACGGCCGAGCGCCGCGCCGTCGATCGCGCGCAGCTCGAGGAGCAGGCGGAGCGCGCCGCCGCGCAGCAGGCCGTGCAGCGGACGGTCGACGATCGACAGCAGCGCGGCGATCCAGTCGGCGCGGTCTGCGGGGCGATCGAGCAGGAGCACCGCGCCGTGCGTCTGCTCGGCGGCCTCGAGCACCCTTACGGCCGCCTCGTCGTCGAGCGACGCGCAGGCGGTGGGCAGGCCGACGACGATCCGCTCGAACATCCCCTCGACGATGGGCAGCACGCGCCGCGCGTCGGTCTCGCGCACGTCGCCCCAGCGCAGCACGCGCACCAGCGACGGCAGCGCGTTCATCATCCGTACCACGTCGGACGACAGCGCCGACAACGCCTGCACGCGGGAGAGCGCGTGCTCGATGACCGCGGGCAGATCGGCGAGCACCGCGGCGTTCAGCGTCGCGGTGACCTCGGCGAGATCGTCGGTCTCGTCGAGGCGCTGCCGGGCCTTGCCGATCGCCGCCGCCTCGATGGTGTTGCCGTAGACGTTCGCCTCGACGAGGGCGACCGCGTGCTCCGGGTCGAACTGCAGCTTCCAGTACTCGTGGAACGTCCCGCTCTTGCCGACCGCCTCCTCCTGCACGCCCCACGGCACGCCGAGGATCGAGAGACGATGGAGCAGGCGGCTGCGCGCGCGGTCGAAGTCCTGCCGAAGATCGAGATCGAGCGTCTTGATCTCGGTCGACGGCTTGAGGCGCAGCGTCTTCTGCTGCGCCGCCAGATCGCGCTGCAGCGGCACCGCCGGCGCGCCCTCGGCGACCTCGCCGAGCTCCTCGCCGACCTCGAGGCGCGCGCGGATGGTCATCAGGCGCGCGTCGTCGCCCTCGCACAAGGTGGCGCGCACCGCGTCGCGCAGATCGTCGAGCCCGGGGATCGCGCGGTCGCGCATGGCCGCGAGCGCCTCGGCCAGGCGCACGCCCTCGATGACGCTGGCCGGCGACGCGTCGATCCCGTCGGCGCGGAGCATCTGCGCGACGCGCGCGATCCAGCGCGTGGGCGCGGTCGCTCCAGCCTCCCACACCACATCGTAGAACCCCGGCGAGCCGACGCCGGCGCCGTAGCCGCTGCGGTAGGCGAGGCGCGACGAGGTCCACGGGATCCAGGTCGAGGTGATCTTCGCCTTGGGCAGGCCCTTGAGCAGCGCGTCGTCGTCCTTCGCCTTCACGTCGGCGAGGAGAGCCGGCGCGTGCCAGGCGCCGCACACCACGGCGACGTGCGCGAACTCCTTCTCGGCCTTGCGGAGGATGCGCCGCATGGAGGCCTCGCGCTTGTGCTCCTCGTCGCCGGAGGCCTTGCCCTCGCGGAGGGCGCTCATCGCCTCGAGGATGGCCTCGAACACGCCGCTCGGATCCAGGCGCTGCTCGATCTGGTGCTCCCACCAGGCCTCGGCGTCCTCGTAGCCGGCCGCGCGTCCGAGCGCGCCGATCGGATCGTCGCGCCCAGGATCGCCCGACGCGCGATCCTCGCGCACGCCGCCGGCCACCAGCTGATGGGCCATCGGCAGGTCCATGAACCGGACCGGCACCCCGCGCGCGAGCGCCCAGCGGATCGCCACCCACTCCGGCGAGAACCGCGCGAAGGGGTAGAACACCGCCCGGTGCGGCTCCTCGGATGCATAAACGAGCAATGCGATCGGGGGCTTCATCGCCGCGTCGCCGGCGAGGGCGATCGCGTCGTCGGCGTCGGGCGGGCCCTCGACCAGCAGCGCGTCGGGGCGCAGGCGCTCCAGCGCGGCGAGCACGCTGCGCGCGCTGCCGGGGCCGTGGTGCCGGATGCCGAGGACGTGCGTGGTCATGCGTTCGAGCTCCTCACACGACGTCCAGGCATGCGCGATAGAGGTCCTTCCACCCTTCGCGCTCCTTGACCACCGTCTTGAGGTACTCGAGCCACACGACGCGATCGGCCACCGGGTCCTTCACCACCGCGCCGGTGATCCCGGCGGCCAGATCGGCGCCGCGGAGCACGCCGTCGCCGTAGAAGCTGGCCATCGCGAGGCCCCCGTTCACCACCGAGATCGCCTCCGCGGTCGACAGGGTGCCGCTCGGCGACTTGAGCTTGGTCGAGCCGTCGACGGTCACCCCATCGCGCAGCTCGCGGAAGATGGTCACCACGCGGCGGATCTCCTCGAGCGCGGGCGCCTCGGCCGGCAGCTCGAGCGCGCGACCGAGCTCGGCGACGCGGCGCGAGACGATGCTCACCTCCTCGTCGAGCGTCGCGGGCACCGGGAGCACGACGATGTTGAAGCGACGGAGCAGCGCGCTCGACAGCTCGTTGACCCCGCGATCGCGGTTGTTGGCGGTGGCGATGACGTTGAACCCGCGGCGCGCCTGCACCTCGGTGTTCAGCTCGGGGACCGGGAGCGTCTTCTCGGAGAGGATCGAGATGAGCGTGTCCTGCACCTCGCTCGGGACGCGGGTGAGCTCTTCGACGCGTGCGATATGGCCGAGCTCCATCGCGCGCATCATCGGGCTCTCGACGAGCGCCGCGCGGCTCGGGCCCTCGGTGAGCAGGCGCGCGTAGTTCCAGCCGTAGCGCAGCGCCTGCTCGTCGGTGCCGGCGGTGCCCTGGACCAGCAGCGTGGAGTCGCCGCAGATCGCCGCCGCGAGGTGCTCGGCGACCCACGACTTGGCGGTGCCCGGCACGCCCATCAAGAGCAGCGCGCGATCGGTCGCCAGCGTGGCCACCGCGATCTCGATCAGACGCGCGTTGCCGACGTACTTCGGCGTGATCTCGACGCCGCTCTTCAGCTTGCCGCCCATGACGTAGGTGCGCACCGCCCACGGCGAGAGCCTCCAGCCCGGCGGACGCGCCCGATCGTCGATCTCTCCGAGCGCGCGGAGCTCGGACTCGTACTGCTGTTCGGCGTGCAGGCGTTGGACCTCGGTCACGGGACCTCCTCGGGAACGCTCTCGCAAATGACGGAGCGCAGACGGATGACCTCGAAGGCGTCCTCGGCGGCGGCCTTCCACGCTGGCGCGCCCGCGGCGCGCAGGAGCACCTCGCGCAGCGCGGCGAACCCGGCGGGCGAGATGCGGCGCGCGCCGACGCGGAGCGACGCGATCCACGCGTCGCCCCACGACGCCGACGCCTCGATCTTCTTCTCGATGACGTTCAGCCAGCGCCGGCTCAGGCGATCGGGCCACGGGGCCGGCAGCGTCGAGAGCGCGTCGGCGATCGAGAGCTTCGCGTTCGGCCGCTCGATCATCGCGAGCAGGTGCAGCGCGCGCGCGTCGATCGGCAGCGCCGCGAGCACCTCGTGGAGCGCCTGCTCGCTCGACTCGTCGCCGCCGCGGAGGATCGCGGCGAGCGCCTCGAGCCAGGCGACGTCGCGCGCGACGGTCGCCGAGAACACGAGGCCGCCGATCACCGCGTCGGCCCAGTCGGTCTTCCGCGCGCGCTCGAGGAACGCGGCGGGCTCGCCGAACGTCGACGGCGGCACCGACGCGACGATGCGCTCGAGCCAGAACGCGCGCGGCGCCTGGCCCGCGGGCTTCGCCACCAATCCATCGCGGACGTCGCGGGGCGAGACGTGCGTCGGCGGGTCGAGCAGGTGCGCTCGGGCGCGCTCGGTCATGCGCGCGACGAACGCGCTCTCGGGCAACCTGGCGAGCAACGAGGCTGCTGCGTCGCGCACGTCGCGGGCGCGGTCGTCGAGCGACTTCTCGAGGAACTTCTCGTCGGCCATCGAGAGCCCCGTCTGCAGGGCGAGCACGAACCGCGCGCGCACGTCGGCCTTCTCGACCGCGAACGCCGCCTCGACCCACGCGCGCGCGCTCGCGGGATCGATCGCGCGCGCCTCGATCAACGCGGCCTCTCGCGCGTCGGTGGCGCCCTCGGCGAACGTCCTCTCGAGCTCCTCGAGCGAGGCGCCGCTGGTGAGGATCCACGAGAACCGCGGCTCGAAGCCGGCGAGCCACTTCGCGCGCGGTCCGAGCACCGGGCGCAGCCACGAGCGCACGTCGTCGTCGGTGACGGCGAGCGCGCGCGGGAGCAAGCGAGGGGGCAGCTCGAGCCGGCGCCGGGCGATGGCGGCGAGCGCCTCTTTCAGGACCTCGTCCTCGCGCTCGAGCAGATCGGAGATCGCGTCGGCCACACGTGAAGAGAGGACCGCGCGGTCGCCCTGCTCCGCCGCCGCCGGGTTCGCCTCGATGTGCAGGGGCACGTACCCGGCCCCGCGACCGATCGCGCGGGCGCCGGCGGCGAGCAGGACGCGTCGCTCGAGCGGCTCGTCGGGGAACGCCGCGAGGACCGCCCGCGCGAGCGGATCGTCGCTCTCCGCCCCGGCGTCGCGACGCCGCTCACCTGGGACGCCGGAGGTGCCGAGGAGCGCGAGCTTCGACAGCGCGTCCATCACTCCTCCTCCGCGATGTGCAGCGGGTGGTGCACGCCTCGCTCGATCGCCGCGAGCGGCAGAAGGCGCGCGCCGCTCCACTCGCCCACCAGATCGACGGGCGCGCCGGCGGAGATCGCGAGCAAGAGCCACGGCGTGCGGCTCGGGATGGGCAGCGCCGCGCCCGACGCGTCGCGGACGAACCAGCGCCCCTCGTGCTTCACGGGGACGACGCCGCCGAGCGTGAACAGCGTGCGTTCGTGCCAGGGGTTGTTCGCGAGCTGCTCCGCGTAGCCGCGGAGGGCCTCGGCGATCGGCGCGAAGCCCGGTGCCTGCGCGAACGAGCGATCGGTGCCGTGACGCACGTCGACCAGCGCGCGGGTCGGCGTCGCGCTCGGCCAGAAGATCAGCTCGGCGTCGAACGCGGTGCTCGGGACGATCGCCTGCGGGAACGGCGCGGCGCCGGGCGCGAACTGCAGGATGAGCGCGGTGCGCCGCGTGCTCATGCCGCGCAGCCACGAGCGCTGCGATCGCAGGCGCTCGTCGTCGTCGGTGTGCTGCGCGACGACCGCCCACACGTCGCGCACCCGCTCGCCGCGCGCGGCCACCTCGTCCTTCTCGAGGCTGAAGCCGATGGCCTGCCGGATGTCGTCGACGATCGGTCCCTCCAGTCGATCGAGCCTCGACCACGCCCGCGCGAGCAGCGCGATGCGCCCGAGCCGATCGAGCACCGCGTCGGGCCACGACGGATCGCCGCCGGCCGCGTGCTCGAGGCGCCGCACGCGGCTCGCGAGGCCGGTCGCCTGCGCGTCGACGAGGCGCGCCGCCTGCGCCTCGAAGGTGCCCGGCTGTGACTCGAGGCCGGCGAGCCCGGTGCGCACGAGGTCCTGGAGGAACCGATCGAGCGCCTCGACGCCCTTGTCGACGCGCGCCTCGCGCGCCTCTGTCACTGAAAGGCGCCTCTTCTGCGCGACCGGATCGGGCGCCTTCTGAGGCGCGCTCGCGCGCGCCTCGCGCTTTTGCTCCGCTTGATCGCGCTTGTCGATCCAGTCTCTGACCCACTCCGGCGGTGACGCCTCGACCACGCGCTGCGGCTCGCCTTCGGCGAGGAACAGGAGCCCGAGCGCGTGCTTGCACGGGAACTTGCGGCTCGGGCAGCTGCACTTGCTCGAGAGGTCGCGCAGGTCGACGCGGACCTGATAGAGCGCGCTCCCCTTGCACTCGCCCCACACCGCGCGCGCGTCGCGCCCCAAGGTCTTCCACGGCGCGGGCGTCGCGAGCTTCCGCCCCGCGGCGGCCGAGGACGCGTCGGGCGCGAGCGCGACGATCTGCTGCGGGTCGAGGGTCACGGCTCCCAGCGCGCTCCGGTCTCGCAGCTCACGTGCTGCATGGCGAGGCGGCCGTCGCGCAGGTCCATCAGGCCGAAGACGATCGGCAGGTGGAAGCGGCGCGGGCCGATCGACCCGGGGTTGAAGATGGTCAGGCCCTTGTCGACGCCGATGAACGGAACGTGCGAGTGGCCGCAGACGACGAGCGACGCCTTCTGCGCGTGCGCCGCCTTGGCGGCCTCGCCGCGGAGCTTGGGGCCGTAGACCGCGATGTGCGTCATGAACAGGCGCAGCGCGACGCCGCCGCGATCGTCGACGAGGTCGATGGTCAGCTCGTCCGGGAGGCCACCCCGACCGTCTACGTTGCCGCGCACGGCGAGCACGGGCGCGACCTGCTCGAGCTCGCGGAGCACCGAGACATCGCCGATGTCGCCCGCGTGGAGGATGGCGTCGGGCCGCGCCGCGCGGAGCAGCTCCGCCGCGCGCGGGTGGGGCGCGGAGTGCGTGTCGGCGACGACGGCGAGCCTGACCGCGCCGTCTCGCAGCGCCACCGACCCGTTCGCTCGGACGACCGTCGCGCGCGCCATGATCCCTCCTAGCACGGAGACGCGGCACGGAGACGCGGGCCCTTCCGTCAGGGCGCCCCGTCGTCCTTCGGGTCGGCGAGCGCGCGCACGCGCCGCACGTGCCTCGTATACAGGCCCACGTGGACGGAGAGCGCCGGTGGGCTCAGGCGTCGGTACGCGTAGACGCCGTTCTCGACCGAGGAGCTCGACGACGACGGCTTGGTCACGCCGCGGGCGGCGAGGTCCTTCTCGGCGAGGTCGTGCGCCTCGTCCTCGGTGAGCGGCTTCGGCGCCTTCGGCACGAACGTCAGCTCCTCGCCGTCGTCGGCGCCGTCGATCAGCACGAGCTGCCCGAGCACGATCGCCTCGGCCAGCAGGAAGTCCCCGCGGACCTCGAGCGTCTGCGTCTGGGCGCCCTTGGTGAAGGTGAACTGCCAGATGCCCAGCGTGCCGCCGCCCACGTAGTGCTTGTGGTGGCGCTTCACCGAGACTGTGACGCCGTGGGCGCTCGTCGCCGACGAGGTCCCGGCGCCCAGCTTGACGACGGAGGCGCCCGGCCCCGGCTGCCACTTCGTGACCGCGGTGCTCGGGAGCGCATCCGCTGCCGCGTCGAGCTGTAGGCCGGCGGCCGCGGCGACCTCGGGCGCGGCGTCCGAGGCGGCGGCGCTCGCTGCATCCGCCGCCACGGCGTGGGTGGTTGCGACGGACGGTGTCGCGTCGACGGCGCGCGGCGGCGGCGCTGGTGCCGCCGGCTCGCGGCACCCCGCGACCAGGACCACAGCGAGCGTCCATCGAAGCATGACGCCTAGTCTATTCCGCT
This sequence comes from Deltaproteobacteria bacterium, assembly GCA_016182965.1. Classification (GTDB taxonomy): domain Bacteria; phylum Myxococcota_A; class Polyangia; order Polyangiales; family JADJMO01; genus JALHOE01. The sequence continues at coordinate 18,091 of JACPFM010000112.1, read as the reverse complement.
CGGGCGTCCGGCGTGCGGTCGGCCTCGTCCTCCGTCCACGACGCCACCTCGCGGTCGCGAGCCTCCCGATCGCGGGCGAACTGCGCCTCGAGCTGCTCGCGGGCGGCGCGCGCCATCGACAGGCGGCGGCTCTCGTCGGCGAGGAAGGGGAGCAGCTCCTCGAGGCTCCGCACGTTGTGCGCGCGGAAGCGATCGGCGGCCTCGCGCGCCTCGTACGGGTGCACGCCGAGCACCTCGAGCGCGCGGCGCCCGGCGCGCAGCGACGACTCGAACGTCTCGCGCTCGATGAGGTCGATGCCGAGCTGCCGCAGCGCGAGGTAATGACCGACGTTGCGGGCGCGCGCCACGATGCGCACCTCCGGGTAGTGCTCGCGGACCTCCGTGATCAGCCGCAGGCTCGCTGCCTGATCGTCGATCGCGACCACGAGGAGCCTGGCGTGCTCGATCCCCGCGCTGTGCAGCAGATCGGTGCGCGTCGCGTCGCCGTAGAACACGCGGAAGCCGAATTTCTCGAGCAGCGCGATCTGATCCGGATCGTGATCGAGCACCGTGGCCCTGATGCCGGAGGCGAAGAGCAGTCGCCCGACGATCTGCCCGAAGCGCCCGAACCCCGCGATGATCACCGGCGCGCCGTCGTGCTCGATGACGTCCGCATCGCGGTGGGGGACGGCGCGGCGCATCAGCCGGTCGTGCAGGAGCAAGAGGAGCGGCGTGCACGCCATCGACAGGGCCACGACCAGCGTGAGGATCCCGTCCCACCTGCCCGGCATCAGCCGCGCCTGGCCGGCCACGCCGAACACCACGAAGGCGAACTCGCCGCCTTGCGAGAGCAGCGCTGCGAACAGCCAGCGCTGCGGCGTGGGCACCTCGAGCTTCGACGAGATGAGCGCGAGCGCGGCCCCCTTCAGCGCGAGCACGGAGGCGACCAGCGAGACGACGAGGAGCGGGCTCGCGCGCAGCAGGCTGAAGTCGATCGACATGCCGACCGCGATGAAGAACAGGCCCATCAAGAGGCCCTTGAACGGCTCGATGTCCGTCTCGAGCGCGTGACGGAACTCGGAGCTTGCGAGGAGCACGCCGGCGAGGAAGGCGCCGAGGGCCATCGACACGCCGGCCGCGTGCATCAGCTGCGCGATCGCCACGATGAGCAGGAGCGCGAACGCCGTGAACACCTCGCGCAGCCCGGTGCGCGCCATCACGCGCAGGATCGGCGCGGTGAGGTAGCGGCCGATGACGATCACCGCGAGCACCGCGGCGAGCACCTTGGCGACGCCGAGCACCTCGAGCCTCCCGCCGCCGGCGAGCAGCGGAACGAGCGCGATGAGCGGGATCGCCGCCACGTCCTGGAACAAGAGGACGGCGAACGCGGTGCGCCCCATCGGCGTCGTCAGCAGCCCGCGCTCGCGCATGGTCTGGATGGCGATGGCCGTCGACGAGAGCGCGATCGACAGCCCGGCGACGATCGCCGCCGTCCACGAGAGGCCCACGGCGCGCAGACCGAGCGCGAGGACCAGCCCGGACGCGGCCATCTGCAGCGAGCCGCCGCCGAACACCGCGCCGCGCATCTGCCACAGGCGCGCCGGATCGAGCTCGAGGCCGATGAGGAAGAGCATCAGCACGACGCCGAATTCGGCGAAGTGCAGGGTCGACTGCACGTCGGCCACGAGCCGCAGGCCGAACGGCCCGATCACGCACCCGGCCACGAGGTAGCCGAGCACCGATCCGAGCCGCAGGCGCGCGGCGAGCGGCACGCACACGACGGCGGCCGCGAGGTACACCATCGTGTCGAACAAGAGGCCGTGCTCACGCATCGTCCGCCTCCGTCAGCGCCGTCAGCGTGAGGATGCGCGCCCGCACCTCCGCCGCGCGCTCGGCGAGCGTCGCGTCGGAGATGCGATGCGCGCCGTGGACCACGACGTAGGGCTCCCACCGCATGCCGCAGAACCGCGCCGTCTGCTCCACCGCGGGGGCGTACGCCTCGAAGGGACGTCCGTGCACCTGCCCCGGCGCGTACGCCGTCTCCGGCGCGCCGGTCGTCGTCACCCACAGCGCGCGCTTGCCGCGCACCGCGGTGCCGCCCTCGCCGTACGCCCAGCCGTGCGCGAGGACCTTCTCGAACCACAGGTGCAACAGCGCCGGCACGCCGTACCAGTAGAACGGGCACAGCCACACCACCGACTGCGCCGCGAGCAGCGCCGCTCGCTCGGCCTCGACGTCGATCGCGAAGTCGGGGTACAGCCCGTAGAGCGACCGGACCGACGCCCGCGGAACGTCGCGGACCGCGTCGAGCAGCACGCGACCGGCGCGCGAGCGATCCGGATACGGATGGGCGAACACGATCAGCGCGGAGCCCGACATGAAGCGACGAGCCTAGGCGATCGGGGCGCGTCGCCGCATGTGGCTCAGGGGCGCGCGAGCGAGAGCACCTTGTCGATCGTCGGCATGGTGTCGATGGTCATGCGGACCGCCGGGATGGTCGGCTCGGGCACGACCATGTAGCCGCCGGCCATCTCGCCGTACGGATACCAGTGGCCGGTCAGCGTCTGCTTGGTGCCGTCGGCGGCTTCGAAGGTGATGGTCTGCGGATCGGACAGCGGCGGGTTGCGCGTGATGGTGCTGCGGCCCCAGGTCAGCTTGCCGTCGCGGCCGACGTTGACGAAGCGGTAGCGGATGGGCGCCGACTCGGTGGAGATGTACGAGCGCGCCTTGGTGACGAACTGCACGCGCGTGTACAGCGCCGAATAGGTGTAGTCCGACACCCAGTTCGGCGAGCAGTAGCCCATGATGTCGCTGTAGCTCGGGTCGACGAGCCGCTTGTCGACGAGATCCCAGCCGAACACGCCGATGTCCCCTTCGCTGTAGGGGAACTTGCGGTCGATGCCGGCGGCGCCGCCGCACGGCGCGTGCGCGCGGCCGTGCGCGTGGCCGATCTCGTGGGCCATCGTCTTGGCCGACTCTTCGCCGTAGCCGAGGCCGATGCTGCCGCGGCTGAACGCGTCGCGCGGGTCGGAGAGGAGGCCGCTCAACCCGGCGACGCAGCCCTCGCGGCAGTACTTCCAGAACTGATCGGCCGGCTTGAAGACGCCGTAGTAGTACACATCGTCGGGCGCCGACTCGGTGTTGCGCAGATCGACGATCGCCTGCAGCAGCGTGTCCCAGCCGTCGCCGTTGGCGTTCACGGCCTCGGTCCACGACCAGGGCTCGCGCACGGTGAACTCGACCGAGGTCGCCGGATACAG
>JACPFM010000112.1:0-14814 GCA_016182965.1 Deltaproteobacteria bacterium | reverse complement strand
CGAGTAGAGGTAGTGCTTGTAGGAGTCGACCATCTCCACGCTGGTCGTGGGGAGACGGCCGCTGCCGTCGACGTCCCACTTCACCGGCACGAGCTTCACCTTGAGCGGCCCGCTCGGCTTCGCGTCGATCGTGTCGTTGCCCTCGGCGGGCCACCGCGCGAGCACCTCGTCGCCGTTGGTGATGGTGACGGAGTACTGCGTGTCGAGCTGGAGGGCCTTCTTGTCGAGATCGAAGCGGAAGGTCGACCCGAGATCGTAGTCGCGCGACCCGGCGGGGCCGATCTCGCGCGTGTCTTTCAGATCGCTGCTGCCGGACGTGGACTCGAGGTGCAGCGTCGCGACGAGCTTCTTGCGCGTCCAACCGAGGTCGGGCTTCACCGAGACGCGGACGATCCCCTCGCGATCGCGGATGATCGGCGCGTTGCGCACGGCCGGGCGCTCGCCGGCGCGCATCAGCGGGACCTGCACCGTCTGGTACAGATCGACGCCCTGCATGACGAGCGTCTGCGGCGCGGGCGGCGGCGCATCGACGCCAGCGTCGCCCGCCGGCTGCGCCGCGGGGGCCTCGACGCCGCCACCGCAGCCCAGAGCGAGGAGGACCACTGCGGAAATAGGGAGAAAACCGCTGCGCATGGAGGGCGCGAGCCTACCACGCACGTCCCGCTCGCACCCGTATGATGCTGAACACTTGTGCAGGTGAAAACGTTCGGGTAGGAATTGGCCATGAGCAAGCCCACCGCGCCCGTGTCTCCCTACGTGCAGCAGGCCATCCGCGAGAAGGCGGAGCGCGATCTCGCCGCGCTCGACGTCCGTCTCTCGGCGTTCGACGCGGTCGATCGCGCGCTCGACGCGCTCGTCGAGCTGTCGACGGCGCTCGGCCAGTCCACGCCGGCCATCGCCCAGACCGCGCCCGATCCGTCGGTGATCGGGAAGCTCAAGAAGCTCCGTCGCGCCATCGACGACGCGCGCGCCTTCGCCTCCGAGATCGCCGAGGCGCTCGACGTGCACGCGCGCCGCGAGGAGGCGGCCGCCGCGCGCCTCGCGATCGTCGAGGCGCTCGCTTCCGCCGGCATCGACGCTTCGACTCTTTCGCCGGGCGGCGAGGCCGAGTAGCTCCTCGGGCGATGAGCAAGAGCGCGCCCTGTCCCTGCTCCTCGGGCAAGTCGTACGCCGAGTGCTGCGCACCGTTCCACGACCGCAAGCGGCACGCGCAAGAGGGCGAGGAGCTCGTGCGCTCCCGCTACTCGGCGTTCGCCCTCGGCAAGGTCGACTACCTCTACGACACGCTGCACGAGGATCACCCCGATCGCCGCCACGCGCCCGACCAGATCATGGCGGCCCTCCGCGCGGCGAGCGCGTCGTTCAAGTACATGGGCCTCACGATCATCGAGGCCGAGCCGCGTGATCGCGACGGCTACTGTCGCGTGCTCTACCTCGCGCGCCTCTTCCGCAAGGGCACCGACGTGTCGTTCATCGAGCTCGCCGAGTTCCTGCACGACGGCATCGGCCTCCGCTACCGCAACGGCAAGACGATGGACGCGCCGGGCATGCGCGTGCCCCCGCTCGATCTGGCGATCGCCACGTTCCAGCCCTCTTGACCGTAGTCGTCAGTCGTCAGTCGTCAGTCGTCAGCACGAGAAGAGTCGTCAGTCGAGAAGAGTCGTCAGTCGTCAGTCGTCAGTCATCAGCACGAGAAGAGACTGGGCGGACGACGACTGACGCGGACGACTGACAGGATGTGAAGGAATCGCGGACCGCCACGGTTCCGAGGTCGAAGGTCGAAGGTCGAATCAAGCGCCCCATTCCACGGGGTTCCAGGGGCTCCGCCCCTGGTTCGACCTTCGACCTTTCGACCTTCGACCAAGCTCGGCGAAAGACTCGCAGTCCTGACGACTGACGACTGACGACTGACGACTGACGACTGACGACTGACGACTGACGACTGACTGGCGACTACGTCTTGTCCTCGATCGCCACCGGGTCGGGGCGCTTGTCGCGCATCGTCACGAGCTCCTCGGCCGCCGTCGGGTGGATGCCGATCGTGCGATCGAGGTCCTGCTTGGTGGCGCCGAGGCGCACGGCGACCGCGAAGCCCTGGACGATCTCCGGCGCGTCCGGTCCGACGACGTGCACCCCGACGACCTTCTGCGTCGCGCGCTCGACCACCAGCTTCATCATCATGCGCTCGTGGCGGCCCGAGAGCGTGTGCTTCATCGGCCGGAACGAGGTCGCGTAGACGTCGATGTCGCCGTGGCGTCGCCGCGCGACCGCCTCGCTGCAGCCCACGGTCGCCACCGGCGGCTGACTGAACACCGCCGCCGGCACGTTCACGTGCTCCATCACGCCGTCGCCGCCGCGGTAGAGCATCTCGACCAGGATGCGGCCCTCGGCGATCGCGACCGGCGTGAGGTTGAGGCGATTGGTCACGTCGCCCACCGCGAAGATGCTCGGCACCGACGTGCGCGACTGCCCGTCGACGACGATGGCGCCGGCGGCGTCGACCTCCACGCCGACCCGATCGAGCCCGAGCCCCTGCGTGCTCGGCGCGCGGCCGATCGCGAAGAGCACCGCGTCGGCCTCGAAGGTGTCCTCGCGGGCGAGCACGCTGAGCGTGCCGTCGGCCCGCCGCTCGACGTCCTCCACCAGCACGTCGGGCACGACGCGGATGCCCTTGTCGCGATACGCGAGCCCGAGGGCGGAGCGCACGTCGTCGTCGAAGCCGCGCAGCAGCTCGTCGCCGCGCACGAGCATGGTCACCTGCGAGCCGGCGGCGTGGAAGACGCCGGCGAGCTCGCAGCCGATGAAGCCGCCGCCGACGATCACGAGCCGCGCGGGCAGCTCGGCGAGCGAGAGCGCTTCGTCGGAGGTGAGGACGTGCTCGCGACCGGGGATGTCGGGCAGCTTCGGGTGCCCGCCGGCGGCGAGCAGGATGTTCTGCGCGGTGTAGCGTCGGCCGGCGACCTCCACCGTGTGCGCGTCGACCAGCGTGGCGCGGCCCTCGACGAGCGCGACGCCGGAGTCGCGCAAGAGGCGGTGATACACCCCCTCGAGCCGCTCGAGCTCGCGGTCCTTGGCCGCGATCAGCGCGCCCCAGTCGAGGCGTGCGCCCTCGATCGTCCAGCCGAAGCCGCGGGCGTCCTCGAGCTCCTCGGCGAAATGCGCGCCCATGACCAGGAGCTTCTTCGGCACGCACCCGCGCAGCACGCACGTTCCGCCGACGCGACCGCGCTCGCAGATGGCCACGCGCGCGCCGTACGCGCCGGCGCGTCGGCTCGCCGCGACGCCGCCGGAGCCGGCGCCGATCGTGAAGAGGTCGAAATCGAAGTCGGCCATCGGCGCACAACGTACAGCTGCACGGGCGCGGCGCTATCCGGCCCGATTTCCATGTTGCAGCTCGCGAGCCGGAGCGTGGCCTGCCTCCGCCGCGCACGATCGATCGCCCGTCACGTGCGCGGGCGACGGGTCGTGGCTTGCACCGATGCTCGGGCATGACGTTCCCGGGCGAAGAAGAGCAACGCGCGAGCAACCCGCAGCCGGCGAACGACCCGAACGCGCCGAACCCCGGTGATCCGGGGCCGCCGCAGATCGAGCCGCGCACGCCGCAGGATCCCTACGAGAACCCAGCCATTCCGCCCCAGCGAGACATGCCGCACGGCGCCTGATGGCCGTGTCGGGCGTGGCGCGTCCGTTCGGCCGTGCGCTATGGTCGAGGCATGTGCGCGCGTTGGCGATGGGCGCTCGTGATCGCGATCACGGGCTGTGGCGGCGGTTCGATGCAGCAGACGCCGGCCGATGCGGCGTCGGTCGAGGCTCCTCTCGACGCCTCCGGCGACGGTTCCGGCGACGGTTCCGGCGCGAGCGATGCGACACCGGATGACGTCCTCACGGATGGGGCACCGGCGGACGCGAGCGGCGGGTGCGACGTGACCGCGATCCCCACCTGGGCGTCGGGCGCGTCGTTCACGCGTACGCTGGACGTTCGAGCGAGCGCCCCGGCGGGCGGAGACGGCTCCGAGGCGAAGCCGTTCTCGACCGTGGAGGCAGGCCTGCGCGCGGCGAAGGCCGGTGACCGCGTGCTCATCCACGCCGGCACGTACGCGGGTGGAGCGTACGTCGACACGCTGAAGGGCACCGCGTCTCAGCCGATCCTCGTCAGCGGCGCGCCCGGCGAGGCGAAGCCGGTGATCGACGGCGGCGCCGAGGGGCTGCACCTGACCGACGCCACGTACGCGATCGTCGCCGATCTCGAGGTGCGCGGTCAGACGAGCAACGCGCTGAACGTCGACGACGGCGGCTCCTACGACACCCCCGCGCATCACCTCGTCTTCCGCGGCCTCCACGTGCACGACGTCGCCAGCGGAAACCACGACGGCCTCAAGATGAGCGGCGTCGACGACGCGGTGATCGTCGACAGCGTGTTCGAGCGCATCGGCGGCCAGATGGTCGACATGGTCGGCTGTCACCGGGTGACCGTGGCGAAATGCACGTTCCGTAACGGCGAGTCGGTGGGCGTGCAGCTCAAGGGCGGCTGCTCCGACTCGATCGTCACGCGCTCGCGGTTCGAGAACGCCGGCCCGCGCGGCGTGAACATGGGCGGCTCGACCGGTCTGACGTTCTTCCGCCCGATCGACGCGAAGTTCGAGGCGGCGCGCATCGTGGTCAGCGCGAACGTGTTCGTCGGCGGCGACACGCCGTTCGCCTACGTCGGTTGCGACGAGTGCACGGCGGCGCACAACACGATCATCCGCCCGCTCCGCTGGGCTGCGCGCATCCTTCAAGAGACGGTCGACACGACCCGTTTCGTGCCGTGTCGCAAAGGGCGATTCGTCGACAACCTCGTCGTGGTCGGCCCGGGCATTTCGGGTGAGACGGTGAATGTGGGTCCCAATACGGATCCCGCTTCCTTCACCTTCGCGAACAACCTGTGGTTCCACACCGGCAATCCGAGCTTCACACCGACGTTGCCGGTCGCGCAGAGCGCGCCGGTGTACGGCGATCCCGAGCTCGTCGACCTCGCGAAGCCGGACGCGCATCTCACGACGGCGAGCCCCGCGATCGGCAAGGGTCTCGACATGAAATCGCTGGTGCCGGGCGATCACGACGGCCGGTGCTGGAAGACGGCAGAGGCGATAGGCGCCTTCGAAGGCCCCTGACGTCTTCAGGTGCCTTCGCCCGCGCGCGCCTGCGCCTGCTCCATCGCGAGCGCGGGCGCGGGCGGCGGGATGCTCCCGAACGTCGCCATGTCCTGCACCGGCGGCGGCAGCGGGTTCCACCCGAAGCGCTCGGCGAGCAGGTTGAACCGACGCGCCATCCAGCCAGGGATGAGCAGCGCGAACGTGCGCGCGAGGCGCTGCGGGTTGTCGAGCGTCTTGAGCATGCGCTCGTAGGTGGTGATGCCGTAGGCGAGCTTGAACGCCTCGGCCTGATCGGGACGCGCGACCCACGCCATGACGCCGGGCCGATCGGCCTCGGGGTGGAACTGCACGCCCTCGACGCCGGGCGCGAAGTCGAAGGCCATCAGCGCCTGGCCCTTGCTCACGCCGTCGCGGCTCTCGCGCGCGAGGAGCTTGCCGCCGTGGCGGCCGAGCGCCGACTCGTCGAGGCCGATGGCCTCCCAGTTGCGGTGCTCGAAGGCGAAGAGGCGATCGCCGAACGGAGCGAGCAGCGAGTGCCGCTGACCCTCCTCGGTGGTGTAGATGGGCATGACGCCGAACTTGCGGCTCGCGCGGGGGGCGACCTCGGCGACCGCGAAGTGGCGCACCGCCATCTCGTACGAGTAGCAGACCGAGAGCGACGCCTTGCCCCGCCCGCCGTGCGCGGCGTTGTCGTCGACCACGTCGTCGAGGAACTCGCTGAAGTCGTCGACCCAGGCCTGGCCGTCGCCGTCGTACGGCGAGCCGGGGCCGCCAGAGCAGATGTAGAGATCGCAGTCCTTCGGCGGCCTCTCGGCCTTGTCGCGCGGGCTGACGTGCACGCGCTCGACCGGCAGCCCCGGGTTCTGGGCCTTCACCCGCGCGACGAGCTGATCGAAGAGCACGCCGATGCAGCGGATGGCCTGATTCTGATGGCCGGCGTTCATGTCGACCACGCCGACGCGCAAGACTCCGCTGGGCATGTGCGCGCGCATATTACCGCGGCACGGCTCGAACGGCACGCCCGTCTGCAGATCTCGCGCGCGAAGCGGCGCTCGGGTACGATGTGGGGAATGCGTCGTCCGCTCGCGCTCCTCTTCACGGTCGGCTCGATGCTCGCGTTCGCTTGTTCGGAGGAGCGCTCGGCTGGCTCTGCAGCGGACGCGGCGACCGAGCAGGACGCCGCGATCCTCCCGCCGAAGGTGGAGCTCGGGCGCCATCGCGTCGACCTCGTCGAGACGCGTCAAATCATCCCCGGACCAGGGCTGCCGGCCGAGGCGCCGCCCCAGGCGTCGAACAACAACCTCGACGTGGTGCGGCACGACGGGCGCGTCTACCTCGCGTGGCGCACCGGACCGAGCCACTACGCGTCGACGTCGACGGCGCTCTACGTCTTGTCGAGCAGCGACGAACGAACCTGGAGGTTCGAGGCGAAGATCAGCGCAGGGTTCGACTTGCGCGAGCCGCGCTGGCTCTCGCACGCGGGCACGCTGCGGCTGTGGCTCGCGCGGCTCGGCAACGATCCGAACCGCTTCCAGCCGAAGGGCGCGAGCTTCGTCGAGCGCAAGGGCGACGGCACCTGGGGCGCGCTCGTCGACTGCACCGTCGACACGTGCGGCGCCCTCGGCGCGTCGAACTTCATCCCCTGGCGCGCGAAGGTCGAGCGGGGCGTGCCGTACCTCGTGGCCTACGATCACGGCGAGCAGCTCTACGCGCCGACCGGCGTGCCGGTGAACGTGCACCTGTTCACCGCCGAGGACGGCCTCCTCTGGAAGGACCTCGATCCGACGATCGGCCCGGTGAGCGTCGGCGGCGGCAGCGAGACCGACTTCGTCTTTGCCGACGACGGCGCGCTCTACGCGGTGACGCGCAACGAGCGCGGCGACGAGCTCGGCTTCGGCTCCAAGGTCTGCCGCGCGGCGCCGGGCGCGCTCGCGAGGTGGACGTGCAAGAGCGACGCGAAGAAATACGACTCGCCGCTGATGTTCTGGCATGACGGCGAGGCTTACCTGATCGGCCGCCGCCACCTCTCGCCGACCGGCAGCTACGACCTCGAGGAGAACCTCGACCGACCGCTCCTCGAGCGCTGGTTCAAGAACCAGGTCGACTACAAGGTATGGCCGAAGCGCTGCGCGCTGTGGCGCTGGGTGCAGGGCGAGGATCGCGTCGCGTACGTGATGGACCTGCCGTCGCGCGGCGACACCTGCTTCCCCGGCATGCTGCGCGCCGACGCCGCCGGCGAGATCGTGGTCTACGACTACAGCTCGCCGATCGACGGCCCCGACCTGCCCTGGAACGAGGGCCAGATCGGCGAGACGCGCATCTATCGTCACGTGCTGCGCTTCACCGCCCGCTGACCGCGGTCGAGATCGCCGGCCATGCATGTGCTTGCCGCGCTCGCCCCGCGCGACAAGCATCTGTTGCCTTGCCTACGCGCTCCTCGAAGGTCCTCCAGTCCGACATCAAGCCGATCGCCGAACGCCTCGGCGCCGACGACCGCTTCACCGGTCGCGGCGTCACCATCGCGTTCCTCGACGCCGGGTTCTACGCCCACCCCGATCTGGTCAAGCCGAAGAACCGCGTGAAGGTCTTCCACGACGTGCTCTCGCGCGAGCCGATGCCGCACAAGCTCGGCGATCCCGAGGTCAGCTCGTGGCACGGGATGATGACCGCCGTCGTGGCCTGCGGGAACGGCGAGAAGTCGGGCGGCCGCTACAAGGGCCTCGCGCACGAGTCGGAGCTGGTGCTGGTGAAGGTCGGGTCGGTGTCGCGCGTCCGGCACGACGACCTCACGCTGGGCATCGACTGGGTCTGCCAGAACCGCGCGAAGTACGGCATCCGCGTGCTGAACATCTCCGCGGGTGGCGACTACGAGGCCTCGTACCTTTGGGACTCGCTCTCGCGCGCCGCCGAGGCCGCGGTGCGGCAGGGCATCGTGGTGGTGTGCGCGGCCGGCAACGCCGGCAACAACCCGCTCAAGCACGCGCCGGTGCCGCCCGCGTCGGCGCCCGCGGTGATCACCGTCGGCGGCATGGACGATCACCACGGCCCGTCGATCGACAAGATCGTCCCCTACCATTCGTCGTACGGACCGACGCTCGACGGGCTGCTCAAGCCCGAGATCATCGCGCCCGCGATCCGCGTCGCCGCGCCGATCCTCCCGGGGAGCGTCACCGCCAAGCAGGCGGCGCTCATCGCCGAGCTGGTGGCCGCCGACGATCACGAGCTGACCACGATCATCGAGGAGCACACCGGCGTCGACCCGGAGCTCGACGCGGCGAAGCACCTGCAGCCGTATCAGATCCGCCACCTCATCGCGTCGAAGCGCGGCGCGCAGCAGCTTGTGTCGAAGCACTACAAGGAGGTCGACGGCACCTCGTTCGCGGCGCCGATCGTGTCGAGCGTCGTCGCGCAGATGCTCGAGGCGCGGCCCGATCTCTCGCCGCAGGCGGTGAAGCAGATCCTCGTGCACACCGCCAAGCGCATGCCGCACGTGCACTTCGAGCGGCAGGGGTGGGGCATCGTGCAGCCGAAGGCCGCGGTGGCGCGCGCGCTCGAGTGGCCGGTGCAGGATCCGAACATCCCCTGGTGAGCGACAAAGCAGCGCGGGGCCGCCGAAGCGACCCCGCGCGTGCTCACCGCTGATCGGTCACGGAACCGAGTTGCAGCATTGGTGGGTGCCCGCCGGGTCCCACGTGGTGCCGCTGCCGACCGTGACGTCCTTGCCGGTATTGCAGCGGAAGAGACCCGAGGGCGTGGTGTTCTCGGGAAGGCCCGACACACAGCCGGTGGTCGGCGGCGAGGCGCACTTCCACTTCGAGGGGGCGATCAGCGTGCCGCCCGCGTTGCTGCAGATGCCCGACTCGAGGTTCTGCTGCGTCGCCGTGTTGAACGTGTTGCCGCCGAACTCCGAGCTGCTCCCGAGGTTCGCCGCGCAGTTGCCGCCGAGGCGCAGGCCGTTACCGGTGTTCGACAGCAGCGTGGAGTTGCGCAGCTTCAGCGTGCCGCCGACGACGTTGCAGAGGATGCCGTCGCCGGTGTTGCTGCGGATCGACGCGCCGGCGATATCTGCCGCAGGAGCGCCGCTCGCGGTGCCCGTGGCGCCAAGGACGATGCCGCCGCCGACGTTCGAGGTGACCACCAGACCGCCCGTGGAGGTGAGCTTGGAGGTGCCCTCCGCGAAGATGCCGATGCCGAGCAGGCCTGTGATCGTCGAGTTGGCGACCGTCACCGTGCTCTTGTTGAGCAGGTGCAGACCGGGGTAAGTCGCGGCGCCGGTAGTCCTCGTGATCAGCGCGCGGCTGATGGAGCTGCCGACGCCAGCGAAAGCCGTATCGATCACCACCGCGCCCGCGCTGCCGCAGTCGCGGATGACGACGTCGTTCGTGGTGCCATCGCTCGAGGTCTTCAGCAAGGGCTCGGTGGTCGTCGACGTGCCGTGGACGTAGATGCAGGCGCCGCCGAAGTTGCTGACGATCGTCTGCGCGGCTGCCGCGCCGCCAGTGAGGGTCGCGAACCCGGTGCCCTCGACGAGCACGCCGTGGAAGCCGCCCGTGAGCTGCACGCCGGTGCCGATGGTCGGCGCCGCGGCGCCCTTGACGATGATCGCCGAGCCGGTGCCCGCGATCGCGCCGGTGGCCAGGGTGCCGCTGATGATCACGTCCTTGGTCGTCCGCTCGGTCCCGGCGGTCGCGTAGTCGAACACGATGCCGTGACCGCCGGTGTTCGCGGTGCCGGTCTTGGTCGGCCTGATGGTCATCGACTCGAAGCCGACGCCGGCGACGCTGACCCCGAAGACGTTGTTGCCGCCGCCGGTGACGACCACGTCGGCCGCTGCGCCCGCGCCCTTGATCGTGAGGCCGCCGGTGACCGTGCTCGGCACGAGGATCGGCGTGGTGTCGCAGGTGCCGCCGCCCGTGCAGCCGGTGCCGTACGTGGTGATGCCCGTGGCCGCCTTCTGCAGCACGATGGTGGTCGGCGTCGCGCCCACGCTCTTCTCGATCGCCTTGGTGATCGTCTTGAGCGGGCAGGCGGCCGAGCCGTTGCCGGAGGTGTCGTTGCCGGTCGGACCGACGTACCAGGTGCCGGGTGTGGGATCGGGGCAGGTGCAGGTGTTCGTCGTGGTGTCGCACTTGGTCAGGCCGCCGGGCGCGCCCGCGCAGTCGGCGTCGGCGCAGCACAGCGTCTTGCCGGTGACCGGAGCGATGCAGGTGCCGAAGGTCGGGGCCTTCGCGCAGCAGAGCGCGCCGGTGGTGGCGCAGCCGCTCGGCGTCGTGCCGGGCTTGCACGCGGCGACCAGGCACTTGCCGCCGATGCACAGCGTGCCGCTCGACGCGGTGCTGCACTCGGTGTCGGTGGTGCACGGCGAGCACGCGCCCGACTTGCAGATCGAGCTGTCGGAGCAGAGCGTGCCCTCGGTGCAGGCCGGCGCCTCGGCCTCGGCTGCCGCGTCGCCGGGCGCGTCGCCCGCCTCGTCGGCCGCGTCGCCGCCGGTCTCGGTCGTGGCGCCGGTGTCGCCGCCCGTCTCGGCGCCCGTCTCTGTGGACGGCCCGGTGTCGCCGGTCTCCGCGGCCGCCTCGGCCGCGTCGTCCGCGTCGGCGCTCGTCTCGGTCACCGCACCGTCGCCAGCCTCACCGCCGCCGTCGTCGCCGCCCTCGGTGATCGTCGAGTCCTCCACCGTGCCGGTGTCGTCGGACGTCTCTGCGACCTCGGTGTCGGGTGTCGTCGTGTCGGGCAGCTCGGTGTCGCCGCCGGTCTCCTCGAAGAAGCCGGTGTCTTCCTCGGCGGTGCCGCTGCTGTCATCGCCGCAGCCGACCGTCGTGCAGCCCATCACGGTGATGGCGACGATGCTGGTGCGCGTGAGCGCCGAGCGCAGGAACGAACGCATGCAAGCCTCCTCTGGATCGCAGTCGCCATGTATCGAGGGCGACGAAGAGGCTCATGGTCGCGCACGAGATTGCGTATGCGCAATGTCGGTGTGTGCTTGTGTTGCGCCCTTCAGTCCTGACAACTCGGCATCTTCTCGAACGGGGGCGCCTCGTCGTTCTCTAGGATCCACGCGACCTGCTCCTCGCGGCGCACCCAGAAGCACTGCGCATGCGCTTGCCGCAGATAGCGGAACGGATAGATCGTCGGGTTCTTCCCTGCGGAAGCCAGGGCATCGAACGAGAAGCGATAGCCCTTTGCCCGACGCTCGAGCACGGAGCGCGCGCTTCCGGTGAGCGCGCGGCTGGCCGACAGGTGCTGCTGCGCCGCGTCACCGCGCCCGCGGACGTGGGCGAGGACCGCCCGGTACAGCGACACGGCGTGTCGCGCCCGGAGGAGATCGATCTCGATCCCATCGCGCAGCTCCTCGCACCACGGCCGCAGGGCCGCACCGTGCGTGTAGGTACTCGGGGAGGAAGATCGGCACGTCGACGTCTGCGCTCGCCCAATAGGCGGCTTCGGGGAAATATCGAATCTTCCGTTTGGGCAGCTGATCGAAGATGTACTGACGGTGCAGCCCGAAATCGGGGTGCCCGTAGCCGCCCCACGGCCGATACAGATCGAAGAAATACACCGTATGTACGTTGTTCATCAGGCGTGCGTCGGCGTACTTGGGCAGGTGATAGAAGAAGACGTTCTTCTCGCCGCGGAAGTCGAGCCACAGGCTCGGCTGGTTGCCCACGTGGTTGACGACCGAGAACGTCGTTTTCGGGTACTTGCCTGCGAGGTACCTGGTGCCGTGATCGAGCCACTGCACGACGCCCTCGGGATCGGAGGCGAAGAACTCGCCCATCCCGAGCTCCACGAGGTCGAACGGCACGGCGAGCAGCGTGTCGAGCCGCTGCTCCATCTGCGTCTGCCAGGTGGTCTTGTCGGTGACCAGGGCGTAGCCGTTCTGCAGCGAGGAGCCGCCCCACAGCTGCGCGACCGCGCCGACGGTGACGCCGCGCGCGTGCGCGTACTCGACGATCTTCGCCGCGTGCGGGCGCCACTGATCGACCGGCACGCTGTTGACGAAGAACCACTGCAGGTGGTTCTGCCCGGTGCGCACCAGCCAGTCGACGAGCACCTTGGCATCGGCGAGGTTCTGCTCGCCCGGCTGCACCAGCGCGGGGAACCACTCGATCGGGTGCAGCGTGTGGATCTGGATGCCGCGGGTTGCGAAGGCCGGCTTGCGCGCGACGTCGAGCGCCCTCGGCCAACGCGCGCCGCCGAGCGCGGGGAGGAACGTCTGCTTGGGGTGGAAGAAGCGCGCGCCGAAGGTCTCGACGAGCGCCCAGGCGCCGTGCGCGAGATCGGCAGGCGTCCTGCCCCAGACGACGATCGATCGGCCCTCGCGGCGGATGGCGTACGCGGCGTCGCCGCCTGCGGTGCGGGCGCGCGCGGCGTCGGAGGTGGAGAGCCAGATCGACCACGCCGTGCCCGAAGGCGCGCCCTCGATCGCCGACGGCGCGCCCGGGCCCCACAGCGCGCGCAGGTGGCTCGAGACGTCGGCCGCGAGCTCCATCGACGCCGCGTCGGCGAACAGGCCGATGTCGGCGGCCTCCACCGGCTCGAGGTCGGCCGCCATCTTCGCCGAGTCGCACGCGATCGCCGGCGGCGGCTCGGGGCCGTCGTCCTGGTTGCCGCAGGCGCCCGACGCCGCGGTGGAGCACGCGATCAGCGCAGCGAGCGCGCGTAGACGCATGGCCTTCAGGATAGGATGGACGGGATGCCGCGTCGCCTGCTCCTCTGCGTCTGCCTGATCGCCGCCTGCTCGAACGGTGAAGAGAGTCAGAGGGGCGACACCGGCACGCAGCCCGATGCGTGCACGTTCGAAGGTGCGGCCGAGGCCGAGCTGCCCGAGCCGAAGCCGCACACGCCGCGATGGGCGTTCCGCCCGTGGATCTCCAAGGACATCTCCGACGGCGCCGACACCTACGCGTTCGTGAAGGGCTTCGAGGAGCGCGACACGCCGGTCGGCGTGGTGGTGCTCGATAGCCCCTGGGAGACCCACTACAACACGTTCGTCCCCAACCCGAAGCGCTACCCCGAGTTCCCCAAGCTCGTCTCCGATCTGCACGCCAAGGACATCAAGCTGGTGCTGTGGATCACGCAGATGGTGAACCGCATGGCCTTCGACTACGAGCCGGGCGGCGATCGGTACGACGGCGAGTCGCCCAACTACGAGGAGGGGCTCGCCTGCGGCTTCTACGTCAACGGCGGCGACACCTACGGCTGGTGGAAGGGCATCGGCGCCGGCGTCGATTTCTTCCACCCGCGCGCCCGCGCCTGGTGGCACGCGCAGCAGAAGCCGCTCCTCGATCTCGGGGTCGACGGGTGGAAGCTCGACTTCGGCGAGAACTACATCGACACGAAGGTGGTGAAGACGTTCGCCGGCGACAAACCGCACCAGGCGTACAGCGAGGCCTATTACCGCGACTTCCTCGCCTACGGCCGCTCTTCGCGCGGGCGCGACTTCGTCACGATGGTGCGGCCGTGGGACATGTCCTACGACTTCGAGGGGCGCTTCTTCGCGCGTCGCGAGCACGCGCCCGTCGCGTGGGTCGGCGACAACAAACGCGACTGGGTGGGCCTGGTCGACGCGCTCGATCACGTCTTCCGCTCGGCGCAGGCCGGCTACGTCGTGGTCGGCTCCGACATCGGCGGCTACCTCGACGTCGACGACAAGAACCTCGCGAAGATCCCGGCCGACACGGTCACCTTCTCGCGCTGGACGGCGATGTCCGCCTGGATGCCGTTCTTCCAGCTGCACGGCCGCGCCAACTACACGCCGTGGACGGTCCCCGATCACGTCGACGAGACGGTCGCGATGTACCGCTACTGGGCCAAGCTGCACGACGCGCTGGTGCCGCTCTTCTACTCGCTCTCCGAAGAGGCGTGGGCCAAGGGCGGCTCGATGCTGAAGCCGCTCGGCGCGACGCCGGCGGAGTGGGCGAACGACTGGCGGTTCCTCGTCGGCGACGTGTTCCTGGTCGCGCCGCTCATCGACGCGACCGGCAAGCGCGACGTGAAGCTGCCCGACGGCACCCGGTGGTTCGACTGGTGGACGGGCGAGGAGCGCTCCGGCGCCGTCGCCGTCGACCTCGCCGCCGATCGCCTGCGCCTGCCGGTGTTCGTGCGCGAAGGCGCGATCGTCCCCCTCGACGTGGTCGACGACGCGAACGCGCTCGGGACCAAGGCGTCGAAGGGCGCCCGCACGATCCTGCACTGGCCCTCGTCGAAGGCGACGTCGTTCGCGCTGCACGAAGAGGACGACGTCACGACGAGCATCGAGTCGATCGCCTCGGGGCTGAAGCTATCGCGGAGCACGCGACCGGTGCTCCTGCGCATGCGCGCCGAGACGTCGGCGACGAAGGCGGTCCGCATCGACGAGGCCGGCAAGGAGGAGGAGCTTCCCTTCTTCGCCACGCGCGCCGAGCTCGACGCGGCGCTGCGCGGGTGGATGCGCGACGCGGCGGAGAAGACGGTGTGGATCAAGGTGGAGGCGTCGGCGAAGCCGTTCTCGATCGCGACGCGCTGAGACGGCCACCAGGTACGGAGGCGGCGGCCGCTAGGGCGTGTCCCTGAATCCCCCCGGGATGAATCCCTGACCATTGGTCTCATCCGGCGCCTTAATTCAGCAGCGCCAGCATTCTCGCTGCTGGGCCGAGCTCTTGGAGCCCGCGCCGGATGTTGACCGCGCCTGGCGGGCCGC
>JACPFM010000111.1 GCA_016182965.1 Deltaproteobacteria bacterium | reverse complement strand
GACTGACGACTGACGACTGACGACTGACGACTGACTGACGACTTGTTGGCCCGGCCCGGACCGCCGTGGCACCGACGAACCCACGATGCCTGCCCAGCCCGCCGCTCACGACGAACATGGACGCCGCGCCGAACGCCTCACCATCAACAAGGAGTTCGAGTCCTTCGACGCGTTCATCCACGAGTACGTCACCAACATCAGCAAGACCGGCGTCTTCATCAAGTCGAAGAGCCCGCTGCCGATCGGCACCAAGGTCAACCTCCGGTTCACGCTGATCATGGAGGACATCGAGACGATCGAGGGCACCGGAGAGGTCGTGCGGGTGGAGAGCGATCCGGCGGGGATGGGCATCTTCTTCCACGAGCTCGCGGCCGAGTCGCAGGACCTCATCGCTCGCCTGCTCGAGGGGCGCGCGGCGGCCGAGTGATCGCGTTGATTTCGTGACACGGGACGGGTGGGCCCGGCATCGAGTATCGTCGCTCACCGTGCCGCGCCTGCCCGCTTCGCTTCGGCTCTCGTTCGCATCGCTCGCGCTCGCCCTGGCGCTCGCGGGCGGTTCTGTCGCCTGCCGTCCGAGCGCGCCCGTCGCGCCGGTGTACGAGGGCGCGGGCGCGCCCATCGCCGACAAGGACCTGCCGCTCGCGATGGCGCACTACGCGTTCTCGCGGGCCGGCACGCCCGGGCGCACCGACCTCGCGCGCCCGCTGGCCGATCGGCTGCTGCAGCGCTCGCGGCTCTTGTTCGCGACCGGTCGCGAGCGCGCCGGGCTCGCCAGCGTGCGCCTCGCGACGATGCTCATTCGCGTGAACAAGGTCGCGCCCGAGCAGCTGTCGAACGAGGCCGTCGCCGCGATCGATCAGGCCGTCTCGGGGCCGGCGGCGCGCGGCGAAGAGGGGCCGGCCATCGGCATGTACGTCCTCTGGTCGGTGGCGCGTCCGACCGACCCGCGCCCCAAGGCGCACCTCGACGCCCTCGCCAGGTGGACGGGCTCGCCCGCCGATTTCCCGCCGTCCGCGCTCGTGTCGATCGGGCGCGAGGCGGTCCGCCGCACCGACGCCATGGCGTACGCGCCGACCGACGCCGATCGGCCCGCCGCCGACAAGGCGCTCTTCGAGTGGATGGAGCAGGTCGTCGCGTTCAAGGAGGGCGAGCGCACGCCGGCCCGCTACGGCGACGAGGTCTATGCCGCGGTGCTCGGCTACCGCACGGCGGGCGTGCGGCTGGTCGCCTCGCACCTGCGCGACGGCGATCTGAACGGCGCGGTCGAGGCGCTGTCCACGCCGCAGACGCAGGGCTTCGTGCCCGACGGGCTGCGTCGCGCGCTGCTCGACGCCGGCTCCTCGCCGAGCCTCGAGGCGTACGAGCAGATCGCCGTGGCGCTGCTCGCGAACGCGAAGCTCGAGGGGCTCGAGGACCTCATCGGCGACGCGGTGGTGGGCACCTCGCTCGCCGGGACCAGCGATTACCCGACCGCCGGCGCCATCGCCGAGCTCGTCGCCCGCGGCCTGTTCCTCGCGGGGTCTGGCGACGCGGCGCCCGCGGTGCTCGCGCGCGCGCTGCTCGGCACCCGCGACGATCCGCGCCGCCCTCCGGCGAAGGACCTCGGGCGCGCGCTCGGCGTCACCGCCGCGGCCATCCGCGACTACGCCGATCGCGACGAGTTCGACGCCGCACGGCGCACGTTCACCGCTGCCCAGCCGATGCTCCTCTCCGCCGACAGCATCGGCAACGTCACCCCGTCGAGCGCGCTGGTGAAGACGCTCATGGGGCGCGTCGAGGGCGAGGCCGGCAAGCCCGAGGTCGCGCGCGGGTACTTCGACGAAGCGCTGAAGGCCGAGCCTCTGGCCACCGCGTTCGCCGGCCGCGCGCGCATCGAGGCGCGCGACGGCGACCTCACCGCGGCCCGCGCCTCGATGGACAAGGCCCTCGCGGTCAAAGGCACCGACGGCGAGCCCGCGCTGCAGGCCGATCTGCTCACCCTCGCCGGCGACTTCGCGCGCCGCGCCGGTGACGTCGCCGCCTCGCGCAGCGCCTACGAGCGGGCGCTCAAGCTGCTCGTGCCGCTGAAGGCCGGCAGCAAGGGCGGGAGCGCCGCCGAGATCGGCGCGCGGATGGTCGCGGTGCTCGCGCGGTTCGAGGGCGCCTCCGCGCAGGAAGACGAAGCGGCGACGTTCGCCGAGTCCGAGGGGGCGGCCGAGTCGCGCGCGCTCACGCGCCTGTCGCTGCTACGCTTCCTCCGTCCGCTCCGCGGGCAGAACGGGGCGGCGGCCAAGGCGGTGTTCCGTCGCGCGCTCGCCCTGGCGCTCCCGATGGAAGATCAGGTCCGCGCGGCGGTGCTCGCCCGCGCGATCGGCAAGCGCGCCGGCCTCGCCGAAGACGGCGAGATCATGAAGCTGCTCGGCGTCGCAGCCGCCAAGGACGACCACGCCGGCCGGCTCGCGCGTCACGCGCTCGGTCAGCTCGACGCCGCGACCCTGGTCTCCAAGGCCTCGACCGCGCGGCGCGCGGTGACCGCGCGCTTCGTCGTGGCGATCCACGCCTGGGGCAACGGCGCCTTCGACGCGGCGCGCAAGGACCTCGAGGCCGTCGCGCGCGCCGAGGTCATCGGCACCGTCGAGAGCGAGCTCGCGCTCGAGCTGCTCGAGCCGACGAAGGCGGCCCTGCCGGGCGCGCCCCCCATGTGACGCTCGCGCTCACGCCTTCGATTCGGCGCGCAGCCCTTCGAGCTTCTCGAGGAGCACGCGCGCGCTCATCGTCCCTTTGTACACGTACAGCGCGGCCGGGAGCGCGTCGTCGAGGAGGTCCTCGCGCACGCGCAGCCGCTTGCTGACCGCGAAGACGATCTTGTGCGGCAGGCCGCGCTCGACGAGCTCGACGCGCCGGAACACCGCCTCGCGGCTCCAGAACCCGAGGATCTCGAGGAAGACGCGCGCGCCGGTCGGGTGCTCGAAGAGCAGATCGGGCACGCACAGCCCGATGCCGGGGAGCTCGAGCACGTCGGGCGACGGGCGGACCGACCACGCGGAGCCGAGCGCGCGGAACCGCGCGAGCACCGCCTCGACGTGATCGGGCAGGGGCGGCGGCGCGTTCGATCTCGCCATCGGCGCGGCGCCGCCCTCGAGCTTGAAGGTGAGCGGCGTGCGCTGGGCGCCCCAGCGCACCTCGGCCGAGAGATGGAACGCGTCGGCGCTCTCGAGGACCGGCAGCACCATCGCGAGCTCGAGGCCGTACTTGGTCACCGACTCGAACATGCTGAAGGGGCCCTCGACGACGATGCGATGGCCGCCGGTCCGGGTGCCGTTCGGCCAGTGCTCGTCTTCGCGCAGGCGGTGCACCTCGTGCAGCAGTCGGAGGAACTTCAGCCGGTGGAACAGCGCGCGGTAGGACGCCGCGGAGGCGCAGGCGACGTGCACCTCGATGCGCACCGCGCGGAGCAGCACGGCCTGCGCCTGCGCGCGCTCCCACTGCTCGACCAGCGTGCGTGCGGTCATCGGCGGCGCCGCGACCAGGCGCTGCGCCGAGCGCAGATCGCCGTAGAGCGCCGCCTCGAGGGCCTCGGGCGGCTGACCGATCACCTCCGCCGCGCGCGAGAGCGCCGCGTCGCGCGCGAAGTGACCGGTGCGCCGGAGCGCGCTGGCGATCCCGAACACGACGCGCCGGACCTCGACCGGATCGAGCTCGCCGGCGGACGAGGCCCAGGTGGACGCGTCGTCGGCCAGCTTGATCAGCCCCTCGAGCACCCGTCGCTCGCCCGGGCCCTGGTCGAAGCGCGCCGAGACGTCGGCGATCGCCTCGTCGACCTGCCCGCGCGGGGCGCCGACCTGCTGCGCCAGCGCGGTGATCAGCGCGTGCGCCATCGCCTCGGCGCGGGCGCGCGACTTGTCGTCGAGGCGCACCAGCCGGAGCTCGCCGCCGCGGCGGCGCGCGTGAACGCGATCAGCGCCAAGCAACGTGCTCTCTCCTTCGCTCGCTGGTCATGGTCTCGGTGGTCGCGCCGGTGACGAGCTCGTAGGCGACGGCCCGCTTGTCGCCCTTCTTGCGCAGCACGCGGCCGAGGCGCTGCACGTGCTCGCGGACCGAGCCGCTGCCCGACAGGACGATGGCCACGTTGGCGTCGGGGACGTCGACGCCCTCGTTGAGCACCTTGGAGGTGACGACCGCACCGTAGGTCCCGTCGGCGAGGCCGGCGAGGATCGCGCTGCGCTCCTTGATCTTCGTCTGGTGGGTGATCGTCGGGACGAGGAAGCGCTTGGACACCGCGTAGGCGGTGGCGTTGTCCTGCGTGAAGATGATCGCGCGGTCGCCGCGGTGCTCGTGGAGCAGGTGCGCGAGGTACTCGAGCTTCTCGCGCGCGGAGAACGCGAGCTCGCGCTGCCGGCGGTAGGCCTGCATCGCGCGTCGCCCCTTGGCGCTGCGCGACGACAGCATCACGAAGTCGCTCCACCCGGTCGGCGAGGCCATGCGGATGCCGTGCTCCATGACGAAGCTCCGGTAGATGCCCCGCTCCTCCTCGTACTCCACGCGCTCCTCGGGCCCGAGGTCGACGACGACGGTCTCGGTCTCGTACTCGGCGAGGAACTCGCCGGTGAGATCGGTGATGTCGCGCCGGTAGATCACCGGGCCGATCAGCTCGTCGAGGTCTCGCTCGCGACCGTCGGTGCGCTCCGGGGTGGCGGTCAGCCCGAGGCGGAACGGCGCGATCGACAGCCGCGCGGCCAGCGAATACGTCGCGCCCGGCAGGTGGTGGCACTCGTCGAACACCAGCATGCCGAAGCGCGCGCCGAGGTGCTCGACCTGGAGGTAGGCCGAGTCGTAGGTGGTGACGGTGATCGGCTGCACGTCGTGCTCGCCGCCGCCGATCACGCCGATGGGCACGCCGAAGGTCGCGCGCAGGAGGTCGTACCATTGGCGGACCAGATCGAGCGTCGGCGCCACGATCAGCGTGCTGCGGCGCCGCTCGTCGATCGCCATCGTCGCAACGTGCGTCTTGCCCGCGCCGGTCGGCAGGACGACCACGCCGCGACCCTTGGCCGCGCGCCACGCCGCGATCGCCTCGGTCTGGTACGGCCGCGGCTCTCGGTGCACCCGCGCCCCGTGCGCGAGCTCGTCGTACCGGCGCGCCTCGTCGACCCAGGGCACGCCCGCGCGATGCAGCGCGCGCAGCGTGTCGGGGTAGGCGATGGCGGGCGCGCGGTGGCAGCCGGTGCGGGCGTCCCACGCGAACGCGGCCGGGAGCACCGTCGCGTCGACGCCGCGGACCTCGAGCGTCCCGGCGAGGAAGCGCAGCGTCGCGCTCATGCTCCGCCCCGAGGCGGATCGAGATCGCTCACCAGTCGATCGAGCGTGATCGCGCACGCGGCGCGCACGCTGAGGTGGTTGTACGAGGAGACGCCGCGGATCGGGGGCAGCCGCTCGTCGGCCGCGTCGACCAGGGCGGGGGTGAGGCCCCACGACGTGCCGAAGACGAGCAGCACGGCGCGCGCGTCGTCGCTGCGGAGCCGCGCGCGGGCGGCGGCGTAGTCGGCGAGGGGCGGCTTGCCCGCGTCGGTGCGGGCCGCGGTCACCCAGACCTCGACCGCGGAGCGCCCGCCGAGCGCGGCGATCGCGTCGTCGAGCTGCGGGACGACGCGGACGATCTCGAGCGCGTCTTTGCGGCTCGGGATGCGCGCGGCCGAGGAGCCGTGCGTCCAGTGGCCGAGGATGGTCTGCACCAGCGTGCGCTGGGCCTCGATCGGCGTGGTGACGAAGAAGTCGGACGCGCCGAACGTCCGGGCGGAGCGTGAGAGGTCGTGCACGTCCATGTTCGTCACGGCGCTCGTCACGGTTGCGCCCGACCGATCGAGGACGGGCCAATGGACCAGGGCGATGGCGAGGCGGCGCGCTCTTCCGTTCACGATGGAGGTCGCATCGCCCGTCATCGACGGCGGGTCTAGTCGGTCGTCAGTCGTCAGTCGTCAGTCGTCGAACCGAGACTCCGGGGCTGCCAGCGAGCCGGCAATGGTCCGAACCCGGCGCTGGCAGGCGTCCGGGGCTTCTCGTCTGGGCTGACGACTGACGACTGACGACTCTTGAAAGCACGAAGGCCGTCCGCTCCGGGGAGGGACGGCCTTCGTGGCCGCAGTCGCTCGTACGCCGAGTTTTGTTCCGCGATCGGGTCGCCCCTCTCGCGGTGACGATCATTCCTCTAGGACGCGCGTTACCGCGCGCCTCCAGCAGCCTACCCGGGGGCACCGGACGGGCCGTCCTTCCTCTCGACCCGACGCCTCGCGGCGCCGGATCGATCGTCGCCCCCCTACGTGGCCTTGCTCCAGATGGGGTTTGCCGTGCCGTCGACGTCACCGCCGACGCGGTGGGCTCTTACCCCGCCGTTTCACCCTTACCGTGCGATCGCCCCTCTCGAGGCGATGGCGCGGCGGTCTCTTCTCTGTGGCACTTTCCTCGCGGTCACCCGCACCGGGCGTTACCCGGCATCTCGCCCTGTGGAGCTCGGACGTTCCTCCCGCTCTGCCCGCCTCGAGTGATGAGGCGGGCTCGGCCGGCGATCGTCTGAGCGGCTGCGGCGCGCACAACATAACACACGCGGGACGCGGCCCAAGAGGTGTCGCAGCCGTGGGCGTGGCGACGGCCGGGTCGTTGCCGCGGCCACGCCCGAGTATGTTGGCGCCCGGCTCATGGTGATCAGGGTGAAGGCATGGTGAAGCTCGGGCGTCCCAAGGGGCACTACACGCAGTACCGCCGCCTCTCGCAGCTGCGCGAGATGCTCGAGAGTCACCCCAAGGGGCTCTCGCTCGTCGAGATCGCGCGCAAGCTCCGCGTCACCGATCGGTCGGTCCGCCGGTACCTCCGCGAGCTCGAGCACGCGGTCGACCTCGAGCGGACCCCTGATCCCGACGGGTTCGGCGGCGTGGTGGTGCGCATCCCGACGCGCGATCTCCCGCGCCGCGTGAAGCTGCACCGCACGCAGATCTACGGCCTGCTGATGGCGCGCCGGGTCTTCCGGATGCTCGACGGCACCACCTTCGAGGCGGTCCTCCGCGAGGCCGTCGATCAGCTCCTCTCGCACGTGCAGCGCGCGCCCCGGCGCGGCGCCGAGATCGATCCGGACACGCGCCTCGAGGATCGCTTCCTCTACCTGCCGGCCGCACCGATGAAGCCGCTCGCGGGCGACGCCGCGGAGATCGTCGACACCATGCTCGACGCCTGCGCACAGCTGCGCCCGTGCCACATCACGTACCGCAAGGGAGCGCGCGAGGGCGCCACCGAGTCGCTGACCGTCCACCCGTACGCGATGGTCATCTACAAGGACACGATCTACGCGGTGTGCTTCGTGGTCGAGCGCAACGGCATCCGCACGCTGCGCGCCGATCGCATCCTCGACGCCGACGCTGATCCGCTCCAGCACTTCGTGCTGCCGGAGGGGTTCTCGGTCGACAAGCACTTCGAGGGGACGTTCGGCGTCCACTCGGGCGAGACGCCCACGCGCGTGGTCATCGACTTCCACGCGCGCGTGGCCGACTTCGTCCGCACCCGCCGCTTCCCCGGCGAAGAGGGCAAGGACGCGACGTGCGAGCCGCTCCCCGACGGCGGCGCGCGCCTCACCATGGTCGTGCGATCGACCACCGAGGTCCGCTCCTGGGTCCTGTCCTTCGGCGAGACGGCGCGGGTCGTCGAGCCCCCCGAGCTGGTCGACGAGGTCGCGCGCGAGGTGCGCGCGGCGGCCGCGCTCTACGATTCGCCGCGCGACAGCAAGACGGTCCCGCGAAGGCGCGCGCGTATCTAGCGCGAGGGCGCGCACGTTCCCAGGGTGACGCGCGCACCGTGCCGGCCGGCGGACGGCCGCGACCGGAGCCCGCGCAGGCCGGCGTGCGTGGTACGGTGAGGGGCGCGGAGGGCGAGAGCGCTCGCCGGCGCGACAGGGGATTCACAGCAGATGACGTCGGAGCACGGAGCGGGAGACAAAGGACTATCGGGGACGGGCGAGACGCGGCTGACGCCGCGCGGTCCGATGTTCGGGCGTCAGCCCGAGCTGCGGCTCCTCGAGCAGACCTACGACGCGGTGATCGCCAGCGGTCAAGCGCGCGTGGTCACGTTGTTCGGCGCCAGCGGCGTCGGCAAGAGCCGGATCGTGCAGGAGATCCTCGTTCGCGCGAAGGAGATCCCCGGCCGCGCGGTCCCGCGCGTTCTCCGGTCCACCGCGCGCCCGCACGGCGGCGCCTTCGACGTGCTCGCGCGTCTGCTCCGCGTGCGCTTCGACATCCCCTTCGGCATCCACGACGACGTCGCCAAGGAGCGCCTGCGCGAGGAGGTCTCGTCGCTGCTCGACGATCGCAAGGTCGGCGACGTCCTCTACTTCCTCGGGCCGCTGCTCGATCTCGAGTTCGACAAGTCGCCGCTGATCGCGGCCGTCGCCGACGACCCGGTCCAGCTGAAGGCGCTGCGCCGGGCCGTCCTCAAGCGGCTGATCGAGGCGGAGGCCGCGGGGCACGCCACGCGCGGCCTGCTCACGATCGTGCTCGAAGATCTCCACAACGCGCACGACGACTCGCTCGAGATCATCGAGTACCTCGCCGCGCACGTGCAGGCGCCGCTCATGATGGTGGTCACCGCGCGGCCCGAGCTGCTCGCGCGCCGCGCCGGTTGGACGGCGATCGCCGGCGAGCGCCACAGCACGCTCGAGGTCGGGCCGCTCCCCGATCTCGACGCGCAGCGCATGATGGAGCAGCTGCTCGCCCCCGTCACCGCCAGCGGCGGCGCCGCGGGAGCCGGCGACGGCGACGAGATCCCGCAGGAGCTGATCGACGCCGCGGTCGACATGGCCGGCGGCAACCCGGCGCTCCTCGAGAAGATGGTGCGCATCCTCCACGACTCCGGCGTGCTCACCGCGGAGGACATGCCCACCGACGATCCCGACATCCACGAGGAGCGGTGGCACGTGAACCTCGACCGCCTCTCGGCGGTCTCGCTCCCGCTGAACGTCCAGGAGGCGGTCAGCGCGCGCCTCTCCGCGCTGTCGCCGACCGAGCGCGGCATGCTCGAGCGCGCGGCGGCGATGGGCGCGGTGTTCTGGCTCGGCGGGCTCGTGGTGCTCGGGCGGCTCGGCGCGCGCGCGCCCGAGGTCTGGGACCCGGAGCTCGGCGACGAGAGCGGCGCGATCAAGGCCGTCCTCGATGACCTGGTCGCGCGCGACTACGTCCTGCGCATGCCGGACTCCACCTTCCCCGGCGAGGACGAGTACGTCTTCAAGCACAACCTCGAGCGCGAGGCGCTCGAGAAGCTGATCCCCGCGGCGTCCTCGCGCCACTACCACCAGACGATCGCCGACTGGCTCGAGTTCCGCATCGGCGTCCGCTCGCACGAGGAGCACGTCGCGCAGCTCGCCTGGCACCGCGAGAAGGCAGGGGCCACCTCGCGCGCGGCGCTCACGTGGATCGAAGCGGGCGACATCGCGCGCGCCCGCTACGCCAACAGCAAGGCCGCCGAGTGCTACGAGCGCGGCCTCGAGCTGCTCGGCGACGACGACGCGCGCACGCGCCTGAGCGCGCTCCACCACTACGGCGACGTCCTCTGCCTGCTCGGCCAGTACGACGCCGGCCTCGCGCAGTTCAACGCGATGCAGGCGCTCGCCTACGCGCTCGACCTCAAGGCGAAGGCTGGCGCGGCGCACAACCGCATCGGGCGGCTCTACCGCGAGTCGGGGCGCCTCGAAGAGGCGACGCGCCACCTGCACGTGGGCCTGCAGCTGTTCCACCTCGCCGGTGACGAGCGGGGCGTCGCGTCGTCGCTCGACGACATCGGGAAGCTCGCGTGGATGCGGGGCGACTACGCGGCGGCCCTCGACGACATGCGCAAGGCGCTGACCTCGCGCAAGCGCCTCGGCGATCGCCGCTCCATCGCGCTCTCGCTCAACAACCTCGGCCTCGTCCTGCAGGACAGCGGCCACTTCAAGGAGGCGCTCGAGGCCTTCGAGCAGTCGCTGCGCATCCGCCGCGAGATCGGCGACCTCGTCGGCGTGGTGACCACGCTCAACAACCTCGGCACCGTGGCGCAGGATCAGCGCGACGAGCCGCGCGCGATGGCGCTGTTCCAGGAGGCGCTCGGCATCGCCCGCGAGATCGGCGACCGCCACAAGATCGTGCTCGTGCTCACCAACATCGGCGAGACCTTCTACCGCACCGGCGACGCCCAGCGCGCGATGGACACGCTCAAGGAGAGCGAGATCCTCGCCGACGAGATCGGCGATCGGCTCCTGCTCGCCGAGGCGGTGCGCGGCCTCGGCAAGGCGAGCCTGCTCCGCGGCGATCTCCTCAAGGCACGCGAGTACACCACGCGCGCGCTCACGTTGTTCGAACAGGTCCGCTCGAAGGTGCAGATCGCCGTGGCGCTGCGCACGCTCGGCGAGGTCACCGCGGCCGGCGGCTGGGGCCAGGACCACGTGGTCAAGGCCAGGCAGTACTTCCTCCGCGCCATCGCCATGTTCGAGGAGTGCGGCAACGAGGTCGAGCTGGCGCGCACGTTCCGCGCCTACGCCGACTTCCTCCGCAAGGTCGTCGAGTACCAGGTCGACGCGGCGCTGCAGGCCGAGGCGGCCGCCTTCGACAAGCGCGCCGACGACGTGTTCGCCAAGCTGCGCATCAGCGCCATCGGGATCGATCCGGGGGCGTTCTTCTCCTGACGATCGTCGCCAGCGGCGCGTCGCCGGCTCGCGCAGACACGGTCGAAGGTCGAGCGTCGAAGGTCGAACGAGACCCGGAGACGCCTGGCTCCTTCGACGTTCGACCTTCGACCCAACACGCGCGAGCAGGCGTTACGCTGGCGTGCGAGAATCCTTTCAGCGGGAGCACAACCACATGGCCGGGTTCGAGTTTCGCGAGACGATGTCGGGGTCGTACCGGCTCGACGCCGCGCCCGAGCGGGATCTGGCCATCTCCTTCACCGTCGGCGGGCGCGTCGACGACATGCGCAAGTTCCTCCGCGATCGGATCGCCGAGATCCAGGGCGCGATCGACGCAGAGGGCCTCGCCTCGCACCGCGCGGCGCGCGGGACGATGTTGATGGACCCGATCCTCGGCAAGCAGGTCGGCTACGAGCTGTCGTTCGTCGACGATCAGGGCAGGCGCTACCGCCTCGCCGGCAAGAAGTCGGTCGAGTTCCTGCGGCTGATGGAGACGATGACCACGCTGCCGGTCGAGCTGTTCGACGAGGCCGGCGCGCGCGTCGGGCACGGGGTGCTGCGCTTCGACGTGCGCTCCGACCTCGTCAAGTTCCTCCGCAGCTTCCGGCCGCTGCGGCTGTTCTGAGTCGCCTGTCATCGGTCGTCACTCGTCTGCGAGGGTGACGCCGCGCGCCGCGAGCTTGTCGCGGAGGCGTCCGGCGAGCTCGGCGTCGTCGGAGTCGTCGACGCGCAGGCGCACCGAGTCGCCGTCGTGCTCGAGGACGACCGTCGCGCCGGCGAGCCCCGCGCGCGCGCGGCTCCCGAAGCGCAGCCGCGCCAGGCCGCGGGTGCCGTCGCCCCAGAACGCCGCGCGCTCGAGGAGCTCGGCGGCGATGTTCGGATCGATCGACGGAGCGCTCGGCGCGCCCGCCGGAGGCGGCGCTGGCGGTGCGATGCCGGGTGGCGGCGCGAGGAGCGTCGCGGCGCGCGCGGCCGGATCGAGCTCCAGCGACGCGCGCTCCTCGCCCGGCGGACGCGGCCGCTCGGCGTCGGTCTCTGCGGCCCTCATCGCCTTCGATGCCCTCGACGCGGCCGAAGGGGACGCACCCGGTGGCGGAGGCGCGTGCGCGGCGGGCGCGGGAGACGCAGGGGGCGTCGTCGACGCCGCAGGCTTCGGGGCGGCAGGCTTCGTGGCCGTCGGCGTGCCTGCGCCGACCGAACCCGCGAGCCACGCTCCGAACGGCCGAGCCGGCGATCGCGCCACGAGCGGCGTTCGCCCTCCAGGCAGCGAGTTTCCCTTCACGGACGAGGTGACCGGCGGCGCGCCCATGATCGAGGTCGACGGCGGCGCGCCCCCAGTTGCGTCCGTCGCGAGCTCCCGGCTTTCCGCCGGCGGTCGCGGGCGCCATACGAGTCGGATGCTCCTCGGCGCGCACGAATCGATCGCGGGCGGCCTCCACCGCGCCTTCGCGCTCGGCGAGGTCGACGGGTGCGACGCCATCCAGATTTTCACCAAGACCTCGGGCCAGTGGCGCGAGCCCGTCGTGGACGCCGATCGCATCTCCGCCTTCCGCGACGCCCGCGGTCAGTCGCGGATCGCCCGCGCGCCGGTCCTCGCGCACGGCAGCTACCTGCTCAACCTCTGCACCCGCGACGCCGCGCTGATCGAGCGCTCGCGGGTCGCGCTGGTCAACGAGGTGCTGCGCTGCGACGCGCTCGGCGTCGACCAGGCGATCTTCCACCCCGGCGCGCACCTCGGCGACGGCCCGCGCGCCGGCATCGAGCGGGCGGTCGAGAGCCTGGCCTGGGTCGTCGAGCGCACCCGCGGCGCGCGCACCGCGCTCGTGCTCGAGAACAACGCGGGGCAGGGGAGCTGCGTGGCGGCGCCGTTCTCGGAGCTCGGCGCGATCATTCGCGGCGTCGACGAGGTCTGCGGCGACGAGTCGCGCGCGCGCGTCGGCGCGTGCATCGACACCTGCCACGCCTTCGCCGCCGGCTACGATCTGTCGACGGACGAGGGCTGGGACGCCGCGTTCGCCGAGCTCGATCGCGAGCTCGGCGTCGCCCGCATCCGCTCGATGCACCTTATGAAGTAACGACTCCAAGAGGCCGCTCGGCAGCCGCGTCGATCGCCACGAGCGCCCCGGCGACGGCGCGATGGGCCTGCGCCCCTTCTCCCGCCTGCTGAACGATCCGCGCTTTGCCGCCGTGGTCGGCGTGGTGGAGCTACCGCCGACCGAGATCCGGAGGGGGCGCGAGGTCCGCGTCCTCGGGACGCTCCTCGATCGGCTGCGCGGGCTCGTCGGCGCGGCGAGCGAAGCCCCCGCGCGCGCCACGAAGCGGCGGCCGGCGAGCGTTCCCGCCCGGCGCCGCCCTTGATACGGAGCGTCGATGTCCGCAGTTCCCGTCGATCCGCCCCCCGCGCACCCTGCCCGCGCCAGCTGGGACGAGTACTTCATGAACATCGCGCGCGAGGTCGCCACGCGCGCCACCTGCAACCGCAAGCACGTCGGCGCCGTCATCGTGCGCGAACGCAGCATCCTCGCCACCGGCTACAACGGCTCGATCGCCGGGCTGCCGCACTGCGACGAGGAGGGGCACCTGATGGAAGAGGGCCACTGCGTGCGCACCATCCACGCCGAGGCCAACGCGGTGATCCAGGCGGCGCGCAACGGCGTGCGCATCGACGGCGGCATGATCTACGTGACCGCCTCGCCCTGCTTCGGCTGCTTCAAGCTGATCGCCAACGCGGGCATCCGCCGCATCGTCTACGGCGAGTTCTACCGCGATCAGAAGATCTTCGACTTCGCGCAGCGCCTCGGCATCGAGCTCGTGCAGTCGGCGCCGACGCCCCGGTAGTCGTCAGTCGTCAGTCGTCAGTCGTCAGTCGTCTGGGGGCTGTCGCTGCCGGCGCGAGCCGGGGCGCGGCTGAGGCCTGGTCGGAACCTCACGCCGAGGCTGCGCGCGGGAGCACGACCTCGAACGTCGAGCCCTTGTCCGGCTCGCTCTCGAGGTCGATGCGCCCGCCGTGGGCGCGGACGAGCTCCCGCGCGATCCACAGACCGAGGCCGTGGCTGCCGCGGGTCCCGGGCGTGCCCTCGAACGCGTCGAACACGCGCCCCTGATCTTCGGGCGCGATGCCCCTGCCGGTGTCCCTCACGGTCACGGAGGCCTCGCCAGGCCGCCCCGCGACCGAGATCTCGATGGGGCGCCCGCGACCGTACTTCATCGCGTTGCTCACGAGGTTCGCCACGACCTGCTCGATGCAGATCCGATCCCAGGAGCCGCGAACCGGTCTGTCCTTCACGTTCACCGAGACCGTGCAGCCCGCCTGCTCGAGGTCCAGCGCGAAGCGCTCGACGACTCCCTCCACCAGCGCGCCGAGCTCGAGCTCTTCCCGCGTGAGGGTGAACCGGCCCGCGCGGACGCGGGACAGGTCCAGGAGGTTGTCGAGCAGCAGCTGAATGCGCCCCGCCTGTCGTTGGATCGCGTTGGCTTGCGTGACGAGATCGGCGGAGTGCCGGTGCGTCCTTCGGATCAGCTCGGCCTGGAGCGAGATCGTCGTGAGCGGCGCCTTCACGTCGTGCCCCAGGATCGAGATCAGCATGTCACGCGAGGCGATCGCTGCCTTCAGCTGGGCGGCCGTCACGACGCTGAGGAGCGCGCCGACGAGGTAGAAGACCACCGCGGCCCACGTGCCGGCCCCGAGGAGGCCTTGGCCCCGTGACAGGTAGTGCAGGGCTGCCGGGATCGTGAGGCCGACCGAGACGATCCCCCCCGCGCGCCCTCCGATCCACGTCGCCGCGAAGATCGCCGGGAAGAACGTGATGAAGGTGACCGGCTGCTTCAGGTAGACGTTGAGCAGCCATCCGAACGCGATCGCCGCCGCCGTGAGCAGCACGCTGGCGCCAGTCGCGACGACGCTGCGGAGGAGGGCGCTCATCGACGGGGTGCCGTTGCGAGCAGACCACGTGCGACCGACGCCATCAACGCGAGAGCCCTGACAGGTGCTTGCGTCGTGCGCTCCAAGCTGGACGGTCGAGGGTCGGAGTGAGCGAGCGCAGCGGCGGCGTCCCAGGTCTGCCGCCGATGGTTTCCTGGACCGACCGACGACTCACACCAACGACTCGCCGGTCATCTCCTTCGGCTGCGGCAGGCCGACCAGCTTCAGCATCGTCGGCGCCACGTCGGCGATGCGACCGCCCTCGCGGAGCTTCGTCGACTCGCCGCCCTCGCGCACGAACAGGAAGGGCACGCGGTTGATCGTGTGCTGGGTGAACGGCGCGCCGGTCTTCTCGTCGATCATCTGCTCGCAGTTGCCGTGATCGGCCGTGATCAGCACCGCGCCGCCCCTGGCCAGCACCGCGTCGACGATGCGACCGACGCCCTCGTCGACCACCTCGACCGCGTGGATCGCCGCCGGCAGCACGCCCGTGTGGCCGACCATGTCGGGGTTGGCGAAGTTCACCAGCACGAAGTCGTAGTCCTTCTCGCCGATCGCCTTGACGACCGCCTCG
Organism: Deltaproteobacteria bacterium; assembly: GCA_016182965.1. Lineage (GTDB taxonomy): Bacteria > Myxococcota_A > Polyangia > Polyangiales > JADJMO01 > JALHOE01. The sequence continues at coordinate 4,896 of JACPFM010000111.1, read as the reverse complement.
GTCACGCCCGGCGCGCTCATCTCGGGCTTCTGATCGTAGGTCGCGACCTCCTTCGGCGACGGGATGAGGATGCGGTCCTCGCCCTCGAACGGCTTCTCGACGCCGCCGTTGAAGAAGTAGGTCACGTGCGCGTACTTCTCGGTCTCCGCGCAGCGCAGCTGACGGAAGCCCGCCCTGGCGATGATCTCGGGGAACGTCTGCTCGTACGTCGGCTTGGGGAACGCCACGGGTAGCCCGAGGCGCTCCTCGTACTGCGTCATGCACACGTAGTAGGCGAACGGCGGCGCGAAGCTCGTCTGCCCGACAGCCGCCGCGCGATCGAAGTGCGCGAACTCGAGGCTGGTCAGCGCCTCGCTCATCTCGCGCGCGCGGTCTGGGCGGAAGTTGAAGAAGAGCGCGGCGTCGCCCGGGCGGACGCCCTCGTAGCCGGCGATGATGCGCGGCTCGACGAACTCGTCGTTCTGGCCCTTCTCGTAGGCGTTCTCGATGGCGTGCTGGGCGTCGGGGAAGGGACCGTGCCCGCGGCCGGCGACGATCGCTTTGAACGCCTTCTCGACGCGGTCCCAGCGCTTGTCTCGATCCATCGCGAAGTAGCGGCCGGCGATGGTGCCGACGACGCCGCGATCGCCGAGGTGCGCCATCGTGCGGGCGAGGTAGCCGCCGCCGCTCTTGGGCGGCGTGTCGCGCCCGTCGAGGAACGCGTGCAGCACCACGCGCACGCCCTCGCGCTCGGCCCCGTCGATCAGCGCGAACAGGTGCTCGATCGACGAGTGCACGCCCCCGTCGGAGACGAGGCCGAGCAGGTGCAGGCGCCCGCCCTTGGCCTTGGCGGTCGCCACGACCCTGGCGATCTCGGGGTTCTTCATCAGCGTGCCGTCGGCGACCTCGCAGTCGATGCGCGAGATGTCCATCTGCGCGATGCGGCCCGCGCCGAAGTTGAGGTGGCCGACCTCGCTGTTGCCCATCTGCCCCGGCGGCAGGCCGACGTCGGGGCCGCTCGTCCCGATCGTCGTGATCGGGTACTTCGCGCGGAGCTCGGTCCACCGCGGCGCCTTCGCGTTGGTGATCGCGTTGTCCGGCTTGTGCTCGCGCTCGCCGAAACCGTCGAGGATGATCAGGACGAGGGGACCACCGAGCTTGTTCGCGGAGGAGGGCATGCCCGGCGGTTAGCAAACCCGCGGCCGGGGTTCGACGCCGCCCGAGCCCGGCCGGCGATCACCCGGGAAAACGCGCCTGAATCGCGTCGACGACCTTGCCGAAGTCGGGAGGCAGGATGACCGGATCGTTCGCCCGACGCGACTGCACGCCGGCCAGCTTGCGCTCGTGGTAGCCGATCTTGAACTCGGTGAACTTGAGGCCGCTGGCGGTGCTCACGACGACGACGCGCTCGCCTTCGCCGATGGTGCCGGCCGCGCGCAGCTTGATGAGCGCCGCGAGCGCGACGCCGGTGTGCGGATCGCAGTACATCCCGGTGAGGTCGGCGCGCGCCGCGGCGTCGGCGAGCTCGTCCTCGGTGGCGTCGACCGCGAGGCCGTTCATCGCCTGCAGCGCCCGCATCGCGCGCGGCGCGGAGACCGGCGCGCCGATCTGGATGGCCGTCGCGAGCGTCGACTCGGCCTTCATCGGCGTGACGGTGGTCGCCCCCTGGCGGACGGCGCGCACGAGCGGGTTGGCGCGCTCCGCCTGCGCGACGACGAGGCGCGGCAGGCGGTCGGTGACCCCGAGGTCCTTGAGCAGCTGGAAGCCCTTGTGCAGCGCGCTCGCGTTGCCCAGGTTGCCGCTCGGGAGGATCACCCAGTCGGGCACCTGCCAGTCGAACTGCTGGACGATCTCGATCGCGACCGTCTTCTGCCCCTCGAGCCGCAGCGCGTTCATCGAGTTGGCGAGGTAGACGATCCCCTCGGCGGCCAGCTGCTGCACCACGGCCATGCAGCCGTCGAAGTCGGTGTCGAGCGCGAGCACCATCGCGCCGTTCGCGATCGGCTGGACCAGCTGCGCCGTCGACACCTTGCCCCGCGGCAAGAGCACGATGACCGGGATGCCACAGCTCGCGCCGTACGCCGCGAGCGATGCGCTCGTGTCGCCCGTCGAGGCGCAGGCGATCGCGCGGACCTTCAGCCCGTGATCGCGCATGGCCCAGCGGACGACCGAGACGAGCACGGTCATCCCGAGGTCCTTGAACGAGCCGGTGTGCGAGTTCCCGCAGAGCTTCACCCAGAGCTCGCCCATGCCGAGCTCGCGCCCGAAGCGCTCCGCCCAGAACAGGTTCGTGCCGCCCTCGTCGAGCGAGACGATCGCGTCGTCGGGGACCTCGGGCGCGACCCACTCCTTCTTGCCCCAGACGCCCGACCCGAACGGCCACACGGTGCGCTTGTAGCGGGCGTCGAAGACGGCCTTCCACGCGTCGGGGCGGGTGCCCCGGAGCGCCGTGACGTCGTGGACGACGTCGAGCAGCCCGTTGCAGGTGGGGCAGCGGTAGATCGCCTGGGTCAGCGGCCATTCGCCGGCACAGCCGGCGAGACAGCGGAAGCGCGCGGATGCCATCGCTGCGCTCTAGCGCAGGCGCCGGCGCGCATCACCCTTCAACGCGCCGGGGCGCGGTGGGCGAGCGAGCGGCTCACCCTTCCTCTTCCTCTTCTTCTTCCCAGCGGCGGCCGACGACGAGCACGACGTCGAGGCCGCACTTCCCGCAGAGCGGAGGCTCCTCGAAGCGAACCTCGTCGCCGCGCGTCCAGACGTAGAGACCGCTCCCGCCGTCCTCTTCGCCGTCGGCGAGCACGCTGCCGCAGAGATCGCAGCGGCGCTCGTTGACGTCGACGAAGAGCGCGCGATGGGTCGCCACCGTCGACCGCGAAGGGAGCCGATCTGCCCTTCGAGCAGGACGTGTACGCCCGGCCGGTCTCTCGTGGTGCTCGCGCTGCATGGTCGCGTGTCGTTCTAGCACGTCGGATGCGTGGGCCAAGGCCCCGCCCGAGCGGCGACGGCCGAGCCGGTCCGATCGAGCTCCGACAAGGAAGGACGCGATCGGCCCGGACGGACTTGAACCGGGGCCGCCGAACGACCACTCTGTGTCTGGAAGCCATGGGGGGCGATTCCGCAGACGTCCGCGTGCTCGTCGTCGACGACGACCCGCCCTCGCTCGACGCCACGCGCGCCATGCTCGCGCACGCCGGGTTCGAGGTGCGCGTCGCGCAGAACGGCGCGATCGGCCTCGAAGAGGTGCTGACCTACCGCCCGGACGTGGTCGTCTTCGACTTCTGGATGCCCGTGGCCGACGGGCGCGAGCTGCTGTCGGGCATCCGCGAGGTGGCGCGCGGACGGCTGGGCCTCGTGGCGATGTCCGGCACGCCCGAGGTCGAGGACTGGTGCGCGCGCGTCGGCGTGCGGCAGTTCGTGCGCAAGCCGTTCGAGCACCGGGCGATCGTCGAGGCCGTGCGGCGCGCGGCCGAGGAGTCGCGGTTCGACTCGGTGCGCAGCCGGATCTCGTCGAACATGCCGACGTCCCACCGCCTGCACCTCGACCGCGCGGTGCTGGTCGTCGGGCCGCGCGAGGCGGTGCGCGCGGTGCGCGGCCAGCTTCGCCAGGGCGAACGCCCCCTGCAGGTCGCGGTCGTCGAGGGCGTCGACGACGCGATCCGCGCGCTCGCCTCGTTCCAGCTCGACGCGATCGTCGTCTGCGGGTCCGGCGACGACGGTCACCTCCCGGAGCTCGTCAGCGAGGCGAGCGTCCGCGGTCTCCCGGTGGTGCTCGATCGGCCGCTGCCGGCCGAAGCGCGCACCGCGCTGCCGGACGGCGTGTACATCTCGTCCTCGACCGACGCCCAGCGCGCGGTGACGCTCGTGCACACGGTCAGCGCGGGGCCGCGCGCGCCGCGCGCGTGACCGCGCCCGAGCCGCGCGCGTCGCGAAAGTTGCCCCGTCACGTCGCGCCGAGATACGCGCAACCATCGATCATGATGGACACCCACGACGGAGCGAGCGTTCGTAACCTCGAGCGCATCCAGGAGGACGGTCCGGGCCAAGGCGCGGGCAAGGGCGGCACGCTCGCCCTCGTCGTGCTGTCGGGCGCGTGCATCCTCTTCGCGACGTTGGCGTTCGGCGCGCGGCGCACCACCACGCCGGCCCAGAAGAAGGCCGATCCGCTCGCGGAGCTCGCGATGAAGGGCGCCACGTCGCCGACGATCCTCCCGGGCGAGGTGACGTTCCCGACCATCCTGTCGGACAAGCCGAACCCCGCGACCGCGCTCGCCGCGGCGACGGCTCCGACGGCGGTCGGCTCGATGGTGATCCCGCCGCCGCCGCCCGCCGGCGACAAGCTCCCCGTCGTCCCGCTCCCCGCGCGACACGCGCTGTCGGGGACCTACGTCGCGTCCGACGCCGCGACGACCGCCAAGCCGAAGGACAAGCTGAGCGCCCTCGCGGCCGACGCGGCCGACCCCGTCAACGGCGGAGGCACGCTCGTCGCCGCCGGCAGCGAGGGCGGCTGGCAGGTACAGGTCTCCAGCTTCAAGACCGCCGCCGAGGCCGACGCCTTCGCCTCGCAGCTCCGCGCCCGCGGTCACAAAGCGCACGTGCAGCGCGCCGACATCCCGAGCCGCGGCACCTGGTACCGCGTGAAGATCGGCCCGTTCTCGACCAAGGGCGAGGCGACGAAGTACCGCGCGTCCTTCGAGTCGAAGGAGAAGATGCCGGGCTTCGTGGTGCAGAGCGGCGTCGATCCGCACTGACGGAGTCGTCAGTCGTCAGTCGTCAGTCGGTCGAGAGTCTAGAGTCTAGAGTCTAGAGTCTAGAGTCTAGAGTCTAGAGTCGAAGTCAGCGTTCGCGATTCCGGGATCCCGTCGGCTCCGCATGCCCGGTCGAAGGTCGAAGGTCGAACGGCGAGAGCGAGAGCGAGAG
>JACPFM010000108.1 GCA_016182965.1 Deltaproteobacteria bacterium | reverse complement strand
TACCGCGGCCCATCGCTCGAAGTATGCAGACACTTCCGGCCGGCGGTACTAGTACGGCGCACTGGAAGTTCGTACCTGGTTCATCTCCCAACGCTGGAGCGCCGTACTAGGAAAGTCGCGGAGCGACTTTTCGCCGGGGGTGAAGCGACGAGCGCAGCGAGGAGCGAGGGGGCGCGCGGCGCCCCCTCGTGAGTGTCTAGTACCCGCGTCTCGGCGCAGCCGAGTGTTCGGCGTAGCCGAACCCGGAACGAAGTTCCGGCGCGGCGTACTAGAAGACGATCGTGAGCGAGCCGCCGACGATCCCCGGCCCCGCGAGCGGCGACGCGGAGACCTCCATCGGCGCCTTGCTCGGCGGCGCCGGAGCCTTCTCGGACGAGGGGAGCTCGGGCGTCGGCGCGCTCGGTCGATCGAGCGTGTAGAGCAGGAGCCCGGTCACCCCGAGCACCGCGCCCGCCCCGAACGCGATCGTGGCGAACGTTCGGGTGCGATCGCGCGCGTCGCGCGCCGATTCGTAGTCGTCGAGCCGTGAGGGCGGGAGGTTGCCGTCGGCGCGCTCGTCGAGGATGCCGCGCGCGGTCGACTGGTGGCTCAGCGAGACGAGCGTGAACACGCCGCCGGTGACGAACGACGCGAGGCTCGTCCCGAGGACGACGTACGAGACCACGCGCTGAGTCGAGGCGACGAGCCTGGGTTCGACGCGCTTCGGCTCCCCGCGCACGACGTCGACCTCGCGCGCCCAGGCCACGTGCCCCGTCTTGGTCACCGCGACATGGTGCCGACCGTGGGGCAGCGACACGGCCGCGATCGGCGCGATCCCGACGAGGCGGCCGTCGACGGTGACCTCCGAGCCCGCCGGCGCGTCGACCGTGAGCAGCGCCGGCTTCTCGCGGAGCGGGAGGTCGAGCGCGACGAGCCCGCCCTCGACGACCTGGATCTCGCGACGCTCGGGATCGTGCCCGACGGCGGTCACCACGACGGTGTGCTTCCCCGGCGGGACCTCTCCGATGAACGGCGCCTCGCTCGACGCCGCGCCGTCGAGCGCGACCGCGGCGCCGGCCGTCGGCGACGTCACCATCACGCGCGCCGGGAGCTTCGCCGGAGCGGCGGGCTCCGGGGCGGGCGCGGCTGCCTTCTGCTGCTCGAGGAGCGGCTCGAGCTCGGAGAGCGCTTGCACGGCGTCGGCGCGGCGCCCCCCCTGCGCGACCTCCTTGATGTACTTGCGGAACGCCTCGACGGCGTTGCGCAGGTGCTTCGGATCGTGATCGACGAAGTACTGCCGACGCTCCGCCTGCGCGTACGAGAAGAGGATCGCCGGCCTCGGCGTGATCTTGAAGGCCTCGTCGAACGCCTGGATCGCGAACGGGTAGTTGCCGACCGAGTACGCCTGCGCGCCCGCGTTGAAGAGGTTCTTCGCGCGCTCGACCTCGGCCGCGCTCTGCGCGCTCGCGGAGGTCGCGAACAGGAGCAGCGCCGCGGCGCTCGCGCGCGCGAGCCGGGGAGCGCTCAGGGACATGCGGTTCATCGGTCCTTCACCAGCCCGTGGTAGACGCCGACACGCGGACCGTTTGCGATCACGAGGTCGGCGAGACCGTCTCCGTCGACGTCGCCCGCGGCGATCGCGTGACCGCCCGAGACCGCCGGGATCCTCGTCGCCTCGAGCTTCCTGCCCCGCCCCTTCAGGGCGAACGCGGCCTTCTCCGTCGAGACGACCAGCTGCGCCGGGCGACCCGCCGAAAGGAGCGCGAACCCGGTCACGCGGCCGGCCGCCTCCTCGGGCACGAACGCGGCGGACGCCGCGACGTCGAGCGCGCCCTTGCCGTTGCCCCACACGATCAGCATCGAGGAGCGCTGGCGCCGCCCCTCGACGAGCACGATGACGTCGTTCGCGCCGTCGCCGTCGACGTCTGCGACCGCGAGGTCCGAGCTCGCGAGCGGCGCGAACGCGACCGGGAGCGGGGCGGAGGAGGAGGTGCTCGTCGCCCACCCGTAGCCGCTCTTCTCGGTGCGCGCGACGACCAACGTGGGCGACTGGGCATCCTTCGTGGGAATGAGCAGCACGAGCTCGTCTCGGCCGTCGCCGTCGAGATCGCCGGCGCGGAGCACCGTCGCGAACGAGAAGCCGTCGTCGTAGCGCTCGAGGGCTGGGTAGATCTGCACGCCGCCGAGCATCGCCGCCGAGGGCGTCGCGAAATCGAGGTCGCCGCCGGCCCGTCCGCTGGCGATCCAGAGCCGCAGCCGATCGATCTGCGCTCCGGTCTCGGAGCCGTCGATCGCGAGCATCGCCACGTCGAGGCCCGCGCCGTCGTCGAGGTCGCCGAGGGCGAGGGCCACCGGATACCCGATCACCGGCTTGCCCTCGATCTCGTTGACGAGGCCGAACGCCGACAGGAGCTGTCGGTCTCCCTCTCCGGAGAGCACCGCGATGGAGTCGCCGTCGCGGTCGTACACCAGGCCGATCGCGTCCATCGCCAGCGTCGGTCGCGTGCGCGCCGCGGCGATCTGACGGATGCGCGGGAACTCGCCCATGCGGTAGGGCGCCTCGGGCGGCCCGGCGTTGCGACCGTACGCGACCTGGATCGATCCCATCTCGAGCGCGCCGAGCTCGACGAACGCCAGGTCCGCGATCAAGTCGCCATCGAAGTCTCCGACGGTGAGCGCGCTCACCGGCCCGTTGGTGGCGATCTTCGCCGGGTTGAGGAGGCCCTCCGGCGTGCCGTTGAAGAAGTCGAGGTCGAGCGTGGACGAGGACCCCGCGACGACGTCGACCATGCCGTTGCCGTTGAGGTCGCCGATGTGCGCGACCGTCCACGCGCCAGCGCTCTTGTCGGCGAGGATCGTGCCCTTCAGCACGACCGACGCCGTCTCGACCCGGATGTCGTCGATGCGCGCGATGGCGTTGGGGAGGACGACCAGCGCCCGATCGGTCTTGCTGTTCGCGCCGATCGCCAGCGGGTTCGCGCAGGCCACCGGCGAAGTCCCCTCGCCGAGCATCTCGCAGGTGATCGGCGACGCGTCGCCGACCCCCGTCACGCCGGGCTTCGCAGTGAACGTGCCGTCGCCGGCGCCGAACGCGACGAACGTCGGTCCCTCGGTGGCGACGAGGAGGTCGAGGTGCCCGTCGAGATCGACGTCGGTCGAGAGCAGCGACGTCACCTTGGCGGCGGGCGGCAGCACCACCGCCTTGCGCGGCATCATCATCGCCTTGCGCCATGTGCCGTCGGCCTCGCAGGGCTCGACCAGCGAGACCTCGTTCGACCCCTTCCAGGCCCAGAGCACCTCCTCGCATGGCGACGACGAGTCGACGACGTTCGCGGCGAGGGGGACCCCGGCCATGTCGGCCGGCGAACGGTCGAGCGGCGCGAGCAGCTTGCCGAACGGATCGACGTCGTCCGACGACGCGGAGAGGAAGCGCTTCCCCTCGGCCTCGACGAACGACACGGGCGCCTCCTTCACCGGATACGGCTGGTAGCCGCGGACGCGGAGGATGCGCGCGGTGGACTTCGGCGGAAACGGGAACTGCGCGAACGCGAGCGGCGCGAAGGTGCGGTCGGTCTCGCCGCGGAGGACGTTCACGCCGCCGAGGTTGCTGAAGAGCAGGTCGGCGGCGCCGTCGCCGCTGAAGTCGGCGCACGCGGGCGAGATCGCCGTCGCGCGAATGACGTTCGTGTGCGCGGGCCCGCTCGTCGCGTCGTCGAAGTAGAACACGCGGGGCGTCGTGCGGCCGAAGTCGTCGGGCCTCGACAGCGCGACGACGTCCTTGCGCCCGTCGCGATCGAGATCGGCGAGGAGCAGCCGCCCCGCCACCGCCTCGAAGGTCACCGGCGACGACGAGAACTCTCCGCTCGGCTCGCGACACACCCCGTCGGCCGAGCCGCACGCCCACCCGACCGGGCACGTCGCGGACGTGCAGTCGAAGTGGCACGAAGCGCTCTCGTCGGCGCGCCGACAGCGGGTGCCGTCCTTCGCGGAGCCGTCACAGTCCTCGCCGAGCTCGAGGACCCCGTTGCCGCACACCGACGCAGGGATCGCAGGGAGATCGGCGCAGCTGGTGGCGGCGAAGAGCGCGATCAGCGAGGCCCATCGAGCGCTCAAAATGGGTTCTCCAGGTCCTTGTTGATGGCCTTGCCGCCGCCGGTCTTGGCGGCCTCTCTCGCCAGCACGACCGACACCTTGGCGCCGGGCTTCGGGGCGACGTCGATCGTCTTCGCGACGTGACCGGGCGCCTTGACGGTGACCTTCACGGGGTCGGCCGGCAGCGCGAACGGTCCCGGCGCGACGCCGAGCTTCTTGTCGCCGATCCAGACCTCGGCGCCCGCCGGCGTCGTGGCGAACGCCACGTCGATCGAGGTCACGGGCGGCGTGGGAGAGGCTTCGGCGGACGGCGCCGCGGCGGGCGGCTGCGTCGGGTGCGTCGCGGCGCTGGTCGCAGCGCTCGTCGCAGCGCTCGTCGCGGCGGTCATCGGCGCTGCGGACGGCGCGCGCGCGTCGTCCCTCCGCGTCTCGTCCCTCGAGCCGGTCGCGACGACGACGACGCCGGCGATCACCGCGACCGCCGCGAGCCCCGCGAGCACGAACAGGTGCGCGCGCCCCTTGGGCGCGGCCGCGCTGCCGCTCATGTTCAGGTCGGTGATCGACGCCGCGGGCACCGCGATCTGCGTGCCCGTCGGCCCGGTCGCGACCGGGAGCTTCTTGGGATCGAACCCGGGCTCCGCGGCGATGGCGCGCTGGAGCGCGTCGATCGCCGCGCCGATGCTCGCCGGCCGGGCGGCCGGATCCTTGGCGAGCATCTGCAGCACCGCGGCGTCGAGCGCGGGCGGGAAGCCGTATGCGGAGAGGCGCGGCGGCTCGACGCTGATGTGCTTCATCATCACGTCCATGACGCTCTCGCCGTCGAAGGGCATCACGCCGGTGAGCATCCGGTGGACCATCACGCCGAAGGCGTAGATGTCGGTGCGGTGATCGACGCCGATGCCGCGGCACTGCTCCGGGGACATGTAGTACGGCGTGCCCATCTGCGTGCCGGTGCGCGTCTTCGCGTGGCCGCTCTCGCTCGCCTTGGTGCCCGGGAGCAGCTTCGCGATGCCGAAATCGAGAAGCTTGGGCGAGTGGCCGCCCTCTTCGTTGGGGACGAGGAAGACGTTCTCCGGCTTGAGGTCGCGGTGGACGATGCCGGCGGCGTGCGCGGCGTCGAGCGCCTTGGCGATGCCGCGGAGGATGGGCATCGCCGACGCGAGATCCATGCGGCCGACGTTCGCGAGGTGCCGATCGAGCGGGAGCCCCTCGAGGAGCTCCATCACGCAGAACTGCCGCCCGTCGGAGAGCGTGCCGAAGCCGAAGATGTCGATGATGCCGCGGTTGCGGATCTGGTTGACCGCGCGCGCCTCGGCGACGAAGCGCGACACCATGTCGGCGTTCGCCGACAGCACGCGGTTGAGCACCTTGACCGCCGCCGTCTTGCCGATCAGCGGGTGCACCGCGCGGTACACCGCGCCGAAGCCTCCCTCTCCGAGCTTCGCCTCGACGACGTACTCGCCGACCGCGGTGCCCGGCGGGAGGTCGTCGTCGCCCGAGGGCGACGCCGCACCGTTCGCGCTGATCGTCGCGTCCTGTTCGACCCCCATCGCCGATCGAGGGTAGACCGCGCCGGAACCGTCGTCGACTGACCACCGAGCGGCGCGGCCGGCGCCTGCGCGCGGGCGCCGATCCGACTCCGATGCGACCCGCCCTACGCCCGCGGCAGCGAGAACCAGAACGTCGTCCCCTCGCCCCCCGAGCTCGCCACCCCGATCGCCCCGCCCTGGAGCTCCATCAGCATCCTCGAGATGTAGAGCCCGAGCCCCAGGCCCTTCGCGACCCGCTCGCCCTCTGGCGTGCGGTGATATCGCTCGAACACGCGCGGCAGCGACTCCGGGCCGATGCCGATCCCGCGGTCGACGACCGACGCGCGCCAGCTGTCGCCCGCGGCCTCGATCGTCACGTCGATGTCCGGCGCGGTCGGCGCGTACTTGATCGCGTTGGTCAGGAAGTTGGTGAGCACCTGATCCGCGCGTTCGACGTCGCCGACCACGATCGCCCGCGGCGGCGCGGTCAGGTGGATGCGGTGCGCGGTGTCGGTCGCCCGCACGCGCGCCACGGCTTCGCGCGCGCACTCGACGAGATCGAACGGCGCGCGGGCGACGTCGAGCGTGCCCTTCTGCAGGTGGGCGACGTCGATGAGGTCGTCGATCAGGTGCAGCATTCGCTCGCCGCTGCGCAGCACGTACTGCAGCACGTCGTCGATCATGCCGGCGGTCCACCCGCCCTTGGCGGCGCGTCGCAGCGACGCCTGCACGCGCATGGTGACGCCGCTGAGCGGTGTGCGGAGCTCGTGGGCGACGATGCCCATCAGCGCCTCGCGATCGACGTTGGCGCGCTCCAGCTCGTCGCGGCTGTGCTGCAGCTCCTCCTGCCGGAGCTTCGCGTCCTCGAGCGAGGAGAAGAGCACCTCGAGGATGCGGGCGCCGCTCGCCTCGATGCGCAGCACGTCGCCCCCGATCTCGAGCGAGGGCTCGCCGTCGCGCAGGCGGGCGTGACGCAGCATCCGTTCGAGCCGCGCCAGGAAGACGTCGTCTCGAATCGGCTTGGACGCGAAGTTGTCGGCGCCGGCGGCGACCGCGCGCACCACGTCGAGCGGCTCGGCGAGCGACGTGAGGAGCATGATCGGGACGTTGGCGGTCGCGGCGTGCGCGCGCAGGCGCCGGCACACCTCGAATCCGTCGAGCTTCGGCATCAGCACGTCGCTGACGACGACGTCGGGCGTGCGCGCGATGCACGCCTGCACGCCGCTCGCTCCGTCGTACGCGAGGTCGACCGCGAAGCCGGCGCGCTCGAGCAGGTCCGCGACCCGCTTCGCCTGCGTGCGACTGTCCTCGATCACGATCGCGCGCATTCCTCCCCGCTCCGGCTAGCAATCTGTGCGCCGATGGCGCCGATCGGTAGCACCGCGTCGGCGGCGCACTGCGCGATCACCGCGCCGGGCATGCCGTGGACGACGGACGTCCGCTCGTCCTGCGCGACCACGTGACCGCCGGCCGCTCGCAGCGCGACCGCGCCCGCCGCGCCGTCCTCGCCCATGCCGGTGAGGATGACGCCGATGACGCGAGCGCCGTGCGCTTCGGCCGCCGACCGCAGGAGCGCGGTCACCGACGGACGGAAGCCGTCGACGGGCGGCGCGTCGCTCAGGCGCAGACGTCCGGTCGTTCGCTCCACGAGCAGGTGACGGTCGTCGGGCGCGACGTAGATGCGTCCCCGCTCGGGGGCGACGTCGTCGCCTGCGAGCACGACGTCGTGGCCGGTCTGATCGGCGAGCCACTCCGCGAACCCTCCGGCGAAGCCGTGGCCGATGTGCTGCACCACGGCGATCGGGGGCATCGGGCCGCGCGGCAACGCATCGAGGACCGTGATGAGCGCGCGGGGTCCGCCGATCGACGCGCCCATCGCGATGAGGGCGGGCCTCGTGGCCGGCGCCGAAGTCTCCATCGCCGCCTCCCTCACCTCGCGGGCGCGTCCCCCGGAGCGCGCGTGGACCCGCACCCGCGCCATCGATCGCAACAGCTGCACGAGGCCGGTCAGCCTCGTCGCGTAGTCCGGGTGCGTCGGCGCGGGCAGCGCGCCGACCACGGTGAGCGCGCCCGAACGCAGCGCCTGCATCGCCACCCTGACGTCGCGGGGATCGACCACGCCCGACGCGAGGACGATCGGCGTGGGCCGCGCGCGCATGATCGCGCGCGTCGCCGCGTAGCCGTCCATCCGCGGCATGACCACGTCCATCAGCACGACGTCGGGGCGGAGCCGCCGCACCGCGGCGACCGCCTCGGCCCCGTCGCGCGCCTCGCCGGTGACTTGCACGCCGCCGGCCTCCTCCAGCGCGCGGCGCAGCTGCGCGCGCACCGCCGCGGAGTCGTTCACGAGCAGCACGCGCGGCACCCGGGCGGTCACGTGAGCAGCCTCTCGATGACGTCGAGGAGCTCCTCCTGATCGAAGCGCCCCTTGACAACGTAGGCGTCGGCGCCGAGATCGATCGCGCGCCGACGATCGGCCTCGCGGGCGAGCGCGGTCACCACCACGATCGGCGTCCTCGCGAGCTTCACCGACGCGCGGATCCGCCGGACCAACTGGAAGCCGTCGAGCCGGGGCATCTCGAGGTCCGAGACGACCACGTCGAACGGCCCGTCCTCCTCCAGGAGGTCCCAAGCCTGCTGACCGTCGGCGGTGACGACCACCTCGTAGCCCGCGCCCTCCAGGATCGTCCGTTCGAGCTGCCGGGTGGTCACCGAGTCGTCGACCACCAGCACGCGCGCGCGCCGCCGGCCTTGCCCCTCGTCCGCCGCGCTCGACGCCGGCCTCGCCCAGCGCACCAGATCGGGCGGGTGCAGGAGCAGCGCGATCTCGCCGTTCTCGAGCACGGTGATCGCCGAGACGAACGCCGCCCGACGCACGCGCGCGCCGAGCGGGCGCGCCACGATCTCGCGCTCCTCGACGACCTCGTGGACGCGGTAGAGCCCGCGCGCGTCGCCGGAGATGACGAGCACCGCCACGACGCGCTCGTCGACCTCGGGCAGAGACTCGCGTGTCTCGGCGAAGCCCAGCGCCGCGCCGAGATCGGCGAAGGGGACGAGCCCCGCCGTGTCGGCGAAGTAGCTCCGCCCCTCGACCGAAACGAGCTCGCTCGGCCGCAGCCGCACGATGCGCTGGACGGCGCCGCTCGGGATGGCGACGGCGACGTCGCGGGTGCGGGCGACGATGGCGCGCAGGACGTTCGCGTCGACCGGTACGGTGAGCGTGAACCGCGCTCCCTCGCGAGGCGACGACTGCACGTCGACGCGACCGCGCAGCGCCGTCACCCGGTGTCGCACGACGTCGAGGCCGATGCCGCGCCCCGAGAGATCGGTCGCGTCGGCGCGCGTGGTCACGCCCGCCTCGAAGGCGAGCAGCGCCGTCTCGGTGGCGACGCCCACTTCGACGCCGATGCGCTCGGCGGCCGCCTGCAGCGCGTCGAGATCCAGACCGCGACCGTCGTCGCGCACCACGATGCGCGCCTCCTGGCCGTGCACGGTCGCCTCGACCGCGATCGCGCCGCGCGCGCGCTTGCCGGCCGCGACGCGCTCGTCCTCCGGCTCGATCCCGTGGTCGACGGCGTTGCGCACGAGGTGCATGAGCGGCTCGCGCAACGCGTCGACGACGCGCCGATCGAGCTCGGCGTCGCCGCCGACGAAGGCGAACGTCACCACGCGACCGAGGGCGGCGGCGGCCTCGATGGCGACCCGCTCGAGCACGGACGCGAGGGTGCCGATGCGACGGAGGCGCAGGGCGCGCGCGCGCGAGGTGAGGTCGACCACCGCCGGTTCGATCGTCGCGACGAGCGCCTCGCGCTGATCGCGGAGGCTGCGCCCGTGCAGCGCGACGCGCGCGAGCGACGCGCCGCACTCGTCGAGGAGGGCGAGCAGATCGGTGACCTGCGGGACGTCACGCGGAGACAGCCTGCGCGCGAGGGCGCGCGCCCGATCGATCTGTCCGCGCGCGTCGCCGAGCGATCCGGAGAGGTCGCGCTCGCTGCGCACCTCGCCGCGCGCACCGGCGACGACCGCCATCAGCTCCTCGGCCGAGGTCACCAGCTCGGCGACGCGCCCGGAGGACACGCGGATCGTCTCGTCCGAGATCGCCGGACGCGCGACGGCTGGTGGCGCGCTGCTCGGGCCGGCCGCCGGCGTCGCCGCGATCGGCGCCGCACCTCGGAGGACCTCCGCCGTCGGCTCCTGCCCGGCGCGGATCGCGGCGAGGGCGCGGCGGAGCACCTCGATGATCCCCGCGGCGACCGGCGCCGCCTGCTCGGGCGCTCCGGGCCGTTGGATCCCGGCGGGACCGGTGCGCGACGGCGAGAGCGCGCCCTCGGCCTGGTGCAGCGTGCGCTCGAGCGCGTTGTACGCGACGGCGCGGGCGGCGCCCTTCAGGCTGTGGACGACGCGGTGGATCTCGGCGGACGCGGCGCGGCGCTCGTCATCGCTCGTCCCCTCGCGCGTCAGCGTCACGCTCTCCTGCTCGAGCACCTCGAGCTGCTCGGCGACCTCGTCGACGAAGACGTCGCGCAGCTCCTGCAGGCGCGGATCGACGGCCACCGCTCACGTCCGGTAGTGCGCGGCGGCCTCGCGCAGCTTCGCCGCCAGCGACTCGAGATCGTGCGCCGCGCGCTCCACCTGCCGCGTCCCCTCGGCGGTCTGCGACGTCGCCTGATCGATGGAGTGCATGGCGCGCGAGATCTGCCCCATGCCGGTGACCTGCTGCTCGGCGGCCGCGACGATCTTCGCGGCGGCGTCGGCGGCGCCGTGGATCGTGCTCGACAGATCGTCGAGGCGCTCTCCCGCCTCCTGCACGCGCTCGACCGCGGCGAGGACGGCCTTGTTCCCCTCCTCGGTCGCGAGCACCGCGGCCGCCGTCGACTTCTGGATGTCGTTGAGGATGACGCGGATCTCCGCGGTCGCACGCTTCGACTGCTCGGCGAGGTTGCGCACCTCCTGGGCGACGACCGCGAACCCACGACCGTGCTCGCCCGCGCGCGCGGCCTCGATCGCGGCGTTGAGCGCGAGCAGGTTCGACTGCTCGGCGATATCGTTCACGGTGGTCACGATCTGACCGACGGCCTGCGCCTGCTCGGAGAGACCGAGGATGCGCGTGGCGATCGCGTCGACCTGGCGCTTCACGCCGTGCATCGCGCCGACGGTGCGATCGACCGCGCCGCGGCCCGCGTTCGAGGCGTCGATGGTCTGGCGCGCGCCGTTGGCGACGACCTGCGCCCCCTCGGCGGTGCGCTGCGCGGTGCGGGTGGCCTGCTCGACGGTCGTCACGGTCTCGGTGACCGCCGCCGCGGACTCGGTCGCGCTGGTGCTCTGCTCCTGCGCCGTGCTGGAGATCTCGGCGGTCGCGGCGGTGAGCGCCTGCACCGTCTCGTCGACGTTGACCGTGATCTGGCGGAGCGACGCCGCCATCGCGCGCAGGTTGTCCCCGAGGGTGGCCATGGTGCCGTCGTCGAGCTCCGGCAGGGTGGCGGTGAGATCGCCGTGCGCGATGCGATCGACGAACGCGCCGTACTCCGCGACCGTCGTCCGCAGCGCCTCGCCCGCCTCGCGCTGCTCGTCCAGGTTCGCGCCGAGCTCGTCGGTCATCGCATTGAAGGAGCGCGCCAGGTCGGCGATCTCGTCGCCGCCGGCGACGTCGGCCCGTCGATGGCGCGCGCCGCGCGCGATCTGGTCGGCGACCTCGGCGAGCCCGCCGAGTCGGCGCGAGATGTTCCGCGACAGCCACGTGGCCAGCACCAGCGCCATCACCGCCGCCGCCAGGCTGGCGACGAGCGACACGCGCCGCGCCTCGCCGAGGGCGCCGCGTGCCTCGTCGTGCAGGCGCCGCGTGCGCTCGATGTTCGCCGAGATCAGCGCGTCGAGCGCGTCGTTCGCGCGATCGAAGGGCGGGCGCGTGCGCGCGAGCATCGCGCGGATCGCACCTTGCTGATCGTTCGCGCGGCTGAGCGGCAGGACGTCGCTCGCGCGGATGTCCCGGTAGCTCTGGACGTTCTGCCTGATCCCGGCGAGATGCACGCGCGTGACGTCGTCGTCGGGGAACTTGCGCTCGACCGCGGCGAGCGCGGCGTCGAGGTCGCGCTCGATGTCGGCGATCTCCCGCTCGATGCGCTCCATCTCCGCGGGGTCGCTGGTGGCAGCGTGGAAGAACGATCGCGAGCGGGCGCGCTGGAGGAGGGTGGCCGCGCGCCCGAGGTCCTGCGTGACCGTGGCGCCGCGCGTGTAGATGAGCTCGATGCGCGCGTCGACCAGCTCGTGCCGCAGCGCGCTGTAGCTCGCGATGCCCGCGAGCACGATGGTGATCGCGGCGAACGCTGCGCCGATCTTGGTGCCGACCGTCGCGCGCATGGTCACCTCCCGACCCCCCGGGGCGAGATGTCGACCACGAGACGATCGCTGTCGAGGAGGGCGCCCGAGTCGATGACCGGGACACCGTCGGCGTCGATCCCGCGGAACCAGGCGCCCGTGGGCGTGGCGATGGGCGCCGCGTCGCGCAGCTCCGAGCGCGGGATCGCGCGCATGCCGGCGATCGCGTCCACCGCGAGCGCGACGTCCTCGCCGGCGCGCCCGAGCACGATCAGCCGCCCGTGCTCGGGGAGCGCGGTCAGCGGCGCGCCGAGGACGATGCGCAGGTCGAACACCGGCAGCACCGCGCCGCGCCGCAGGGTGAGCCCGAGCAGCTCCGGCGGCGCGTGCGGCAGGGCGCACAGCCGACGTATCTCGGCCACCGCGGAGATCGCCTCGCTGGTCATCTCGTAGCGTTCGCCGCCGACCACCAGCGAGACGGCCTCGATCTCGTCGTGGATCGAGCGGTCCGGCGCCGCCGCGAGCGCCCGGGTGCGCGCCTCGAGGATGCGCCGGGCGATCGGATCGTCGAGCGCGTCGCGCGCGTCCGTCATCGCCTCCTCCCCTCGCCGTTCCGCGCGCGCAGCAGCCGCGCGCACGTCGCGCGCAGCTCGGCGTTCGTCATGCCGCCGCCGGCGCGCGTCGGGCTGTCGTCCGGCGCGTCGCCGAGGATCGTCATCGCTTCGCGCAGCGAGCGCGCGGCGGCGGCCTGATCGCCCCTCCGCGTGTGGCACATCGCGGCGAGCAGCCGCGCGATCGGCAGCGTGCGATCGAGCTGCGTCGCGGCGCGCAGATCGTCGAGCGCGCCCTCGTCGTCGCCGTCGCCGTACCGCAATGTCGCCCTCAGCACGTACGCCTCGACGTCCTCGGGGCGATCGCGCAGCACGTCGTCGACGATGCGCCGCGCCGCGTGCGCGTCACCGGCATCGGCGAGGCTGCGCGCCGCGGCGGTCGTCGCGCCGCTCGACCGGCGCGAGGGTGCGTGCAGCGCTTTGATGGCGGGCGGGCCGGTCATCCGCCGGGCCTGCGCTGCGGGCGCCTCGCGCCGGTAGGCGACCAGCCCGGGCAACCGCACGGCCGCGAGGGGCAGGTCGCCGTTCAGCATCGGATCGGAGGGTCCAGGCACGAGCCATCCTCCGATGAGGAGCGAGTCCACGAGGTGGCGGGCGGCGCGCGCGACGCTCGCTCCGTCGAAGTAGATGAGGACGTTGCGACAGAAGACGACGTCGACGCCTCGCGGCCGTTCCGGCCCGGGATCGACGAGGTTCACGCGGGCGAAGCGCACCCGCGCGCGCAGGTGATCGGACACGCGGAACCCTCGGCCCTCCGGGACGAACCACCGCTCGCGTGTCTGCTCGTCGACGCCGCGGAACGACCACCGTCCGTACCAGCCGGCGCGAGCGCGCTCGAGGAAGCGCTCGTTGACGTCGGTGCCGATCACCACGAACGACGAGGCCGGGCCGAGCGCCTCGACGGCGGCGATCGCCAGCGAGTACGCCTCCTCGCCGGTCGCGCAGCCGGCGGACCACAGCACGGGCTCTCTGCGCCCGCGCCGTGCCGCGTCCGGGAGCGCGACCTCGCGCACGAACGCGAAGTGCTGCGGATCGCGGAGGAAGTAGGTCTCGCCGATCGTGAGCTGCTCGGCGAGCACGTCGAGCGCGCGCTCGTCCCCGCGCTCGACGCGTCCGAGCAGGGTCGTCGCGTCGCGCTCGGCGAGCACCTCGACCGCGCGGCCGACGGCGACCTCCACCGATCGCGCGCGCGCGTCGGGGAGCTCGAGGCCGAAGCGCGTGCGGCAGATCTCGGCGATGCGCGCGTTGACTGCTGCCGCGAGCGGGGCGCCGCGCCGCACGCTCATCCGCGGTCGAGCCCGGACGAGCCGAGGCTCGCGCGGATCGCGGCCTCGTCCTCGAGCGAGAGCGCGCGCTCGAGGTCCGCGATCAGCACGAGCCGATCGGGGAGCGCGAGCACGCGGTCGACGGCGGCGGTCGTCACGCCTTCATCGATGGTCGTGGTCGGATCGATGTCGCGGATGCCCTCGACACGATCGACGAGCAGCGCGAGGACCCGCCCTCTGGCGGAGGCGACGAGCAGGTGATCGTCCATGCTCGCAGCGCGCGGCGGGTGCCCGAAGCGGCGGCGCACGTCGACGACGACGGCGAGCGATCCGCGGTAGCGGATCACCCCGAGCACGCCCGACGGAGCCGCGGGCAGCGGCAGGATCTCCACGCGCGGCGCGATCTCGAGCACGCTCGACGCGGGCACCCCGTAGCGGACGTCATCGACGCTGAAGACGACGAAGGGCTCCACCGCGAGACGCTAACCACTCACGGCGACCACTCAACGAGGACGCCGACGGTCACCGGCCGTGCAGGCGCGCGAGCTTCTCGGCCGCGTCGCGCATGCGCTTCTCCTGCATCGTGCGCCGCGCGCGGAGCAGCAGGTTGTGGGGCGTCACGGTGGCGCCGACGAACTCGTGCACCTCGGTCTCGAAGCCGGCGGCCTCCAGGCGCAGCGTCCGCTCCGTCTCGATCAGCGCCGTCGCCAGCCGCCATCGAAGCGTGGCCACGTCGGGGCAGCCGAGCCCGCCCGCGATGGCGAGCGCGCGCGCGTGGAAAGGGACCGACGCGCCGTGACAGCAGGGCGAAAGGAACAGCCACCGCGTGCCCACGCGCACGGCCTGATCGATCACCCGATCGGACGCGCCCCCGCACGCGTGCAGGGCGACCACCGCGTCGGGCCGGTCGGGCCAGGCCAGGTGGTCGGCCACGTCCCCCTGACGGACCTCGACCGGTACCGCCCGCGACAACCTCGTCGCGGCGTCGCGACACGCCGCGACCCGATCGGGCGCCCGCTCGATGACGACCAGCGACCCGATGGGTAGCACCTCGGCCGCAACCAGGCCGACGCTGGCCTTGCCTGCGGCCGCGTCGACCAGGGCCGCGTCCCGGCGCACGCGGGAGAGCTCGCGGAGCATCCCGGCAACCTCGTGCGTCTTCTGGACGTCCTCCTTGCGCAGCGTCGTCCCGGCCCGGACGATGAACAGGCGGTGGAGGATCTCGCCGATCTCCGCCGCCGAGGGGAGGGTCGCCGTTCGGGTCTCGGGCACCACCGCATCATAGCGACGCGGTGCGCCAAAGGTTCGGGCAGCACATCCCCCCACACGCTTTCCGTCGCGGGAAGCTGGCCAATCCGCGCGGATCGGTGCACGCTGTGAGCATCCGGGCCTACAGGCCCCGCTTCCCATGACTGCGCAGCCGACCGCGGAATCGGGACCGAACCTCCGCCCGGGGGTCGTCGTCGCCGACAAGTACCGGCTGCTCGAGGCGGCAGGCGAAGGTGCGATGGGCACCGTGTGGAAGGCCGAGCACACGACGCTCGGCCACACGGTGGCGATCAAATTCCTCCACGGCTCGGTGGCCAACGCGGCCGAGCCGCGCGCGCGGTTCGAGCGCGAGGCGAAGCTGGCGGCGCGGCTCGGCGAGGCGTCCCGGCACATCACCCGCGTCAGCGACCACGGCGTCACCCCCGACGGCACGCCGTTCCTCGTCATGGAGTTCCTCCAGGGCGAGGGCCTCGAGGTGCGGCTCAAGCGCGAGCGGCGCCTGCCGATCGCCCTCGTGGCGAAGATCACCTCGCAGCTCTCGCGCGCGCTGCACGTCGCGCACGCCGCGGGCGTCATCCACCGCGACCTCAAGCCGGCGAACGTCTTCCTCTGCGAGTCGCAGGACGACGGCGGCCTCGCGGTGAAGCTGCTCGATTTCGGCGTCGCCAAGGCCACGCTCGAGCACGACGAGAACCAGTCGACGCGCGCCGGCGCGCTCATCGGCACGCCCAACTACATGAGCCCGGAGCAGATCAGCGGCGGCACCGTCGACGCGCGCTCCGACCTCTGGGCGCTCGCGGCCATCGTCTACCGCATGGCGGTCGGCAAGGCGCCGTTCGGCTCCGGCGCGCTGAGCGAGCTCGCGATGCGCATCGTCGCGACCGAGCCGCCGGTGCCGACCACGCTCGCGCCCGATCTGCCGCACGAGTTCGATCTGTGGGTGAAGAAGGGCCTCGCGAAGAAGCCCGAAGACCGCTTCCAGAACGCGCGCGATCTGTCCGACTCGCTCTCGATGGTCGCCGGCATCAGCGCGTCCGGGTCGACCGGCGCCTACTCCGCCGCCGCCGCCGAGCGTCTGGCGCTGCAGCTCGGCGACTCCGTCGGCGGTCTGCAGCACACGCTCGGAGACTCGCAGGCCGGCACCGCGATGGCGCCGGTGCGACCGAGGAATCGCGCGGCGCTCGTCGTCGCGATCGTCGCGGTCGGCGTCGCCGCCGGCGTCGGCGCGTTCTTCGTCACGCGCGCGCGCGCGCCGGAGCCCGCGCCCGCCGCGGCGCCCGCGCCGTCCCCCGCGCCGCCGCCCGTCGTCTCGCCGACCGTGACCGCGAGACCGCGGAGCCCGCGCCGTCGACCAATTCGACCACGGTGTCGACGACGCTGAACATGCTGAAGCCGGGCGGCAAGGCGCCGAAGGTCGTCGCCCCGCCCAAGACCACGGCCAAGACGACGGCCGAGCCGACGGCCGCGCCGCCGCCTCCTCCGCCCGATCCCACGCAGAAGCCCGGCGATCTCTGGAAGAAGAAGGACGAGATGTGACGATGCACCGCGCCACCAGGCCTCCTCGAAGGCGCGTCGTCTCCTCTGTGCTCGCCGTCGTCGTCGGCGCGACGTCGCTCCCTTTGGCGGCCGCGCCCACCGAGCAGGAGCAGGCGATCGCCAAGGATCTGTTCGACAAGGGCGTGAAGCTCAACGAAGAGCACAAGTGCGACGAGAAGCCCCTCGACGAGGCGCGGTGCAGGGAGGCGCGCGACGCGTTCAAGCGCGCCTACGAGCTCACCGGCGCCCTCGGCGCGTTGCGCAACCTCGCGTACGTCGAGAAGGGGCTCGGCATGATCGCCAGCGCGGCGCGGAGCTTCCGCGATCTCGCGCGCAAGGCGCCGCTCGATCCGAAGCCCGAGCGCCGCGCGTGGGCCGACTACGCGCGCAAGGAGGCCGACGAGCTCGAGCCTCGCGTGCCCCGTCTCACGGTGAAGGTCGTCGACGACGTCCCCGGCCTGAAGATCACCCTCGACGGCACCGATCTGCCGCGCGCCGCGTGGAACACCTCGATCGACATCGATCCGGGCAAGCACTCGGTGCACGCCGAGGCGCCCGGGCGGCTCCCCTTCGAGGGCAGCGCGACGCTCGCCGAGAAGCAGAACAAGGCCATCTCGGTGGTCCTCTTCGCCGACAGCAAGCACCCGAGCGACACGCAGGCGGCGCCCTCGAAGACGCTGCCGATCGTGGTCACCGCCGTGGGAGCGGCCGCTGTCGGCGTCGGCCTCGGGCTCGGCTACGCGTCGATGAAGAAGCGCGACGACTCCTGCGACGCGAACAAGCTCTGCGATCCGCAGGGGCTCGATGACGGTCGCGCGCTCGCCACCGGCTCGACGATCGTGACCGCCGTCGGCGCCGCCGCGCTGACGGTCGGCATCGTGTGGTGGGCGCTGACGCCCTCCGCCCCCAAGAAGGACTCCGATCGAGGCGCGCACCTCTCCCCGTGGGCCTCGCGCGACGGCGCGGGCCTCGCGGCCTTCGGCCGGTTCTGATCATGCCCCCCCGCCCGTGGGTGCTCTCGCTCGCCAGCGTGACGCTCCTCTCGGCGACGGGGTGCGCCGATCTCCTCGGCTACGACGAGTACTCCGCGCGGGGCCGCGAAGCCACGGCGCCGCTGACCGACGCGGTGGTCGACGTGGCGGTCGACACGTCGGTGCAGGACGCCGACGCCGGCGAGCAACCGATCCATCCGCCGCCGCGCCCCGCCGGCCCCGTCGAGCCGAGCGGCAAGGGGCGCACGGTGTGGTTGGTGGTCGACCACTTCTTCCTCGCGCAGGAGGTCGGCGGCGGCAGCACCGACAGACCGTGGCGGCGCATCGGCTACGACGTCGACAACGTCTGCACCGGCGAGCGCGAGTCGCGCGAGAACGTCGGCACCTGCCGCAGGCCGGCCGGCGCCGATCAGATGTCGCTGCTCGACGGCGACCGCTGCCGCGACAACAACTTCGGCTCGCAGATCATCCCGCTGGTCAGCGCCTTCGACAGCGAGTTCGAGAGGACCGCCAACGATCAGGTGAAGAAGGGCGCGAGCACCTGGCTGTTGAAGCTCGAGGACCTCGACGACGGACCGGACGATCCGTACGTCGTCGGCAAGCTGTACCGCGCGGCGACCTGGTGGGACTACGGCGCCTCCGCGCCGAGGTTCGACGGCACCGACCTTCGCGACGTGGAGGAGGATTCGGTCTACGACGGTGATCTCGAGAGGCCGAAGACGCTGTTCGCGAGCGGTTGGCTCGCGGGCAACGTGTTCGTCTCCGGCGAGCCCTCGAAGTTCGAGATCACCCTCCCCATCCAGTCGACGTCCATCCGCATGCCGGTGGTCGGGGCGGTGGTCACGCTGCGCCTCGACGCGACGCACGACGTCGGGGAGGCCGGCATCATGGGCGGCGCCGTGCCCGGCAGCGCGATCGAGACGGTTTTTCGCCCGATCGCCGAGTTGACCGGCGTCTGCCCGGGCGCGCCGTTGTACGATTCGTTCATCCGCTCCTTTGCCCGCATGATGGACGTGGTCACCGACGCCCCCAATCTCCA
Organism: Deltaproteobacteria bacterium; assembly: GCA_016182965.1. Classification (GTDB taxonomy): domain Bacteria; phylum Myxococcota_A; class Polyangia; order Polyangiales; family JADJMO01; genus JALHOE01. The sequence continues at coordinate 15,684 of JACPFM010000108.1, read as the reverse complement.
AGACACGACCCTGACGTGCGACGCCCTCTCGATCGGCATCGGCGTCACCGCCGTGCGCGCGCAGCCGCCCTCGCGCGTGGTCCGCCCGTACGTGAAGCCGTCCATCTGCGACGACGCGGGAGGTGGAGGATGAGCCGCCCGTTCGTGCTCGCCGCGCTCCTCGGCACCCCCGTCGCGCTGGCGTCGTGCGCGCAAATCCTGTCGTACGACGACTACCAGGCGCGCCCCGCGTCGCGGCCCGACACGGGCACCGACACCGCGGTCGCCGACGTCGCCGACGCGGCCGACACCGGCCCTGCCCCGGCGCGCCTGCCGACGCGCCCCGCTGGCGAGGCCAAGCCCTCGGGCACCGGCCGCACGCTGTGGTTCGGCGTCAAGCGCATGTACCTCGGCTCGCAGACGTCGCTCGGCGTCGACAGCGCCGACGCGTGGAAGGAGTGGGGTTACGACCTCGACAAGATCTGCACGAGCGAGGCGGACTCGGTGCGCAACGTCGGCACCTGCCGGCGCCACCCCGAGGCGCAGCAGGACTGGCTGGCCGACGGCAACGGCTGCCGCGACAACAACTGGGGCCGACACGTCATCGCGCTCATCAAGCTGTCGAGCGAAGGGTTCGAGAAGCGCGTCAACGACGGCCTGCTCGAGGGCTCGAACACGTGGCTCCTGCGGCTCGACGACGTCGACGACACCGCCGACGATCCGTACACGCCCGGCAAGTTCTACCGCGCGTCCGAGGCGGCCAAGGGCGCCGTCCGGTGGGACGGCTCCGACGTGCGCGAGATCGTCAGCGACACGGTGATCGACGGCTCGATCGAGAAGCCGCGCGCGGACTTCCCCAAGGGGTACATCCGCAATCACCTGTGGGTCTCCGGCGATCCCGAGCTGCGGTCGCTCCTGCTGCCGGTGTCCAGCTCGCTCTACGTACCGCTGAAGCTCGACTCCACGATCATCACGCTCGAGCTCAACCCCGATCACAAGAGCGCCCGTCGCGCGGTGCTCGCGGGCGCCCTCCCCGTCTCGTCGATCGATGATCTCCTCAGGCCGATCGCGAGCGGCGCGGGCTTCTGCCCCGGCACCCCGCTCTATCAGTCGCTCTACCGCAGCGTCGTGCGCTTCCCCGACGTGGTCATCGGCGCGCCGAACCTGCAGGACACCACGCTGGAGTGCGACGGCATCTCGCTCGGGCTCGGGCTCGACGTCGGCACCATCCAGCCGGTCACCAAGGTCGTCGCGCCGCCGGCCACGCCGCCCGATCCTTGCGGCGACGCGGGCACCAGCGGCGGCTGATTTCAGCGTCCGCTCAGGTCGCGATTCTCGGCGTCGGACAGGTCGCTGCTGGCGAAGGCCCGGTCCATCAGTCGTCAGTCGTCAGTCGTCAGTCAGTCGTCAGTCGTCAGTCGTCAGTCGTCAGTCGTCAGTCGTCAGTCAGTCGTCAGTCGTCAGTCGTCAGTCGTCAGAGAGACGGTGAATCGTTCGTCGACTTGGTCGAAAGGTCGAAGGTCGAACCAGGGGCGGAGCCCCTGGAACCCCGTGGAAATGGGGTCTCGATTCGACCTTCGACCTTCGACCTTGGAACCGCGTCGGTCCGATTGCTTCACCTGCATATCAGTCGTCAGCTCGAGACGAGACACTGGCGTTCTCGCCACGCCCGCCTTCTGACTGATGACTGACGACTGACGACTGACGACTGACGACTACGCGGGTCGCCACGCAGGGCGGCTGGCGTGTCGAGGATCGCGACCGGGGCGACGTCAGCGGCGGTGCACCTTCTGCACCAGCTCGATCGCGCGCTCCGGATCGACGCCGAGCTTGTCGGCGAGGTCGGCGACCAGGTCGTTCTCCGACGCCTGATACTCGCCGTCGCTCGCGGTGATCGCCGCGGCGAGGATGATCGCCGTCTCGCGCGGCTTGCCCGGCGGCAGGCGCGCGGCGATCGACTCGATGCGCTTCTGCCGACCGTCGGTCTTGAGCTGGAGCGACAGGCGGCCGATCAGCCGGTGCAAGGCGTCGCCCTCCCACTTCCGATCGGTGAGGGCGCCGACGGTGGCGGCGAACTGCAGCGCCTCTTCCGGGGCGAACTCACCGTCGGCGGTGGCGGCGAGGAACATCGCCTCGACCAGCGCCTCGACCTTGGCCGAGCCGAGGTCGTCCGACAGCTCATTCTTCGCGTGCTCGAGGTCGCTCATGGCCGTCCAAGTTCGAAACTCGGGCGCGGGAAGTCAAGCACCGCCGGAAAGCGAGCGCCCCGACGCACGCGCGCTATGCTCCCGGAGCGCCTCGCGAGAGGCATCTCGCCCTTCGACATCTCGACCTTCGACATCTCGACCTTCGACACTCGCGCGCCCCTCGACCTTCGACATGTCGATCCCCGACGACCCCAAACGCCCGAGCAGGCCGCCGACCGGCCGCTTCGGCCGACTCGCGCGCCTCGGCGCGCTCGGCACGAGGGCGGTCCCCCTGGCGATCGCCGGCGTGAAGAAGCGCCTCTCCGGCGAGATCGACGAGGAGGAGCAGCAGCGCCAGCGCGAGAAGATCCTCAAAGAGGCGAAGAAGACCGCCGAGGCGATGCTCAAGACGCTCGGCGAGATGAAGGGACTCCCGCTGAAGATCGGGCAGATGGCCAGCTACATCGATGGCCTCGCCCCTCCCGGCTACGAAGAGAAGTTCCAGGAGGTCCTCAAGCGACTGCAGGCCAAGGCGCCGCCGCTGTCGCCCGAGGCCGCCGAGAAGGTCATCAAGAGCGAGCTCGGCGCGCCGCCCGAGGAGATCTTCGCGGAGTTCGAGCGCGAGCCGTTCGCCGCGGCGTCGATCGGCCAGGTGCACCGCGCGCGACTGCGCAGCGGCGAGCGCGTCGCCGTGAAGGTGCAGTACCCGGGCATCGACACGGCGATCGAGAACGACCTCAAGACCGTCGCGGTGATGGAGCAGATGATCGCGCCCATCGGCCGCCGCTATCAGAGCAAGGAAGGGCTCGAGGAGATCAAGCGCGTCTTCCTCGCCGAGATCGACTACACGCAGGAGGCGGTGGCGACCGACGCGTTCCGCGCGTTCTTCGCCGACGATCCATCGATCGTCATCCCGCGCGTGGTGCACTCGCTCACCACCAAGCGCGTGCTGGTGAACGAGTACATCGACGGCATCGACTACCACACGTTCACCCAGTCGGCGCCGTGGTCGCAGCGGCACGTGGCGACCAAGACGATCTGGAAGTTCATGTTCCGGTCGCTCTACGAGTACGGCACGCTCTACGCCGATCCGCACCCGGGCAACTACCGCTTCATCGTGTCGAAGGACGACGACGTGAAGATCGGGTTCCTCGACTTCGGCTGCGTGCGCGTGCTCAGCGACCAGATGATCGCCGGCATGAAGCGCGTGATCCTCGCCCGCATGCGCCGCGACGACGACGAGTTCTCCCGCGCGTTGGTCGAGGTCTACGGCTTCGATCCCACCGACGAAGAGGGGTGGCCGCTCTACAAGACGTACACCGAACAGCTCATCCGGCCGCTCACCGACGACGAGCCGTTCCTCCACACCAAGGAGGTCGCGCGCGAGAACGTCGCCTTCATCGTGCGCGGCGAGCGGAAGATCGTGTGGAAGAAGGGGGAGGTGCTGCCGAACCTCCCCAAGCCGCTGAAGATGCCGGTCGAGAACACCTTCGTGAACCGGCTGCAGTGGGGCCTCACCAGCGTGCTCGCCGGGCTCGAGGCCGACTACAACTTCCACCGCCTCACGCTGCCGTGGATCCTCGGCGCCCGGAAGCCGCCGCCCGGGCTGACGGTGCCGGACCCGGTGTGATCTCCTCGACCTCGCCGTCCCGAGCCGACGGTTGAGGTCTTCGCGTGCGCGGGCTACGCCTTCGCGCCATGCGTCTTGCCTCGCTCCTCGCTGCCACTTCGATCACCGTGCTCGCTTGCTCCTCCGACGACGGCGCGGCCTCGATCACTGCGCCCGCGCCGATCGCGTGGTCCGCGCCGACCTCCGACGTCGAGATCGCCGTGATCGCGAACGGCGCCTCCGAGCGCATCGTGCAGGCGTTCTTCGCGACCGGGCGCAAGACGGGCGTCAGCTGCACCAGCGAGTCGGTCGCCGGCTGCGAGGTGCGCACGTGCACCAAGACCGACGACGCGACCAAGGGCACGGTGCTCGATCCGGGGACGGTGACGGTGAGCAGCCCGACCATCGGCGATGCGGTCCCCCTCGCCATCGACCCGAGCAACGGCTTCGGGCGCATCATCCAGCCCGGGCTCTTCCCGGCGGGCGAGGAGGTCCGCGTCGTCGCCACCGGCGGCTCTTCGTTCCCCGCGATCGATCTGAAGGTGAAGTCGCCGGCGACGTTCGAGCCGAAGTCGCTCGGAGGCTGCAGCCAGCGGACCACCGCCGACGCCCCCGCCTGCGATCTGGCCGACACCGCCCCGGTCGCGACGTGGAGCGGCGGCAGCCGGGTCATCGTCGTCAGCCTCTCGCCGACGCTCGACCTGCCGACGATCACGTCGTTGCACTGCGCGTTCGACGGCGCGACCGGCAAGGGGCAGCTCCCCTCGGCGGCGCTGGCGAAGCTCTCCGGCGACCAGACGTACCGCGTCTCGGTGACCGGCTTCGAAGACCCGACGACGACGGCGACGGCGCCGCGGACCGCCCTGACGTCCCTGCGGATCCCCGCGAAGGGAATCGCGGCGGTGCGCCTGAAGAAATAGCGAATTCTCGCCTCGAGCGGGTTGGGGAGCGCGGCGCGAGGCGCGTTGCTCGCGGTCATCGGCTATCGTCGGAGGCAGTCATGGCCACGGCGAAACTGGTGACGTGCCCGAAGTGCGGCGCGAACGTGGAGGCCTCCGCCGCCACGCCGGGCTCTTCGATCGAGTGCATCTACTGCGGCTCGACGATCGCGATTCAAGCTCCTCAGCCGCCGCGTCAACAGATCCCGCAGATCCAAATCGTCGTCGCGCCGCCTTCGAGCGCGCCGCGCGCGGCGTCGGGCGCCGGCGCGATCATCGCCGTGGTCGCGTTCGTGATCATCGCGGGCGCGGGCGCGGCCGCGTGGGCCGCCCTGCGCGCCACGCGCGCCGTTCCCACCATGGGCGCGCCGAAGTCCGCCTTCTCCACGCAGTCCGAGCTACCGGCGACGTGCCCGCTCAACGGCCGCGTCCAGATCGAGGACAAGGACGTCACGCTGAAGGAGACGGCGATCCACGGCAACGTGAACTGCAAGATCTTCATCCGGCGCTCGAAGATCAGGGCGCCGCGCGTGATCGAGGGCGGCACCAACGCCGAGATCACCATCGAGGACTCGACGCTCGTCGGCGACGACGTGGCGATCGAGGCCGGCTTGAACGCCAAGATCAAGATCACCGGCAAGAGCGTGATCAAGGCCGAGGACGTCGCCATCCGAGCCAGCATGAACGCCGACATCCGCCTCGACGGAGCGCGCGTCGAGGCCGCGGACGTGGCGATCGAGGGCGGCATGAACCCCAAGATCGACGCGCGCAACTCGAAGATCATCGGCAAGACCGCGCTCGAGCTCTCGACCAACGCGAACGTGACCGTCAAGGACACGCAGCTGGTCGGCGCGAAGAACCTCGGAATGAACGGCAAGCTGAAGGAGCGCTGAATCAACGGTCGCAATCGCGGGCCGTCGGCTCCTGGCTGGCTGCGCAGACTGGGTCATCAGTCGTCAGTCATCAGTCGTCAGGGCGGGAAACCCGCGGTCCCGTCGGAGTCGCCGCCGGCGTACGCCGCGTCGACGTGGAGCGCTGCGCCTTCGACCTTCGGGTAGCGCTCGCTCCCGCACGCGTCGATCGGCGCGCAGGTCGCCTCGCCCGGGCGCGCGAACGAGCCGGGCGCGCACGTTGTCTCCGGCAGCACCGGCGCGCAGGCGCCCTTCCCGTCGTGCACGAAGCCCGGCGCGCATCCGTCGGAAGGCACGCCGACCGCTCGGCACCCCACGCCGAGCGTCGCGACCTCGGAGGCGGCGCAGCCATCGAGGCGCGGCACGCACGCGACACCGATCGCCAGATGGGTCGGCGCGCACTCCGCGGTCTTCGGTCCTTCCCTCGGGCGGAGGATCGGCGGTCTCGCCGCGGCACCCGAGGGGCAGCGCGGCGAGCAGCGCCAGGGTGAGCGCGGAGGCGCGACGCGCCATCAGCGCGTTCGCGCGGCGCGGCGCCGGCGCGCCACCACCACCCCGGCGAGCGCCGCGACCGCTGCGAACGCGGCACCCCACGGACGCGACGGGCGCGGCGAGGCCGCGCACCCGCCCTCGTCGTCGGCCGCCGGCGCGGCGGGCACGCACTGCTTGGTCCCGGCGCTGCACAGCGAGCCCGGCGCGCAGTCGACCGACGACGCGCACTCCTTCGCGCAGACGCCGACGCTGTTGTCGCAGACGTACGGCGCGCACGAGGTCGGCGCGCCGTCCTTCGAGACGACCGAGAGGCGATCGGCCGAGCACGTCGTGCCCGCGCTCGGGACGCACGCGTTCTTGATGCAGGTGTTCCCCGGCGCGCAATGGTTGAACGCGCCGCTGACGGCGGTGCACGCTCCGCTCGCGCCGCTCGTGTCGCAGCGCTCGCAGCCGCCGGTGCACGAGGTCGCGCAGCACACGCCGTCGACGCAGAACCCCGTCTCGCAGTCCGCGGCGCGGCTGCACTCCGTCGCCTGAGGCAGCAGCGTGAACAGCTCGCTGAACGCGCTGCCGACGACCAGCACGTCGCCGTTGGAGAACGCGGTGGCCGTGTGCAGCGCGTGCGGCAGGACCATCGGCGAGCCGCTCTGCCACGCGTTGGTCTTCTCGTCGTAGACGTCGACGTAGTTGAGCGGGGTGAGCTCGACGCGCCCGCCGGCGACGAGCACCGCCCCGTTCGGAAGGAGCGTCGCGGTGGCGTTGCCGCGCGGCGTCGGCATCGGCGGGACCTTGGTCCACGCCTTGGTCGCCGGATCGTAGATCTCCGCGGTCGGGGTCACCGCGGCGCTCGACGGTCCGAGCAGCTCGGTGTAGCCGCCGGCGACCAGCACCTTGCCGCTCGGCAGCTTCGACGCGACGTGGCCGACGCGCGCATCGGTCATGTTCCCGACGCGCGTGAACGTCTTCGTCTTCGGATCGAACAGGTCCGCGTTCCTGGTCGTGCCGCCGACGACCAGGATCGTCCCGTCGTTCAGCGTCGTCGCGGTCGGGAACACACGCGGGGTGCTCATCGGCGGCGCGTCCGACCAGGTGTTGGTGCCCGGATCGTAGATCTCGGCGGACGAGAGCTCCGCGAGCGCCGCGCGGCCGCCGACGACCAGCACCTTCCCGTCCGGCAGCGCCGCCGCCGCGTGCTTGGTGCGGCGTCCGCGCATCGGCGCGGCGAGCGTCGTCAAGGTGGTCGTCGTGTCGACGAGCTCGGCGGTCGAGCGGACCTCGATCCCGGCCTCGCCGCCCGCGACGAGGATCTTGCCGCTCGCCATCGTCGTCGCGGTATGGCCCTGGCGCGCCTCCACCAGCTTGCCCGCGAGCTTCGTCTCGACGACGCGCTTGCCGGGCGTGTGCACGAGCAGGTATCCGCGGTCCTGCGCGGCGTCGATCGCGTTCACGCCGCCGATCACCAGCACGCGGCCTTCGCCGATCAGCGTCGCCGTGTGCCCCGTCAGCTGCGGCGGCGACGAAGGGAGGATCGACCACGGCCCCTGGGCGACCGCGCTCGAGACCTGCGCGATCGGCTCGACGTCACGCGGCGCACTGCAGGCGATCGAGAGCCCGATCAGCGCCCAGCCCCATCTTCTTGCCATCGCGACATCCTACCGTTCGCGTCGCGGCAGGCGGGCGAACCGATCGAAGCGCTCCCCGAGAGGCGACCGACGTCCCGCAAACGCGACGGGAGCAGGCAGTCGCAGCAGACTGCCATTCGTGGCAGTCGTGTCTTGCCACGGCTGCCACATGTGGCACGTTACGTCGGTGCTCCTCCAGGTCAGCAAGAAGCGCCCGCCGGTCAGTCCCGAGCTCCGGGCGATGCTCGAGCGGGTGACCGAGCCGGCGATCCTCCTGACCGTCGATCACCGCATCCTCGCGGCGAACGCCGCGTATCGCGCGAAGTACGGCGACGTTCGCGTCAGCGGCTCCTCGTGCTTCTCGGCGGCGCACGGCTACGACTCGCCGTGCGACGAGAACGGCGGCCCCTGCCCCCTGCGCGCGACCCTCGATTCGGGGACCCGTCAGCGCGTCTTCCAGATCCACCACGGCGCGACGGGCCCCTATCACGTCGACATCGAGCTCGAGCCGGTCCTCGGCGTCGACGGCCGCGCGGCCTATTTCCTCGAGCGAATCCACGAAATCCCGGAGTCGGCCTCCAAGCCGCGCGGCGAGCTCGTCGGCCGCGCGGCGAGCTTCCTCCGCGCGCTCGGCCTGCTGCAGCGCGCCGCGCGCAGCGAGGTCCCCGTGCTGGTCCTCGGCGAGTCGGGGACCGGAAAGGAGCTCGCCGCGCGCGCCGTCCACCAGATGAGCGCGCGCCAGAGCCGGCCGTTCATGCCGGTGGAGTGCAGCGGCCTGCCCGAGTCGCTCTTCGAGTCGGAGCTGTTCGGCTACGAGCAGGGCGCGTTCACCGGCGCTTCGAGGGCCAAGCGTGGGCTGATCGACGCGGCGTCCGGCGGCACGCTCTTCCTCGACGAGATCGGCGACGTGCCGCTCCCCTTCCAGGTGAAGCTGCTGCGGCTGCTCGAATCGGGCACGTTCCGCCGGGTCGGCGGGACCGAGCCGCAGCGCGCCGACTTCCGCCTGGTCTGCGCGACGCACCGCGATCTTTCGGCGATGGTGCGCGAAGGCACCTTCCGGCAGGACCTCTACTACCGCATCAACGCGTTCCCCGTCATCCTGCCGCCGCTCCGCGAGCGGGCGTCCGACATCCCGCTGCTCTGCGAGGCGTTCCTGCAGCAGCGGCATCCGGGCAAGCGGGCGCACCCCGACGCGCTCGCGCGCCTCGTCCAGCACGACTGGCCGGGCAACGTGCGCGAGCTCCGAAACGTCGTGCAGCGCATGGCGCTCCTCGCCGACGGCGACGAGCTCTTGCCCGAACACATGCCGCTCGAGCTCCTCGAGGCGCGCCGCCCGCCCGCCGCGGCGCCGCCCGCCGCGCACGCGTTCGTCGTGCACGACCTCGCGCCGCTCGAACAGATCGAGGCGGGCTATCTGCGCTGGGCGCTCGATCGCACGACCGATCGCGCGACCCTCGCCAAGGCGCTGGGGATCTCCGAGCGAACGCTCTATCGCAAGCTCGACGACGCGCGCCGCCTCGCCGGCACGAAGACCTGACGCCGCGCGATCGCGGTCCGGCGACTCCCTCGTCGACCCTCGGCGGAGCGGGCGCGGGAGCGTGGCACGCGCGGTGCTTGGAGCGGCGTGCCGTGGACGTCTCTCCCACCATGCCGCGATCGCTCGAGGCGGCGCTGCCCGCGCCCGAGGCCTCCTCGCCGGGACTGCCCGCCGAGCACTTCGGCGCCGCGCTCGCGTACTACGCGTGCGGCGCCGTCGGTCTGGTGTGGGTCGCACCCGATCTCGCGGGCGGCGCGTTCCACCTGCCGCGCGTGGTCGCGGTCGTGCACCTGTTCACGCTGGGCTGGATCGTCCTCTCGATCTTCGGCGCGCTCTGCCAGTTCCTGCCGGTGGCGGTCGGGCGGCCGATGCGCTCACGCGTCGCGGCGCACGTCGCCTTCGGCGCGCAGACGATCGGCGTCGGCTGCTTCGTGCTCGCGCTGCTCGGCGGCTCGCGCGGGCTGCTGCACGCCGGCGCGGGCGCGCTCGCGATCGCGTTCCTCACCTTCGCGATCAACCTCGTCTCGACCCTCTCGCCGGTCACCGATCGCTCGCTCACGTGGTGGGCGCTCGCCGGCTCCGCGGTGTTCCTGGTCCTGACTCCGGCGTACGGCGTGCTCCTCGCGCTCGGGCTCCACGACGGCTCGCTCGTCGCCGACCGCTTCGCCGTCGTCGCACAGCACGCGCACATCGCGATCGTCGGGTTCGTGCTGCTGGTGATGGTCGGCGTCGCGCACCGGCTGCTCCCGATGTTCCTCCTCTCGCACGGAGGCAGCGAGCGCCCGGCGTGGCTCGCCGTCGGGTTCCTCTTCGCGTCGGCCGCGCTGCTTTCGGTGCCGGTGACCTCCGGCGCGCGCCTCGCGATCGCCGGCGCGCTCGGGTCCGCTGGCGTCGTCGCGTTCATCGTTCAGGCCGCGACGTTCTACCGGCACCGCAAGCGCCGGACGATCGACGTCGGGATGCGCCTCGCCGGCGCCGGCGTGATCGCACTCGCGGCGGCGGTGCTGCTCGCGCCCCTCGCGCTCGGTCGGGGCCTCGCCGACCTGCGGCTCTTGACGACCTACTTCGTCGTCCTGCTCGGCGCGGTGACGCTGTTCATCGCCGGCCATTACTACAAGATCGTCCCCTTCATCGTCTGGTACCACCGCTTCGGCCCGTTCGTGGGCAAGCGCAAGGTCCCCAAGGTCTCCGAGCTGTTCTCGAACCGCGTGGCGACGATCGACGCCGCGCTGCTCTCGCTCGGGTGGCTCGGTCTCGCGACGTCGACGCTGCTCGGAGCCCCGCTGCTCGCGCGCGCGTCCGCCGTCGTCTTCGCCGGCGGCGCGCTGCTGCAGGCGGTCGTGGTCGCGCAGATCGCGCGGAGGAGGCTCGCATGAGCGTGTCGATCAAGGCGACCGATCGCGTCGCGGCGGTGCTCGCCAGGGACGAGCGCCTGCTCGAGGTGCTGGTGAGCGCGTCACCCGCGTTCGAGAAGCTCCGCAACGGCGCGCTGCGCCGCACGTTCGCGAACCTCGTCACCGTCGAGCAGGCGGCGCGCATCGCCCGGGTCGACGCGTGCGGCCTGCTCGAGCGGCTCAACCGCGCGCTGACCGAGGGCGCGGTCGGCGGCGCGACCGACGAGGCGATGCCGCGCGCGCCCGCGCCGGAGCTGCCGCCGCTGCCGGCCGCGCTCGCCCGAACCCCCGCCGCGCGCATCGTCGATCTGGACGTGCGCGAGGATCTGCGCGCCGGCCGCGAGCCGTTCCAGCGCATCGTCGACGCCGCCAAGGCGCTGCCCGCCGACGGCGTGCTCCGCGTCCGCGCCATCTTCGAGCCGGCGCCGCTCTACGGCGTCTTCGCAAAGCGTGGCTTCGCCCACGCGACCGAGCGACTCGGAGACGAGGACTGGCGCGTGTGGTTCCACCGCGACGCGCAGCGACGGATCGCGACCGGCGGAGCGCCCGCGCCCGAGCCGAAGAGCGGCGACGACGTGGTGTTCCTCGACGTGCGCGATCTCGAGCCGCCAGAGCCGATGGTGCGCACGCTCGAGGCGCTCGCGTCGCTGCCGCGCGGCGGCACGCTCGTCCAGCTCAACGTGCGCGTCCCGCAGCTCCTCCTGCCGAAGCTCGCCGAGCGCGGCTTCACCTGGGAGGTCCGCGAGCAGTCACCGGACCTCGTTCGTCTGTTCATCCGCCACAAGACCGCCTGAGACACCGCCTGAGAGGAAAGAGAGAACAATGGCCAGCATCGAGCTCGACATCCGCATGGTCCCCCCGCGCGAGAAGCACCCGGCGATCTTCCGCACCTTCGACAGCCTCGCCGCGGGCGAAGCCTTCACGCTGATCAACGACCACGATCCGTTCCCGCTCCGCCACCAGTTCGAGGCGACGCGCTCCGGGCAGTACGAGTGGACCTACGTCGAGAAGGGCCCCACCGTCTGGCGCGTCCTCATCGGAAAGGCGGCGGGATGATCGTCGCGCCGATGACCGCCGCTCGTCCGGACCTCGCGCGCGCGCACGATCGCGAGGCGGTCGCCACGGAGATCGAGGCCGCCGACGTCAATCGCGACGACAATCGCGACGACAATCGCGACGACAATCGCGACGACAATCGCGACAGCAGGGGCTACATGGAAGTCGACGTGCGCGACGTCGAGCCCAAGGATCGCCTGGAGACGATCCTCGGCGCCTACCGCGTGCTTCGCGCCGGCGCGACGCTGCGGCTCACCGTCGACCACGATCCGAGCTGCATGTACTACATGCTCTCGGCCACCGAGCCCGAAGGGTCATTTACGTTCCGCAAGGTCGACGACGGCCCCGAGGTCTGGAGCGCCGAGGTGACCCGGCGCTGAGCGGGCCCCGGCACGAAGGGTGCTCGTTCGAAAGCTGCTCGAGGAGGAGTCATGCCCATCCGCCGCCACGACGCGCTACGGCCGCTCTCGCGCGATCACCACTTCGCGCTCCAGCTCGCGCGGGGCGTGCAGTCGACGACCTCGCCGACCTTGCGCGCGCAGCTCCCCAAGGAGCCGCGCGCGCTCGCCGACCACGTGATCCGCGCGTTCCGCGACGAGCTCGAGCCGCACTTCGTCGCCGAGGACGAGGTGCTCACCGCGGCGATCCTCGGCAAGGACGCCGAGCTCGACGGCGTCTGGCGCGAGATCGAACGCGAGCACGTCGAGGTCCGCGACCTGGTGGCGCAGCTCGGCGATCGCAGCCTCGAAGACGCGCGGGTGGAGGCGCTGCTCGATCGTCTCGGCAGGCTCCTCGAGGCGCACGTGCGCAAGGAGGAGCGCTCGCTGTTCGAGCGCATCCAGGAGGTCCTCGACGAGCCGACGCTCGCGCGTCTCGGCGCGGAGCTCGAACGACGCCATCCGCCGCGCGCAACGGCGCTCTGAAGCTGAAGACCTGTCGGAAAATGCCCCCGGACTGAGGTGTTTCAACCCGGGGAGCTCGGGTCGAAGGTGTCGAAGGTCGAGGGTCGAAGGTCGAGCACGGGCTCGACGAGCGATCGAGCTCCAGCGTCCCGCGCCGAGGCCCGGGGTGTCGCGCATTTGCATGTGAGGCCCCGCGTCGGTGCGCCGGCGGGAGGGAGGACGTCATGCACACGCACGCCGCGCCTCACGTTCATCGCCCAGATCGCCGGTCGGGCGAGCCGACATGGGCGGCGGCCGAGCCGGTCCGCGGCCCGACCGAGTGGGTCTGCCCGATGCACCCGCAGATCGTCCGGGACGAGCCGGGCAGCTGCCCCATCTGCGGCATGGCCCTCGAGCCTCGCGTCGCGACGGCCGAGGACAGGGCCAACCCCGAGCTCGCCTCGATGACGCGGCGCTTCCGGGTCGGCGTCGCGCTCTCGTCGCCGCTGCTGCTGCTCGCGATGTCCGAGATGATCCCCGGTCAGCCGCTCCAGCACGCGATCGCGCCATGGACGACGCTCGTCGTGCAGCTCGTCCTCGCGACGCCGGTCGTGCTCTGGGGTGGCGCGCCGTTCTTCGCGCGCGGCTGGGCCTCGGTGAAGAACCGGAGCCTGAACATGTTCACGCTCATCGCCCTCGGGATCGGCGCAGCGTATGCGTTCAGCGTCGCGGTGCTCGCGCTGTCGCTGCTCGCGCCGTCGGCGATCCCGGCGACGTTCCGCGGCCACGGCGGCGCGCCGCACGTGTACTTCGAGGCCGCGGCGGTGATCACCACGCTGGTCCTGCTCGGTCAGGTGCTGGAGCTGCGCGCGCGCAGCCGGACGAGCAGCGCGATCAAGGCCCTGCTCGGCCTCGCCCCGAAGCAGGCGCGGCGCGTCGACGCGGGCGGCAGCGAGCGCGACGTGCCGCTCGACGAGGTCGTCGTGGGCGATCGCCTGCGGGTGCGCCCCGGAGAGCGCCTGCCCGTCGACGGGCGCGTCCTCGAGGGCACGTCGTCGGTCGACGAGTCGATGCTCACCGGCGAGCCGGTCCCGGTGGGGAAGGCGAGAGGCAGCGCGGTCACCGGCGGGACGGTCAACGGCAAGGGGTCGCTGCTCATCGAGGCGGAGAAGGTCGGCGCCGACTCGATGCTCGCCCAGATCGTCCGCATGGTCGGCGAGGCGCAGCGGAGTCGCGCGCCGATCCAGGCGCTCGCCGACAGGGTGTCGTCGTGGTTCGTGCCCGCGGTCATCGCGATCGCGGTGGCGACCTTCGTGGTTTGGCTCGTCGTCGGACCGGAGCCGCGCTCGGCCTACGCGCTGGCCAACGCGATCGCGGTGGTGATCATCGCGTGCCCCTGCGCGCTCGGGCTCGCGACGCCCATCTCGATCATGGTCGCGACGGGGCGTGGCGCGACCGCGGGCGTCCTGGTGAAGAACGCCGAGGCGCTCGAGCGGCTCGCGCGCGTGGACACCCTCGTCGTCGACAAGACCGGCACGCTCACCGTGGGCAAGCCGGAGCTTCAGGCGATCGAGGTCTTCGAGGGAACCGATCGCGCGGAGGCGCTGCGCCTCGCCGGATCGATCGAGCTCGCCAGCGAGCACCCGCTCGCCGACGCCATCGTGGCGGCGGCACGCCGGGAGGACGTCCCGATCGTGGCGGCCGGCGCGTTCGAATCGGTCACCGGTCAGGGCGTCGTAGGGACGGTCGACGGGCGCCGCGTGCTGCTCGGCAACGCCCGGCTGCTCGAGGAGCACGGCGTCGACCTCCGCCCGGCGCGCGACCGCGCCGACCGGCTGCGCGCCGACGGCGACACCGTGATGTTCCTCGCGGTGGACGGGCGCGTCGCCGCCCTGCTCGGGGTCGCCGATCCGATCAAGGAGTCGACGCCGGCGGCGCTCGCTGCGCTCCGCGCGGCGGGCCTGCGGGTGATGATGGTCACCGGCGACGAGCCAAAGGCCGCCCGCGCGGTCGCCGCGAAGCTCGGCATCGACGAGGTCGCGGCGGGCGCGCTGCCGCAGGCGAAGAGCGAGATCGTGGCCGGCCTCCGCGCGCAGGGGCGCGTGGTGGCGATGGCCGGCGACGGCGTGAACGACGCGCCCGCGCTCGCGCGCGCCGACGTCGGCGTGGCGATGGGCTCGGGCACCGACGTCGCGATCGAGAGCGCCGGCGTCACGCTGGTGCGCGGCGATCTCCGCGCGATCGCGCGCGTGCGGGCGCTCAGCGAGGCGACGATGCGGAACATCCGCCAGAACCTGTTCTTCGCGTTCGTCTACAACGTGCTCGGCGTGCCGATCGCGGCCGGCGTGCTCTTCCCGCTCACCGGATGGCTGCTGTCGCCGATGATCGCGAGCGCGGCGATGAGCCTCAGCTCGGTGTCCGTCATCGCCAACGCCTTGCGCCTGGGGAAGGTCGAGCTCCCGCGCGGTTGAGCGCGACCTCCCTCGGACAGGCGGCGAACCCTCGCGCGCCGGCGCGGTTCCTACCGTCGATGGATCCGTCGCCGAAGGCTCAGCCGTACGGCTGCCTGTACTGTGCGACCGCCGCGAGCTTCCGCGGCGAGACCGCGCGCATGCCGAAGACCTGCCCGACCCGGACGCACCTCGCGCTCGCCCACGATCCCGCGCCCTACCGCGAGCCCGAGCGCCACGCCACGATGGTGGCCGCCGACGGCACGCCGTTCACCGGGGAGCGCGTGCTCCGCAACCGCGTCGAGGAGCTGGTCGCGTACGCGCACGCCCGCGGCCTCGCGAAGATCGGCGTCGCCTTCTGCGTCAGCCTGATCAAGGAGGCGCAGCACCTCGGCAAGCTCCTGAAGCGCGCGGGCCTCGACGCCGAGCTGGTCTGCTGCCGCGTCGGCGCCATCGACTACTCGGAGATCGATCTCGCCAAGGCCCACCCCGACGAGTTCGCGGCGATCTGCAACCCGGTCGCGCAGGCGAAGCTGCTCAACGAGGCCAAGGTCGATCTGGTCGCACAGGTCGGGCTCTGCATCGGGCACGATCTCATCCTGCAGGAGGAGTGCGACGCGCCGGTCACC